>JASEJE010000016.1 GCA_030024085.1 Bacillota bacterium | reverse complement strand
AATTCGAACGAGGCTCACCGCACGCGCCGTCCCCGGAGGGCAACACCGGCAACCCGGCAGCCGCTGGCAAACAGGGAAGGACCAAGGAACCCTCCACTCAGGGCCAGGGCTGGGGCTGCGGCTGCGGCCGACCGGTCCGCGGCGAGTTGAGCCCCCCGGCCCGGCCCCAGCGCCGCCGCTGCCAGTGTCTCGCTACACGATGGGAGGGTGATATATGGACGTCTTGTTCAGCGGGATTGCGCAGGTCCTGACCCCGAATAACCTCCTTCTAATGTTGGGAGGTACGGTAGCCGGGCTCATGGCCGGTGCGCTGCCAGGCCTGACCGCCACGATGGCTGTGGCTCTCATAGTCCCTTTCACATTTACGATGTCGCCGATCTCCGGCCTTGCAACCATGGGCGCCATATACATGTCAGCGATATACGGCGGGAGTTTTTCGGCAATACTCATCAATACACCTGGCACCCCGTCCTCCATAGGGACGACGTTCGACGGGTATCCAATGGCCAGAGCAGGGCGTGGCCAGGAGGCCATAGTCGTCGCCACGATCGCCTCTGTGATAGGCGGCCTGTTCGGTGTGGCGGTGCTCGCGTTCCTGGCACCGCCGCTTGCAAAGGTAGCACTGAAGTTCGGGCCTCCCGAATACTTCTGGGTCAGCATCTTCGGTCTCAGCATAATAGCAAGCCTGGCATCGAAATCGCTCCTCAAAGGGCTCATCGGCGGCGTGTTCGGCCTTCTCATCAGCACCATCGGCATAGCCCCCATCGGCGGTGATGTGAGATTCACGTTCGGGCGACCGTCGATGCAGGGTGGAATTGAGCTTGTCGGGGCGCTGATCGGGTTGTTCTGCATACCTGAGGTCCTCTCACTGGTGCGTCAGGGGACGAAGGCCTATGAGGCAGTGCGGGTCGAGAAGCGCCGCGGGGTCATCTGGGAAACAACCACGAAGGTCCTTGCCATGCCAGGGAACCTCTTGCGGTCCAGCGTCATCGGAACGATCGTCGGCATCATACCGGGTGCCGGGGGCAATATCGCGAACCTCGTGGCTTACAACGAGGCCCAGCGCGTATCAAAGTACCCTGAGAAGTTCGGAACAGGGATCATCGATGGACTCGTGGCGACGGAAACCGCCAACAATGCCACGGTTGGAGGCGGGCTTGTTCCCCTCCTGACTCTCGGGGTCCCGGGAACGCCTGTTGACGCGGTCATCTACGGGGCGCTCCTGATACAGGGCCTGAGGCCTGGTCCTGAGCTTTTCACTGTGCATGCGGACATTACCTACGGTTTCATCTTCTCGCTCTTCATCGCGACTCTGATGATGCTCGTAGTGGGTCTCGTGATGGGCACCGCGCTTCATCGCCTCGTCTCACGCCTGCCGCTCAGATATCTCGTCCCGTCCATAGTGTTCCTGAGCATCCTCGGGTCGTACGCCATCAGGAACAACATGACGGACGTCGGCGTAATGCTTGCCTGCGGATTTGCAGGGTATCTCCTGAAGCAGTTGGGCTTCCATCCTGGCCCTATAGTCCTGGGTCTCATCCTGGGCCCGCTCGCAGAGGAAGGCTTCGTGCAGGCGACGCTAATGGCGAAGGCCCTACCCATCCCGTGGCTCATATTCTTCGCTCGCCCGATATCGATCATTCTCATCCTGATGACCGTCGCATCACTGGCGTGGCCGCTGCTCTCCGGAGGGCGCAGGCTGAGGAAGGAGGCGGGTCTCAGTGCTCAATAGTGACAGGGTCGCAGCCATCTTGATGCTCCTGGTTGCACTCGTATTCGGCACACAGATGGGCAACCTCACGAACTTCGGCATGGTGTTTCCAAGAGCCGTCATCATCGCGCTGGGGGTCCTCTCGGCCGCGCTCCTCGTGAAGAGCTGGACAGGACGTGGTGGCGGGGAGGTCGTGGATATCCGTGGTATGCGGGCAGTGGGGCTCGCGGCCGCGTTGATGGTGGTCTGGGTGTTCCTCATCCCGCACTTGGGGTTCTATGTATCTTCGGTTCTGGCATGCCTCCTCATGATGCTGCTTGTAGACGGTGTAGCGCGAAAGCCAAGGACGCTTATAACATCGCTCGCGATAATCGCAGTCGAGGTGGGTGCCTTCTACATCGTGTTCGCAAAGCTCCTGGTCGTGCCGCTGCCGGAGGGAATCCTCTTCTAGAAAGCGGCGGTTCGGGAGCCTCGTCGCACAGTCAAGACCCGATGGAGGTCTGGGAGGGGCAGCGAATTCGCTGGGCCGCACCTGCTCGCGTGCTCTATATGATTGGAGGGCTTGTATGGACAAGGTGAGTGTGGCTGTCATTCCAGGAGACGGAATCGGACCCGAGGTCACCCGGGAGGCCATCAAGGTGCTGAGGGCTGCCTCGGAGGTTCACGGAGGAGTCGCGCTCGGCTTCACGGAGTACCCATGGGGTTGCGAGTATTACCTGCGCAACGGCAGAATGATGGACGAGCGCGGCCTCGACGTGCTCCGGGACTATGACGCAATTCTCCTCGGCGCGGTTGGGGCGCCGGGCCTCGTCCCTGACCACGTCTCGCTCTGGGGGCTCCTGCTGCCCATCCGCAAGTCCTTCGACCAGTATGTGAATCTCCGGCCCATCAAGCTCCTCCGGGGCGTGCCCGGGCGCCTCATAGGCAAGGGGCCCGAAGACATCGACTTCGTGGTGATCCGCGAGAACACCGAGGGTGAGTACTCGGGAGTCGGAGGCAGGGTCCACGTTGGGACACCGTTCGAAGTGGCGATCCAGAGCAACGTGTTCACCCGCCAGGGAACGGAGCGGGTGATGAGATACGCATTCGAGCTTGCGAGGAAGAGACAAAAGGCCAGGCGCGTCGTGTCCGTCACGAAGTCCAACGCCTGCAACTACAGCATGGTCTTCTGGGATGAGGTGTTCCACGCCGTGGCGAAGGACTACCCCGACATCGAGGCCGTGCAGGTCCATGTGGACGCAGCTGCCATGTATGTCATCACAAGGCCTGAATGGTTCGACGTGGTGGTTGCCACAAACCTCTTCGGCGACATCCTGACCGACGAAGGCGCGGCGATCCAGGGCAGCATCGGCCTCGCGGCAGGCGCCAACCTGAACCCGGAGAGGAAGTACCCGTCGATGTTCGAGCCCATCCACGGGTCCGCGCCCGATATCGCGGGGAAGGGCATAGCAAACCCAGTCGCGACGATATGGGCGGCCACGATGATGCTGGATTTCCTCGGGTACGAGGACATGGGCGCCCTCGTCATCTCCGCCGTCGAGCGCACACTCCTGGAGGACGGTCCGAAGCCGGTCGATCTGGGAGGCGCCGCCGGCACCGCCGAGGTAGGCGACGCTATCTGCGAGAGTCTTTACAGGCTGGCGGGCTGAATGCGGGCTCCGAGGCTGCTTTCACTCCATCGGGGGTTGCTGCGGCCCGCCGCGGGGTCCCTGGCTTTCCCGTCGAGAACAGGGTGAAGATGGCTATCCCAAGGATCACGAGAACACCTCCGGAGATCGCGGTCGCCGGGGGCGTCTCTTCGAGCAACGCCACCGCGAGCAGGGTCGCGCCCACGGGCTCTCCGAGAACGCTTACGGATATGACGGACGCGCTCACGTACCGGAGGGCCCAGTTGAACACGGTGTGGCCAAGGATGGTGGGAACCGCCGCAAGGGCCAGGAACAGCATATAGTCACGCGTCGAGTAGGGATAGACGCGCACGCCGCCCGCCATGCACGTGAGGACGAGGACGAGCGAGCACATCCCATAAACGACAAACGCGTACGGCGCAACCGAAAGCCTCTGCCTCACGCCCCGGCCCACGATGACGTAACCCGCGAACATCAGCGCCGACAGGAGGGCGAGCAGGTCGCCGAAAAACGCCGATCCGCCGGCTGCCGAATCGCCCAGCCCGATGACGGCGGACCCGGCCACGGCGATCACCGCCCCCGCCACCGCTCCGCCCGCGGCCGACTCGCCGAAGAAGAGGCGGCTTGCAAGCATCACAAAGAGAGGGTGCATCGTCACCAGCACAACCGAGCTTGCAACTGACGTATGCTGAAGAGAAGTCATCCACGCCCCGAAGTGCACCGCGAGGAAACCGCCCGCAAGGAGCGAAAGGGCGAAGTCCCGACCGCCCATCGACAGCATCTCGCGCCTTCCGGCGACCAGTGAAAACGGCGCCAGCATGAGCGTGGCAAGGCCCATCCTCCATGTCGCGATGGCAAGGGGAGGTGCCGATGACAGGCGTACGAAGATGGACGCCGACGACACCGCGACGACCCCAAGCCCTATCGCAACCCACGGCGACACAAAGAGCCGCTCGACGGCCCCTGGTTGAACCGAAGCCTTCATCTCCAGCTCGTTACCCATATCGTCACCCTATGATCGCACTCCGGGGAAACCTCATCGCCCCAGCCCCGCCCACGGCTGGCCGCCGGCCAGCCCGGTCTAGCCCCGGCCACCGCCGCACGCGAGGCAGTTGGGGTCACGCGCGGCGCTTACCTCGCGCCACGTCATCGCAAGGCCGTCGAACAGGAGCAGCCGCCCGACCAGAGGCTGCCCCAGCCCAAGGATTACTTTAATGGCCTCGAGGGCCTCGATGCTGCCTACCACGCCCGGCACCGCGCCGATGATCCCGGCCTCCCTGCACGACGGCACCGCCCCGGGCGGCGGAAGGACGGGGAATATGCACCGGTAACACGGCCCTTTGCCGGGCACCACCGTGAGCACCATGCCGTCGAACCTGAGCACCCCCGCCTCAACCAGGGGCTTGCCCGCCTTCACGCACGCGTCGTTCACGACATACCTGGTCTCAAGGTTGTCAACGGCATCCACGACCACGTCATACGGCTCGATGAGCCCCGACACGTTCTCGGGCGTGACCGCCACGCGAGTCGGCACCACGTGAACACCGGGGTTCAGACGAGCAAGCGCCCGCTTCGCTGATTCCACCTTCGCGAGGCCCAGGTGGTTGACACCATGCAGGATCTGCCTCTGGAGGTTGGAGAGGTCCACGACATCGGAATCCACCAACCCAAGGGTGCCTACTCCGGCCGCGGCAAGATACATGGCCGCCGGGGACCCGAGGCCCCCGGCGCCCACCACCAGCACCTTCGCCGCCCGCAGCTTTTCCTGCCCGGCTTCCCCTATCTCCGGAATCACAAGCTGCCTGGAATACCGCATTCTCTCTTCATCAGTCAGCATACCCAAGATCACCGGCTTTCACGGCAGCGTCACATCCTGCCACACTGCTCCGCTCACCACTTTTCGCTCAGTGCGCCACCTCGCGTTGCGGCCTGAAGACAGCCCGATCTCTCCAGCACCCGCCGGAGCGCCCGCGTCGCCTCGCGTATCACTTCATTTTCGTCGAAGGCGAGGAGTTTCCTTCTATACATCAGGACGCGCCCGTCTACGATGGTCGTCTCCACGTCGGATGCGTTCGCCTCGTATACCACCCGCGACACCACGTCCACATGCTCCGCAGGGACTGCGTGGGGTGCGTCAAGGTTAAGGATCACGATGTCCGCCCGCTTGCCCGGCTCGATGCTGCCGATCTCGTCTTCCAGGCCCATCGCCCGCGCCCCGCCCAGCGTCGCCATTTCCAGCACAGTCGGCGCGGGGAGCGCCGTCGGCCCCAGGCGTACCTTCTGGATAAGCGCAGCGTGGCGCATCTCGCAGAACATGTCGAGGTTGTTGTTGCAGGGCGCGCCGTCGGCACCCAGGGATACTGACACGCCCATCTCCAGCATCTCGGGAACCCTGGCGATTCCCGACGCCAGCTTTAGATTGGACGACGGGCAGTGAACGACCTTCGTGCCGGAGTCGCGCAGGATGGCCATCTCCTCGTCGTCCAGCCATATGCAATGGGCGAGGACGAGGTTCGGCCCGACGAGGCCGAGTTCCCGCAGGCACACGACGTTTCTCATGCCCCGGTCCCGCTGCACGAGCTCTATCTCGCCCCGATTCTCAGAGGCGTGGGTGTGGACGAGCACCCCCGCTGCCCTCGCCATGTCGCGGACCCGCACGAGAAGCCTGTCGGAGCACGACACCACGAATCTGGGCGCGAAGGCGTAGCGGATCCTGCCGTCATCGTGCATGTGCCATCGCTCGAGGAGGGCTTCGCTTTCGCGGAGCGAGTCCTCGGTGGATTCCATGAGCGTCGCCGGCACGTCGGATCCGTAGTCCATCATGACCTTCCCGGACGCGGCGCGGATGCCTGACGAGTCGATTGCCCAGAATGCGCTCTCGGTGTGGTGGACCGTCTCCATGTCGATGATGGACGTGGTCCCACCCCGGATAAGCTCAGCTACCCCGAGCATGGCAGACCAGTAAACACTCTCCCCGTCGTGGGCGCCTTCCAGCGGCCATATACGGAGCTTCAGCCAGTCGAGGAGCTCGAGGTCGTCGGCCTGCCCCCGGAAAAGCGTTTGACAGACGTGCACGTGCGCCTGGACGAACCCCGGCAGCACGACCTTGCCGGCGGCATCTATGACCATGTCCACGTCATGCCTGTGGACGCCGACGGGAAGCTCGTGGACCTCGGGTCCCCCCGCCGACAATGCAGACCCAGGCGAGATCACCTGGGCTATCCTGCGCCCCTCGATGAGGACATCGGCTCCCTTGAGCACCTCGCGCTCAGGGTTCATGGTCACGACGGTTCCCCCGCGAATGAGGATCTTCGCCACCTACGCCACTCCTTTCGCTTCTATTCCGAGCTCCTCCAGCTTCTCGCGAGTGGGCACGCCGTCCTTTGTCCAGCCGCGCCCGGAATAGTACCCCGGGAGCATCTTCGCAAGGTCCACCGTCACGCCCTTCGCAGGCCCTTCGGGGAGGCCCTCCTGCAGGAAGCGCCTGGGAAGGGTGTCATCGCGCGGCGTCATGCCGCACCGCAGGTTGAACATCCTTTCTATGTTGACGATTCTCTCGCCTACGGCGAGGAGGTCAGCCTCAGAGTACTGCCGCCCGACCGCGAAGGCTAGGAGGTCGGCGACGTCCTGGGGCATGACGGCGTAGGTCGCAAACGTGCAGTACTTGCATATCTCCGCCGAGTCGCACACCCCGCCGTAGTTCTCGTGCCATATGACCATGCCGACCTTGCCGCTCTCGGTGTATGGGTTCACGCAATCAGGGGTCCCGAACCAGCGGATCCCCTCCTCCCTCGTTTTGCTGAGAAGCTCGAAGTTGGGGAGAGCCCGGAGGTGGTCGCCGCCCCGGCTCGCCACGGCCTCGCCCAGGGCGAAGCCCTTGCCCGTGCGCACATCGAAGGCCGGAAGCTCGAGCCCCTTCACGTGAAGGGCAAACCCCTCGCTCCCGGCGATCTCGCGAGACATCGCCCTGACGCCCTTCGCGAGGAACGCACCGATGCCCTCGCGGTGGGCGATCTTGTGGAGGCAATCAATGACGAGACTTGCGTCCCCCCACTCGTACTTCTCGTCGATGAGGCCGCGTTGTGAGCACTCCATGAGGAACGCGATGCTCGTGCCGGCGGATATCGTGTCAAGCCCGTAATCATTGGCGAGCTGGTTGGCCTTGAGGATAGCCGCCAGCGACCCCACGCCCACCCTGCTTCCCAGCGTGACCATGGTTTCGTACTCGGGGCCCATGTTCTCGCACTCATACGGCGCGGAAGTCACGCGGGCGTAGTTCTTGCAGTGCAGGATGCACGAGAAGCACGCCTTCGAGGCGAGCTTGTAGGTGTCCTGGTAGATGTGGCTCGAGATCTTTTCGTAGTGCTCGAACAGGCCGAGCTGCCCGTTCCTCGTGGAAAGCCCGCCGCTCGCCTGGGCGATGTCCACGAGGATGAGCGTGCCGTACTCGGAGAAGTCCTGGTAGGTGGGGTCTGCCATGAGCTTCCTGTGGCATTCGCGGACCTTCGCAAGGAACCTCTCGTCGTCGGCCACAGGGATGTCCCCCGTGCCGCGCACGGCGATGGCCTTGAGGTTCTTGGACCCCATCACCGCGCCCACGCCGGTGCGCCCGGCGGCGCTATGGCCGGCGGCCATGATGTTCGCGTACGGCACCAGGTGTTCGCCGGCCTGGCCTATTGCGATGACCTTGACGTCTTTCCCATGTGCCTCTTCAAGGAGCCTGATGGTATCGAACACGCCGTGTCCCCAGAGGTGCGACGCGTCGCGGAGTTCCACGTGATCGTCGTCGATGAAGAGGTAGACCGGCCCCTTCGCCCTGCCCTGGACGATCACGGCGTCGTAGCCTGCAAACCGCAACTCAGGGCCGAAATGCCCGCCGGAGTTGGCGTCCCCGAGAAGCCCGGTTAGCGGCGACCGGCATCCGACCGTGAACCTTCCCGACGAGGGGGAGAGGGTTCCGTCGAGCGGGCCTGCGGCGATGGTCAGGACGTTCTCGGGTGAAAGGGGGTTGGTGTCGACGTCCACCAGGTCGTAGAGGACCTTCGACGTGAACCCGCGGCCCCCGAGGTAGAGGGACTTCCACTCCTCCGGTATCCTGGTCTTGCGCGTGCCGCCGCGGCCAAGGTCCACCCAGAGCAGCCTATCCATGTATGACACCCGTCATCACCTCGCCTTCAGGGCCAGGGCCCCGGTGGTGCAGAACTTCACGCACATGGGGTCGCCGTGGCACAGATCGCAGATGAGAAGCGTGTCATCGAATACGCGGATTCCTCCGGATGGGCACGCCGCGATGCAGTCGCCACAGAGGTTGCAGGCGGCTTCGTCCACGAAGACCTCGCCGTCGTCCCAGGCAAGCGCCCCCCTCTTGCACGCCGCAATGCACGGATGATCCTCGCAGTGGTTGCACACGTGGATCTCCTCGCGGCACCCCTGCCGGAGCACCTGTATTCGCGCCCTTCTCGGATTGAACGCCCCGAAGTGGGCGATGGAACAGGCAAGCTCACAGTTCCGGCATCCGCTGCACTTCTCGGGGTTAAGCGTCCGGATGTCCCTGTCATTCCCCTGCGTTAGCACGTCCACACTGGCGCTGGCCCCCATATCGGCATGCACCCCCCTCTGCCTTGCCTGCCGCGCCGGCTGTTCCCGCGGTTTTCGCTTCCCCCGCCTCCGAACCCGACCCCGGGCCTGCGCCCGGTCCCGAGCCCGCCTGCGCCTGCGCCTGCATCTGAGCTTGAGCCTGAGCCGCAAGGCGCGCGGGGTCGTGCAGGAGCTCTCTTGCCCGCGCCCCGCCAGGCTCGCCGAGGAAGCGCCTGTATAGCTCCGCTACAGCCGGGTTTCGGCGGGGATGCCTCTCCCGGAGGGTCTCGTCGATAGCGCGGAGCGCCGCGCCCCGCGACCGGGCAGGCTCGCCCTGGAGAGCGTCCTGATCCATTGCGATGGGCTGCCCGCCCCCACCGACGCACCCGCCGGGGCAGGCCATGACTTCCACGAAGTCGTAAGGCCGCCTGCCCGCTGCGACCTCCTCGAGTATACGCCTTGCTGCCGCAAGCCCCTGGACCACCGCCACACGCAGGGTCCAGGCACCGAGGGTCACCGTGGCCTCGGCCACGCCGGGGCCAGGCGCCGCGCTCGCAGCGGACGCAGTGCCCACAACGCGCACCGTGCCCGCGGCGCGCTCCGCACATCCGTCACCGCCCTGTAGCGCCTCTGAGTCCGTATCGGCGTCCCGGGGTCCCTCGACCGCCTGCGCCTCGAGCTTAACACCGAGTTCGTCCGCAAGCACGCGCAGCGCCGCATCCATGACCCCGCCTGTGGTCCCGAATATGGTCCCTGCCCCGCTCGCATCCCCGAGAGGCGCGTCAAACTCGCTATCCTCGAGCGATTCGTAATCCATTTCCACCGACTGGACGAGCCGGATGAGCTCGCGCGTGGTGAGCACGGCGTCAACGTCGCGCAGCGCTCTTCGTCCGCTAGCGTCTCCAGCGTCTCCGCTCTCAGGGGCCCCCGCCGCGCACTGACGCGACTGCCCCTCCCTCATGGCCTCGAACTTCTTCGCCGTGCACGGCATCATGGACACGATATACACGTCCTCCGGGGCCACTCCCTCCATCTCATGGAGGACTGCTCTGGCAACGGCCCCTGCCATCATGTGAGGCGACTTGCATGTGGAAAGGTGCGCAGTGAGGCCGGGGTACTCGTTCTCCACGAACCTCACCCACGCCGGGCAGCACGACGTGAACATGGGCAGCCTCCCGCCCATCTCCAGGCGCTCCTTCAGCTCGTGCGCCTCCTCCACAGCCGTGAGGTCCGCCCCGAACGCCGTGTCGAACACCCTGTCGAATCCCAGTTTTCGCAGGGCGGCCACCATACGGCCCATGGACACCGTCCCCGAGGGCATGCCCCATGCCTCGGCGAAGGTGGCCCTGAGCGCGGGCGCCGTCTGCGCCACCGTGACGAGCCTGCGGTCCGCAAGCGAGCGCCTCACCCTGACAAGCTGCGACTTCTCCGAGAGCGCCCCCGTGGGGCACGCCGCCACGCACTGGCCGCACTCAACGCACTGTGTCTCCGCGACCCTGTCCTCGAAGGCAAGGGAGCGGCACCGGACCCACTCGCCGCCAATGGTCGCCTGCGCGCCGCCCCGCTCGACGACGCCTCTTGCCTCCTCGGCTTCAACGCTCAAGGCCTCGTACGGTGCCATGTCGTGCATCCTCCTGCACGCTGCAACGCACCGTCCGCACATGACGCACTTGTTCGGGTCGCGGACTATCGCGAGGCCCGTCCTGTCCACGGCGTCCTTTCGCCGTCTTGCCGGGAGCCTGCGCGAGCGCACCCCAAGCTCGTCACCGAGCCTCTTCAGCTCACAGTACGCTCTCCGCTCGCACACGAGGCACTCTCCCGGGTGCTGGGCGAAGAGGAACGACACGACCTCGCGACGCCTCGCCGTCACCCTGTCGGTGGCGGTCCGAACGATCATGCCCGGCTCCACGACGTGGTCGCACGCGGTCACAAGATCCCCCCTGCCCTCCACCTCAACCACGCACACCCCGCACGCAGCGCCGTGCTCGAGCCACGGATGGTGGCACAGGGTCGGCACCCGCACCCCAGCGCGCCTCGCGGCCTCCAGGATGGTCGCTCCCTCGGGCACCTCGCACGGCCTGCCATCCACCACAATCTCCGGCACACCCATCACCTCCACTCACCCATGATATCTCGCCAGGCTATATCACTAACCCGGCGTTTTCCCGATCCTCGCCCGGACCGCCCGGATATAACAAGACCAGGAAGCCGTATTCTGGCTGCTATCGAGCGCCGGGCGTTGAAACATGGAATACCCCGAGCGCCCTCCCATAGCCAGGTTGGTTGCGGCCTCCTGGTAGAAACGCCTGAACCCAGGATTATCAGGTCTATATGAGAGTGGGCCTTCAGCACCTCATGGTTCTTTTGTTATGGATATTCGGCGCAGCGTGCGACAATCCTTCCGACCGGCGCCGACAAACAGTGACGCACATGACGGGTTCTTGCTGACCTGTTCCCCGTGTCATCATTGAGAGCGATCCATTGATGTGCATAATTGGTATGACGTACATCATCGGTTCGGTGTACATCGTTGGTTCTGGGTCCTAACCGATTCCTACGTCACATCGAGGGATCCCGGTCAATTCGCAATCACCGTCTGCGATCAGCTCAATCCCGGCATCATTGCGCCCTACTGTGACATTGTATTTTGTGCCTTGCCTCTTGATGACCAAATCTAGCCTGCCCCCGCCGATACTCAGGTGCTTTACTTCGACGACGTTGATCTCGGGTGGCAGACAAGGTCGGATGTACAGTGTCCTGCCCGCGTTGGCGGCGAACAAGCCGAGTATCGTTTGGAAGGCCATGAAGACGGCGCCTGCGGCCCAGGCCTGTGGGCTGCACGCATCGGGATACGCGACCGGCCGACGTGAGTCATGACCACAATACAGCTCTGGCAGCCGACAACCAGGAAAACAGGTTGCGGCTCTCAGAATACGTACCGCCACGCTCGTAGCAGCTGTATCCAATCCGTAGCGTTTGAGCCCCGAGGCGATGATCGAGTTGTCGTGAGGCCATATTGCCCCGTTGTGGTAACTCACCGGGTTATAGGCGGCCTGACCGGCAGCTAGAGTCCGTAGACCCCACGATGAGAGAATCTCACTGGACAGTAGTCTCTCGGCAAAGGTGCTGACGCGGTCCTCATCGATTATGCCTGCCCAAAGACCGTGACCTGGGTTAGATGTTAGCGTGTCAACCTGTTGCTTGTTTCCATCCAATGCGAGGGCAAAGAATCCTGATTTGTCCACCCAGAAATCACGGTTGAAGCGCTCTCGGAGAACTGCGGCTTTCGTGCGCATGAAGGTCGCCTTTTCCCGATTACCCAGAGTCTCATAGAGATCAGCGGCACCCAGCTTGGCGGCGTAGGCATATGCCTGCACCTCAACGAGCGCGGCGGGCCCCCGTGCCAGACTTCCGTCGGGAAAGACGAGAGACTCGTTAGAGTCTTTCCACCCCTGGTTTGTGAGACCTTGTTGCAATGTTCCGTCCGCCGCCATCCGCGAGTACTCCAAATACCCGTCACTGTCAGGGTCTCCATACTCGTCCAACCATGCAACTGCGCGGTCTAGGGATTGCGCGAGATCTTGGAGAAGAAGCGTGTCACCGGTCCACTTATAGGTTTCTGCTAGGAGGATAACGAAGAGGGGAGTCGAATCAATACTGCCATAGTACCGTCCGAAGGGAATCAGACCCAAGTGAGCGAGTTCGCCGTGACGAACTTCATGCAGGATCTTACCCGGTTGCTCGTCCCGCCACGGATTGACCTCTCGGCCCTGCAAGAGGGCGAGGCAGCGCAGGGTTCCCTTAGCGAGATCGTTGTTTAGCATTAGGGTCTGGACGGCTGCAAGGATGCTGTCTCTGCCAAAGAGTGTACCGAATTTCGGCAGGCCTGCCACGAGGTATGGTCCATATTCGGTGTGCACCGCAAGAAGTCGAAGATCAGCGAGGCTCCTTCCTAACACGCTGTTTATCGCGTGGTTATCTGTTGTAATGGTGGTACACGCATCCTCCCATGCTGAGTAGTCTTCGGCGAGGTGTCCTTCAGAGACGCTAAACAACTTGGTTCTCACGTCGCGAGCAGGTGTCCGTATCGGACGCGCCTGGACCAGAGACATCTGTGGGCACCTGGCAGCGGGGGTACGGGCAACCGCTGGCGAGATCACAGCTGGGGTAGCGGAGACTTCAACCGTCTCAGTAGCGGCGGGTGGCAGGCAAATCTCGTAGACGAGGCAGCCCTCATGTAACACTGTTGGGGTAGGCCTGCCGTTTATGAGTAGCTGCCGTTCAATGTTATCGATGCCCATATATCGTAACGTCAAGGAGTCTTGGCCCTTTACAGTCTCCAACTCGGTGCCGCGTGGCCCGGGGACCTCACGCAACTCAAAGACGTCGCGGAAATCACCTGCGAATCTCCAGACCAACCTAAGCTGAACGGCACTGCGGTGGTAGTTGGTGATGACTACCCGTTCAAGCACGCCACCATCCACCACGACCTGCCTATGAATACACAATCGTTCTCGTGGTACGCTATGTTTCCCCACCGCAAACTCGGGATTGGTTAGCCAGATGTCATGCAGGTAGGGTCTGTCGGTATCCGACGAGAGTAGAAGGGGGCGCACGCCGTTTAGCGTAAACTCCCACTTGCTGAGGAACCGTGTGTCGCAGAAGAAAAGGCCAGTAAACGCGTTCGGAACATCGTCCCGAACATCCCCGGCATCGTCGGTCACGAGGAAAATCCCCTGTTCCTTGATGACTCGCGCTTCGCTCAAGAAGGGTCCCCCTTGTCAACTTAGTCTAGTGCTATAAGCATTGCATTGGTCCGAATGCGACTCATCCCTTAATGCCTGAGAGGGTGATACCCTCAACGAAATATCGTTGGGCGAAGATGAAGATGATTATGAGCGGCAAGAGAGCCATGACCGACGCAGCCATTAGAAGAGTCCAATCAGTAGTGTACATTCCCTGGAAAGACGCAAGGCCAAGCGTCAATGTCTTTTTCTCCGTAGAGTTGATGAAAACGAGGGGGCCGATGAAGTCGTTCCAGCTCCACAGGAGCGTGAAGACTCCGAGAGTGGCAAGAGCCGGTTTCGCCAGAGGAAGGACAATCCGGCTGTAGATACCGAACTCGGAGCATCCGTCGATACGGGCAGCGTCTTCCAATTCCCTCGGGATCGTCAAGAAAAACTGGCGAAGCAGGAATGTGCCGAAGGCACTGAAACAAGCTGGGACAATCAAAGACAAGTGAGAGTCGACCCAACCCAAATATCGCATAAGAATGAACACCGGAACAAGGGTTACGTGGTACGGGATCATCATGGTGCCGAGGTAAGCAAGAAACAAGTGATCACGCCCAGGAAATTCAAGCCTTGCAAATGCGTAGGCACCCAGGGAGCAGGTAAGGAACTGGCCCAAGGTGACCAGGATTGCTATCTTCGTGGTGTTCAGAAGGAACATGGCGAACGGCACCGTCGTCCACACGGTCCCGTAGTTGGCCCACACGATGGGGTCGGGGATCCACTGTGGCGGATAAACAAAGACCTGTCCCGGTTCCTTGAGGGAAACCGATATCATCCAGAGAAACGGTACCATCATTACGGTAGCTCCGCCAAACAGAACCACGTAGTAAAGGACGCGGGTGAGAGCCACGCCATTGAACGGCACTTTGCCCCGTCTCGGCCTCCGCGGTCTGTGGGCTACTATGCGTTCCGCCCTGTTTGGGGTGTCCATAGCCAAGTCCTCCTCAACCACCACTGAACGTGACCGATTGGAAAGGTGTCACCAACGAGCCCAACCGGTTAGTAATGAACGTACCGGCCTCCAGCACGCCACTCTATGACAGATATGGCGAAAACGATAACGAACAAGAACCAGGCGATGGCGGCTGCATAGCCCATCCGGAAGAACTGGAAGCCATTCTGGTATAGGTAGTACACGACGGTCATTGTCGCTCCGGCCGGTCCCCCTTTGGTCATCACGTATGCCTGATCAAACACCTGGAAGGAGCTTATGACCGACATGATGACCACGAAAAAGGTGGTGTTGGAGAGTAGAGGAACAGTAATGTACCAAAACTGACTCCACTGGTTGGCGCCGTCAATTCGGGCCGCCTCGTATAGGTGGGACGGTATGCCTTGCAGACCAGCAAGGAAAATGACCATGTTGTACCCGAGGTTCTTCCACACGCTCATCAGAATGACCGCAGGCATTGCCCAGGATGGGTCTGTCAGCCATTGGGGCCCTTCAATTCCGATCAGACTTAGGAGGCGGTTGAGAATCCCACCCTCTGGCTCGTAGATCCACATCCAGACAATAGCAACGGCTACCGTAGACGAGATGACTGGTATGAAATACGCTGCGCGCAGAAAGGAGATCCCCCGGACCACCTTGTTAAGCACCAGGGCAAGCATAAGCGAAAACGCGATGCTCAAGGGCACACTTGCGGCCGTATAGTATACGGTGTTCCACAGGGCTTGCCGGAAGTCGCGGTCGCCCGCCATCTCCTTGAAGTTTGCGAGGCCAACGAACTGAATGGGAGTCAACAAGTCCCAGTTTGTGAAGGCCAGCAAGAGTGACGCCACTGCCGGCCCCAGTATGAATACAAAGAAGCCAGCGATATTCGGTAACAGGAAGAGGTACGCTCTTCTTGTCTGCGCACGCTGGAGGGCTGATACGCGCCTGGCCACGCAGTCGTTTCTCCTTTCCTTATGTCGTCTAGCCCTGCACCGAGCTATGGTTCAATGGCCACTGCATCCGCCGGTGGCTTGCCCAGACTGGACAAGTAGTCGGTGAGAAACATCATTCCCCGCACGTGCAGCGTGGATTGATCGCCCGAAAGGGTGTAATCATAGTGGGGCTGCCACGACCAGAAGCCCCATGCCACGTTGGGGTCGTCAGCATAAGGGGAGTGAGTGCCCGGGTCCACCTGGACGGAAATCGAGTAGCGCATTGTATTGATGGCTGCTCGTATGTACCTAGTCTCCTTGGTTGCCCTATACAGACGCAAGAGCGCAATCCCTATGTTCGGGATATCGCCCGGGCCAACAATCTCACACACGACGTTTCCATCGGAGTCGTAGGTAAGTGGCCAAGCACCGTCCGGCCGTTGGTGCGCCAGATGCCAGTCGCCGAAATGCCGCGCAGCTTGCAGGTACCGGGCATCACCGGTTTCCTCGAACAAGAAGACCAGTGCCCTGAGAGGATCGGCTGCCAAGTCCGTATTGTAGTATTCCATATCGATTAGGTAGAAGCAGCCGTCCTTAGCCTGCAATGTCAGCGCATGCTCACCCCAGGCGATCGCCCGCTCTCGCCACACCGCGTCGTTAGTGAGTTCATAAAGGCCAAGAAAGGCCTCAACCACTCGGCCGAAAGCCATCCAACCTTTCTGCTCCCATTCCTCATCCTTGGTGTTGAACTTGGGCGAGAAGCCGTGCCTTTGCGACTGAACGAGGAAGCCAGCCGCTTGCCGGGCGCGATACAGATATACCCCGTCCCCGGTCCGAGTGTAGAGAGCCTGATTCAGCATGCAAAACTCCGCCGTGTACTTGATCCACAACTCAGGGGCAGAGGTGTCACGCACACCACCTTGAACAACGCTCATTGGGTGGCTAACGACAAAGTGGTAATAAAACCACTCAGCACTTCGGCGGGCCGTCTCCAGAAGGTGAACGTCACCATACCTGTCGTGAGCTGCCAGGAGCTGCATGGGCGCGATAAGGTTCACCGTCTGCGGTGGTTCAAAGGTTCTCTCAATTGCGCGGTAGAAGCCGTGGAACGCTCCGGTTTCCTCATTGAACTGCCTCAACAACCAGTCTGTCGCGCCACGCCAACGTCGCTCCAACTCGTCATATGTGATTCCAGTCCATGCTTCGATGACTGAGCTCATTTGTCTGGTCGCAGGCTCCAATTGCCAGTCCCTGGGCGATACAATGCCGTACATGACAGCTTCCCGCCTTTCCTGCGGCTTCGCCTTGCTTGGTAGGCAGCCCACATCGCATGCCACGGGAGATAGGCGATGTAGGCCGCCTACTAGTTGGGTACTGCCGAACCTTACCGCTTCAATATAGCGTCTACCTGGTTCTTAATCGCATTTGTCACTTCTTCCGCGCTGCTCTGGCCTATCCAAAGCCTGTCAAGCTCCTTGTTCGTTATGCTGTCGGCTTTCCCGTACTGCTCGAAGAATGGGAGGAACCGACCGAATTCGAGGCTCTCCATGAAAACCGATGCATGCTTCGGGGGCATGCCAGGCTGGATGAACATGTCCGACTCAGCAATAGTCTTCGACACCGGAACACCGACGCCCAACTCAGCTATCGCCCTTTGACCCTCGGCTCCACACAAGTATCGCAGGAGTTCCCAAGCCTTGTCGGGGTGTTTCGCATTACGAGCGATAGCCCAGCCGCTACTGAAGATGGGGGTCGCTTTCTCCTTACCGGCAGGTAGCGGAGCAATGTCCCAGCGGAAGCTCTTGACCTGGCGATATGTTGCCACCATCCACCGTCCGTACATCACCATGCCGACTTTCCCGTTCTGGAACATCTGATAGGCCTGCATGGAGGTCTTCTGTGCCGGCGTCGGAGCGACATGGTACTTGTTCCACAGGTCGGACAGAAACTGAAGCCCTTCTCTGGCCTGTGGGGAGTTGATGGTCGACTCCGTGATCGCATCATTGAACTCCCTTCCGCCGGCTTGCCAGACCCAGAAGTTCCAAAAGCCGCCCCAGGTTTCCGGAGCCACGCCGAACTGGTCTACTTTACCGTCGCCATCGACGTCTTTGGTAAGAGCTTTTGCGACCTTCAGCAGAGTGTCCCATGTCCACTGCCCTTCCCGTGCATACTCGTTGGGCATCTTCAAACCAGCGTCTCGGAACATGTCCTCGTTGTAGTAGACAACGACCGTGGTAAAGTCCTTCGGAAGAGCATACTGATGGCCATCCGCTTGAAAAGCGCTGAGTAACTGCGGGTAGATGTCCGCTTTCACTTCTGGTTCCTTTGTCAGGAAGGTGTCTAGGTTATAGAAAGCATTCCTCCCGGCCATGGCGACAAAGTCTGGCGCGTCGATTTGGAGGACGTCGGGAGGGGTCCCACCCGCGATCATGGTCAAGACCTTTGTAACATAGCTTTGGGTCCCGCCTAACGACGGGATGTTCACGACCTTCAGATCGATGTCCGGGTGGGCTTTCACGAAAGGCGCCACGAGATTCTCGTACACGGGTAGGTCCTTGCCCTCGCCCCAGAAGGTAAGGGTTAGGGGAATCCTGGATGTAGCCAGGGTCTGCGGTACCGCGCCGATCATCATAACCATCACCACTAGGATAACGAACGCACGTAAACGGCCAGCGCAGATGTTACGAGACACGATACGTCCCTCCCGTTCGCGAATTTGGACACTGGTGGCATCGCCTTGACCTCTTGGACTCTCTCAAGCACCACCCCCTACAGCCCGGACTTCCTTACAGCGCTTGCACCCAGCCGTGTTGAGGATACCACCGCCGGCACAACAGCGCTATTCCTCAGCATGCTGAATGCGGGCGCACGAGTCCCTAAGGACGAGGTCGCATTCGAGAACGATGTTGCCAGCGGGGCTAGTACTCCTTTCAATAGCACTTATCATTTGCTCCGCCAGGAGTCGGCCCAGCTCACCGGTTGGCTGGCGAACTGTGGTAAGCGGCGGACTGAGGAAGCGAGCCACTGGAACATCGTCGAATCCGACGACGGAGATGTCCTCAGGAACCCGCAGGCGCCAATCACGGATGGCCTTCATGGCCCCAAGGGCAACGTAATCGCTGTTGCAGATGACTGCCGTAGGACGTCGGTGCATCGATAGCACGCGTGCCGCTCCGTCGTATCCGCTCTGAAGAGACCCCTCTACCTCGACGACCCACTCCGCGATGGGCCCTCCCACGGCTTCCGTCATGACCTGCTCGAATCCTGAAAAGCGATGCTGTGCATACACGTATTTCAGGGGTCCACTGAGATAGCCAATCCGTCTGTGACCGAGGTCAAGAAGATAACGAGTCACTCGGGCCATCGCTGCCGCTCCATTTACGTCTACAGACGGGACGGAACGCCGCCCTTCTGCTTGCCCGAACAAGACGACCGGAATACCTAGATCCAGGAAGCGAGGAAGCACGGAATCGTTTACCTCTACCTCAAGAAGAATCACCCCATCGATTTTGTGCATCTGATACATGCTGAGGGCATCTTCGATGCCCACGAACTCCGGGGTTGGTGCAGCGTGGAGCAGATGATAGCCAAGACCGCCCAGGGTGTGGCGAACGCTTTCCAACACTTCGATGAAAATGGGCGTCTCGGCGAAAGCACTCTGCCTCATGACAGCAGCAATACTATGGGACCGATTGGAGGCCAAGCCACGCGCGTGGGCATTGGGACGGTAATTTAGACGATGTGCAACTGCTAGAACCTTGCGGCGCGTAGATTCGCTAACGTCGCTGTACCCGTTTAGAGCCCTCGAAACGGTGGTTCGTGAGCAGCCACTTTCCTTGGCTATGTCGTCGAGCGTTGGTGAATCCATCGGCGTCTCCTCTTGTGCTTCGAAGCGCTTCCGGCGCGCTGAATCGCCACGATGCAGGCGTGCTGATGTTTGCGCACCCCACGGCGCGTGCACATCCGAAGCGCTTCGGTTGCTAAGTATGTTATTCGCTGTCCGGGTTCAATCTCCTTCTTTGGCCGTCGCTAGGAGGGGTCGAATTTGTGTATTCTGTTTCGTGCGATGGCATCGCTGCCCTCACGTGGCTGCTACGGAACTGGGGAAATGACCGCGACTCCCGAGGCTCTGGCCCAGCTGGCCAATCTGCAGACAGGTGCACGTCGCTCCGCCATGACGGGTTCATGCGCAAGAGCGGTAAGAACTAAGTATCCTGACGGCAGCTCGCCTGCGAACTACTTGACTAGGTGCTGCTCTCCTGGCCCCTGCAACTGCAGCGCGATGCGCCTCAACCTCTAGCCCGTCATCGAGTGGGGTCAGATCTGGTTCTCCTAGGCTCCTGCCCAAAGCCTTCCGGATGAGATAGTCGGCTAGATGCGGGTTCTTGGGCAGAAGCGGACCATGGAGGTAAGTGCCTATGACATTTCTACAGACGCAGCCCTCTGACCTATCGCTCCCGTTATTGCCGTATCCGACAACCACCCTCCCGAGTGGGGCTACCCCGGTGCCAAGGCAGGTCCTTCCCGAGTGATTCTCAAATCCCACCACAGTGACGACCTAGCCCAAAGGCAATCGTGACTCTATCACGACATTCCCAGCAAAACGTTGATTCCCTGCATCTGTTCTGATATCGAGGATCCCTGCACCCGGCAGTCCCTCGCCGGCCAGCGTCTGGCAATACTCACCCAGCAGTTGATAGCCGCCGCACACGGCAAGGATGACAACACCGCTTTCGGCGGCATCCAGCAGTGAGTTCGTCTTTGAGCTCACAGGATCCCGGGATACCGGCCGCTGCTCCTTGTCCTGGCTCCCACCGAAGAAGACAAGATCGAACGCACCGAAATCCGGGCTTGCTCCGAGGAACACGGAGACTACCTCGACCCCTAATCCACGCCAGGAGGCCCTCCTCTCGAGCGCTATTACCTTTCCACGGTCGCCATAGGTGTTGATGAGATCTGGGTAGAGATGACATACACAAGAGTTCTTCAGTCGAAATGGGTTCCTATCCAGCCCGTGCCAGCTGGAACTGGCGGTGGGCTTTGCGATAAGGGTATCCCAGGCCATTCCCACTGCGGGAAGGCCCCCATCCGCGTCGCTCCAGCGCGCAGACCTCACACGGCGGCCCTGGGGCCGTTGCACAGGCCGCAAGAAGGCTGCACAATCGAAGCAGGTGGTATTACGCATTACCAAGGAGGTGGCCAGTGCGGAACCCACGCAGGAGACCACCACGACCATGAGCCCGAAGGGGCAGGTGATGATCCCTGGAAGAAGTGAAGGCAGTCGTGCGAGTCGCTGCGGCAGGCGACGTCATACAGAGCCTCGACTGTGAATGAAGGATGGGGACGCAGGACGCGTCCCCGTTCCGTTCGCCAAATGAGTGCCATGGCACACCGCCATCGTCCCTGGGCAGCCTGCGGCGCATTTATCCGCGGGCGGCGCGGATCATGGCGTCCAGCTCAGGGATCATCGCCCGTTGCCTAATCCAGTACTCCTGGCTCTTCTGCGCGTTGAGCTCCTCGACGGTCTTGCCCTGTTGCTCAACCCAGGTGTAGTACTTGAGGTTGTGCCACCGCTTCCGGTTCTCCACCGTCCCCTCGACGATGTAATCGAGCTTGGCCGAAAGGAATATCCCCTCGTGGCGGCTCACCGCCTTTGCGCGGTCCATCTTGCCGTACGTGTGAGACAGCGCTTTCATCACCGACCTGTACCGGTCGATGGCATCCGTGGCGATTGTGACGATGTTGTCGTTCGGGCCGAGCTCGTAGAACCTGGCTGTCTTGATCGCCCCCAGGACGTTGCAGACGCCCGAGATCCCGATGATGCCGGACAGTTTCTCGACCGTGGTCTCGTCTATCCCCGCTTCGCCCGCGAGATACTTCATGCCGACGGGGTCGGTGAGGAGCTGTAGGCCCTTCTTGCACTCCAGGTCATCGATGCACATCATCGCGTCCATGTTGTTCACATTGTGGATCCACGTGACATGCTTGTCGCCGATCCCCTGGATGTCGTGGCCGCCGTATCCGTTATACGAGAGCGTCGGGCACTGTATTGGCTCGAGGCCCACGATGCGCGTCTCATGGAACAGCTCTTTGAGACGGTCCCCGGCCGCGATGGTCCCCGCGGAACCCATCGCCGAAACAAAAGCGGCCGTCCTCCCGTTTCCGATGCCCTTCTCCCCCAGCTCCCGCACGGCCTCGATCACGCTGTTGCCCGTCACGTAGTAATGGAATCGGTAGTTGCCCATCTCCTCGAACTGGTTTAGAACGCGCACCCGCTCAGGGTCGGCCTTGACCAGCTCCTTGCACTTATCGTAGATCTCTTTGACGTTGCTCTCGCATCCCGGGGTCGCGATGACCCGCGCCCCGTAGTACGCTATCTTCTCGAAGCGCTCCGCGCTCATCTGCTCCGGAAGGATGACCAGGGAGTCGTACCCCATCCTCGGGCCGACCCAGGCCCCACCGATCCCGTAGTTACCCGTCGAGGGCCAGACCAGCGTGTGCTCGCCCGGGCGGATCTCGCCACGGAGCTGCTTTTCGATGGCCACAGAGTAGGTCGCCCCGACCTTGTGGCTCCCGGTAGGGAAATCCCTGCTGTACAGGAGAACGATGTTCGGCTCGACGCCCGTCAGCTCCCTCGGCACGAGAAAGTACCTTACTCTGTTGTCAGTCCCTTTCCACGTGATGTTGTACAAGTTGACGGGGTCGAGGATGTCCTCCTTCATCGCATCGATGGCCCTTTGCCTCACCGCCGGATCTATGCGTTCAGGATACAGCATCTCCTCGAATGTCGGACCGTAGACGGGTTTCCGCTTCATGAGTCACTCACCTTTCCTTGCGGCACTAAGCCGATCGCCACGAATTCGCGCCACTTTTCAGCGCGCAAGTCCTCTCCAGGGTTGCCGGTGTTGCACTCCGGCGACGGCGCGTGCGCTGAGATGCGTTCGAATCTGGCGCTTGAGGCTAGCCAGATTCCAGGCGCCCCGCCCTAGCAAGCACCGGCAACCCCAACACCGTCACGAAAAGTGGCGCAAACTTATGGCGCCATACCTAGAACCTCTCCCAGACCCGCCTCGCAAGCTCGCGCGAGCGGGCGGTGATCCTCTCCTCGTCGAGCCCCGTGAGCCTGCGCCCGCGCATGAGCACGCGCCCCGCCACCACCGTCGTGTCCACGAGACCCCCGCTCATACCAAACAGCACATGGCTGTAATAGTTGGACGGGCCGAGGGGTGTCGGCGGGCGGTAGTCCACGACTATGACGTCCCCCGCGGCCCCCGGCTCGAGCACGCCCAGCTTGCGCCCGAAGATGCGGCGGGCGATCTCCCTGTTGTTCTCGAATATCATCACGGGCACCTCGGCCCACGCCGCGCTGGGGTTCCTCTCGGCAAGCTTGTGGAGCATGTTGGCGACCTTCACCGACTCGAACATGTCGGAAGTATAGCCGTCGGTTCCGAGGCCGACCTTCACACCCTTCCCCAGCATCCGCAGGACGGGCGCCACGCCCACGGCGTTTCCCATGTTGGACTCGGGATTGTGCACCACGTTGACGTCGCGCTCGAGCAGGATGTCCATCTCGGCCTCGTTCACGTGGACGCAGTGAGCAGCGATGGTCCTCGGCCCCAGGATCCCGAAGGCGTCGAGGCGCTCCACCACGCGCTTGCCGGACTTTGCCAGCGCGTCCTCCACATCCTCCGGCCCCTCGGCCACGTGGACGTGGAACCCCACGTCGAGCCCCTCCGCAGCCTCGCGGCACTTCGCGAGCGTCGCGTCGGAGAGGGTGACCTGCGCGTGAAGCCCGAACGACGCGGCCAGGTGCTCGCCCCCCTCGCGCCGGCACCTCTCGATGAACCTCACGTTCTCGCGAATGCCCTGGCCCGCCACCTCCCCGCCGTCCCTGTCCGACACCTCGTACGCCAGGCACGCCCTGATGCCGGCCTCGCCCACCGCGCGCGCAATCTCGTCGAGGCTACCTGGCACTGCCATGGGACTTGCGTGATGGTCAAGGAGGGTCGTGGTCCCGCAGCGGATGCAGTCGATGAGCGGCACGAGCGCGCTCACGTAAACGTCCTCGGATCCCAGAGCTTTGTCCAGCCTCCACCACAGGCGCTCCAGGATCTGCATGAACGTCCGCGGAGGCGCGTCCTTGAGCGCCATGCCCCGCGCGAACGTGCTGTAGAGATGCATATGGGTGTTTATCATGCCGGGCATGATGACGCGGCCCTCGGCATCGATGAACTCGGCGTCCGGATGGCGCCCCCTCACCTCGTCTGTGGCCCCCACCTCGCGGATGACGCCGTCTGCAATGGCGACGGCGCCGTCATCCAGGACCCTCCCCTCCGGGTCAAGGGTGATGACGCAGCCTCGCCCGACAATGAGCATCACATGCTACCTCCTTCCAATCCTTCGCCGCACTCTACTCCCTACGCGCCTCCGGCGTCCCGGCTGCACCTTCCGCCTCCGACGTCTCCGGCACCGCGGCCCTGATCCTCCTCGCAGCATCCTCTATCGCTGCCATGATCTGGTGATACCCTGTGCACCTGCAGAGGTTCCCCGAGATCGCGCGGGCGATGTCTTCCCTTGTGGGGTCAGGGTTCTCGCGGAGAAGAGCCGCGGCCGACATTAGCATGCCCGGCGTGCAGAACCCGCACTGGACCGCCGTATGCTCGATGAACGCCTCCTGGAGCGGGTGAAGCCGGCCGTCCTTCGCGAGGCCCTCCACGGTCTCCACCTCCCGGCCCTCCACCTGGAGCGCCGGGACGAGGCAGGAGTTCACGGGCTTTCCGTCGAGAAGCACGGTGCATGCGCCGCACTCGCCGACGCCGCACCCCTCCTTCGTGCCGGTGAGCCTGAGGCCCTCGCGGAGCACGTCTATGAGCCTGTCATCAGCCGAAACTTCAACCTCGACCAGCCCTCCGTTCACCTTGAATGAAATCGTCGTCATGGCCCCTGGCCCGATCTCTTTCACTCCACGTTCACCCCCAGAGCCCTCCAGATCGCGCGCCTGGTGATAGCCTCCACGGCAGGCCTCTTGTAATCCGTGGACCAGCGCACACCCGTCCTCCTCACCATCTCCTCAGCGACCTCGCGCGCGGCCGCATCGACGGCCGCCTCGTCAGGCACCTTCCCCACCAGCATCTCCTCTGCCGACTCCACCCGCGCCGGCATGGGCAGGCACGCCCCTGGGGCTATCGCCGCCCGCGTCACGCGCCCGGCGTCGTCACGCTCGATGACCACGGCACAGCTCAACCGCGCGATGGCGAGCGCCTCCCGCCTCCCCAGCTTCACAAAGGCGGACCCGCACGTCGGAGCGAGCGCATCGAAGTAGACCTCCATGAGCACCTCCCCTGGCTGCGCGGACGTCTTGTACGGCCCGACGAAGACATCGGTGATGAGGATGTCGCGAGTACCCATGCGATCCGACAGCCGCACCCTTGTCGAAAGAACCGCGAGCGCCGCGATGGTGTCCGCAGCAGGCGAGGCATTCATGATGTTCCCGCCGATGGTGCCCCGCGCCCGGATCTGCGGCGAGCCCACGCTCGCGCATGCCTCTGCAAGAAGCGGCCCGCCCTTCCTGATGATGGGGCTCCGGGCGATCTCCTCGTGCGTCGTCATCGCCCCGATGCTGATGGTGCCGCTGTCGGTGGACACGCCCGCAAGCCCCGGGATCCGGGAGATGTCCACGAGCCAACGAGGATGTTCGCCCCCGGCGCGCCCACGGCGCCTGAGTTGCACCAGGACGTCCGTACCTCCGGCGATGATCCTCGCGTCCTCGGCGTGCTCCCGCAGGAACTCGCTGGCCTCGGCCAAGGTCTCTGGCACCACATACCCGGGTTTTCGAGGACTCATGCCTGCTCACTTCCTCTCCTGCCGCGCGCAGCCTTGAGGGACCGCCCCAGCAGCACTTTCTCGAGGTCCAGCGGAAGCTCGCGGATCCTTCTGCCGGTCGCATTGCACACAGCGTTCGCGATGGCCGGCGCGAGGAGCTCGCACGTGGGCTCGCCGATGGTCTTGGCCCCGTAGGGGCCGTACGGATCGGGGTTTTCCACCACGATCGGCATGACCTCTGGCACGTCCATGGACGTAGCTATGAGGTACTCGTCGAAGTTCTGAGTCCTCGTGACACCCCTGGCCATCTCGACCTCCTCCAGGAGGCCGTATCCCATCCCCATGGCGACGCCGCCGTATATCTGCCCTTCCACCGTGGCGGGGTTGATGGCCCGGCCCACATCGTGGGCGGCCGCCACTTTCAGCACCTTGACCCTGCCCGTTTCGGTATCGACCTCGACTTCGGCGGCCTGGCAACCATACACATACGTGAAATAGGCCCGTCCCTGGCCGCTCTCCTCGTCCCACCACACCTTGGGGCCCTTATACCATCCGAAAGCCGCCATGAGCTCGCCGCGGCTATAGGCCGCCCGCGCGACATCGGCAAAGCTCACGCTTCGCTCCGGCCGGCCTGCCACGAACACCCTGCCGCCCGCGGCCCTGAGCGCCTCGCAAGACGTCCCCAGCATCTCCCCGGCCACCGAAAGGAGCATCTCGCGGACCTTGCGCGCTGCGTCGCGCACGGCGTTCCCGCCCATGGTGGTACTCCTCGACGCCACAGTCGGGCCGCCGTCGGGGATGAGCGAGGTGTCGGTGTCCATGAACACCACATCCTCGAGATGGCACCCGAGCTCCTCCGCGGCTATCTGGCTGAATATCGTGCGCAGGCCCTGGCCGTTCTCGGCAAGCCCTGCATACACATAAACGCTGCCGTCCTGCTGCACCGAGACGATGGCGCCAGTAGCATCCACGCCCTCTCCGCCCAGGCTCACGCCGCGATAGCTCGCCGCGATCCCGACGCCCCTCACCTTCTTGGACCCTGCCCGCCGCGCGGCCTCGTTATAAGCCTTTCTCTTTTCGCGGTACCCGATGGCGTCCGCCGCCTTCTGCATGACCTCCACGAGGCTCACCGCGTGGTCATCCAGCGTCTGCCCGGTGGCGGTGACAGACCCCGGCCGAAAGCCGTTCTTCAGGCGAAGGTCCAAGGGGTCCATACCAAGTTCAGCGGCAAGCTCGTCCATCAGCGACTCGTGGGCGAAGATGATCTGAGGGCTTCCAAACCCCCTCATGGCGCCCGTGTAAGTGTTGTTCGTGTATACCCCGTGTACGTCGGTGTTCACGTTCGGGATCTCATATGGGCCGGTCGCCTGCACCACCGACCGCCACGTCACGAACGGGGTCATGGACGCGTAAGCCCCGCCGTCGGCAAGGATGCGTATCTCCATGGCCTGGAGCTTTCCGTCTTTCGTGGCGCCGACCCTGTACTTCAACATGTACGGATGGCGCTTGTACCCCTCCACGATGGACTCCTCGCGCGTGTTCACCATCTTCACGGGCCGCCCTGTCTTCAGGGCCGCGAGCGCCGCCCGCGCGCACATGCAGGACATCACGTCGTCCTTGCCCCCGAAGGACCCGCCCATCGTACACTGGACGATACGCACCTTATTCAGGCTGACCCCGAGGACCTCAGCCACCACGCGCCTCGCCGTGAACGGGTTCTGTATGGACCCGTACACCGTGACGGACCCCTCGCCCGGATTCGGCACTGCCACCGCAGCCTCGGGCTCGATGTAGGCGTGCTCGATGAACTGCGTGCGGTACTCACGCTCGATGACCACGTCGGACGCGGCAAACCCCGCCTCCATGTCGCCTTTTCGGACCTTGTGGTGGTTGACGATGTTGCCCGGCGCATCCTCGTGCAGGACCGGCGCTCCCTCGGCGATGGCCTCCTCGGGTGAGAACACGGCCGGAAGCTCCTCGTAATCCACCCGCACAAGCTCAAGAGCCTGTTCGGCCGCCTCAAGCGTAGTCGCCACAATCATTGCCACACCGTCGCCCAGGTAACGCGTCTTGTCGAAAGCGAGCACGGGCATGTCCCGCCTCACCGGCCCGAAGGTCTTCGCGCCCGGGACGTCCTCGTGGGTGATGACCGCGACCACCCCCGGGGCGTTTTGGGCCTCGCTTGCGTCGATCCGGAGAATCCTCGCATGGGGGAACTTCGCCCGCAGCACGCGCGCGTGGAGCATCCCGTCGAAGTAGAGGTCGGCCGCGAACCTGGCCTTGCCCGTCACCTTCTCGACGCCGTCCACCCTCTTCGCGGCGCGGTGCACTACGCCGAATTCCTCCCGGGGGTCATGTTCCCCCGTGTCGTATCTCTCGATCTCCACCTGTCTTGGCCTCCTTTCCCGCACCTCGCATTCTCCTGTGTGCGGGAGACAGAAACGACCACCGCCCCATGCGGAATCTCACGCGTGCTCCTTGAGGGCCATGTACACCCGCTCCGCCGTGGCGGGGATGTGCGTTATCCAGACGCCGGTCGCATCGTGGATGGCATTGGTGATGGCGGGCGTAATGGGAACGCACACCGCCTCCCCGATGCCCTTGGCGCCGAACGGCCCCGATGGCTCGGGCTCCTCCACGATTATGGTTTCTATCTCGGGCGCGTCCAGTGCCGTGGGGATTATGTACGTGGAGAAGTTCGGCGTCTTCGTGATCCCATGCTCTATGACGGTGTCCTCCATCAGGGCGTAGCCCATCCCCATGACCACGCCGCCCTCCGACTGCGCCTCGATTCCCGCTGGGTTGATGGCCCTGCCCGGGTCAGGGATGGACACAGCCCGGAGGACCTCAACCTCGCCTGTGAGGGTGTCCACCTCCACGAGGGCGACTTGCGTGATGTACGAGTAGATGAGGTGCGGCAGGCCGAAATACCCCTCGAGTCCCCTGTCGGCCACCGGCCAGATGAAGTCGCCCTCGGCTTTCAGATGCCTGCCCTTCCCCTCTCCGATGCGGGCGATCTCGCGATAGGAGAGCCGCCGCGCCGCGCCCGCCGGACAGGACCGCACCTCCACGCCCCCGCGACCGAAAGCGATCTCCTCGCGCGCGGCGCCCAGCGCCTCCGCGGCTACGTCCGCGAGGATCTCCCGCATCCGCGCCGCCGCCGACCTGATCGCGTTCCCGCCGGTATACACCGACCGCGACGCCGTGGACGTGCCGGAATCCAGGGTGTGCCTGGAGTCCCCCGAAACCATCACGATGTCCCCAACGGAGCAGCCCAGGCTGTCCGCGGCCATCTGGGCGAATGCCGTCGTGTTTCCCTGGCCGATCTCTGGACAGCTCACCCCCACGGCAAACCGACCGCCGGGGAGGAGCTCGATGGTGGCCGCCCCGTAGTCCGGCAGCCCCACGCCGAGCCCGCACCCGTGAAGCTCTGTCGCGATTCCAATGCCGCGCTTCTTGTGAGGCGCCGACGGCATCGCCTTCAGCTCCTCCCGCCGCGCCCATATCTCGCACCTCGACGCCGCGTCCAGCGTGGCTATGGTGCCCACAGAAGCCGTCATCGTGTGCCCGAGGGCGGCCACATCGCCCTGGCGAAGAGCGTTCTTCCGGCGGAACTCCAGCTTGTCCATGCCGAGGCGCTCGGCGATCATGTCTATCTGCGTCTCGAGCGCGAATACCACCTGGTTCGCGCCGAACCCTCGGAAGGCCCCAGCGAGGCCATTGTTGGTGTACACGCAGAAGCCCTCGAGCCTGACGTTGGGCATTCGGTACACGCCGCACGAGTGCTCGATGGCAAGGTTCACGACGGGACCGCCGAGGGACGCGTATGCCCCCGTGTCGCCCACCACCCGCACCTCGTTGGCAAGGAGGGTGCCGTCGGCCGCAGCCGCAGTCTTCATGCGGATCTTCATCGGATGGCGCTTCATCCCGGCGACCACCGATTCCTCCCGCGAGAGCACGATCTTCACGGGGCGGCCCGTGCGGAGCGCAAGGAGCGCGAGGTATATCTGCACGGTTATCTCGTCCTTGCCGCCGAAGGCGCCGCCGGCGGGCGTCGATACGACCTGGATCTTCCTGGGATTCATCCCGAGGGCGCGCGCAATCTGGAGCTGATCCCTGAAAGGATGCTGGCTTCCGCACCAGACGGTGATGTTACCGTCCTCGTCTATCGTCGCGACGCCGCTTTCCGTCTCCATGAAGGCATGCATTTGCCTGGGAGTGTAATAGGTGTTCTCCACCACGACCGCAGCATCTCGAAACGCCGCGTCCACGTCGCCACGCTCCACCTTGATGTGATGGTGGATGTTCCCGTCGGCGTGCACCCTCGGCGATGACTCGAGCATCGCCTCCTCGGGGTCGTCCACCACCGGGAGCGGCTCGTATTCGACGTCTATCGCCTGCAGGGCCTCGCGTGCCCCCTCCTTCGTGGTGGCCGCCACCAGCGCGACGGCATCGCCCATGTAGCGCACCTTGTCGGCACACAGCACGGGCTGATCAGGGACAACGATGCCGAAGCCGTTGAGGCCCGGCACGTCCCTGTGGGTCAGCACGGCAACCACGCCGTCCATGGCCTCGGCCTTCGAAGTGTCTATCTTCTTGATCAAGGCATGCGGATACGCGCTCCGGAGCACAGCGCCCCAGAGCATGTCCGGGAACGAAAGGTCGGACATGAACTTGAGCCTGCCCGTGACCTTATCCTCCGCGTCTATGCGGGCGACCCGGGCGCCCACCCATCTGGATTCATCCATAAGCGATGCCTCCCCTCCGCGGACACGCGGCGCCTTGCTCACCCGCCTCCGACCGGGGTCAGGATGTGCACGTTCGCACCGTCAGTGAGCACCGTGTCCTCATCCGCGCGCCGGCCGTTCACGAGGACGATGATGTACACCCTGTCGTCTATCGCGAGGCGGTCCAGGAGGTCGCCCAGCCTTGCCCCTTCGTCGAACTCCATCTGGAACTTGTCTTCCTTCGCGTACCTCCTCATGGTCCCGAAGAGGACGACGTTGACTTTCACCCTTCCTCACCCCCCCCTTGCGCCGGCCGCAGGGCTTCCTGAAAGCAGGTCCAGCAAACCCTCGTACAGGAGGTTACACGCCATCTCCTGACGGTACGCCTGCGATCCCCTGATGTCGGTTATGGGCATCACGTCGCGGAACGCAAGACGCGATATCTGCCGCGCCATCACCGGGTCGAGCCTCTTGCCGCACAGCGCCTTTTCCACCGTGCGGGCCCTTACGACCGTGGGCGCGACGGCCCCGAAAGCAATACGCACGTCGTCGAAAGCATCGGGGCGCACCTTCCGCGCGGCGAACGCCACGCTCACGACGGAAATGGCAAGCGACCTTCTCTGGCCCAGTTTGCGGAAGAACGAGACATGGTTGGGCCCGAGCTCACGAAACCTCACCCCCAGGACCATCTCGCCCGGCGCGAGCGCCGACCTCTTGGGACCCACGAAGAACGACTCCACGTCGACGCTGCGCACGCCGCGCGGGCCTTCCACGTCCACCGACGCCTCCAGCGCGAAGAGCGGCGGTATGACGTCGCCCGCCGGAGAGGCGGTCGAGATGTTTCCGCCCACGGTGCCCCTTCCGCGTATCTGCGGTGAGCCCACGTGGGCGCACGCCTCGGCGAGAAGCGGCGCGGCCTTCCTCACAACGGGCGACGATGCCACCTCGGCGTGGGTGGCGAGCGCCCCCACCCATACCACGTCGCCCTCTCCTTCGTCCGTGCGCTTGCACTCGCGCCCGGTCTCAGCCCCAGCCTCGGCCTTGACTCCGCATTCAACCCTGATCTGGCGAAGCTCATCGAGCCGACTTATGTCCACCAGGACCTTCGGGGAACGCCTGTCCTCCTTGATCTCAACAAGAAGGTCCGTCCCGCCCGCAATGACATGCGCCTCGGGCCCCCATTTCGCGAGGACCCGGACGGCTTCCTCCACGCTCTCGGGGACCGTGACGCAAAAAGGCCTCACACCGCTCCCACCTTTGGCCTGAGCTGAATGCAGTCGTAGACCGGACACACCGTGGCGCACATACCGCAGCCCTTGCACTTGTCCTCATCCACCTTCGGCAGGCGGTTTGAGTCGAGCTCGATGGCCTGGTGACCGCCGTCCCTGCACGCGATGTAACAGAGGTCGTCTTTGACGCACGTCTCGCGGTTGATAGCGGCGACGACCTTGTGCCGGCGCGAAAGGTGCGAGTGCTCGACGATGTAGGGCAGGGATCTACCCACAAGCTCCTTGACAGATCTCATACCTTTCTCCTCGAGGTAAACGTCGAGGCCGTCGATGAGGTCCTCGATGATCCTGAACCCGTGGTGCATCACCGCGGTGCAGAGCTGGACGTTCGTGGCGCCGACGAGAAGGAACTCCGCGGCGTCCCTCCACGTGCTGATGCCTCCCACTGCGGCTATGGGGATGTCGACTGCCTTCGCGATCTCCGCCACGCATCGGAGGGCCACAGGCTTGATGGCAGGGCCCGAATACCCCCCGAACGTGGAGTATCCGCCGACATTGGGATAGGGCACGAACGTATCGAGGTCAACGCCGATGAGGCTCTTCAGAGTGTTGATGGCGCACACGCCGTCAGCTCCCGACCTCTTGACTGCGCGGGCCGCCGCCGTGATGTCGGCTATCTGTGGGGTGAGCTTGATGACGACCGGTACGCGCTTTGCGGCCTCCTTGACCCACCGAGCGGTGCGCTCGGTAAGCTCCGGGTCCTGGCCGATTGTGGAGCCCATGCCCCGCTCGGGCATACCGTGCGGGCACGAGAAGCTGCATTCGATGAAGTCTACACCCGCCGCCTCCAGCCTGCGCACGAGCTCCTGCCAGTCCTCTTTCTTCGCCCCCATTATGCTGGCGCCGACCACCCTGTCAGGGTACTCCTTCTTGAGCGCCCTCACGTCCTTCTCGACCTCGCCGATGTGGCGCTCGGAGATGAGGTCGATGTTCTCGAGACCCATCAGCTTCTTCTCCTCGTAGTCGAGCCCCGCCATCATGGGGTACGCGAGCTCGACCACCTCGGTCTCGACTGAGGTGGTCTTGAGGATCGCCCCGCCCCAGCCGGCCTCGAAGGCCCTTGCCACCATCTCCGCGCTGTCGGTCGGCGGTGCCGCCGCGAGAGTGAACGGGTTGGGGAATCTCACGCCACAGAACTCGATAGATAGGTCAGCCATCTCCGGTCCCTCCTGTAAGTCGAAGTATGTGCATGTCGTGTGACGAAGAAGCGACACTCCCTTGCGTCTGCCAGGCGCGACCGGGCCGGATCCGGAGCGCCCCGTCGCGCAAGCGCCGGTCCCGGAATCGTCGCCAGGCTGGTGCGGATCAAGAAACCTGGGTCTACGGGCGTCCCCCATCCTCCGTATGCCCTGTGGACCCCGTGGACCCCGTGGACCCCGTGACGCCTGGCCCAATGCTTGCCCGGCAGTGCCTCCAGCTCCGGTTCGGAAGGTACGCGTCCGGATCAAGGACAATGCAGCTTACTGGGTGTTTCGTGCATATCACGAGAACCTGGTCGCGCCCGGTGAGGGTCACCTTTTCCCGCGTTTTCCACTCGCCGCCCGCGAGCAGCACATCCGCCTGGACCGGACCTACGGCGTCAGCCATGTTCACAAGGGCGAACTTCGTCATGAATCCGCCACCAGGCTTCGCAATGCAGCGCGCGTTCCGGATCTCGTACGCGAAGCTCGCGCTGGTGCCCAGCCACTGCCTGACGAACTGCTCGATGGGTTTGCCCGACACCCTCTCCGCGATCTCGACGAATTCCGAAAGCCCGGACGGCTTCGCCCGATACATCGACGCGTGTCGCCTGAGCGTCTCGAGAAAGGCCTCGTTCCCGAGGGTGTAGTGAAGGAGCCTGAGGACGAGCGCCGCCCTGATGCACACGGGACGCGGCGCGTCGAGCACGCGGCTCTTCGCCCACGATAGGACGCTCTCCTCTGCCCCCGACCCGATGGCCGAGTCCGCGGCGTACCTGTCGATCTCCTCATGGATGAGGGCTGCTCTCGCATCATCACCCAGCACGCGCCCCACCGTCTCGTACGCCATCGCGCGTGCCAGCGCTTCGTGAAACCACGTGTCGCCGAACCCGACGGAAATCGGGCTTCCCCACCATATGTGGGCGGTTTCGTGGGCGAGGGCCGCTACGAGGCGCACGAGATGCTCATCCCCCGGGTACCGGCGCCTCAGGACGGCCGTAAATCGGCTAGCCCCGGGCGGGCCCAGCATCGAGAAGTAGGCGTCGATCACGCCGCGGAAGAGATCCATGGACTGGGTGGCCTGGTCCTTCAGAAGGGGCCCGAGGTAAAGCTCGAGATCCACGCCTCTATGCTCTTTGCGTTCGACCGAGAACCTGCCCGACGTGAGGGCGAGGCCGGAGATGGGCTCAGATGTCTCCCACACGTAGACGGCCTGATCCACGGTTTCCGACGATGATACGAGGTCGCCGTCTGTAACGGCCACCATGCCTGGCAAGGTCGCACATGCGACTCTCGCTGTAAACGAGTCGAATCCCGCCCCGACCGGGTACCACGCTGCCCGGCGCGAGAGGCGAAGGCCGCCCTCGTCTATGTGCGCCCACCTGCCGCCTGCCGGTCGGCCCGCGTACACGAATGTCAGGCGCTCCTCCTGACCCCCGTCGAGAGGCTTCGGCAGGTTCACCCACACGGCCTTGAGGCCCGGCGCGTCAGCAAGCTCGAGCTCGCGCGTCTCGAGGCGCTCGCCGCACATGGCCACTGCCTGTACATCGAGGCCGCTGTTCAAGATGAAGCAGTGCCTCGTCACGCCGGGGACGAGCGCCCTGAGCACCAGGACCGCCGTAGCTTCAAGCCTCCCCTGCTCCACGTCTGCCCTCACGGAGATGTCGTAGCGCGTTACCGCGGCCTCGTCGCCGCAGCGCGCCAGCGATGAGAAGAGATGTGTTCTTTTTTGCCTTGCTACCCAACCTATGCCCATGGTCTTCATCTCACATCCGGTGGAGATCCCGGCCTGGGACGCCGTCCGGGGGTGCAACGCTGGCAGCCGGGTGGGGACGGCCCACCTGACGTCGCTCACCCGAACCCGGCCCCGAAGGGTCAAACCCGTTTCAAGTAGGCGTCGATGGCCTTCGCGGCTCTCTTGCCCTCGGCAACCGCCTGCACCACCGTGGCGCCGCCACTTGTCACATCGCCCCCGGCGAACACGCCCTCCACCGACGTCATCTGGCTTCCCTGGTCCACCTCAATGACGCCCGCCTTCCCGGCAGCCAGGCCGCGGAAAAGCCCGACAAGCCCCGGCCAGGGCGCCTGGCCCGTCGCCACGATGGCGGTGCGTACCTCGATCATATGCTCACTTCCGGGGATCATTTCCGGCCTTCTCCGCCCGCTCGAGTCGGGCTCGCCCAGACGCGTGCGCACGCACTCGACTCCCGCAAGGCCACCACCGTCCTCGACGAACCTCGTCGGGGCGGTGAGGAACTCGAACTTCACCCCCTCGGCCGCGGCGAACTCGTATTCCCGCTTCCAGGCGGGCATTTCATCGAGCGAGCGCCTGTAAAGCACCACGACCTCCGAGGCTCCGCAGCGCAGGGCGGAACACGCGGCGTCCATGGCCACGTTGCCACCGCCGATGACTGCCACCCTCCCGGTAAACCGCACGTCATTGCCGGCGGCCACCTTCCTCAGGACCTCACCCGCCTGGAGAACGCCGGGGAGGCGTTCGCCCGGGACCCCAAGCGACGACTGGTACCCCAGGCCCGGGGAGAGGAATACGGCGTCGGACGATCTCCGGATCTCGTCGGCCGATATGTCCCTGCCCACACACACCCCTGACCTGATCTCCACGCCGGACGATTCAAGCACGGCGCGGACCTCCGCCTCCGCAACGGCGAGCGGCAGCCTGTACCGGGGTATCCCGCGAACAAGAAGCCCGCCCGGCTTCTCGTCGGCCTCGTAGACCGTCACGGAGTGCCCCAGCGTCGCAAGCTCGTGGGCGCATGCGAGGCCCGCCGGGCCCGACCCGATGACCGCCACTTTTCTCCCTGTAGGCACACCCGGACCCGGGAGCCGGATTCCGCGTCTTAGCTCCTCGTCGGCCGCAAACCGCTGGAGCGCCGCGATGGCTATCGGCTCCGACAGGTTCGTGCTGGAGCACTTCTTCTCGCAAAGCTCCTCCGCCGGGCACACCCTCGCGCACACTCCCGCGAGGATATTGGCATCGCGTATGAGCCGCGCAGCGCCGATGAAGTTCCTGGTCTTCAGCCTCCGGATGAACCCTGGCACGTCGACTCCGGCAGGGCACCCCGCGACGCATGGGGCATCGTGACAGAAAAGGCACCTCGAAGCCTCGGCGAGCGCCTGGTGTATCGCAAGCCCCCGTTCAACTTCATCGAATCCCTTCTTCCGCTCCTCCGGCGAAATCTCCTGCATCCTGGCTCTTACACCCATGCCCGCAACTGCCTCCTCAAAGCGGTGGTTCGTCGATTCCTCCGGGTTTTCCAGCGTCTGCCGGGTTGCCGGCTCATATCTTCCCATTCTTGACCGCGATCATCTCCGCCACGATCGCCACGGCGATCTCCTGCGCCGTTTTCGCGCCGATGTCGAGGCCTACGGGCGCGTGTACGCACGCCACATCCTCCTGAGAGAGACCCTCGCCGAGGAGCGCGTCGAAGGTAGCGCGAACCTTCGACCGGCTCCCGATCATGCCGATGTAGGCCGGGCGGGGCTTGCGCCTCAGGCACTCGGCCAGCACCTCCCGGTCGAAAGCATGGCCGCGAGTGACGATGACCACGTATGTGCTGGAGTCCATGTGGACGCTCCGCGCCGCATCGGGGAGGTCCGAGACCGTCACCTCGTCGGCCACCAGCCTCTCCCTGTCGGCGAACTCCGGACGGTCGTCCACTACCACCGCCCTGAACCCGGCCACTGTCGCGACGTGAGCCACGGCCGCTCCCACGTGCCCTGCCCCGAAGACTACGACCCTGGGCCTCGGCGCTATGGGCTCGATGTACACTCTCGCCACGCCTCCGCATATCATCCCGAGGCTGTCCTGGGTCCCAGGCGCAAGCTCCACCTCGACGAGCCTCGGTGCGTCCTCCGTCAGGGCGTCCTGCGCCTCGCGGATGATCCTTGCCTCAAGCGCTCCCCCGCCGACAGTGCCGAGCGCGGACCCGTCGGGGAAGACCAGCATCTTGAAGCCGGGAAGGCCCGGCGACGACGCCTGCGTCGCGATGACGGTGGCGAGCGCCGCCCGCCGCCCCTCGTCGATGATGCGGGCGATCTCCTTGTAGACGGCCACGGAGTCGGCAGGACCTGTGCCGGTCAGAGGTCCGCGTCCGGACCCGGGCTCTCGTACACGTTCACCCTCCACTGCAAGTCCCTTCCCTTCGTCCAATGCAGGCTCTGAGTAGACCGCCACGAGTTCGCGATACTTTTTAGCGCGCATGTGAGCCGCTGCCGCCGCTCATGATCGGGTCCCCTCTCCGTGCCGCGCCCGGTCCAGGTGCATGTTCTCAAGCGCTCGCGTGTAGTCTTCGATCGTATCCAGGTCCTCGACCACCGCCCGCTCGCCCATTTCCACCCGGGCAACCCGGCCTTCATGCCTTTTCACGAGGTCGCGAAGCCCCTGCCCGCTATACGGTAGCTCCAGAACCTCCTGTCTGAGGGCCCCGGCGAAAAGCGTCGGGTGCCCTCCCTTCCCGCCGAAGGTCGGGACGACGATGTCGACGGGCGGCCGGGCGCGCCTGTACGCCTGCACGACCAGGCTATAGTCTTCGGGGCGGATAGCGGGCTGGTCCGCCGGGACCACGAGAAGGGCCTCAACCCCTGGTTCCAGCGCCCTCACCCCAGCCTTGACCGACGACAGCATCCCGAGACGGTAGTCGGGGTTTGCGACCACGCGCATTCTCGGGCGCGGTCGGGAGCGGAGCGCGGCCTCCACCGTCTCGGCTTCGTGCCCCAGCACCGCCACGACCACGTCCACCTCCGGCGCGCCGAGGGCCGCGTCGACCGCCGCCTCCACCACCGTCCGGTCGCCCCAGGAAAGGACCTGCTTCAGCCGGCCCATCCTGCGCGATTCGCCTGCTGCGAGAATGACGGCGGCTATCATCCGGCGGCACCCGTCGTGCCCGTGCCGGCCGCCCCGGCCCCGCCATCTGAGCCTGCTACCTTGAGCCTCGACGCCGCTGCCTCGACGGCCTTGATTATCTTCGCATAACCGGTGCATCTGCACAGGTTTCCCGATATCGCCCGCCGGATCTCGTCCCGCGTCGGGGACGGATTCACGTCGAGCAGGGCACGGGCGGACATGATCATCCCCGGCGTGCAGAACCCACACTGCACCGCGCCCTCGGCCACGAACGCCTCCTGGATCGGGTGAAGGCTGCCATCCTGCTCCAGGCCTTCAACGGTCAACACCTCTCGGCCGTCGGCCTGGTAAGCCAGCACCAGGCACGAGTTCACAGGCCTTCCGTCGAGGAGCACCGTGCACGCTCCGCACTCGCCCTTGCCGCAACCCTCTTTCGTGCCGGTGAGGCCCAGGTCTTCCCGGATGAACTCGAGCAGGGTGCGCGTCGCAGGGACCTCCGCCCGCACGGCGCGGCCGTTCACCAACATGTTGACACTGAACGTCGCTCTCGGCCCAGGGCCATTCGCCGCGCTCTCCCGCGCGCCCCCGGCACCACAGCATTCGCTCACTGGAGACCACCAACCCTTCTGCTCGCCCAGCGTGACAACTCCCTCCCCGCCGCCTCGCCCGGCGCCGGCCACCATCAACCGCGTCCGGATGCGGCCGGGACGAACCTGCCCCATCCAGGTGTGCCGACGAACTGGTCGCCGGCAAATACGACCCTGCCGCGAACCATCACCGTTCGAGGCCACCCCTGCACCTTCATCCCCTCGTAGGGCGTGTACCCTGCGTTCGAATGCAGGTCCGCTGCGGAAATCGCCCGGGCACACCCCGGGTCGAAGATGACTATGTCAGCGTCCGCGCCAGGAGCGACAGCCCCTTTGCGGGGATAGATCCCAAACAGCCGCGCCGGGTTGTGGGAGAGCACCTTGACCATGTCTCGAAGCTCCATGCCTCGCCGCACCACCCCCTCATGATGAATGAGCGGAAGGAGCGTTTCGACCCCGGGAATCCCTGGCAAGACGTCGAAGCACGTCTCACCGAGGGCCTTCTGCTCCCGCGTGAAGGCGCAGTGGTCGGTGGCGATGACATCGATCTCGCCGCCGAGGACGGCGTTCCATAACGCCGACGCGTCCGGCGCGGTTCGGAGGGGCGGCGTCATGATGAATTCCCGCGCCCTGTCCCGTGAATACTCGTCCTCGGTCAGCAGCAGATAATGGGGGCACGTCTCGGCGTGGACGGCGCGGCCCGCCCGCCTCGCCTCGCGGACCGCTTGAAGCCCCGCGAGGCTCGAGACGTGCACGAAGTAGACGGGAATGCCGAGCCTTCCAAGATACGCGGCCACGTTCCTGATGGCTACGGCCTCAGCCTCGGACGGCCGCGACCTGGCGTGTTGCGACGGCGACGCCGTCCCCTGGTCGCGGAACGCAGCCTCGAGCCGTTCCACGATGTCGTTGTCTTCAGCGTGCACCGTGACAAGAAGGCCGGCGTCATTCGCGGCCTTTGCCACCGCCAGGAAGTCGTCGTCCTCCAGAAGATACCCCGCCGCCCTGTACGTGGTGAAGAGCTTGACGGCCCCTACGCCCATCCTTGCGAGATCTGCCATCTCGCCCGAAAGGTCCTCCGGCACCCTCGTGATCGTCATGTGCAACGCGAAGTCCACCGAGGCGCCGGGCGCCGCCTCCTCGATGCGCGCCCGGGCCGACCTTACAATGGACGCGCCGGGAAGCTGGTCCGCGAAGTCGACCACGGTCGTGACGCCACCGCACGCTGCGGAACGCGTGCCCGAGGCGAAATCATCGGCGGTGACGGTCCCGCGGGAACGCAGGGCGAAGTGCGTATGCACGTCTATGACCCCGGGAAGCACGTACTTGCCGGATGCGTCGAGCACCACGGCCTCGGGCGTTCTGGGGAGAGCCTCACCGACGGAGACGATCTTCTCTCCGTCCACGGCCACGTCCGCGCGGAACTCGCCATCCGCCGTTACCACGAGTCCTCCTGTGATGAGGAAGTCCACGACTGCGCCACCCCTCCCTGACCTTACGCCACGGCCTCGCCTGGCTCGTTTTCGCCTCGCGGCGGCCGCGCCCCGTTCGTGCTCGCGCGCTACCTGGCAATCCTGGTGCCACTCTGGCCGTCGAGGGCGTCGAGGCACCTGTCGAGCGACGCGATTATCGCAAGCCCGCCGGCGGATGCGAAGTTGACGGAGGCCTGCACCTTCGGACCCATGCTTCCCGCCCTGAAATGCCCTTCGGCCATGTAGCGCCTGGCTTCCTCGATGGTCATGCTGTCGAGGAAAACCTGCGACGGGGTGCGGTAGTTTATGGCCACCTTCTCCACGTCCGTCAGAATGAGCAGGATGTCGGCGCCGATGTCCGTCGCCAGCTTGGCGCTGGCGAGGTCCTTGTCAATGACCGCCTCGACCCCGCGCAGCGTCTCCCCCTCCTTGATGACAGGGATGCCCCCGCCCCCGGCGGCAATGACGACCTCACCCTCATCGAGGAGGCTTTCAATGGCGCGCCTCTCGAAAATCTGCACCGGAAGGGGCGACGGCACAACCTTGCGCCAGCCGCGGCCCGCATCCTCCTTCCAGACCTCCCCCCGCTGGGCCATGAAGCGGCGCGCTTCCTCCTCTGTGTAAAACGGCCCAATGGGCTTCGTGGGGTTCGTGAACGCGGGGTCGGCCGCGTCAACGACGACCTGGGTGAGGACGGTGATTACGGAAGCGCGGAGGCCCTGGCGGGCGATCTCGTTGTGCATGGCCTGCTGGATCATGTAGCCGATGAGCCCCTGGCTCTCGGCGCCGCAGATGTCCAGCGGCATCGCGGGGACGATATCACGCGCGCCGTGGTTCTGGATGAGGATGTTCCCTACTTGCGGACCGTTGCCGTGGGTGATGACCACCCTGTACCCTCTCTTTATGAGCTGCACGATGCTCCTGCACGTGGACTCGACGTTGGCCATCTGCTGCGCGGCGGTGCCCTTTTCGCCGGGCTTCAGAATGGCGTTGCCCCCAAGAGCCACAACGATCGTGGTCTGCACCTTGCCCTCTCCTCTCCCGGATGCGTGGTCCCCGACCTCCTCGTTCCCCCGAGCCTGCCTGGGCTTCGCTCCTTGCCCCTCCGCCCCTTGTTTCCCCGCCCCTTCACCCTCCGTTCACTTGCCCCTGGGCCCTTCGTTCCCGTCTGGATCGGGCCGGCTACCCGCTATGTGCCAGTCCACAAATCCATGTCGGTCCGAGAGAAGCTTCCGGGTCGCCGGTGCCTGCACGACGGGGCCCTTTCGATCTGGCACGTCTCGATGCCGAATCTGACGAGGCACGACGCGAGCGCGCCGTCCCCGGAGTGCAACACCGCGAGCCCCTGGAAAGGCGGCGGTGATTTCCGAACCCGCACTTAGAACGCCGGCGGCGTGATGGCGGAGATGAAGACGAGGCCCTTGTCGCCGACGCTCGTGATCTTGTGTGGGATGGCGCAATAGTAGTAGATGCTGTCACCCTCCTCCAGGTGGTAGCACTCATCGCCAATCTCTATGTCCATCGCGCCCTGCAGCACCACAGTGCATTCCTCTCCGGGGTGCGCAAGCGGCTCCTCACATGTGGACGTGCCGGGCTCGAGCGTTGCCATCATGACCTCCATCTGCCTGCTGAGGTCGGGCGACAGGAGCTCGAAGGCCAGGTGGGACCTGGGAAACTTCAGGGTCTTTCGGCTGTCCTTCCTCACCACGGGGCTGTAACCGTCCGAGTTAAGGAGGAAATAGAATATGGGCACATCGAGAGCTTCCGCGATCTTGCGCAGAGACGTTATGGACGGCTCGGCCACGTCCCTCTCGACCTGGCTCAAGAAGCTTGCGGTAAGCCCCGTGAGCGCCGCAAGTTCGTTTAGGCTCTTTCCTCGTTCGCGGCGCTTTTCCCGTATCTTCCTGCCGAGCAACGTCATTCCCCCTGCGCTAGAAGGTCTTGCGCGCGGGCCTCGAGCATCTGGCGGAGGTCTTCGATGCTCGGCCCGACCTCTATAGGAGGCGGCGCGGCCCGCTCGGCGTTGGCGATGTCCTTGAGGCCGTTGCCGGTAGCGATGACGACCACCGTCTCCTCGCGGCCTATGGTGCCGCTTTCGAGGGCTGTGGCAAGGCCCGCAAGGCTCGCAGCGCCGGCTGGCTCGCTGAACACGCCGGTCGTCGACCCGAGCAGCCTCATAGCGCGGAGGATCTCCTCGTCGGGCACGGCGATCATGTCGCCACCAGATCGGCGGACGGCATTCAGGGCCTTGGTCGGGTTGCGCGGCACGCCCACCGCTATGCTGTCGGCTATGGTGTTCTCGGGCGACGGCCGGAAGCGCTCGCCCGACCTGAACGCCTCGACGAGCGGCTGGCATCCGGTGGCCTGGACGCCGAGAATGCGCGGAATCCGCGTTATGAGGCCGGTCCTGAAGAAATCGTAGAAACCTTTGTACACACCTGCTATGGTGCAGCCGTCGCCGACCGAGACCACCACCCAGTCGGGGACTTGCCAGCCAAGCTGCTCGCATATTTCGAAGCTCACGGTCTTCTTGCCCTCGACGAGGTATGGGTTGATGGCAGCGTTGCGGTTGTACCAGCCCCACTTCTCAATGGCTGCCGCCGAGAGCGAGAAGGCGTCGTGGTAGGAGCCGTCCACGGAAACGACGGTGGCACCATAGATGAGAAGCTGCATGAGCTTGCCGCGCGGCGCCCGCCTCGGCACGAAGATACACGAGCGCAGGCCCATCGACGCCGCGCACCCCGCGAGCGACGAGGCGGCGTTGCCCGTGGAGGCGCAAGCGACGATGCGCCGCCCGGCCGCCTTCGCGCGGACGGCCGCGATGGCCGACGCCCTGTCTTTGAGCGACGCCGTGGGATTCACCCCTTCATCCTTCACGAAAACCGTGCGTGCCCCAAGCGCGCGAGCAAGGCGACGGGCGTCATGGAGCGGGGTCCACCCGACCCGAAGCGGCGGCTTCTCCCAGGCCGGGTCGACCGGCAGGAACGGCACGTAGCGCCACATGGAATTCTCGCCGCTGGCGGCGAAGCAATCGCGGCTCACCCTGCGCGCGATAGCCTCGTAGTCGTAGATGACATCCAGAATGCCTTCGCTCGCGCAGAAAGGGCACGTGAGCGCGGCATGGCTCTCCTCCACGACCGCGCCGCACGTGGTGCACTGAAGATGCCTGACGTGTTCCACCTGTGATTCCACCTGCCGTCCTCCCGGGATGCCAGCCTGCTGGCGCTCCGGGAGGATCTCTCAAGCTCCAGTTTCCAGTCAGGCTGTTTAGCCTGGTTTAATTCGCCATGGATCTATTCAACTCTCATTGAAAGAATCCTGCTGCGGGTGCATGGAATAGTCTGCAGGTGCACGGACCGGTGGGTCGTGGGGACCGTGGGGGTGGTGCGTAGCGATCCAGGATCAGCCTGGGGTTGGCTTCCGGAAGCCCAACCAGGCCCGGCGACCTGGTCGCGGCAAGACCGGCCTCCCGCGCGACCACATGGTGGCGTCGCCTGCAAAGGTGGCCTGACATAGGTGGCCCGACATGCGCTGACTGCGGAGCGGCGACGTCCCTCGGGCGGCACAATGACTACATGCGCCCAGCAAAGCATACCATACCGTAGCTGATCAGGGCAGGTCAGAGCAGAACTCAGCAAAGCAGGACAGACACAGAAGGATAGGCGCACGCGCCGTCGAACTTGTAGACGCCCGGCACATGAAGGACCCCCGCCAGGGCTCACGACCGGAGACGATTTGGGAGGTGGCAGGGATGAGACTCCTCCGGCTCGTAAACCCAAGGAATCTCCCGAGCCTTCTTCCAGGGCTGTTTCCGGCCGGAATCGCACTCTTCTGCCTCGCGCTCTCCGTCGTCATCGTCGCGCCCTCCGATCGCGCGGCGGGGCAGGGCGCCGGCCCGCCGGATACTGCCCGTACGGGTGGCGGGGCGACCCCGGGAACTGAGATCCACTTCTTTTACAGCTCGATGTGCCCGAGCTGCGAGATCGTGAAGCTGCAGCTTGCACGCCTTGTTGCCGTCCGGCCCGAGGTCCGTGTGATTGAACACGACGTGGTGCTTGCCCGTAACCAGGCGTTGCACCGGGCTTTCGCGACGGCCGCGGGAGTCCCCCGTCGAATGCGGGACTACGTGCCGGCCGTCTTCATCGGCCCGAGGCATCTCGTCGGAGAGGAGATCACCCTCGAAAACCTCCTCGAGGCGATTGACGGCCTTGCCCTGGCCCCAGGTGAAGGTCAAGACCATGTGCAGGTGCAGGTGCAGGTGGGAGCAGAGGAAATCGAGGCCGCGGAGCTCGCCATCGAGCGAGAAGGAGGCATGCTCAGCGCTCTCGTCATCGTCGCCGCAGGATTCGCAGACGGGATCAACCCGTGCGCGTTTGCCATTCTCGTCTTTCTCGTATCATACCTGACGTTCGCCGGCAGGAGCAGGCGCCAGATCGTCGCCACCGGCGTCGCGTTTGCTGCAGGAGTATTCGCGACGTACCTTACGGCGGGCTTCGGGCTCCTCGAGGCCACGCGCTTCCTGCGAAGCGTTTCCTTCCTGCACAGGGCGGTGTACCTCGCAGCAGCCGTTCTATGCTTCGCGCTCGCAGCGCTCACGATTCACGACCTCGTGCAGGTTCGCCTGGGAGCTTCCTCAGCCGTGAGACTCAGGCTTCCGCGCCGCCTCACAAGGTTCGCTCATACCGCCATCAAGCGGGCGTCCGCGTCGCCCTACCTGGCCGCCGCGGCCCTGCTGACCGGAGCGGTGGTCGCGACCACGGAGTTCGTGTGCACAGGGCAGCTCTACCTTCCCACGATCCTGTATATGCTGCAGACGGCGGACGACGTGAGGCGCCCGGCCGGCATGCTGGTCCTGTACAATGTTGCATTCGTTGCTCCGATGCTCTCTGCCGTCGCCCTGGTCAGCCTGGGCACAACCTCCGAGCGCCTGGCCGCCCTGACGAAGCGCCACGCAGCGGCCATCAGAACAGCCATCACAGCCGTATTCCTCTGTCTCGGGATCTATCTCGGCATGGGATTTCTCAGAATGCTGGGTCTGGTGGTGTAGGCCCGGCGTCGCGCCGGGGCGCCCGGACGTCAAGGACGCGCCCTCGCGCTCCAAGTATGGCGCCATAGGTTTTCGCCACTTTTCTTGAGGGTGTCAGGGTTGCCGGTGCTTGCTAGGGCGGGGCGCCTGGAATTTGGCTGGCCCGCGCGCCAAATTCGAACGAGGCGCGCCGCGAGCGCGCCGTCCCCGGAGTGCAACAGCGGCAACCCTGGAGATCCCCTGCACGCTGAAAAGCAGCGCGGATTTCTGGCGATCTACTTAGAACAGCACGCCCTGGTCTCCGAGGCCGAACCGGATGCCCTCGTACGGGAACGCCTTGATCCTGTACTCCAGCCACACCTGGTTGTTGGTGTAGCTGTAAGATAGCTTGAGCTCGCGGCAGTGCAGGTCGCGCGTCACGCCCACATCACCCCGGAGCACGCCCTTGGCCGGCCCACCGTACACTAGAGTCCACTGCAGTTTCCACGCATCTCCCATGCTCAGCGCGACATCGCTCTCGACCCGGTCCAGTGCCTGTTTCGGGAAGCTGTACCTCGCTCCCAGCTTCACCGTGCAGCGCTCCGACGCAGAGAGTTCGATCTTCCCCGTGGCCTCCTTCATGGCCGCCTCGTTCGGGTCGTAGCTCGCCCTCGCTTCCACTGCCCACGCCTTGCCCGGCGACACCTTTACCCAGGCCGCGAGATCCTTGTACACCTGCGTATAGAGGTCGTACCCACCTTCCAGCGAGGCCGTGATGGGGCCGCGTGAAATGGTGAGGCTCCCGCTGAGAAGGCCCTTACGGACCTCCTCATCGAAGGCGAAAGGCGTCTGGCCGAACACCCCGCAGTATTCATAGCCGCCCTTGAGCCTCAGGGCATCCTTGAAGAGGCGCGTCTCCAGACCCAGGCCGGCATCGGCCACGTAACGCCGGTCGCCGGTGGTGTAGCTGTCAAACGTGATCCCGCCCGAGATCGTGGCCCTCGCGCCCTTCCAGAGCGGGTAGGACTGCGATGGAGCGAGGAGCGCCAGCTCTGTCCTGGCGGCCCTCACCATGCCTGGGAGGGTCCATCCCGACGGCCTCTCTACATATCGCCCGTATCCCGCAGCCACCTGCAGCCTCACCGGCAAGGCACCAAGCCCGAAGGGCCTGCTCTCAAAGGTAATCTCCGGAGCGCGACCGATGGCCTCATATGGCAAAGGGTCGACCTCGCCTTCCTCTTCCTTCTCCTCGCGCTCGCGGGGCTTCACGTACTGCTCCCAGATGGCCCGCAGCGAGCCTATTGACGTGTCCTTCGCGACGTCGAGCTTGTAGTTGAGGAACCTCTCGCCGGACCCCTCGTCGCCGCCGGGCACCCGGCGGTCAAGGTAGGCGGCGTTCCCCGAGAGAGACAGCCCGCTCTGGAACCTCCGGCTTACGCTTGCCTGCACCCTCGTCTCGTCGCTCGCTGACGCCCCGCGCTTCGCTGTCCGCTCCGCGGCGAGGCTCATGGCGCCATTGTCGTCGCGGTGGTCCAGCTTCACGCTTCCGCCAAGCTCTCTCGTGGGGACGCCCGTGGACGAGGCCGCATCGCTGTAACGGAGGCCAAGGTGCGCCTCGGTTTTCTCGCCCAGCGGGATATCATGGGAGATCTCGAGCTTGCCGTCGGTGCGCCCGGCGAGCTTGTTGGCAAGGCCGTATACGTATACGAACCCGCTTCCCAGAGCGCCCACCTTGTAGAGGTGCTTCGCGCCCGCCCCCACGCCGAGCCTGCTGAAGTAGTCGAGGTAAAGCGACCCCCGGTTGGACGGGTTACTGTAGTAGTTGTAGGTGGTCTTTATGAACCATCCCTCGGTCGGTCCGTAGCCTATCTTCGGGAGGTCGAACCTGTTCTCCTCCCGGATGGGCAGGACCAGGTACGGCCAGTAGAAGAGGCGTATCTTGCCCTCCCAGTAGGATACCTTTCGCAGGACCATCCTGTCGTCTATGTATACCTCTATCTCACCGGCTTCCACGTGGTAATGAGGCTCCTCCAGATCGCACGTGGTGAAACTGCCGTCTTTGACTGTGATCTTGCCCGGCTCCGCGGCGAACTCCTCTCCGGACACGTACATCTTGCCATCCATGCGCTCGCCGGTCACGGCCGCCCTGCCGTGCGTGATGCTCCCGCGCCGCGCCTTGAGGTCGTACCGGAGGACGTCCCCGGTGACCACGTCGTCGCCGTCGTCAAACTCCACGTGCCCGGTGGCCACGAGCTCCCCCGAGGCGGTGTTCACCTCCAGCACGTCGCAGATGATCCGCAGATCCTTGTATGTGAGCACCACGTTGCCCTCAGCCCGCGCGCGGCTTGCCTCCAGGTCCACGGTCACCCTGTCGCCTGAAATGCGAGCCGGCTCAGGCGAGGCCGGGGCACCAGACGCAAACGCAGGGGCTGGAGCCACAAGGCTGAGGAGGACCAGGGAGCAGCCGACAGCAAGACCGAAACCACGGCCGGGCCCAGGGCCGGGGCCGCGGACAGGGACAGGGTCGGGGCCAGCGCACCCGGATGCGTGATCCATCATCATGGCGCGGCCCACCCGGTCGGCGATGTGGCCGGCTACCCGGCCCGCGACCCGGTCAGTGACGCGGGCGGTGACCCGGTGCGTGCTGCAGCCGGTCAACCAGCCGGTGATGCTGGCAGTGAACCGACCGACTGCAGAAGCTATTGCAAGAGCCGCCGGAAGGGCGGTTGCGGCAGCGACAAACCCGCGGTTACCGCCGACCCGGCACGCAGCCTGCAGCATACTTGCGTAGCTCGGGCGATCCGCGCAATCCGCACCTGGGTGGTTGGCGGCGCTACGCCCCAAAGCAACCTCCCCTTGCGCTCGCCGTGTGTAGGTTCCTCCCGGCCCTTCAGCCCAGGCTCCTGACCTTGTCCGCAATGGCCTACCGCACCCTCTCGCTTCGTATCATGAGTAACACGCCGGCCGCCGCAAACAGGATGTTGGGCGTCCACGCCGCCACGACCGGCGGCAGGATCTCATTGCACCCCAGGGAGCGGAGGATCGACGAAAAGACATAGTATGAGAACGCTATCGCCCCGCTCACCACGGCGCCGAAAAGCCTGCCCGACCTCGGCCCGGCGACGCCGAGGGGCGCGCCGGTGAGGACGAAGATGAGCGCTGCGAGCGGCAGCGCCAGCTTGAGGTCGTAGTCCACGGCGAGGGCGTTCACCCTGATGCCGCTCCGGCGGAAGAGGGCGATATGCTCGCCCAGTTCCCTGCGGCTCATCTCTGCGGGAGTCTTCTGTTCGCCGAAGAAGGCTTCGAGACCCTGGTCCATCTCGATGACCATGGACTTGAACCTTGCCTCGTACGTCACATAGCCGTCCCTGTCGAGGTCGTGGACGACTCCGTCGTCCAGGGTCCAAACGGCGGCCTCTGCTGTTCCACGGCGCGCCGTGATGATCCTCGGGAGCCTGTCGTTCCTCACCTCATATATCATAACGTCATGAAGCACGCGTGCGTTCGGGTCGACCTCCCTTACGTAGAAGAACCTGTCCCCCGTGCCACGGAAGAAGACGTTCTCCTCTACTGCCGGAAGGGCTTCCTGCAAGATGAGCTTTCGCACCATGTTCTCATACTGGTGGTTGGTCCAGGGGACGACCCGTTCGTTCAGCCAGAACGTGAGGCCGCTTATGAGCACGGCGAGGATCACGAGCGGCATGATGAGCCTGGGCACGCGCGCGCCGCTCGCCCGCAGCGCTGAAAGCTCGCTGTCCCTGGAAAGGCGTGCGAGGGCGAGGAGCGCGCCGAAGAGCGTGGCCACGGGAAGCGATTGCACGACGGCGTCGGGCAGCTTGTACATGAGCATCCTCGCCACCACCGAGGTGGCGATCTTCTTGACGATGATGAGTTCAGCGAGCCAGAAGAGCTGGCCCGCCAGAGCAATGAGGACGAACCCGCCGATGCACGCGCTGAACGGGCCGAGGAACTCCCTTGCCACATAGCGATCGATGATCCTCAGAACTTGAACGTCACCCCTATCTGGTGCGTCCCGCCAAGCCCCGGGTGGCCCGGGGTCGTCGCGGCACCCAGGTACGCGTAATCCACCTGCCACGCATCCTCCCGCCACCCCGCTCCGCACGTGATGGCGCCGACCTCTGGGCTGATCCCGTAGTAACCGAGCCGTGCCGCGAGGCGCCCGGACACGCGGCGCTCCACGCCGGCGCGCACGGCGAACGTGCTGCTCCCCGCCTCCGGAGGTCCGGATACGAGCGCGCCGAGGTCATACAGGTCAACGGCGATGACGGTTCGTGAATCCGGACGATACGCGAACCCCGGACGGACGTTCACCCGCACGGCCTCCTCCTGACCATCCTCCCACCTGATGGGCGAGAGGCCTGAATCCTGCAAGAGCAGGCCCAGTGAAACCCCGGGCATCAACCGGTAAAGGAGCGCAAGATCGATGCCCCACCGCGACCCGAGCACAAGGCCCGAGCCGGGAAGGCGGCGGGCGTGGGTCTCGTAACGCAGGTTCGCGCCAAGCGCGAGGTCGCGGGAAACCGGGCGACCGACCGAGTACACCAGCCACCTGGAGGCGCGGTAAGCCCCGCCGCCCTCCAGCGTCCCGACATGTTCCGTCACAAAGCTGAACCCCGCGCCGGACCCGGGGGCAGCGCCTGGCCCCACGTAGGCCAGGAAGTCATCGTAGTTGAAGGTCGCCCTGTTATTGAGCGTGGACGTCAGGGCAAGCTGCCGTCGGGTCAGTCCTGCAAGGCCTGCAGGGTTCCAGTACACGGCTGACGAGTCGTCCGCCACGGCAATGAACGCCCCGCCCATGGCGAGTGGACGCGCGCCGACACAGGCACAGGCCGAATCGCCCCCTACGGCCAGGGCGACGGCCGCCGCGGCCACGGCGGCCACGACTGCGGCGACAGTGACTGCCACGCCACGGCGCAATGAGGCAAGGCTGTCGTTACCTCTACCCGGTGCCGCCATGAGCTACGCCCCCTCATGCTATTTTCTCTTTATTTGGCCAAATCCCTCCTGCGCTGAAACTGGGACCTCCTTCCCAGACGTAGGTCGAGAAGGCCGCTACCAACTCTCAGGGGTTCGCGGTGCTGGACCCTGGGGACGGCGCGCTTGCGACGCGCCTTGCGAGACTAAGTATGGCGCCATAAGTTTTCGCCACTTTTCTTGGGGGTGTTAGGGTTGCCGGTGCTTGCTAGGGCGGGGCGTCGAGAATTTGGCTGGCCCGTGCGCCAAATTCGAACGAGGCGCGCCGCGACGTGGCATGGCGTGGCGGCTGCTTCCGCCATGATGGTGCCGGGAAGCGGACCTGAGGACCTGAGCGATCGATGTACCAGAGAGGCCGCAACCGCCATCTCGGCACGGCAGTTGCGGCCCCGCTGTCGCCGCCTGGGCGGCCGGTATCCGCGGCGCGGTCACCGGTGTTCGGGCAGCGTTTGCTCAGAACTTCATCTTGAACGACACGCCCGCTGAGAGCGAGTCCATGTCGAGGAGCCCGAGGTTTACCGCAAGGCCCCTGGCGATGTCGAACCTGGCGCCCACGTTGAAGCCGCCTCCGACATACTCGCCCATGAGCGTCGTCACCGGGAACCCCGACGCGCCGCCGTTGGATATGCTCACTGGATTCAGCACGAGGTCGACGCCGGCGAAAAGCCCGTCGAACCTTCCCGAGCCGAATCCCACGTGGGCACGGGCGCCCCGCGCTGAGAGTCGCTTGCTGGCAGCCACATACAGGGCCTTGTCCTCAAGGCCCACGGCAACCGCGGGCATGTCGCGGGACTCCCCCACGAGCCTCAGCTTCAGAAGGGGATAGGCCGAGCCGCTGCCCTCGCCAAACCCGGCGGATCCGACGCCGATTTCGAAGTTGGGCGTAAGCCCGACGCCGACCGACACGATGTTCACCAGCCTCAGGTGGCCGTACGTGATCGCCAGGGAGTTCGTGCCAAGCGTGTCTGCGGAAGGCGCCAGCAGAAGCCCGGTTTCACCGGTGTACGTGGTGGAAGCGTAGCTCCGGGGTCCTGCGACGGCCGCCGCGACGAGCAGCACTGCGATTGTGAGAGCAATACCGGTCTTTCGCATGTCCGAACGATCCTCCTTTCTCCGTGGTCTGGAGGATTATTCTCCTCGTGGGCCGCGGTTTCCTACTTTAGAAGCGCCACCTGAACATGGCAAATTAACCCATACGGCGGATGGCGCGGACTCGACTCATCAGGCATGAGAGGAAGAGGCCGAGTTCTGGGCGACCCATGATACCACTGATTACACGGATGACATGGAGTCCGTTCAGATCGAGATCGATCCCCGCTTGCGAGAGGCGGTGAGGGCTCGCTCTGCAAGACAAAGGGAGCATCGCTCCATCAGGCAAGCCGCTTCCGATAAGTGCCGAACGCCGCGTTGAGCTGCGAAGCCGTCAGCGATCGCGCTTGATCTCCTCGATCTTCGCCTCCAATGAGCGGACGCGCTCCAGGAGTTCGGGAAGCTTGCGCACGGCCGCCTCAATGGCAAGTTGCTCTCGGTGCGGGCGAGCAGGGCTGCCGGAGACGAAGGCCCCCGGCGGCAGGTTGGCGCACACGAAGGTGCGCGCCGCGACCACGGTGCCTGGCCCGATCCTGACGTGGTCCTTCACCCCCACCCCGCCTGCCAGGGTTGATGAGGCACCTATCTCGCTCGACCCGCCCACGCCTGTCTGCCCGACGATGATGCAGTCCTCGCCCACCTTCACGTTGTGCCCGATCTGGACCAGGTTGTCTATCTTCGTTCGCCTGCCGATCACGGTCGCGCCCATTGTGGCCCTGTCCACGCAGGCGCCTGCTCCGATCTCAACGTCGTCCTCGATGACGACCGTACCTATCTGAGGGATCTTGTGATGCACCCCACCGGATTCCACATAGCCAAAGCCGTCGGCACCTATGACCGCCCCGGGGTGGATGATGACGTTCCGGCCGATAACGACCCGCTCTCTCACAACCACGTTGGGATACAGGACTGTCGCCGCGCCTACCTTCGCATCGCGCCCGACGTATACGCCCGGATAGAGCACGACGCCTTCCCCAATGGTCGCGCCGTCTTCGACGGTGACGTGCGGCCCGATCCGCGCGCCACCGAGGACGGTGGCACCTGGATGGACAGCGCTGCGCGGGTCGATCCCCTCCGCGGGAACGCTCCCCTCCGGCTCGAAAGCCGCCAGGATCCTCGCAAACGCGAGCCTCGGGTTGTCGACGACGACACCCGGCTTTCCCGCAAGGTCCGCCCCTGGGGGCACAACCACCGCCCCAGCCTCGCCGGCTGCTGCGACTCGAGCTTTCTTCGCATCGTCGGCAAACGTCATATCGCCGGGGCCCGCCGCTTCGATGGAGGAGACCCCCGTTATGCAAAGGTCGGGGTCGCCTACAAGCTCCCCCGCGACCATCCTGGCAAGTTCTCCAAGGGTCCACCTGTTTCGCATCTCGCCCGATTCTCCCGCCCCGAGATCTGGAGCAATCCGGAGCCCTTCCGCTGCCACCGCATCACCCCGACGCAGTCAGGGCACAGATTCGCAAATCCGCGTCGATCCGGCGGTCCGTTCGAGACCAGCCATTACGCGACGGGGCATTGAAGACCTGGCCGGTCGGGCGCCGATTCCGACGAGGTGCGCCGCAGGCGCGCCAGCCACGCACGGAGCGTGACCCCGGCAGCCCCTGAAATGGTGGCAGCCATCTGTGCCCTGCATTCATCGGTTGCGGATGATGGCCAGCACCCTTTCGGTGACGTCCTCGTCTTCACCTGTGCCTGCTGGCCGCTTTGCGCCGCGCTCCAGGACGCTCACCTTCATGGCCGCAGCTACCTCGAGCTCGCGAGCGGCTGCCCGGATGTCGTCGCAGACGGTCCTGTACAGCGCGTCGCGCCGCTGCTGTAGCTTCGTGTACTTTTCGGTGAATGCCTCTTCCTTTGCTGCAAAGTCCCTCGCGATCCGATCCCGCCTTGCGGCAAGCTCCGTCCTGGCCCGCCTGACGGCCTCGTCGCACCACGCCTGGGCGTCCTCCCGCAGCGACAGATCAGTCGCGCTCAAAAGCCCGGCAAGGCTCTTCTCCAGCCTCGCCCGCTCACCGGCAAGCTTTCCGGATAGCTCCTGCTCCTCCCTGTTCCGGAACGCCGCGGCATCCGCCTCGGCCTCAGCGCGCCTCTTCTCCGCGTATGCCGCGAAGGCCGCATCGTTCTCCCTAGCCTTCGCGTCGATCTTCATCTCCATCTCCACTGTGAGTTTCGCAAGCTTCTCCTGCAAGGCCCTGCGCTCTTCCTCGGGCAGCTTGAGGAGCTTCAGCCTAGCCTGCGTGTTGAAGAGCGACAGGTAATACTCCTTCAGCGTCTTCTCCTTGAACTCATCGAACTCGCGGTTCAGCCTGGCCCTCTCAGCGTAGAGATCATCCTCGAGCCTTGCACTGACCTCGCCTGCATGCGCCTCCACGCGCCTTTCGGCCTCATTCCGAAGCCGCGCCTCCATCTCCTTGAGCCTCTTCACGAGCGTTCCGGCGTACGCCGCGCTGGCGTCACCGTCGCCGTCGCCGCCGTCCCTGCCGCTGCTGCCCCCGCGGGCCACCGGCACCAGAAGCAGCCTCTCAGCGGCCGCGTAGCACCTGTCGATATCCTCCTGGGTCAGGCAGGAGGCGTCCACCTCCCGCTGCCACTCCGCCTTGCACGCGTCCATCTCCTGCTCCACGGAGGCAAGTTCCGCCCACAGCGGATGTCTCCTTACAGCCTCGTCCAGCACGACGAAACCGTGGCGCACCCCGCCGCCGTCCATCACGCCACCTGGGGCAGTCGGGGTCTCGGGCGGCGCCCCGGCAGCCGGGGCGGACGAACGAGAGCGGGATCCGGAGCTGGAGCCGGAGCCGGAGCCGGAGCCGAAATCGGGGCCGGGGCAGGAGTCGGAGTCGGACTCAACACCGGAACCGGAACCGGGCGCGGAGCCGGAAACCGGATCGGACGACACGAGCCCGGGGACGGCCCCGTCGGACCTTGCAACATCGCGTATCTCCAGGCCGCTGCCAGGCTTGCCTGCCGCCCGCATATCGGGGGAGATCCCCAGGTCCATCTCGGGCACCGGGGCGGCCGGCACAGGCCGACCTGCATCCTCACTTGCCTCCGCTATGTGAACGTTCTGAGGCACGGCCTGGCCCGGGCCTGGGCGGGCGGTGGACAGGGGCGCGAAGGTCGCGGGGAGCGAGGGGTCTCCCCTCTTGATGACCAGCGGGGAGATGTTCGGGAGGCCCCGAAAAGAAACAGGCGAACTCCCCTTGACCGCAGCTGCGCTGTCGTGCCCTTCGATCCCGGGCCCTGGGCCGAGGATCGCCGAGGGCAACTTGACGGTCACCACGGCAAGCACCCCGAGCAGCGCAATTGTAACAAGGGTCATCCGCTTCATGAGACCACCGCCACCGGCGGGCGGGCCGCGCTCGCGGCCGCCCGCTTGGCTATAGTAACATGGAAGAAACTCAAGGAGTGTCGGTATCGCAGGACCGGCAGGCCTACTTCACGCCGAGTTTCTTTATGACGATGTCGGTGAGGTCTTTGCCGCCGGTCACGACGATCGGCAGGGACACCGGGGCGGGCTGGGAGTCGACGATCTTCTCGTTCTTGTCGCGCACCGGCACGAACGCCTCGAACTCCACCCGCTGGCTGAGGACGATTGAGACGCCCTCGCTCTTTGCAACCTCCTCTATGGCTTTCTGGATCTTGTCCTGGAAAGGCTTGTTGAGATCGACCTGCTTTGCGGCGAGCTTTTGACTGAGTTCGGCCAGCTTGTTCCTCTTGGTCTGATCGTCCATCCCCTCGGCCTGCGACTCATAATCCTTCTGCAGCTTCGCGGCGAAGTCCTCGTAGGTCTTTCTCGCCTTCGCATACTCCTGCGAGCCTTCCACGGCGGCGATTATCCGTGGCGAATAGATGAACCCCACTACAGGCGACTCGCCCGCGGCACGTGAAACCGAGGACCCGTTGAGGCTCACGATAACGGCGACCGCAGCCACCGCAATCACCATCAGCCCCAGCACCTTCGTTGTCGAGCTCTTGAGCATCTCTATCCATCCTTTCAGCCTTTCAGCGATGGTGGCATCCTCCTCCCGGAGGGCGCCCGGAGAAAACCGTCCGGTCGGGACATGCCCATTATAGCAATGCCACCCTTGCGTCGCAAGGACCTCCCCCGACGATCTCGCCCTCTCCTGCTTCCAAGTGCATGCCACTTTGGCAGCAGCCTGGCGCGTTCACAGCAGATCTGGAGAGGCCCTGCGACGCCCCGGGCACTTCCACAGGCCCGGGCGGAAACGCACTACTTTAGAACATCTGACCGAAGCTGAAGTACGCCTGGCCGCCCTTCTTGCCTACGCCGTAGTCAATCCGCAGCATCCCTATGGGCGTGTCGATACGCACACCCACGCCGGCGCCGGTCGAGAAGTCAGCGAGGCTCATCGAGTCGTCCTTGAGCCATGTCGCCCCGCTGTCGGCGAACACCACGCCCTGCAGGCCCTTGATGATCTGGAACCTGTACTCCGCATTCGCGAGGACCATCTTATCCCCGTAGAACTCGCCGTAGTCATAGCCGCGCAAGGATTCCGCGCCGCCGATACGGTACTGCTCGTGCGGCGGCAACGTCCCGGTGGACAGCCCCGCAGCAAGATGCAACGCGACCACCTGGTTGCGGAGGACCTCGCGGTATACGCTACCCTCTGCCTGGTACTTCCCGAACGTGTAGTCGCCGCCGAGGATTCCCCCGGCCATCTCGGCGGACACCCGCTTGAGGCTGCCGCTCTTCGGGTTCATATAGTGGTCGCGGGTGTCGTTGACGAGCGCGAGGGTAAGGCTCCTGGTCTCGCCGCTCGGGTCCTTGCCGGGCAGCCACGCCCATCCTGCCTGGGTTTCTCCCTCCCCCGGCAAGGGGGTCAGCTTCGTCGCGTCGATCCTGAGCGTAAGCGACACCCGGGTGTCCAGGTTGAGCGGCCGCCCCACTGACACGCTGCCGCCCCTCCGCTGCTCGCTGTACTTCACCTTCTCCGGGTTGTCCACCGTTCCTCCTATCGACTCATACCGCTCTGCGTCCCAGTTCCTCTCCACCCGCGACGTCCGGTTGTAGAGGTTGAGACCGAACGACGTGCGCCGGCTGTCGAGCCACGGGTCGTAGAACCCAAGCTCGTACGAGTTGCGGCCGCCGCCGAACTGCCAGTTTATGTTGACCCGCTGCTGCCTCCCGAGGAAGTTGTCCTCGGCAAGCTCGATGTACCCGATGAACCCCTCGGCCGAGCTCCAGCCCGCACCCAGCGCGGCGCTGCCCGTCTTGGCCTCCTTGACGACGTAGGTGACTATGTAGCCCTTTTTCGTCTCATCGAGGTCGAGCTTGATGTCAACGCTCTCGAAGATGCCGAGGGTCCCGAGCCTCCGCTGGTCTTCACGCAGCTTGTTCACGTTGAGCAGCTCGCCGAGCTTCACCGTGATCTGCCTGCGGATGACGTACTCCTTCGTCTTCTTGATCCCCTCGATCTTGATATCGCTCACCCGCAGCTCCTCCAGGACTATCGTGACGTCGCCCTGCTCGGAGATGTTCACATCCTTGATCCTGGCGGAGTAGCCCTCGTTGTAATAGTACTTGAGTATCCGTTCCAGGTCGCCGTTGAGCTTCTTTAGGTTCAGGATCTCCCCCGGCTTTATGCTCACGAGAAGCTCCAGCTTGTCGGTGGTGACGGCCTCGTTGCCCTGGAACGCGACGCTCTTCACCCTGGGGTTCTCGACGACCTCGTACACCAGCCTTATCCCGCCCAGGTGCGGGTGGAACCTGGCAGACACGTTGAAGAACAGGCCAAGGTCATTGATGGCCTGCATGTCTGACCTGACCGCTTCCTCCGTCAGCGTGTCGCCTACCTTCACCTTCACGACTTCCATTACGGTCTCCTCCGGGACACTCTTGAGGCCATCGATCTCCACCGCGACGACCTTCTGGCCCGACGGGACCTGCGCGAACGCACCGGCAGTGGTGAAGCTTGCGGTCATCGCAACCACCAGTGCGGCGAGCACTACGGGAAGCATGCCGCGTTTCTTGGCGCGGAGCCCGGAAATGTGGTTCACGTTCGTCCCTCCTCTTCGTTGCCGCACGCGAGAACGTTGTCTATTTCGACCCATTCAACGTAAATCCTTCCCAACCGGCCATGCAATTATTGTCCTCTCCAGCAGGCTGTTCCAGCGACGGTACCTTTTTCAGAACCGCAGCCGGGCCTCGATGCCGAACGTGTATATGCCCCGCTCGTCGAATTTCCCGGTCAGTACCACTCCCGGGCCATACATGTAATCGAACCTCAGCACCCCCGAGGATTGCGGTCCGAAGCCCTTCTCGTAGCTCAGGTAGAGGTCATCCACCACGTACTTGCCGACCCTGAGCGTCAGCTCGTTGGACGTGCTCCGCTGGAACCGGAACTCATCCAGCGAGAGCGCGTCCTCGAACGCCCTCTCTATGCCTCCCACGAGCTGCAGCCTGAGCTCCTGGTCGAATATGCGCACGATCTCCTCTTTCATGGCACCCTCCACGTCGCCCTCGAGGATCTTCGCGAGAGCGCCGGGGTAGTTCAGGAGCGCCAGGATCTCATCGCGGCCTTTCGGAGGGCTCGACGTGAGATCCATGGTGAGTTCCCCGGACGGCGTCCCACGCAGGGCGAGGTATACGGCGGTATCCCCGGCACGGGTCTCGGCCTGGATGTCGAGATGGGGCATGAGCCCGCCGTCCTCGCGGAACTCGGCCACCGCCTCCCGCACCGTGAACTCGTTGCCGAAGTATGCAAACCACCCACGGTGGGCCTCCACCCTGCCCGCCAGGGTCGGTTCTCTGAGGCTCCCGCCCACCACGAGGCTACCGGACGCCGGGATGTCCATGATCTTCGTTCGCACCCTGAGGTCGCCCTCGGTGGACACGCCAAGCGCAAGGTCCGCATCGAATGGCACCGACGCGCTCCCGAGGCCTGACGGTGGTGCTACCTCCGCCTTTGCCAGCTTGATATCGCCGCTGATGAGCGGTCGCGCGGCAGGGCCGTACACCGCGAGGCTCGCATCCACGAGAGCCCGCAACAACTCCGTGTTGACCCTGGCACGCTCGCTCTTTACCCTGACGTCCAGTCTGGGACCTTCGCCCGACACGAAAGCAACCTTGCCGGACGCACCTACCGTGCCGTCACCGAGCCGGCACGAGAATCCCTCGATGGATGCCTCGGTGCCGCTGAAGACTACAGTGCCCTTCATGTCCTTCAGGGCATCCGCGAGCGGCGCCAGCTTCACGGTGCCCCCGCTCACCATGACGTGCCCGCGAAGCTGCGGGGCATCGAGGCTTCCCGCGATACGAAGGTCCACGTTCATCGCACCCTCGGCCCACTCAATCTGGTCGGACATCATCATGAGCAGCACCAGGCTGGCATCCTTCATGCTGATTGCGATGTCCAGGTGCTCCTGGCGCTTCGGCGGCGCGATGCCGAGGGCTGCGAGTTGCCTCCCGGCAAGAGGGAGTCTCCCTGCCACACTCGCCCTGTGACGGCCCTGGACGATCTCACCCTCTTCGATCGTTATCGTCCCGCCCCGGAAGCCCATCCTCGCTGTGATCGTGTCGAACTTCACCCGCTCCACCGCGCCCTCTGTGAGCTGCATGGCGACAGTGGCGGTCGGGTCCGCGGACGTACCCTCGATCTTTGCCGCGAGGTCGAGCGTGCCACTCACGGAGTACCCGGCGCCGAGCAGGCTCGCCAGCACACCCGCGTTGAACCCCCTTGCGGATGCCATGAACGAGATGGCGCCGCCATGCCTCGAGGTCCCGCTCGCCTCGAGGTAGCCGCCGCCTTCCTGGCGAAGCCTCAGGACGCGCAGTTCGACGTCACCCGCCGTTGCCCTCGCATCGATGGCGGCGCTTGCAAAAGCCACCCCTGCAACGCTCAGGCCTGATGCCTGAAGCGCGATGTCCACATCGGGCCTCGCCATGCTCCCCCGGAGCACGACGGTGCCGCTGACCTTTCCCGTGATGTCAGCGTTGTAGCCCGGCTGCACGAGATCCATGGCGGTGCGGAGACCAAGCCCCTTTGCTTCCATTTCGAGCTCGATGGCACCTTTTGCGGTCCCATTCGCCTCGGGCGTGATGGTGCCGGTCAACACGGCATCGCCGCTTCCGTCGTGGATGGCAAGCGGCGAAAGCTCGATCTTCTTCCTATCCATCTTCACCGTGCCTGCGACGCCCCGAAGCAGGACGTTTCTGAAAACCACGTTGGTTGCGGAAACCCACCCCTCGACGCGGGGGGTCTTCAAGTCGCCGGTGACCTTGCCATCGAAGGTGGCAGCCCCGGCGCTTATGAGATCGTCCGGGATGCGTACAGGCAGCTTCGCGAGGTCCACGCCGGTCGCGCTGGCCTCGAGATCGAGTCCTCCGTCTTTGCCCACCACGCCACTGGCAGCGATGTCCGCGGGGCCGACCTTCGCCGCAAGCCGGGCGATGCGAAGAGCGCCCCCTGCGTACGCAAACTCCATATCGGCTCTATCCAGCTTCACCCCGGACATCTCGCCGCCTGAAAGCTCCACCGAACCCTGGGCCTCCGGGCTCGCAGCCGTCCCCTTGACGGCGACCTCGCCCGAGAGCGTGCCTTTCAAATCGAGCCCGCCTGCAGCCCCCGCAAACGACAACACATCGCGGCACGGGACCCCGGCAATCTGAACCACCAGGTCGAGACCGCTGCCCCCGGCCGCCGCATCCAGGCCTGCCTTCCCCGAAACGAGGTAAGACGCCTTTCCGTCGCGCACGCTCACGCTGTCCAGATGAACCTCGCTCCGGGACAGCCTCACGCGCCCCGTGAGAGCATCGAACCCTATGCCGGCGATCGCGCCTTTCTCCACGTCGGCAAGCCCGTCTATGACAAGGTCGCTGCCCTTTCCCGAGATGGTTCCGGCAAACCCCAGCTTGCCATCTGCTCCGTCATACCCGGCCACTCTTGCCAGCTTCGCAAGTCGAGCCCCCTTGACGACGGCCCGGAGGTTGACCTCCCCGCCCTGGGACAGAGATATCGTGCCCCTGGCATCGATGTCGCCGTCGGCGCCCCGGACCACCAGTGGGTCGAACGCGATCCTGCCGTCGGACGCCCGAAAGCTCGCTTCGAGAGTCGTGAAGGCGAAGTCTGCCTTATCACTTGCAACGCCCCCCGCAGCCATCCGGCATGATCCCGCCACGCTGTACGCGGACCCGTCCGGTCCTCCTCCCGCGACCACGATGTTGCCATCAATGGTCCCGGACACAGCGATATCCGGTGGAACAAGGAACGGCGAGACCTCCGCCGCGCTCAACCCCTTGAGCTCCGCGGTGATCCGGACGGCAGGCGAGGCGGAGGGCAAAGCCTCGGCCGCGGCGTCGCGCTGGGCGCCGGGCCATCCATCGCCAGGCACTATCACCCCTTCGAAGGCAACCTCTCCGCCCGCAACTTGCGCAGTTGCCTGTCTCAGGGTAAGCGCGCCTTCGCCGTACCTGAACCTCGCCTTCGCGCGGGACGCGGCGATGGCCCTTCCTCCGATGGGGAAGCTCAGGGTCCTGAGGTCCGCAGTGCCTTCGACGAAGAGTTCCTTCGTCGTTCCGGTGAGCCTTGCGGTAATGGCGCCTCTGCCGCTCACCCCGTTCGCACCGTCTGCACCGTCTGCACCGCTTGCACCGCTTGCACCGCTTGCACCATTCGCATCCCGCGTGTCCTTCGAGGTCTTCGCGTCCGTCGTCGCCCTGGCATCCTTCGCGCCATTCGTGGCCCTCGCGTCATTCGCGGCCTTCGCCTCGTTCGTGCCGCTCCCGTCCTTCACATTCTCCGTGCCATTTGTGCCGGTTGCGGCGTCCCGGTTGCCGTCGCCGTCGTCGCCCCCAGCAGTCGGCGTCCCCGGAGTAGCTCGAGGCGACGCTCCCGGCGCGAACAGCGCAACCAGCCGGCCGATGTCGGCATCGGCGAAGGACACGGTGACGTCGAATCGGGGGTCCAGTGGGTCGGTGATCTCGCCGCTGACCTCCGCCGGGAGGCCGGCGACCGTCATCTTGAGGGACTCGGCAGTCATCTTCTTGCCGGAAAGGGCGATGACACCGGAGATGTCACGAACCGGGGCATCGAGGGCGGGATGCTTCACTGTCACGCCTTTGAGTGCTATCCGGCCGCCATACTGAAGACCCGGATAGTATCCTCTGAGCTTGAGGTCCACCGCTGCGCTCCCCGACAGAACGGCAGGCTCGCCTGCAAACTCGATCTTGCCGAGGCTCGCGAGCGCCAGGTCCTTGCTCTTGAGCGTAAGGTCTATCTCCACCCGCTTCCCAGGGCGAAGCCAGCCCGAGGCCTCTATCTTCGACGCGCCAAGGCGGCCGGTCACGCCCCTGATCTCGATGAGGTTTTCGCCCACGCTGACCTGGGCGGCGATGTCCTCGACTCGCGACCCGATGGCATCGTGGGCGAGCACGCCCCTGGACACGGTGATCTCTGCCGTGCCTTTCATCCCGGAGGCCCCGGTATTAGCAAACGTAAGATGGGCTTTGCCGTTCCCGCCAAGCTCCCTGATGCCCGGGTATACCGCGCCCGCAGCGAACGACGCGTGCGTAAGATCGGCACTGCCTTCATAGGAAACAGGCTTATCAGGCCGGCCGGCAAACGAGATGTCGCCCGAGAGTCGGCCGGTCACGCTTTTCATGCCCGGGGCTATCTCGGCGGCGCGAAACGCCGCATCGTGCACGGAAACCGTGCCGCTGTACGAAGCCCCGGCTCCGATTCCGCCCGAGAACGCTACATCGAGGCTGGCGGGGCCCTCTATCCGCTCGACGCCCGTCGCCACCTCGCCTGCCACGAGCGTCGCGCCGGAAAGTCGCGCCTTGCCGCTGTACGTGCCCGTCTTCCCGCCGACGCCCTGGAAGTCCAGGGACACCACGATGTCCCCTTCCATACGCTCGAGTCCCGGGACCGCCTCGCCACCCAGGACTGCCTTTCCGGACGTGACCTTCGCCGAACCGCCGTATTTCACCCCTTCAGGGGTACTCTCGAAGTCGAAGGAGCTATCGACATTGCCATCGATGTCCACAAGGCCCGGGAAGAGTCTCCCCCCACGCAGCCTCGCGCCGGTGATAGTCGCCTTGCCCTTGTAGGCAAGATGTTCGCCGCCTGGTGCGCCGCGTGCCGCGCCCCCGGCCGAGCCACCTGCGCCGACCCCTCCCGCGGCGCCTGCCGAGGAGAACTCCACATAGAGCCTCACCGGACCTCTCGCCGTGCTTACCCCCGGGTAGACGCCGTCGGACACGAACGTTGCCGGCCCCACGGTGGCCTTGCCCGAGTAAGTCTCGACGTTGCCGTCTTTAGCTCTGAAGCCGATCTCCCCTGTCACGCGGCCGGAAAGAGACCTTACGACCCCGGGGATCTCCCCCATCGCAAGGTCGGCATCCTTGAAGGAGACAGTGCCTTCGAACCCGGGGGTCCCGGGATATGTCCCCTTGAAACCCAGGCTGCCCGAAACAGGCCCTTTCAGGCTTCGGATGCCGCCGGGCATGTCCTCGGCGGTCACCTGGCCCGACAGGAGTTCTGCGGTTCCCGAGTACCCGAAGCCGCTCGACGAGGACCCATTGAAATCCGCTGCAACCTTCGCGGTACACGAAAGGGACCTGATCCCGCCGGGGATGTCCAGAAGGCCCACGGACGCGTCAGCAAGGTCGATGTGCCCGCTGTACTTTACGTCGCCGGGCAGGCTGCCGCTCAGGGCCGCCGTGCCGGAAACCTTTCCCGATGCCGACGCAATGCCGCCCGGGGCGTTTGCGATTGCTATCGCCCCATCGAAGAACGTGCACGAGGCCTCGAAACTCGCCTTGCCCGGGTATTCGCCCTCGAAATCCGCATGGCCCGCGGTCTCTGTCTCCCATGACACGATACCGCCCGGCCCATCCTCAACCAGCAGCCGACCCCGCGATATGTCCGCCGCGCCCCTGTACTGCACGGCCCCAGGGTACACGCCTTCGAAATCCACACGGCCCCCTGTCTCCGTCTCCCATGACGCGATGCCGCTCGGCCCGTTCTTCACCGCCAGGCGACCGCGGCCCATCTTCAGCGCGCCCGCGTACCGCACGCTGCCGGGGTACTTGCCCTCGAAATCTGCGTGTCCCTCCGCCTGAGTCTCCCAGAGATCGAGGCCGCCGGGCCCCTCGCGCATCGCAAGACGACCCCTCGACGCGTCCACAGTGCCACGGTACTCTATCCGCCCGGGGAACTCCCCGGCGAAGAGCACCTTTCCCCTAGTGTGCGCCTCACCCGAGGCCGACTTCACGCCCCCACCCGAGATCTCCGCCGAAACATTGCCGTCTTCCAGGTCCACGCTTCCCTGGAACCTCGCCTTGCCCGGGAACCTGCCATCGAATTCCACGCTGCCGCTCGCCCCGGTCTCGAAGGACCTGAGGCCCGCCTCCGGCCGCGCCATGGCGAGGCTCGCCCCGGCAAACCTGAGCGTGCCCGAGTATTCAGCAGCAGCGGATGCGCCCCCACCGCTTATGCTGACGGACCCTGTGACCGCCCCCCTGGCCGACGTGAGCCCGACCGCCGGGCGCGTCATGCGCACAGTGCCCGAAAGGATCGTGACCTGTCCGCTGAACGCCGGAATCATGGCGATCGAGACCCCGGCGGGCCGCCCGCCGGCCCCGTCACCATGGCCGCCCGATCCGGCCCCCGGTCCCGGTCCGCCCGCGGCCCCGCCGGCTTCGCCCGGGTCACTTTCCGCTCCCCCGCCCGGGGTCGCGGTCGGAGCCGGAACCAGGGCCGGAGTCAGAGCAGGAGTCGGACCCGACCCGGTCGCCCCCGAGAACGTAAACGTCGCGCTCACAGCCCCCGTGAAACCGCCCGTATCTGCAATGAGGCCGGTCTCCACGGAGGACCTGGTAGTCTGGACTTTTCCGGCATAGGTAAACACGCCCTTCGCATCGCGTGTAAACTCCACTTCCCAGCCGACATCGCCTTCCAGCCGTGCGATTTCGGGCGCGATGTCTTGCAGGAGCACCTGTCCACCCGCCATGGCGACCTTGCCGCGCACATCCACACCTTTCGACGCCCGCCCGGCGAAGGCCAGGGACACGTGGAGCGGGCCCTCCACTTTGACGGTTCCGCTGTCCGCCGCGCCGCCGACCGCCGACGCCAGGGCCGCCCGCACGGCATCACTCATGGAAAGGCCGGGTGTGCTGAGGTCGGCGCGACCTTCGATGCACAGGTCGTCCCCGGCCCTCTGCCAGAAATCCACCACTGCCCGCCCGTCGGCCTCGAACCTCCCGAGGCCCACCGCGCTCCCATCGCACTGTGCACTTCCAACCGAGGCCGAGCCTTTCCCCTGGCACGAGAACCCGGCCTGGTCCACCTGAAACTCCGACGCCAGGTTGATGACGCCCTGGATGGACTCTACCCCGGGAGCCGGATCCTTCACTGAGAGACGGGTCTCGGCCAGGCTGACCTCTCCGCGCACCAGGCGCCCGCCATCCTGGCCGGGCCGCACGTGGATGTCCACCTGCACCTTTCCTCCGCCAAGCTCCGCCTTACCTGCCGCTCCGAGCCAGGCGAGGACTTCCCGGCCGGCCCCTTCGCCGGTTCGCCCGACGAGATCAGGCCTTTCGTCCAGAATGCGGCGGACGATATCGAGAAGGTCGGCTGGCACAGCGCCCGACGCCGTGGCGTCGCACGCGAAGGCCCCCTGGGGCGCATCGAACGTGCCCGTCACGGCGAGACGAAGCTCGTCTTTCGGTCCCCCATGCGCGCTCGCCCGCCAGGCAAGACCCGCCCCCGTGAACGAGATGGCGCCATTGATACCCTTCACAACGACGGGCTCGTCAATCCCCGGAACCCCCGAGACCTCGAGCCGCCCGTCCCGAACGGACACGGACCCCATGAACCCCCCTACCCCGCCGCCGGACGGGGCCAGCCTCGAAATATCGACAAGGCCGTACGGCCAGAGGCGCCCGTCTGGAGCGCGCCCTGCCCTTGCCACAGCCTCGACCAGCGTTACGGAGGTGATGGTCTCCACCACGGGTTTGCGCCGGAAAACGACGTCGAGCAGTGAGTACTTCACGATGACCTGCTTCGCCGCAAGTACCGGGTCGCCTGCGCCCTCGCCGGGGCCTGCCGGCACGACAACATCGGCGAGCACGACCGAGTCGAGTCCCCCGCTCGTGATGGCGCCCACAGTCACCTCCCGCCCGAGGCCCTCCTCGAGCGCCGACTGCACGAGATCGTGCGCTTTTGCGAGCGCCGCGACCTGGATCGCATGAAGGTGCGTGTAGATGAAGAAGAACAGGGCCGCAACGAGCGCCAGCGCGCTCACGGCAGCTATGACCCTGGGGTTTCGCGGAGATATGTGCATGGCTTGCCCTCCCAGCCAGGAGATAGTTCGACATCCGGCGACTCATTCCTTTATAACGTAAGTCCCCGCGCACCGCGCGGGGACCTCCAAATCATGGTTCATCTTCCACTTCCCCGGGTCTCTCGCCACAGCCGGCAGGCTTCAGAGGTGACAGACGCCTTTGCGCAACGACGGCCGGGTCATCCCTCAGGCGGCGCATCATCACGAGGCGCCCCGGCCGGGGTCCCTGGCCCTGAGTCCTCCACCTCGACCTCCACCGTGGTCTCGCCCTCGATCACGTAGCCCGTGGTGAGCGTGGCCTTGACGACCCCGGTCTCCTCGGCTCCAGCCGCCGCTTCCGGCGCTCTCTGGGGCTTTCCATCACCGCGCGGCGGCTCCTCGCCCTGTTCCTGTCCGAGTCCCCTGGACCCGACTGGCTCTCCAGGGGAAGTCTCGCTGTTCACGGGCACCGCCTGGGCGTCGGGAGACGCCTCGCCCGGGTAGAACTCCACCACGATGTCGTTGTTCCTCTCCCTCGACATGAAGTCCTGGACGAGCTTGTCAAGGCTTTCGGCGACGCTTGGCTGGGCGGACTTGGTCGCCGCTCCCGCCGCGCCCGAGGCGTCCTTCTCCTCGTCGACAGGAGGCACACCGCCGCCCCGCACCGTAACGTACAGAGTGCCCGGGGGAGTGCCATCCGGTATCTGAACCTTGACGATCTTGATCTCGGGGATCCCCCTGAAGGGCAGCAGCCGAACTTTCACCTCGAGGGTGTCCCCGGGCTTCACAACTTTCGCCGCCGCCTCAGCCTGGTGGATCCTGGCGGTACGCCTTGCCTCCTCCACGTCGAAATCCGCCTTCACCCCTGTGACCTCCACGTCGGCGAACTCGTTGTCGATGACGGTGGCAACGGCTTCAACGAGCTCGCCGATGGAATCTGCCGAGATGTCCGCCGGGCTGTAAAACATGTTGTCCCTGACGATGGGGTTCGGAAGGCCCTTCCCATCGACGTGGAAGCTCACGCGGCTCGTGCCGCGCCCGATCCTGTCCACTGTCGCGTCGAGACATGACAGGGTAAACACCCCTGCAAGGTCCGTGGAAAGCATATCGTCACGCACGATGTCCGCCCGGAGCATCCTGGTCACCCCGGTGTCGCGGTCGCGCACTGTCACGGTCACCGGGATGCTCGGCGGCTTCTTGCCCACATCCACGAGGACCCCGTGCGTCCTGTCCTGGACGATCGTGCCGGCCAAGCCGAGCGGGCTTGCGACCTTGAATGGCATGACCTCTCCGTTCACGACCAGATGGACCTCGGCTCCCGTGGCGAAGTAGGTCGAATTCCCCCTGCCGAGAAGGGGATGACCGAAGGCAAGCACCTCGTCGCCCTGCCTGTATGTGACGGTCCCGATGGCAGTCACCGACACGTCGCCCCTCACGAGCTGGACGCCGATGCTGCTGCCGGGCTCGAGAGCGGTCTCACCTTCGGCGCCCCGAGCGCCGCCGCCACCGCCCTGTACGGGCATGAGGCTGAAGTCTCTCAGCCTTCGCGACAAGCGCTCAAACGCCCGCTTGCTCGCTCCGCTCACCATGACAGGCGTCGCGACAGGAACCATCACGAGCGTGTCGTCGGACACCGCCGCAGCGAGGTGTGCCGCCTCGCCGGCAGACCTCGCCAGCACAACCCGCTTCGCCAGCCGGTCGCCGACCCTCACCGGGCTCGAGAGGTATGCCAGCTTCGGGACGGGCCTCTTCGCCGCCGCGAACACCTTGAGCATCTCCTCGATAGGGGTCACGAGCCCCACGAAGTGGTCGGCGCTCTCGAAGCCGAACGCGATGGCCCCCACGAGGCGGCCGTTCACGTACACGGGGCTTCCGCTCATCCCCGCGGCTATGCCGCCCGCCGCCTCTACAGGCTTGCCGCTCACGCGGACCAGCACGAGGTCGCCGGTGGCCGTCTCCCCTTTGAGAACGCCGAGGACCTGCACGTCGAACGTATCTATCCTCGTGCCCTCCACCACGGTCTTTCCGATACCCTTCATGCCGGGTCTGAGCTCGCCGATGGATATGAACGCCTGGTTTTGCGACGCTCCGGCGGGAACGTGGGCTCCCATGCCCGCCAGCACCATGATGACGGTGAGGGCGACCGCAAACGCAAGCGCCCTTGTCGCTCGACGCAGGTTCGTACAGGTTGAAGGCTGGATCATCGATTTGCTCTCCCTTCGCGGTCCGGCCTTCCGCGCCGGCCCCGCTCACATGTGCCGCCGGTATCCATCATTTGCGTCCGCTGCCTCGCCCGCACGCTCACGCGCTCAAAAGACCTCTCCCCGGCGCAAGCCTGGGGACCGCGGCGTAAGCCTGGGGACCGCGGCGTAAGCCGGGAGACTGCCGTCCCTCATCCGGGGGATGGAAGGCCTCTCGCCCTACAGCAGGCTGCGGCAGCAGGCGGCCTTCACGGCAGGCTACGGTAGTAAGCCGCCTTCCCGGCTCGACCCTGGCTCAGGGCCGGGCTTTGAGTTCGGCGGCATCGGCCCGACCGGGGCGATCTGCGGAATGTCCGAGAAGACCAGGATGGCGTCGGCGACCTTCCTCTCCCGTCCATCCGACGGCGTGTTCATCACATAATCGCGGACCACCATGGTGGACGAGCCGCCGCCGTCGAGGTTCATGGCATCCCTCGCCCCGAGTTCGACCATGAGGTTCGCAAGCTCCTCCAGGGTGACCCCGATGCTGTGATACGCCTGCCGGCCCGTCACGGCCACCAGCAGGAGCTTGCCGTCGTGGGTGACCCCGGCTGCGGTGCGCGGCGCCCGCCCGACGGCGACATCGGCCTTGAAGCTCTCCTCGCCTGACGTGATGTGCGCCCTTCCGTCCTTCACGAGCCTCGGCCCACCTCCGATGGCGTGGACCACCCCGAGCGTCCTCCAGTCCGGCGTGAGATTACCCTTCTCGTCCATGGAAACGTTATCTATGAGGACCGTGCCGTCGGAGGTGATCCCGAGGGCCGTGCGGTTCAGGAGGGGAGGAGCTTTCATCTGGCCGTCGATGATCACAAGCCCCAGGGGTGTGCCGTCCGCCGCGTGGAACACCCCATTCACTCCGGCGATCGCGCCTTCCCTCGCCACAACCTCACTCACCCTGGCAAGGCCGGGCATGCCACCCCTCCCGGCGAGCACCGGCCGCACCGAGACGGCCGGGTCCTTGAGGTCCACCTCGAGGACGTCCACCGTGAGCGGGCCCGACGGGGTACCTTTACTGACGACGATGTAGCGCACTCCCCGGGTGACGGTGAGCGCCGCCCTGGTATCGTATAGCTTGGGCACGTCCACGACGAACCTCGCGGGGTCTTTGAGCCAGAACGTTTTCACGTCGGGCAAAGCGTAGTTGAAGTCCAGGACGGCCCTGGCCCTGCCGCCCTCCGGCGGGGCGACCCGCACCTGGTTCACCGCGATGTCGCCGATGACGCGGTCTATCGTGCCCCATACGTATGTGCTGTCGAAGCTCACCACGACCCGGGCCGGATTCTTCATCTGCGTGACCTGGCATCCGGTCTCGCCGGTGAAGTCGAACACCACGCGGACCTTGTCGGGGTACGTGTTGAACCTGACACCCGTAATGACGGCCTTCGGGTCGCCCGGGCCGCGCAGGTAGACCAGCTTCGACTGGGGATCCCAGCTCACCTCGTATTCGCCCGTTATCCGGAGAAGGTCCGCGGGCACGAACGGTATCCCGGCAGCCACGGTCGGAGCCTCGGGGAACTCCCGCACCTCACCGGAGGACAGCCGCCACTGGCGCTGGTGCATGAAGATCTCCAGCGCCCCCGTGGGGATGCTGTACGTGAGGCGCTGCGAAGCCGGATCGTACCTCATGGGGATCTTCAACGTCTCAGAGACGAACGTCGCAGGCAGCAACACGCACTGCCCCTTGAACACCGCGGGGATCGGGAGCGGCAGGGCCACGCCTCCCACCAGCAGCCCGGCCTGGCCAAGTATTCCCTCGCCTGCCACGGCTGCCGCGTCAACCCCCGGCGCCGCCTGGGACAGTGCCGCCCCGCATGCAAGCGCCACGACGGCCGCAGCCACGGTAGCCCCGGACGCGACGCGCCGGAGCGCGCGCATCGCCCTGCCTTTCCTGGAATTCCTCGTAGCATCTATTCCTAAATGCGAGCACGCCATGATGATTTCGCCTCCTCCCCCTCTTTCATGCTCCTGGCACCCGAACGTGAGATCTCACGATCATACTTAGTCTTCGATATGGATCCGCCCTATCCTCTCCTGCCATCAATAAACGTGTGTGCCAAATTGTGGGCAGGTGGGCGCCGTTCGCTGTCAGGCGGTTCATCAGTGCCATCCACCCGCCCATGGACGGACGCCGTGCGCCGCGAGCCAATTCAAGGACGCCACCCGCCATCGGCGCATCAGCCCATCCGCCCGGCGATCGACGCGCCATCCACCTATCCGCCATCCTCCTCCGACCCGTCAGCTGACAGGCCGACAGGCCTGCACATCCGCGCGCGGGTCGGCATGCCGGTCCCCATGGCGTGCCAGGTCGGCCTGCCCGGTCGGCCGTCTACCCGCCATCCTCCGCCTGCCCGCCCGTCCAGGGGGACAGCGTCCCATCTGCCGCGCCTGCGTGTCGCCCGGCGCACCCAACAAAAAAGCGGGAGGAATCCCGCTCCCGGGCGGGCCTTTGCCCACCGCGGACCGGGGATCCCGCCGCATCCGGCCACCCGTCGCCCGTCATCTCTCGCTCCTCGTTCGCGCCCTCCTGGGCGCCATGCGCCATGCGCGCGACTCATACTGATCTGGTCGCCACGACCACGCTCTCCCGGAACCGGTCCATTGCGTCGAGGATCTTGCCCGTGCCCAGAACGACGCAGCTCATGGGGTCATCAGCCACCTGCACGGGTATGCCGGTCTCGTCGGCGAGGAGGTTTGTGAGCCCTGAGAGCAGCGACCCGCCGCCGGTGCACACGATGCCCTTGTCGACTATGTCCGCGGCAAGCTCCGGGGGCGTGCGTTCCAGCACCCCGCGAACGCCCTCGATTATCTCCGCGATAGGTTCCGCAAGTGCCTGGAAGGTCTCGGCGGACGTGAACTTTATGGTACGCGGAAGGCCCGTGACCAGGTCGCGCCCGCGGATCTCGGCGGTAAGCCCGTCACCCTCGGGATACGCCGACCCTATCTGGATCTTTATGTCCTCTGCGGTCCTCTCCCCGATCATCAGGTTGTACACCTTCTTGATATACCTGATGATGGCCTCGTCGAACTTGTCGCCGCCCACGCGGCGCGACTCCGTCACGACGATGCCGGAAAGGGAGATCACGGCGATGTCGGTGGTGCCGCCGCCGATGTCCACCACCATGTTTCCCGAAGGCTCGGAGATGTCGAGGCCCGCGCCGAGTGCCGCAGCCATCGGCTCCTCGATGAGGTATGTCTGGCGGGCGCCGGCCTGCATCGCCGCCTCCAGCACCGCACGGCGCTCCACGCCTGTCACGCCCGATGGGACGCATATGACCACCCGCGGGCGGATGAAGGTGTGCCTGCCGCACGCTTTTGCAAGGAAATGGCGTAGCATCGTCTCGGTGATGTCGTAGTCGGCGATCACACCGTCCTTCAAGGGGCGCACGGCGGTGATGCTCCCGGGCGTCCTGCCGATCATCCGGCGCGCATCCTCACCCACGGCGAGCACCTTCCGGGTATCGGTGTCCATGGCCACCACCGACGGCTCGCGGATGACCACGCCCTTGCCCTTGACATAAACCTTGGTGTTGGCAGTGCCCAGATCGACCCCGACGTCCACTGAAAGCCCGAACATGGCTCAACTCCTCCCGAGCCCGCGCCGTGTAGGATAAACTCACCCCCGGTGACACCGCCGGGGGCTTATCCACCGCCTCCACAAGAAAAAACCCCTGAAGGGGAACTTCTACAGACTGAAAGGATCTCCTCCCCAGAGCTGGAACCTACCTCTTCTTTTCACGATACTTCTTCCGCGTGGCCTCTCCGCCGCGAATGTGCCGCTCCGCCTTGTTCTGCTCGAGAATGCGCTTGACCTTGCGCGAGAGTTGCTTGCTTATGAGCGGCAGCCTCTCCGTCACGTCCTTGTGGACCGTGCTCTTGCTCACGTTGTATAACCTGGCTGCCTGTCTGACCGTGGACTTGGTCTCGACGATGTGCCCAGCCACGTCCAGCACCCGACGCCGGATATACTCTCTCATCTCGACTGCCCCCCTGCCCCCGGTTTAATACAATGTATATTCGGGGAGCAGCGAGATATGTCAGGCCCTGCCGGGGCAGGGCCATGGGCTTTACGATTTCATCCTGCGCCTCTTGCCCGGAAACCTTTACAGGAAGTCCCGGGGGTCCTGGGCCTTGCCCTCGCGGATCACCTCGAAGTGCAGGTAGCATCCTGCCGTGACGCCGGACGAGCCGGCCCTGCCGATGGCCTGGCCCTGGGTGACGCGGTCACCAGGGGATACAGGGCTTGACTCGAGGTGGCCATACCTCGTGCGAAGCCCGTCCTGGTGCTCCAGGAGCACGCACAGGCCAAGCTGCCGGTCGTTCTTCACCTCCAGGACCTTGCCCGACAGGGCGGCCCTCACCTGCGTGCCCTGCGCGGTGGCAATATCGACTCCCGTATGATAGCGCCAGTCGGCGAACACAGGGTGCCTCCTCCACCCGAAATCCGAGATTATCCGCCCCTGGACGGGCATGAGCATCTTCTCCTGCCTCTGCGTCGCGGCCGAAGGGGACGCCGGTCCAGGCGCCTGCGGGGCCGGCTTCGTCGGCGGCGTGGAAGGCCTAGGAGCAGGCGCAGGTGCCTTTGACGGGAGGCTGCTCGTCTTCGGTGCCTCAGCGCCCGCCTTCGGGAGTTGTGAGGTCACACCAGTCGCACCAGCCGCGCCAGCCGTGCCAGCCGTGCCAGCGGCACCGGCGCTCCCGGTGTGAGGCGAGACTCCCGGCGACAGCGGCGACGGTGACGATGACTGTGACTGTGACTGTGACGGTGACGGTGACTGTGACGGTGACGACGGCGTTACAGTTGGCGACGACGATAGCGCGGCTGAGGCACCACCTGGTGCCTGCCCCAGTTCTGGGGCCGGTGAGGTTGCGTCGTCCGACCCCGCGGCAGTTCCTTCAGCGGGCGAGCCACCCACGAGAGATGTCGGAACCGGCCCGACCACGCCTACCCCCGTGTCCTCCGCATCGCTCGTCGCCCCGCCTTTCGTATCGCTCTCCGCCTCAACCCTCTTCGCCTCAGCATTTGCTGCTTCTGATTCGTCCCCGATGGCCTGTTGCCCACCTGGACCCGCCGCGCCGCCTGCGGGCGGGCCGTCCCCGGCAAGTCCGGTGCCGGCCGGCGACCCGCTCTGCCCGGCCGCCACATGCGCACCCCCGCCCGTCGTGGGCGAGCCGGCTTCGCCTTCATGCAGGTCTATCCGCTCGATCGTGACGTAGTCGGGGCCACCCGGCGCCGTGGGCGGCATGGTGACCCGTCCCAGCGCCACCCCAAGCCCAAAGGCGAGGCCCCCGGCCACCACGATGAGCACGGCGTCGCGCGGCGGCATCGCCCTCGAGACGCCGCGCCACACGGCCGCCGCCCCCCGCCCTACCCCCTGAAACCCCCGGCGAGGCAAGGCTGCAAGTCGCCCCCAGGCCTCTGCCGGAGATAGTCGCTTCTTCCTTCTCTTCGCCCTTCCCTCCATACCATCACCCCGCCGTATATTCTCCCCACTTGTTTCCTGCCTATGCAGGCCTATGCAGATCCTGAAGGGAGCGACAAGAGCCTGAAGCGTGATGCACATCATCCTTTCGCCTGCATGCGTGACGTAGGGAACAGGTCAGGCGGCAACGGTGACGTACATCAGCGATTGGTGGCGGATGCGTGAGCTACGGAACGGGAGGAGCCTGACGGGTGACGTACGTCATCTTTCCTCTCGCACATGTGACGTAGGGAACGCGTGGGGCCGGGATCCGTGATGTACATCACCGGATGGCCCTCAAGGGTGACGCAGGGGACGGTTGAGGGCGAACCCGTGATGTACGTCATTCGTCAGCTTCGGGGAATGGTACAAGGAACGATTCGCGAAGAACCCGTGACGTGCGTCAATCCTCAGCTCAAGTGACGGCACCACCATGGGATTTATATATGTATGACAGAGCAGTATCAGGCGGCCGACAGGAAGTGACGAATCGGAGCGTCTCTCTCATAAACGGCAGGTGGGACGAGTTCAGGCAGAGGAGAAGGCAAAGGGCGTTACCAGGCGACCGAACCGTGGCATCGCCTGCAGAGCAGGCTGACGTGCCCACACCAAGGAAGCGGCGGCCCGAACCTGCCTTGCCAGGCTGCGACGTCACCTCCCGCCGCGCCGGTCCGGTTATCAGGGATCGTGAGCCTGAAACCGCGGACTACCTGGCCGCAAGCCCCGTGGATGCGATGACCTCAGTGCCCCTATAGTAGTGTTTGAGGATGTCCACGTAGGACTTCCCTGCCTGGGCCATGGCCTGCGCCCCGTACTGGGACATGCCGACGCCATGGCCATAGCCGGTGGTCGTGAAGTATACCTTGTCGCCCACGACCTGGTAGGTCAGCTTTGTGGAGCGTAGACCCAGGATCTCGCGGAGGGAATAGCCGGAGAAGACCCGGTCGCCGACGCGTATGTCCTTGACCCTCCCGGCTCGTGAGGCGCTCAGCACCTCGATCGGCCGATCCATCCTCTCCTCGGCGACCACCTGTACATCCTTCCCTGCGACCTTGTATGTGGTCACCTTCTTCTGCCTCAGCTTCACGCCGAGTTTCTTCTCAAGCTCATCGACGGTCAACTCCAGGCGCTGCTCGAACCTGGGCTCCCTGGCCTCGAATTCGGTGGCCACGGCCCTCAGATATGGGATGGCAGTCGACCATACGTCCTCGGAGTTGTCGGTTGAGCCGCCGGAGGCCGCATGGTAGTATGCTTCGATGGGTTTACCCTGATACGTAACGATCTTTCCGGCGGTCGCTTCCACCGCACCCGCGATCTTCCGTGCATATGTGTAGTACTCGAGGTAGCTGAGCCTCTTTCGCAGTTCGCCATCGGATATCCACGCCTGGCAGTGCACGTGGTCGGTGCACACGTCAGCACCGGGATGGGCCGCACAACCGGCGCCGCCGAACTGCTTCATCCTCTTCACCGCGAATGTTCGGGCCGCAACGGCCTGGGCTTTCAGAGCCTCCGTGCCGAACGACGCCGGCATCTCCGCCGCCACAACACCCCTCACGTATTCCTCGAGAGGCATCTCCACCAGCTTCCCGGTGGCAACGACGAATACTTTCAGTGTGGGCCCCGCGGCCTCCTCCCGTGGCTCAACACCGAAATCGCAGCCGCGCACCAGCACTGACGGCACCACGAGGACCACGAGAATGCAGAACGCGATGGAGAAGATCACCGCCCTGTCCATCCAGCCTGCCCCCTGTGAGAAACAACCGCTTGTCTATAGTGGCTTCTGAGCTATCCTTACGCGGCTCGGGAGCATAATAGAACACCCGGCCACCCCGTGCCGTCGCGGCGGAAGCAGGGGGACGAGCAGGCCGTGCAGGCCGGGAGACGAAGCGAACAGAATGAGAGAGCAAGCTTGAGTCGGCCTAATGAGGCGGGTGATCTGGGCAAGCCGAGCGAGCCAGGTAGGCGTGGTGAGTTGGGCGTGCCGAGTGAGCCGAGAAAACGTCCGCCGCCGTCGCGTCTATGAAGCCCCCGCGACCACGAACTCGGGGGCGTCGGCGCGCCTTTCGATCAGCGCTCCGAGCGCGCCCAGCTTCCGCTCGATGGATTCATACCCGCGGTCGATGTGAGACACGCCGAAGATCTCGGTCTCGCCGCGAGATACGAGCGCCGCCACCACGAGCGCCGCTCCCGCGCGCAGGTCGGTCGCCCTGACCGGGGCGCCGGAAAGGGCCTCCACGCCCTCGACCACGGCGGACCGGCCGTCGATTTTGATCCTGGCGCCCATCCGGTTGAGCTCATCCACGTGCATGAACCTGTTCTCGAACACCGTCTCGGTGATGATGCTCGTGCCACGCGCAATAGACAGGATGGCCATGAATTGCGCCTGGAGGTCAGTTGGAAACCCCGGGTACGGCATTGTCTTGACGTCGAGAGGCTGGATCTCCCCGGACGACCTCACGCGGAGGCTGGAACCCTGCGTCTCGATGGCCGCACCGGCCTCCCGAAGCTTGGATATGGCCGCCGCGAGATGTTCCGGCACCACGTTATCGATGACTACGTCCCCGCCGGTGATCGCGGCCGCCGCCATGTACGTGCCTGCCTCGATACGGTCAGGGACGATCGTATGGGCCGCCCCGTGAAGCTCGGCAGCCCCGTCGATCTTGATGACGCCCGTGCCCGCGCCCCTGACCCTTGCCCCCATGGCCGAGAGCAGGTTTGCCAGGTCAACCACTTCAGGCTCCTGTGCAGCGTTCTCGATGACCGTTGTGCCATTTGCCAGCGCGCCCACCATCATCGCGTTCTCTGTTGCGCCTACGCTGGGGTAGTCCAGGTACACCCGGGCCCCCCGCAGCCCAGTGGACGGCGCCACGGCTTCGATGTAGCCGTTCCCGGTCGCAAGGTCCGCGCCCATGGCAGTGAACACCTTGAGGTGAAGGTTGATCGGCCTCGAGCCGATGGCGCAACCGCCCGGCATGGGCATGCGCGCCGCGCCGAACCGCGCCAGAAGCGGTCCCGCCACGAGAAACGAGGCCCTCATTCGTCTCACGAGGTCATAAGGGGCCGGCCGCGCCGCCGCGTCCGAGGCGCGAAGCCTGATGCGCCCCGGCGCTGCGCTTACAGCCACACCGAGGTTCCCAAGAAGCTCACACATGGTGTCCACGTCATCCAGGGCAGGCACCCCGGAGATCGTAACTTCATCGTCAGTGAGAAGCGCCGCTGCTATGGCGGGCAGAGCCGCGTTCTTCGCGCCGCTTACAACCACCCGCCCTGAAAGCCTCACCCCTCCCCGGATGAGGATGCTGTCCAAGCGGTTTCCTCCTCTCCAAACGGCCCGGCGGTAATCCGGGCACCCGGCCTGTCGCCTGGCAACAAGGGCCGGTAATCCGGCCTCTAGCAGCCACGTAGAGAGTGTAACACCGGCAGCCCGGGGCTTCAACTGGAAACTCGCCCCCGGCCGTCCAGTTCATGGCATATTGTGCCCGGGTTCAGCCGCGAAAATCCTCCGGACGGCAGGGGGAAATGCCGAACCTCCACAGGATGGCCGCGAGGATGCGCTCGGCGGCATGGCCGTCGCCGTACGGGTTGAGGGCGTTCGCCATCCTCGCGTACGCCTTCGGGTCCCCGAGGAGTTCCTGCGCGCGGTCCACGATGCGCCTGCGGTCCGTCCCTGCGAGTACCAGCGTTCCCGCCTCGAGACCCTCCGGCCGCTCGGTCACGTCGCGCAGCACCACCACGGGCTTGTCCAGGGATGGCGCCTCTTCCTGGAGGCCGCCGGAGTCTGTGAGGACCATGTAGCACCGTTTCATCAGCGCGACCATGACCTGATAATCCACGGGGTCGATAAGGTGCACGCGCGGGGTGCCCTGGAGGATGCCCATGACGTCAGCCCTTACAAGCGGGTTCATGTGGACCGGAAAGACGATCTCGACGTCGGAACGGGCATTCACGATATCCCTGAGCGCAAGGCATATCTCGCGCATGGGCTCGCCAAGGTTCTCCCGGCGGTGCGCCGTCACGAGAATCACTTTCCTGCGCTCGAAATCGATGGACGCAAGGACCGGGTCCCGGAACTCGTAGGGCCTCCCTGCCACATCGAGGAGGGCGTCGATCACGGTGTTGCCTGTCACGTGGACAGCTTCGGCCTTCACGCCCTCGGCCAGCAGGTTTCTCTTGTGGTTCTCGACCGGCGCGAAGTGGATGTCGGCAAGGCACCCGGCAAGCCGCCGGTTCATCTCCTCCGGGAACGGGAAGTACTTGTCGTGGGTCCGCAGGCCCGCCTCGACGTGGCCGACCTGCACGTGATGGTAGAACGCCACCAGGCTCGCCACGAACGTGGTGGACGTATCCCCGTGCACCAGCAGGAGGTCGGGCCTCTCCCTCGCGACAGGTCCTTCGAGCCCGGCGAGTGCCCGTACAGCGATCCCGGTGAGGGACTGGCCCTCCCGCATGATGTCCAGGTCGTAATGGGGCACGATGTCGAAGATGCCCAACACCTGGTCGAGCATCTCCCTGTGCTGGGCGGTCACCACCACGACGCACTCGATGTCGTCGCACTCTCGAAGCGCCCGCACCACGGGCGCCATCTTTACGGCCTCCGGGCGCGTCCCGAAGACAGCCATGACCTTCTTTCCTGGCACGGGAAACCCCCTTCCAGCCACGCGCGTGCGCCCCGCAGCGCGAGGCGCACAGCCGGACGTGTTCGCGCTGTGCCACTCGCTGCGGTGCCGCGCTACGCCGCACCCCACCACACCACACCGCATCACACCGCATTGCACTGCATCACGCCACGCAATCAATGCTGCGCCGCGCCGCGCCAGGCTGCGTGACGCCACGTCGCACTGCGTCAGGCCACGCCGCCGGGACCGTCGACCACGCCGCCCCGTGCCGCCCCTGGATGAGTGGTGTGGGCGGATGTCTACCTGTGATGGACCTGCGTGTGCGTGCCGCCCGTGGTGCGCGAGTGGACCCTGCCGGGCAGGCTCACACCGGCCACAAGGGCGCCCAGGGCTATCACGACGGCCAGATACAGGGTGGCCACAGCGTGGACGCGGGCCATCAGGACGGCGAACGAAGCCAGCACGCCGCTGACGAGGTATATCAGCACCACCGCGCCCCGGTGGGAGAACCCCCTCGCGAGCAGGCGATGATGGATGTGGTCCCTGTCAGCCTGGTAAAACGGTGTTCCGTTGTGGACCCTGCGCGCGATGGCGAAAGCGGTATCGATGATCGGCACCCCGAGGGCGAACATGGGGATGGCGAGGGCGATGGTGGCCGCGCCTTTGAGGGCTCCCTCCACCGAAATCACCGCGATGGCGAACCCCAGGAAC
>JASEJE010000015.1 GCA_030024085.1 Bacillota bacterium | reverse complement strand
CGCCAAATTCGAACGCATCTCACCGCACGCGCCGTCCCCGGAGGGCAACACCGGCGGCCCTGGCGAGGGCACGCGCGCTGAGAAGCGGCGCGAATTCGTGGCGATCTACTTGGGAGGCCCACCATCATGAACGTGATGCTTGTAAGCTATACACCCGATCCTGAGAGACTGGTCGCGATCGCGGCGAGGCAGTGTTACTCGCCGCTTGGGGCCGCGGAGCTGGCGGAGGGGCTGTCCGACGAGAAGGTTGGCGATCTCATCAGAACCATCATCGAGGCGGGGCACCTGTCCCCCACCGAACATGCCTCGTTCACGTTCGCCATCGAGGGCGTGAGCAGGGCCCTGAGCCATCAGCTCGTAAGGCACCGCATCGCGTCATACTCGCAACAATCGCAGCGCTACGTGAACGAACAGGGCTTCGACTACGTGGTGCCGCCGTCGGTGGCGGCGAACGAGCAAGCGCGCAGGCTTTTCGAGGAGCAAATGGAGCGGGCCCGGGACGCGTACAGGGCGCTCGTGGAACTGGTCCCGAGGGAGGACGCGAGGTTCGTTCTGCCCAACGCCTGTGGGACGAGGCTCGTGGTGACGATGAACTGCCGGAGCCTTTACAACTTCTTCGAGCGGCGTCTCTGCGAGCGTGCGCAGTGGGAAATACGTGACCTCGCCAGGGCGATGCTGGAGCGCGTGCGCGAGGTGGCGCCGCGGCTCTTCTCCTGGGTTGGGCCGCCGTGCGAGGTGCGCGGCTGGTGTCCTGAGGGCAAGATGTCCTGTGGCAGGGTTGAGAGTGTGAGCAGGCGTCTCATAGCAGCCACGGATGTCGCAAAGGATAACGGTGAGGCCGGTGAAGATGAAGGACGGTAGCAGGAGGCCTTCAGGACCGGAAGGAGCGGGAGGCCGCGGGGTAGGGCGGCGCGGCGAGGCGCGCGGGGCGGGGGCCACGCACGCGGGGCGCGCAGCAGGGGCGGGAGGAGAGAGGCTCGAGGGCCGTAACCCGGTGATCGAGGCGCTGCGCTCGGGCCGGCCGCTCGTGAAGGTCACGATCGCAAAGGGGATCGAGCCTGGATTTGCAGCGATGGTGAGATCCCTTGCGCGCGAGGCTGGCGTGCCCGTGGTGGAAGTCGAGCGGAGCCGGCTGGACGCGCTTGCGGACGGGCGGAACCACCAGGGCGTGATGGCGGTCGGGGCTGCCGCCAGGTACTTCGAGGTAGACGACATCCTCCAGATGGCGACCGCGGGCGGGCCGGAGCGGGATGCCGCCGGGGGCGCGGCGGGGGGTGGCGAGCCGCTCGTTGTGGTGCTCGATGGCATCGAGGACCCCCGGAACCTCGGAGCCATCGTGAGGACGTGTGATGCCGTCGGCGCCACTGGCGTGATCGTGCCCAGGCGCAGGGCGTGCGGGCTTACGAGCGTCGTGGCGCGGGCCTCGGCGGGGGCGGTGGAGTACGTGCCGTGTGCGAGGGCGGCGAACCTCCCCCGGGAGGTCGAGAGGCTGAAGGAACACGGCTTCTGGGTGTTCGGAGCCGACGCGGGGGCAGAGCGCACCATCTACGAGGTGGACTTCACCGGGCCGGTCGCCCTGGTGATCGGTTCGGAAGGGGGTGGGATGTCGCGTCTCCTGGCCGAGAAATGCGACGTCCTGGTGCGGATTCCGACGAGAGGTCGCGTATCGTCGCTGAACGCGTCGGTTGCCGCTGGGGTCATCATGTTCGAGGTGTTGCGCCAGAGAGCGCAGAAAGAGCAGAGAGAGCTGGCAGGGCGGAGAAAGCAAGGGGGACAGATGGAGCAGGGAAAGCAGCGGGGGGCGGCGAGAGGGGAGTAGCATCGCGGTGCGGCCGCGTGCGGTTGCGACAGGCCTGGTAGCTTTGATAGCAGGCGCCTGCCTCGTTGCTGGGACGGCCGTCGGGGCGGGCGTGTTCTTTGCAGGCGAAGGGGGGCGCATTGCTCTCGGCGTGAACCTGGGCGGGATCGATGTCGGCGGCATGACGCGGGCGGAGGCCGCGGAGGTTGCCCGCCGCGTGGCCCACTTTGCGAGCACAGGGCCGGTGGTGCTCATCCACAGGGACCAGCGGTGGGAGCGCGCCCCGGAGAGCCTGGGCGTCGAATCGGATCCGGCGGAGCTGGCGAGGCGTGTCGCGGGCGTGGGAAGGACGGGGGGCGTCGTCAGAGGGGCGGGTGAACTCTGGCGGGCCGCGACGGCAGGGTGGCGCGTGAGCGCAGCCACCCGGGTCGACGAGGCACGGCTGTTCGAAGCCGTACTGGCACTGGCGGCCGAGATTGATATCGAGGCGCGGAATGCCACGTTTGACGTCCGCACCGGGCGGGCTATCCCTGAGCGGGAGGGGCGACGACTGGACGTGGCCGAGTCGACGCGACGGGTGCGCGAGGCGCTCGGTCTCGCCTGGCATCCGGCTGTATTCCTCGAGTCCCGTCGGGTGCCACCCATCACCACTCTCCAGGACCTGAAGGATCTTGGCATCAGGGAGCTTGTGGCATCATTTTCGACAACGTTCGACACCGGGGTCGAGAACCGGGCCCACAACATTCGGCTTGCGTCGGGCCGGATATCCGGGGTGATGGTCCGGCCGGGCGAGGAGTTTTCATTCAACGAGGTGGTAGGCCCCAGGACGCGCGAGTTCGGGTTCCGCGAGGCGCCAGAGATCGTGGAGGACGAGTTCAGGCCCGGGGTGGGCGGGGGGGTCTGCCAGGTTTCGTCCACGGTCTACAATGCTGCGCTCCTCGCAGACATGCGGATCACCGCGAGGCAGAACCACTCCAGGCTGACAGGCTACGTCCCGCCGGGGAGGGACGCGCAAGTCTACTACGGTTCGCAGGACCTCCGGTTCAGGAACGCCGGGACCGCACCGGTCCTCATCCTGTCAGAGGTGGTGGGGCCGAAGCTTACGGTGAGCTTCTTCGGCGACCGGCCCGAGGGGCGCGAGGTGCGCATCATCACGTCCCATGTGGCGACCCTTGCGCCTGGCGTGCGTGAAGTCCTGGACGCGAAGCTCGCGAAAGGGGAGCGCGTGGTGGAGAAGGAGGGCGAGCCTGGCTGCGAGGTGACCACGGAGCGGCTGGTCATCACGGGTGGGGAGGTCGTGAGAAGGGAGGTGTTATCGCGCGACAGGTACAGGCCGCGAGACGCGGTCGTGCGGATCGGTACAGACCGAGAGGCGGAGCCTGGGGCAGGCCCAATCAACCCCCCGGTGCGGGCGGGGAAACCTTGAACTCATGTGGGGCGCGGCGGTATCGCGGCTGGTGTGACTTGGCGCGGGTGGCCAGGCAGCGCGCGGGGCAAGGTTCCGCGGCGTCTTGCGTTCCTTGACTTGTCCACAAACGCAAGTGTATAATCTCCTTGTGAGTCGAGCGACGTCAGACAAGCAGGGGGCGATGTCAATGAGTGCCGAACCGCAGCGTCAGCCATCTTCTCTGTACGATGACATGCTCGACGAGGATATTGTCGAGAGCGCGAGATGCGGACAGAGAGCCGCCGAAGAGTACCTAATCAACAAGTACAAGAACTTCGTCCGTGCCAAGGCGCGCTCGTATTTTCTCATCGGTGCCGACCGCGAAGATATCGTCCAGGAGGGTATGATAGGCCTCTTCAAGGCCATACGGGATTTCCGCAGCGACAAGCTGGCATCGTTTCGCGCGTTTGCGGAGCTTTGCATAACTCGCCAGATCATCACGGCCATCAAGACGGCCACGAGGCAAAAGCACATTCCCCTGAATTCATACGTGTCGCTCAACAAGCCCATATACGACGAGGAGTCGGATCGCACCCTGCTCGACGTTCTCTCCGGCACCAAGGTCACTGACCCCGAGGAGCTTGTGATAAGCAAAGAGGAGTTCGTCGACATCGAGTCCAAGATGAACGAGTTCCTGAGCGACCTCGAGTGGAAGGTGCTCTCTGCGTACCTCGACGGCAAGTCTTACCAGGAGATCGCCGGCGAATTGCATAGGCACGTGAAATCCATAGACAACGCGCTGCAGCGCGTCAAGCGCAAACTTGAGAGATACATAGAGAAGCGCGACGAGGTCACTTGATCCGGGGCTGGGCGGAGGCGCACCCACTCGTGCATGTACCCCGGTAGTGCATATGCGCCCGGTTGAACGCCAGGTAGTGTATGTGCATCCGGCCGGGCTCGCCGGGCTCGTGCGGGTTGACATGGGAGCCGTGAGCGGCTAAGATCTTATCAGGGAACGAAATCGAAGACACGAGTCCTGATGCCGACGTAGCTCAACGGTAGAGCAGCTGATTTGTAATCCGCAGGTTGTGGGTTCGAGTCCCACCGTCGGCTCCAGCTATTTGGCGGGTTCCAGGGCCCGGCCGGTGGCCCCTGGAACCCGCTCCGGTGAGAATCGGCTGAGAACGCGTTTCTTTATAGTGGTGTTGAGGCGCGTGTCCGGCGGGCAATCTAGCCTGTAACTCGGGCTGTAAGAAGCGCTCGCCCAGCCGCGATCGTGGAGAGTCGGCATGCCCGGTGCCTGAACAGTGGGGACCTGGGTTGGCGGCAGGCAGAACCCCGTCAGGGAAGGCGAGGAGGAGTCGATAACGGCAACGCGATACTGGGAAGAGGAAACGCCGGTTGAGGTCACGACCGAGAGGAACAAGCTCAGGTGGTATCCCAGGGCCGGGCGTCTTCACGTGTCTCTTCCCGACTGGGAGAAGGACGGCGAGATTCGCCAGGGGAAGACCGTATCCCTCAACATCGACGCCTTGAGGGAAAGTGAAGACGCCGCGAAGGCGCGGGAGATCTTCGAGGAGATCGTGAAAATGCTGACGTCTCCGTAAGGTCGGAATCGTCGACATAGGGCCGTGTCCATCGCGCGAAATCGTCGTCGCGCGAAATCGTCGTTGCTGTTGGTCCGCAAATGTGATAAGATACCCGCGAAGACGCGAAATGCTGTACAGCTGCCAGGGGGTGTCAGCGCTCGGCTGACACCCCCTCTTTGCTAGCTGAAAGAGAGAGAAGAGAGGTACACATGTTTAACGATTTCCGACTAGGCCTGGTTCTCCTCGAGAACATCAAGAAAGCCGGCTACATCAAACCCACGCCCGTCCAGAGTGCTGCCATTCCCCCCGCCCTGGAAGGGCGCGACATAGTGGTCACCGCGGAGACGGGCAGCGGTAAAACGGCTGCGTTCCTTCTGCCCATGCTGGAGCGCGTATCAACCGGCCCCCGCGGCGGTGTCAGGGGCCTCATCCTCTGCCCGACCCGGGAGATAGCCATTCAGACTGCCCAGCACGCACGCAAGCTCGGCCGCCACACCGGGATGAATAGCGCCGCCATCTACGGGGGGGTGGGATATGAACCCCAGCTGCAGGCGCTGCGAGCCGGCGTGGACATCGTCGTAGCGACCCCGGGTCGCCTGCTCGACCACCTGGGCAGAGGGACGATAGACCTGAAGAACGTATCGACCCTGGTGCTCGACGAGGCCGACCGGATGTTTGACATGGGCTTCCTGCCAGAGCTCCGGCGGATCATGTCCCACCTTCCCGCGTCTCGGCAGACGCTCCTTTTCTCCGCGACAATGCCGCCGGAGATTCTTGCTCTGGCGGAGCGGTTCATGAAGGATCCGGTGCGACTTGCGGTGGGCCGTGTGGCGACCCCTCCCGAGACGGTGTCACAGGCTGTCTACATGGTTCCCTCCGCCCGGAAGACGACGGCCTTGCTGGAGCTGGTTCAGCGCCAGACCATGGAAAGCGTGCTTGTGTTCACGCGCACGAAACATCGGGCCGACCGGCTTGCCCGCCGGCTCTCATGGTCGGGTGTCAAGGCCGCATGCATTCACGGCGATAGGTCTCAGCGGCAGCGCGAGGCGGCCCTCGAGGGCTACCGCCAGGGCGTCTTCCGGGTACTCGTGGCAACAGACATCGCCGCGCGTGGCCTGGATATCCAGGGCGTGACGCACGTCATCAACTACGACCTGCCGGCTGTTCCAGAGGACTACGTTCACCGGGTCGGCCGCACCGCACGCGCCGGTGCCACAGGCCAGGCATTGAGCCTTGTCACCGGGGACGACGCCGCCGCGCTCCAGGGAATCGAGAGAGCCCTCGGGCATCGGCTCCGGCGGCTTGAATGGAACGCATAGAACTAACTTCGTGCAGGTCCGGCCAGCTGGAGGTCGTTCAGGAGAAGAGGCCGGCGCACTCCTTGAGGGCTTCCACCAGCCGGCTGACTTCTTCGGTGGTGTTGTAGGGCGCTATGCCCACCCGCACCACGCCGCCGCTCTCGGCGCGGCCGAGGCGCTCGATGAGGGTGGTGGCATAGAAATCGCCGTGCCATACGAAGATGCCGCGGTCCCCGAGGAACCTGGCGACATCTGCGGGGTGTTTGCCAGCTACGCTGAAGGACACCGTCGGGGTCCGTTCGCCAACGGCGGCGGGAAGCCCATACACCGTGACTCCGGGAATCGAGGCCAGGCCGTCCATGAGCATGGCGAAGAGCGGCCTTTCATAGAGCTCGATGGCGGTGAAGCCTGCGAGTATGTGCGGTCTCCGAGCCGGGATCTCCGCCATCTCTGCGTCGCCGGCCTTATCTCGGGCGGCTTTGGACGTGGCAGCATCGGCTGGCGTCCCGAGTCCGCCTGCCTGCAGTTGACCCGCCCGTCCCCACCCGCTCGAAGCGGACCCGTCCAGATGAGGAGCGCTGGGTGGCTGGCTACCGCCGGCCGCTGCTGTCGTGTATTCACCGGATTTCCCTTTGTCCATGGGAGGAAAGCCAGCGGTCGCCCCCCGGGGCAGGGCAGCCCCAAGGCTCGCGATGAACTCTATCGCGGCGATGACGCCGGCTATGCCCTCGTGGTTCAGCGTTCCGGTCTCGATCTTGTGCGGCGGTTTCGAGCTCTGGGGGCGCACCCTGTACGCGGCGAGCCTTTCGAACGCATCGCGGCGACCGTAAAGGATGCCAACGTGCGGCCCGAAGAACTTGTACGCGGAGCACAGCAGGAAATCGCAGCCGATGTCGCGCACGTCGATGGCTCCATGCAACGCATAGTGGACCGCGTCGACAACGCACACCGCCCCGACGGAGTGGGCGAGCGAGGCCGCGCGCTTCACGTCGTTGATGGTTCCGACCGCGTTGGACGCGTATCCCAGAGCCACCACCCTGGTCCGCGCGTTGACCGCCCTCTCCAGGTCGTCGTAGTCGAGCGTGCACTCGGGCAGGTTCACACGGACGGACCGTACCACCACGCCCCTTTCCTCCAGGGCCTGCCAGGGGCTGCGGTTTGCCTCATGATCGAGGTCGGTGATGACGATCTCGTCGCCGGGCGTGAGTGCGCGCCCCAGGGCGCGCGAGAGGGCGAAATTGAGTGTGGTCATGTTGGGGCCGAAGGCGATCTCGTCCGGCGAGGCAGCCCCCAGCATCTCGGCCACGGTCTGCCTCGCAGCGGCTATAGTCCCGTCAGTGCGGCGGCTCGTCACGAATTCACCGTGGCAGTTCGCGTTCGCTTCCTGGTAGTACCGGGTTATCGCCTTGATCACCCGGGCCGGGACCTGTGTGCCGCCGGGGCCGTCGAAGTACGCCGCCATGTGTCCGTTCACCCGCAGGTCGAGTGCGGGAAACTCCCGTCTGCAGAAAGAGAGATCTACCTGCATCGATCGTTGCCTCCTTTTCTACTCTCAGCAAGAGTACCTTCCCTCTGGGATACGCCCATGGTTTCGACGTGGCTGGCGCAAGTCCTGTCGAAACGTAACTCTGGACAAGGCAAAGTGCTGACGACGCGACCAGAACACGCGTTGGAATGGTCAGAAGATAGCCAGCTGTGCTCGCCGGGGTGGCCAGCCAGGGACCATGTTCGCGAGCGACCTGCTCAGACTGGATCCACCTATAGACGCGAGTCGCGAGAGGTGGTCCGTCGAGGACCAGGAAGCGCGGGAATGTGGTTTCCAGACGACCACTTCACGTTCAGCCTTGAGCGCGCGCGACCCACCTTCGCAGCGACCACCCTCACCGCCGCGCGCTCGAAGGTGGTCTCGTGGCGACCAGTATGTCTGCCCAAGTGGCAGGCAGGCGGCCAAATGTATGCTAATCATGGTCGCAAACAGACCACCTTACCGTCCGCTCGGTCATGGAGGCTGCGAGGGTGGTCCGTAGACATCCAGGAGCAGCCCGGGGGTGGCCTCCAGCGGACCGACCCGGCCGGGCAACCTGGTCGCGGTGAGCCCAGCCTCACAGGCGACCAAACCGTGGAATCGCCTGCGAAGGTAGCCTGACATGCCGCTGTCCAGAAAGTGGAGGTAACCCCTGGGCGCCACAATTGCTACACGCGCCCCCAAACGGCAATTGGCACCAAGCGGCAATTGGCACTTGCGTACGCCGCACCTCTATGCTAATATATAAAAGCGGCATGGGACGCTGGGCTGAGGGTGTCGGTCCCTACACGCACAGGTTTAGTGGAGAGGTTCCCGAGCTGGTCAAAGGGGGCAGACTGTAAATCTGTTGGCTCAGCCTTCGGTGGTTCGAATCCACCCCTCTCCACCAGGCATTTTACGTCGAGCGGGAATAGCTCAGTTGGCTAGAGCGTCAGCCTTCCAAGCTGAATGTCGCGGGTTCGAGTCCCGTTTCCCGCTCCAGGTCATGTTTAGGAGCCCATGTAGCTCAGCAGGCAGAGCACATCCATGGTAAGGATGGGGTCGCCGGTTCGATTCCGGCCGTGGGCTCCAGTTCTTTAATCCAGCAAGGCGCCTGTGGGTCCGGCGCTGTTTTCTTGTACCGGCGGGCATGCCCCCCGGCGCTCAGGACGCCAGGCAGCCGGCAGGTTTCCGGGGCTCGTCCGGGGTTTGCCCGGAATCTGGGGATTTGGGGATTTGGTCTCTTATTGACACGCCTGCCGCGGTATGCTAGATTCTAGGGGTGACGTGCCAGGGGGTGTGAAGAAGTGCGCGAGGGCATCACTCTTGAGTGCACCAAATGCAAGCAGCGGAACTACCGCACTGAGAAGAACAAGCGGAACGATCCCGACCGGATGGAGCTGAAGAAGTTCTGCAAGTTCTGCCGGGCCCACACGATCCACAAGGAGACCCGGTAGGAGGGCCTGGTGACAGGGACTCACCGATCCACCGACTTGAGAAGGCCCGTGTTCGGGCCGGCGGGCGAGGAAGGGAGCCGTTATGCAGATCAAGGAGAGGCTCGGCCGCATGGGCAAGTTCCTCCGTGAGGTCAGGGCCGAGATGAGGAAGGTTGCATGGCCCGACCGCAAGGAACTCGTGTCTTCGACTGTGGTCGTGGTTACCGTGGTCGTCGTGGCCAGCGCATTCATCGGGCTCATCGATTTCGTGTTTTCCCAGGGCCTGAAGATATTCATACGGTAACGTGCGGTAAAACTTCAGTAGGGGGTGGAGGGCTGCGGCCGTGAGGCAATGCGGCCCCTCGTGAGGTGGAGGAAAGAGAGATAACCCGGTCTGCTGAAGATGAACTCGCAGCCTCCGTGGAGGAAGGCCCGGCGCAGCATGAGAGCGTGCCCGGCGACGCGGTCGGGGACCCCAGGGAACTTCCGGAGGAGCCAGGCGAGGAGTCTCCGGAGCCCGAGAATCCCAACAAGAACTGGTATGTGATCCACACGTACTCAGGCTACGAGAACAAGGTCAAGGCCAACCTCGAGAGACGGGTCAAGACCATGGAGAAGGAAGACAAGATCTTCCGGGTTCTCGTTCCGACCGAGGAAGAGTACGAGTTCAAGGACGGCAAGAAGAAGGTCGTCAAGAAGAAGATCTTCCCGGGGTACGTGCTGGTGGAGATGGTGATGGAGGACGACTCGTGGTACGTCGTCAGGAACACCCCCGGCGTGACCGGGTTCGTCGGGTCGGGTGCAAGGCCCGTTCCGCTCCAGGAAACGGAGATGCACGACATCTTGAGGCGGATCGGCGTCGAGGAAGCGCGCCCGAAGATCGACTTCTCCGTCGGAGAGGGCGTGCGGGTGATCGGCGGGCCATTCCAGCACTTTTCCGGGGTCATCGAGGAGATACAGCCCGACAAGGGGAAGGTCCGCGTGCTCGTGTCGATGTTTGGACGAGAGACGCCGGTGGAGCTGGATTTCAGTCAGATCGAGAAGCTGTAGGGTAAGACGCGAGACACGCGCGGGGCCCGGACGGGGCCGGGGCCCGTGCAACGTGTTTGCCGGGTTTCAAGCGCGCAGGAGGGACGCATTTCATGGCCAAGAAGAAGATAGCCGCAATAGTGAAGTTACAGATATCGGCGGGCAAAGCCACCGCTGCGCCGCCGGTGGGGCCGGCTCTGGCGCAGCACAGCGTGAACATCATGGAGTTCGTGCGCTCGTTCAACGAGAAGACCGCGGCGCAAGCCGGCACCATCATCCCGGTGGAGATAACCGTCTACGAGGACCGGTCCTTTACGTATGTGCTCAAGACCCCTCCGGCTTCGTTCCTCATCAGGAAGGCAGCCGGCATCGAGAAGGGCTCCGGTCAGCCCAACAGGGATAAGGTGGCGAAGCTCACCCGCGCCCAGCTGCGCGAGATAGCCGAGCTCAAGATGAAGGATCTCAACGCCACAACCGTCGAGGCCGCGGAGCGGATGATCGCAGGCACGGCGCGGAGCATGGGCGTGGAGGTCGAGGCGTAGAGCGCCGCGGTATTCAAGCTCGCGCAGGGCAACGCCCATGTTCATACAGCCATGCAGCGTCCGGGCTCGCCGCGCTCGCCAGGCCGGGTGGGGCTGGACGGTGCGGAACGGAACGGAACGGAACGGAACGCAATGTAATGGGACGCTGCTGCGCGACGATACACGTAGTTTTGGTGGGAGGAGCAATCCGTCTGGACCACAAGGAGGTTCGATTATGGCAGAGCGTGGCAAGAGATACCAGGAAGCTTTGAAGCAATACGATAAGCAGCAGCTCTACTCACCTTCCGAGGCTGTTGAAATCGTGAAGAAGACGGCGACAGCCAAGTTCGATGAGACGGTGGAGGCCTCGGTGAGGCTCGGGATCGACACAAAGCGGTCTGACCAGCAGGTTCGAGGGGCGGTAGTTCTCCCGTACGGCACCGGCAAGACCGTGAGAGTGGCCGTCTTCGCCAAGGGTGAGAAGGCGAAGGAGGCCGAGGCCGCGGGCGCTGACTATGTGGGCGCTGAGGACCTCGCAGAGAGAGTTCAGGGTGGCTGGATGGATTTCGACGTGGCGGTTGCCACTCCCGACATGATGGGCGTCGTTGGTCGGCTCGGCCGCATCCTCGGTCCGAGGGGCCTGATGCCCAACCCGAAGACCGGCACTGTCACGTTCGAGGTCGCCAGGGCCATCCAGGATATCAAAGCCGGTAAGGTGGAGTACCGTGCGGACAAGGCGGGCATCGTGCACGTCCCCATCGGCAAGGCTTCGTTCGAGGCCTCGAGGCTCCTGGGGAACCTGGGAGCCCTCATGGACGCGCTCATCAAGGCCAAGCCACCTGCAGCCCGGGGGACTTACGTTAAGAGCGTGGTAGTCTCGACGACCATGGGCCCCGGCGTCAAGATAAGCCCGGTGCAGGCCGCCACCATCTCTGCCGAAAGATAGCAACAGGTTGATGCCAGGATCCCTGCAGGTGCACGGCAGGCGCAGAGGTGGCGCGCAGCCAGTGCGCTGAGCGACTCTGATGCATCCGCGATGCATCCGCCAAGACATGGCCCGCAGGCGAGTGGCGCGGTTCTGAGGCCCCGCCGCATGAGCGTCGGTGCCGAATCCAGCGGCAGGGCGAAAGCGGCGCCGATCGGCGAGTTCGTGCACGGTCGGTGAGGGCCTGCGAGCGATGGATGGTGGACGTTGACTGAAAAGTGAATACGCGTAAAAGCGCGCTTTCCATGACCCAAGACAGCGGGTGTTCGAGGAGACCGGGGCCAGGGCGCCTTCGGGCGACTCGAACCTAATGAGCCGCGTGGCGCCATGTCTTGTAGAGGCCTGGCATAGAGGCCTAGCGCAAAGTGGCGCAGAGTGGCGCAAAGGCTCGCCCGCCGAGGTCGGGGGACAGGCGTCGTAGTGGAAGCATGAGCGCAGGCCGTCGGAGACCTGGGCGCAGGCCGCACGCCAGCCGCAAGGGCCGGCTGGAAGACTGGTGTCTGTGCTGCCAGGGGAACGGCTGCGGGCAGCCGGCGTGGAACGAGGCATGCCATCGGTGTTCATGCGCCTGTCGAGAGGCCCCCGCATGTCTTGCGGGAGCCTCTTTACGTTTATGCATACGTGTATGTGGTCACCAGGTGCATGGTCAGGAGCCAGGAATCAGAAGCACTTGTGAGTTGACGGTCGCGACGGGGTTGATGGTGCCCCGTGCCGCGGGATGTGGCCGTCTCGATGAGGCAGGTCCGAGTGTCAGGTCCGAATGGTTCTCACCTGTCACCTGAGCGACTTACTTGAGCGACAGAGCGAAAGGAGGTGCCAGTTGGAATTGCCAAAGCCGGAGAAGGAAGCCGCAGTACAGGAAATCAGGGAGAAACTCGCGAAGTCCCAGGGTGTCGTGCTCACCAACTACCGCGGGCTGAACGTCAGTACCCTCACCGAACTCCGCAGAAAGCTCGGTGAGGCTGACGTCGAGCTCAAGGTCGTCAAGAACACGCTTACCCGTATCGCATCGAAGGAGGTCGGCCTGGGCGACCTGGAACGGTATCTCGAGGGACCCACGGCGATCGCGTTCGCCCTGGGCGACCCGGTGGCTCCCGCCAAGATCATCTCGGAGTTCACCCGCGAGCACAAGGAGATGGAGATCAAGGGCGGAGCGTTGCAAGGAAAGGTCATAGGCCCGGACGATGTGCGCAGCCTTGCCGAATTGCCATCCCGCGAGGTCATGCTCGGCCGCGTGGCAGCGACAATGGCCGCACCCATATCGGGTCTTGCTCGCGCCCTTGCGGGCACAATGCGTAACCTCGCCTATGCTATCGACGCCGTGAGGCGCCAGAGGGAAGGGGCAGGAGAAGGGGCACCCGCCTGAGGAGCATGAAGAAGACTGTGATCTATGTATGATCTATGAATGAAGGAGAGATACGAAATGACGAAAGATGAGATTATCGAGGCAATCGCCAACATGACCGTGCTGGAGCTGTCGGAGCTGGTAAAGGCAATCGAGGAGAAGTTCGGGGTCAGCGCGGCGGCGCCCGTGGCCGTCGCTGCCGGTCCCGCGGCGGCAGCGGCGCCCGCAGCCGAGGTCGAAGAGAAAACCGAGTTCGACGTCATCCTGGTGGACGCAGGCGCCAAGAAGATCCCGGTCCTCAAGGTCGTGCGCGAGCTGACTGGTCTTGGGCTGAAGGAAGCCAAGGAGCTCGTTGAGGGAGCGCCGAAGCCTGTCAAGGAAGGCGTCAAGAAGGAAGAGGCCGAGGCGATAAAGGCGAAACTCGAAGAAGAAGGGGCAACCGTGGAGATAAAGTAGAGAGATCCGATGTACACGGACAAGGGGCGCCCGTGAAGGCGACACGGGCTCCCCTTTGCGCTTGACACGGCTCAGATCGTCTGTTAGCATTAAAGAATGCGACAACCTGAGTCAGGCGCATTTTTCCCATCTGACTTATTAATACTACGTGAGACCCTTCTTTTCCTTCATCCAAACCAAATTTCTCAGGCGCTGATAGCAGGGAACTTCTCGTGACCTGCTTATAGTGTTGTCATCCGCTCACATTTCGGTGGGAGATAGGAGCGTGACAGGATGGCCGTTATGACACAGGTCGGCAGGCGGCAACGGCTAAGCTTCTCCAAGATCGACGAGGTTCTCGACGTTCCAAACCTGATCGAGATCCAGCAACGGTCCTACGACTGGTTTCTCTCCGAGGGCCTGCTAGAGACGTTCCGGGACATCTCACCCATCCAGGACTTCACCGGCAACCTCATCCTGGAGTTCGTGGACTACTCGCTCGGCGACGCTAAGTACTCCGTGGAAGAGTGCAAGCAGAGAGACGTAACCTACTCCGCTCCTCTCAAGGTGCGCGTCCGCCTCATCAACAGGGAGACGGGCGAGGTCAAGGAGCAGGAGGTGTTCATGGGCGAATTCCCGCTCATGACAGACAAGGGCACGTTCATCATCAACGGCGCGGAGCGGGTCATCGTAAGCCAGCTCGTCCGGTCGCCGGGGGTGTACTACGGGCGCACGATAGACCCCAACGGCAAGGCCCTGTTTTCGGCCAGCGTCATCCCGAACAGGGGCGCCTGGCTGGAGCTGGAGATGGACTCCCAGGAGTGCATATGGGTGCGCGTTGATCGTACCCGTAAGCTGCCTGTCACCGTGCTCATCCGCGCCCTGGGCTACGGCACCGAGGCCCAGATCATCGATCTGCTGGGCGACAGCGAGGCTATACGCAACACCCTCGATCGCGACAACACGGAGTCAGAGGCTGACGGCCTCGTAGAGATTTACAAGCGTCTGCGTCCAGGCGAGCCGCCTACTGAGGAGAGCGCGCGCTCGCTCTTCGAGACGCTCTTCTTTGACCCCAGGCGCTATGACCTCGCCGCTGTCGGACGCTACAAGCTCAACAAGAAGCTTTCGCTGAGCGAAAGGCTGGTGGGCCTCACCCTGCTGGAGCCCCTCATCGACCCTTCCACAGGGGAGGTGCTCCTCGACGCAGGGCAAAAGGTGGACAGAAAGGCTGCGATGGCCCTTCAGCAGGCGGCCGGGGGACCGGGGAGAGGTACGGTCCTCACAGCCGTGGTGGCCGACCCCGACGGCAACCCGGTCAAGGTCGTCGACAACGGCTTCCCGTCGCCCGACCTGAAAACCATAACGCGTGAGGACATCATCGCAGCCGTCAACTACCAGCTCGGCCTGATACGGGGCGTCGGCGGCACCGATGACATAGACCACCTGGGCAACAGGCGCCTGAAGTCCGTGGGGGAACTACTGCAGAACCAGTTCAGGATAGGCCTTTCCCGTATGGAGCGCGTGGTCAGGGAGAGGATGACCATCCAGGACGTGGACGTGGTCACCCCCCAGACGCTCATCAATATCAGGCCTGTGGTGGCGGCCATCAAGGAGTTCTTCGGGTCGAGCCAGCTCTCGCAGTTCATGGACCAGACCAACCCCCTCGCGGAGCTGACGCACAAGAGACGCCTCTCGGCGCTGGGCCCTGGAGGCCTCAGCCGGGAGAGGGCAGGGTTTGAAGTGCGCGACGTCCACCACTCGCATTACGGGCGTATGTGTCCCGTGGAGACGCCTGAAGGTCCCAACATCGGGCTCATCGGCGCGCTGTGTACGTACGCGCGGATAAACGAGTACGGCTTCATCGAGACGCCTTACCGGAGGGTCGTCGATGGGAAGGTCACAGAGGAGATCCTCTACCTCACGGCCGACGAGGAAGACAAGTACGTCATAGCCCAGGCGAACGAACCCATCAACGCGGACGGATCGTTCGCCAACCCCAAGGTCGCTGCCCGTTACAAGGACCAGATCATGGAGGTCCCCGGAGATCAGGTCGACTTCATGGACGTGTCGCCCAAGCAGATCGTGAGTATCGCGACTGCGCTCATCCCGTTCCTCGAGAACGACGACGCAGGCCGCGCGCTCATGGGGTCGAACATGCAGCGCCAGGCCGTCCCGCTCGTTCGCAGTGAGGCTCCGCTCGTCGGCACGGGCATGGAGTACAAGGCCGCTGTCGACTCCGGCGCTGTGGTGCTTGCCCGGAACAGCGGCCAGGTGGTGAGCGCGTCCTCGGACGAGATCGTCATCGAGACCGACACCGGTGGCACTGACACATACAAGCTTCTCAAGTTCATGAGGTCGAACCAGGGGACGTGCATAAACCAGAAGCCCATCGTCCGGAAGGGGGAACGGGTGGAACGGGGAGACGTCATCGCGGACGGCCCTTCGACCGATAACGGAGAGATGGCCCTTGGCCGGAACGTGCTCGTGGCGTTCCTGCCCTGGGAGGGTTACAACTACGAGGACGCCATCCTCATAAGCGAGAAGCTGGTGAAGGAGGACACCTTCACGTCCATTCATATAGAGGAGTACGAGTGCGAGGCGCGCGACACCAAGCTGGGCTCCGAGGAGATCACGAGGGACATTCCCAACGTGGGCGAGGAGGCCCTCAAGGACCTCGACGAGCGGGGCATCATCCGCGCAGGGGCTTACGTGCGCCCCGGAGACATCCTCGTGGGCAAGGTCACGCCGAAGGGTGAAACGGAACTCACCGCGGAGGAGCGCCTGCTTCGCGCCATCTTCGGCGAGAAGGCGCGCGAGGTGAGGGATACCTCTCTGCGGGTGCCTCACGGGGAGTCCGGCAAGGTGGTGGCGGTGTACGTGTTCTCGCGGGAAGCCGGCGATGAGCTGGGCCCGGGCGTGAACCGCCTCGTTCGCGTATACATCGCCCAGAAACGTAAGGTCTCCGAGGGCGACAAGATGGCCGGGCGTCATGGCAACAAGGGTGTCATAGCCAGGATCCTGCCTGAAGAGGATATGCCGTTCATGCCGGACGGAACACCCATAGAAGTGGTGCTGAACCCACTCGGGGTGCCGTCTCGAATGAACCTCGGACAGGTGCTGGAAACACACCTCGGGTGGGTTGCGAAGGTCATGGACACCCCGGTGGCGAGCGCAGTATTCGACGGAGCCACGGAGAACGAGATCCTCGAAGCTCTAGAAGACGCGGGGTTGCCGGCCAACGGGAAGACGGTTCTGTATGACGGCCGCACCGGCGAGCCGTTCGACAACCCGATAACCGTGGGCTACGCTTACCTGATGAAACTGCTCCACCTCGTGGACGACAAGATCCACGCTCGATCCACGGGTCCGTACTCCCTCGTGACCCAGCAGCCGCTGGGGGGCAAGGCCCAGTTCGGCGGCCAGAGGTTTGGAGAGATGGAGGTATGGGCTCTCGAGGCATATGGCGCGGCTTTCACTCTCCAGGAACTCCTTACAGTGAAATCCGACGACGTGGTGGGCCGCGTGAAAACGTATGAGGCCGTGGTGAAGGGCGAGAACGTGCCCGAGCCCGGCGTGCCCGAGTCGTTCAAGGTTCTCATAAAAGAGCTTCAGAGCCTGGCGCTGGATGTCAAGGTGCTGAGCGAGGACGAACGCGAGATCGAGATCGGCGAGTCCGACGATGACATCGCCGACACCGCCAGGGACCTTGGCATCGACATCGAAGGCAGGGAGACCGACGAACTGCTCCCTGAGGAACGCCTCTTCGTCCCGCGCCGGGCGGAGTCCAGGTTTCCAGAAGATGAAGACGAAGACATGGACGAAGACGGAGACGAGGTGGGCCTTGAGGCCGGAGAAGACGGCGAGGCGCTCGGCATGACCATTCACGAGGCACCGATGTCCGGAGAAGATGAGGAAGGCGTGGAGGAGGAAGACGATGTAGGTGCGGCTGCGACCGGGGTTGCCGCGGGGGTCGAGGTGTCCGATGAGGCCGCCGAGGATGACACGGAAGTCGAAGGCGAACCCGGGTACGAGGACGAGCTCGAAGCAGACGAGGAAGACGATGCCTACTACGCAGACGAGAACGAAGACGAGGGCGAAGACGAAGACGAAGACGAAGACGAAGACGAAGACGAAGAGGAAGGCGAAGGCAAGGAAGACGACCTGGGGGGCGTTTTCGACGATGAGGACGAGGACGACGCCGGCGACGATGACGGCGAGCGCGCATAGCGTGAGGGAGAGGAGGAGAGGCCGGTGCTAGACGTCAACAACTTCGACAAGATCCGTATTGGCCTCGCGTCCCCTGAGCAGATCAGGCAATGGTCGAGCGGAGAGGTGAAGAAGCCCGAGACCATCAACTACCGAACGCTCAAGCCCGAACGCGAGGGTCTGTTCTGCGAGAAGATCTTCGGACCGACCCGGGACTGGGAGTGCCATTGCGGCAAGTACAAAAGGGTCCGGTACAAGGGGATCGTCTGCGACAAGTGCGGCGTCGAGGTGACCCGGTCAAAGGTGCGGCGCGAGCGCCTGGGGCATATCGAGCTCGCGGCGCCCGTGACCCACATCTGGTATTTCAAGGGCATTCCCAGCCGGATGGGGCTGCTCCTCGACATGTCTCCGCGCGCTCTCGAGAAGGTTGTGTACTTTGCATCTTACATCGTGATCGATCCAGGGGACACCCCGCTCACGAAGAAGCAGCTACTGTCCGAGGCCGAGTACCGTGAGCACCGAGAGAGGTTCGGCAACCTCTTCGAGGCCGGCATGGGAGCGGAGGCCATAAAGAAGCTCCTCGAGGAGATCGACCTCGACGATCTTGCTGAGGAGCTGCGCGCCGAGATCCGTGACTCCTCCGGCCAGAAGAGGCTGCGCGCGACAAGGCGCCTGGAGGTCGTCGAGGCGTTCCGTAAGTCCGGAAACCGCCCTGAGAGGATGATTCTCGACGTCATCCCGGTGATCCCGCCCGACCTCCGTCCCATGGTGCAGCTGGACGGAGGCAGGTTTGCCACGTCTGACCTGAACGACCTCTACAGGCGAGTGATAAACAGGAACAACCGTCTGAAAAGGCTCCTCGAGCTGAAGGCGCCCGATATCATCGTGAGAAACGAGAAGCGCATGCTCCAGGAGGCGGTTGACGCTCTCATCGACAACGGCCGACGCGGCAGGCCTGTTACGGGTCCCGGCAGTCGCCCTTTGAAGTCACTTTCCGACATGTTGAAAGGAAAGCAGGGTCGGTTCCGTCAGAACCTCCTCGGCAAGCGTGTGGACTACTCGGGCCGGTCCGTCATCGTTGTGGGCCCCGAGCTCAAGCTGCACCAGTGCGGCCTTCCGAAGGAGATGGCGCTCGAGCTCTTCAAGCCCTTCGTCATGAAGAAACTCGTGGACCGGGGTTACGCCCACAACATCAAGAGCGCGAAGCGGATGGTGGAGAGGGTTCGCGATGAGGTGTGGGACGTGCTCGAGGGCGTCATCAAGGACCACCCTGTGCTCCTCAACCGCGCGCCCACCCTTCACCGTCTGGGCATCCAGGCGTTCGAGCCCGTGCTCGTGGAGGGCAAGGCCATAAAGATTCACCCGCTGGTGTGCGCTGCGTACAACGCTGACTTCGACGGCGACCAGATGGCCGTGCACGTGCCGCTCTCCGCTGAGGCGCAGGCCGAGGCGAGGCTGCTCATGCTATCGGTGAACAACATCCTCTCGCCCGCTCACGGCAAGCCCATCGCCACCCCGGGGCAGGACCTGGTGCTCGGCTGTTACTACCTCACCCTCGAGCAGGAGGGCGGCAGAGGCGAGGGAAAGATCTTCGCGAGCCCTGACGAAGCGGTGATGGCTTACAGGGAGGGCGCGGTGTCCCTGCACGCGCGCATCGCCGTGAGGATGCCTGCGAAGAAGAACGTCCTCGGTATAAGCGACGGCGATAAGAAAGGTAAGCTTCTCGTGACGACCGTCGGGAAGCTCATCTTCAACACGATATTCCCGGATGATTTCCCGTACATCAACAACGCCGTGGAGGACGCCGTGGACGAGACCGTGTTCACCGGCACCGTCATCGACGCGCGGGAGGGCAGGCCCATCCTCGAGCAGATACGGGAGGCTCCGGCGACGCGACCTTCCAGCAAGGGGTTCCTTGCGCAGCTCGTGGCCATGTGCCAGCGCAAGTATGGGAACACGAGGACCGCTGACATCCTCGACAACCTCAAGCGCATCGGGTACCGGTCTGCGACCCAGTCCGGCACGACCGTGGGGATCGAGGACATCAGCATACCCCCTGAGAAGCAGGACATCATCAGGGAAACCGAAAAGAAGATCGAGGCCATCGAGCAGCAGCACAAGCGCGGCCTCATCACCAGCGATGAGCGCTACCAGCTCGTGATAGACCGCTGGACCGAGGCGCGCGAAAGGGTCCAGGAAGCGATGATCGCGCACCTCGACAAGTTCAACCCGGTGTACATGATGGCCACGTCCGGCGCCCGCGGCAACATCTCGCAGCTCAGCCAGCTCGCTGGCATGAGGGGCCTTGTGGCTGACCCGTCGGGGCGGACCATCGACTTCCCGATCAAGGCCAACTTCCGCGAGGGCCTGACGGTGCTCGAATACTTCAGTTCGACCCACGGCACGCGTAAAGGCCTTGCCGATACGGCGCTCCGGACGGCCGACTCCGGATACCTCACGCGGCGCCTGGTGGACGTGGCGCAGGACGTCATCGTCCGCGAGGAAGACTGCGGCACCGACGATGGGATAGTGGTGAGCGCCATCCGGCAGGGTGACGATGTGGTCGAGACGTTCCGGGAGCGTGCGGTCGGCCGCGTCGCCGCCGAGGATGTGGTCCATCCTGAAACCGGTGAGGTGCTTGTGAAAGCCGGCGAGGAGATCGTCGAGGAGCAGGCCAAGGCGATGGAGCTTGCGGGCATCGAGGAAGTCAAGGTACGCTCGCCCCTCACCTGTCGCACCAGGTACGGCGTGTGCGTCAAGTGCTACGGGCGCAACCTCGCCACCGGCAGGATGGTGGAGGTGGGCGAGGCCGTCGGCATAATCGCGGCGCAGTCCATCGGCGAGCCGGGCACGCAGCTTACCATGAGGACGTTCCACACGGGCGGCGTGGCGGGCGACGACATCACCCACGGCCTCCCGAGGGTGGAGGAGCTCTTCGAGGCGCGCAAGCCGAAAGGCCAGGCGATCATAAGCGAGGTCGACGGCGTGGTGCGGATCACCGAGACCAAGGGCACACGCAAGGTCATCGTCCGCACAGACCAGGGCGAGGAGAAAGCCTACACCGTGCCGTACGGTGCGAGGCTCGAGGTCAAGGATGGCGACAGGATATACGCCGGCGACCAGATAACCGAGGGCTCGCTGAACCCCCACGACATACTGCGGGTCAAGGGCGTCCGGGCGGTGCAGAACTATCTCGTGCGGCAGGTGCAGGACGTATACCGATCGCAGGGCGTGGAGATCAACGACAAGCACATCGAGGTGGTCGTTCGCCAGATGCTCCGCAAGGTGCGCGTGGATGATCCCGGCGACACCGACCTTCTCACTGGCGGGCTGGTCGACATGTTCGATTTCGAGGACGAGAACAGGCGTGCGGTGGAGGCCGGAGGGCGACCTGCCACGGCTCGACCGGGCATCCTCGGCATCACCAAGGCGTCGCTTGCGACTGACAGCTTCCTCTCGGCTGCGTCCTTCCAGGAGACGACGCGGGTGCTCACCGAGGCGTCCATCAAGGGGCGCTCCGACCCGCTCATCGGGCTCAAGGAGAACGTCATCATCGGGAAGCTGATCCCGGCCGGCACCGGCATGGCGCGCTACCGCAACGTCAAACCCGTGCTGCCTGAAGAAGTCGCCGAGGCGGAGGAGAAGGAAGCGGCACAGGCAGGAGCGGAGGCAGAGGTGGCTGCGGAGGAGGGCGCCCGGGACAGGGCAGGCAAGGATGGAGAGGCTGCGCAGGGTGAGGAGGTAGACGAAGGGGACCTTCTCGAGGACGTCCGCGACGCCGGGGGGCCGTCCCTCGAGTCGGCGGGCACGGTGCCCGGCCCCGTGAGCCGCTCTCTCGGCGAGCTTTCGCAGGCCAGGGCTGACGCCGGAACAGAGGACGACGTCGAGGCTAAGGCTTGAAGTTTTCTTGACAGGGCCACGAGGCGATGCTAAAATGTGAACGTGTGCGAAGAGCCATGTCCTCGGGTGTCCTGGGTCTGGCAGAGGAACTCCAGGGAGGAGAGAGGACGCAAGATGTCCCACGACGAGTTGAAGATGGCGAAGCGTAAGGCGGTAGGCACGAAGCAAACCATCAAGGCTCTCGAAAGGGGAGAGGCGAAAGTCATCTACCTGGCCAGGGACGCTGAAGAGAAAGTCATAAAGAACGTGATAGAGTTGTGCAAGGCGAATGGTGTCCAGGTCATCCACGTAGACACCATGGCGCAACTCGGGAAAGCATGCGGTATAGAAGTAGGGGCGGCCTCGGCCGCCATCCTGGCGGAGTGAAGCCGGGGTTTCAAGGACTGAAGCAGACGACCCTGCATGCCCCTTGCACCCTGAGGTGGAAGGGGCATGCTCTGTGTATGAAGGACTCAAGGGAAGGAGGTGCCAGGTCGCGTGCCAACCATCAACCAGCTTATACGCAAAGGCCGTGAAAAGGCGGCAGGGAAGTCGTCAGCGCCTGCGCTCAGGTGGCATTACAACTCTTACGTCCGGCGGTCGGAGTACACAGCGAAGGGGTCTCCCCAGAAGAGGGGAGTATGTACCGTGGTGAGGACCACCACGCCCAAGAAGCCCAACTCCGCACTGCGCAAGATCGCGAGGGTGCGGCTCACCAACCAGCTCGAGGTGACGGCTTACGTCCCCGGGATAGGCCATAACCTCCAGGAGCACTCCGTGGTGCTCATCAGGGGCGGCAGGGTGAAGGATCTCCCCGGCGTTCGTTACCATATCATCCGGGGGACCCTCGATGCAGCCGGAGTGGCCAACCGCAAGCAGGGGCGTTCGAAGTACGGAGCCAAACGGCCCAAGGCGTAGGTGCTATGCAGGTGCCAGTGGTATGGGCCTGTCGGGCTGTGTGGAGACTAAAGAGGATGCTTCTTTGAAAGGAGGGGTGCGGATGCCCAGGAGGGGCGGTGTTGTCAAGCATGAGACAGTTCCAGACCCGGTGTTCGGGAACGTCCTGGCGGCCGAGATGATCAACAAGCTGTTGCTCGAGGGCAAGAAGGGCGTCGCGGAGTCCATCTTCTATCGTGCGATGGATATCGTCGGGGAGAAGACCGGCAAGGATCCCGTGGAGGTTTACGAGCGCGCGGTAAAGAACGTAATGCCCGTTCTCGAGGTGAGGCCCCGCAGGGTCGGCGGCTCGACCTACCAGGTGCCGGTCGAGGTGCGCCCCGAGAGACGTACCGCGCTCGCGCTGCGTTGGATTATTCAGAACGCACGCGCAAGGTCCGAGAGAAGTATGGCGGAGAAGCTCGCGGCGGAGATTCTTGATGCATCGGCCGGGCAAGGGGCTTCCGTGAAGAAGAGGGAAGACACCCACAGAATGGCCGAGGCCAACAAGGCGTTCGCCCACTACAGGTGGTAACCGACATAGCGTGTGGCTGTCGGACCGTGGTCCCGCTTCCAACGAGGCATCTTGCGGCATGAAAGGAGGGGATGGAAGGTGGGCGAGAGGTTCCCGCTTGAAAGGACAAGAAACATTGGTATAATGGCACACATCGACGCCGGGAAGACCACAACCACCGAGCGCATCCTCTTCTATACCGGACGGGTGCACAGGATTGGAGAGGTGGACGACGGCGCTGCGACGATGGACTGGATGGTCCAGGAGCAGGAGCGCGGCATCACGATTACGGCAGCAGCCACCACGTGCTTCTGGAAGGATCATCGCATAAACATCATAGATACGCCCGGGCACGTGGACTTCACCATGGAGGTTGAGCGGTCGCTTCGCGTGCTAGATGGCGCAATTGCGGTACTGTGCGCTGTAGGCGGTGTTGAACCCCAGACGGAGAATGTGTGGCGCCAAGCCGACCGGTACCATGTGCCGAGGATCGTGTTCGTGAACAAAATGGACCGCGTCGGGGCGGACTTCCCGCGCGCGGTGAGGATGGTTCACGACAGGCTCGGTGCCAGGGGGGTGCCGATCCAGATACCCATCGGCGCCGAAGATGGTTTCAATGGAGTCGTAGACCTCATAGAGCAGAAGGCCGTGCTTTACCTGGATGATCTCGGAATGCAGCGAGAGGTGACTGACATACCTCCCGAACTCGCTGACGAGGCCGGGCGGTACCGTGAGGAACTGATCGAGGCTGTGGCCGACACTGACGACGACATAATGTCCAAGTATATAGAGGGCGACGAGATCACAGTCGGCGAACTCAAGAAGGCGTTGCGTCGGGCGACCGTGGATGCGAAGATCGTCCCGGTGCTCTGTGGAGCAGCCTTCCGCAACAAGGGCGTTCAGCTTCTTCTCGATGCGGTGGTGGATTATCTTCCTGCGCCGAACGACCTCCCGCCTGTCAGGGGAACCAACCCCAGGACTGGTGAGGAGGAGGAAAGGCCGCCGGATGATGACGAGCCGTTTTCCGCCCTCGCATTCAAGATAGCGGCTGACCCATACGTGGGTAAGCTGACCTACTTCCGGGTCTACTCCGGTGTTGTGCGGGCCGGGTCTTACGTCTATAATGCGACGAAGGGCAAGAAGGAAAGGCTGGCGCGCATCCTTCAAATGCACGCGAACCATCGCGAGGACGTGGAGGAAGCGCGAGCGGGCGATATCGTCGCCGCTGTCGGTTTCAGGGAGGTCACCACCGGCGATACGCTGAGCGACGAGGAGAGGCCCGTCATCCTCGAGGCCATCGAGTTCCCGGAGCCCGTCATATCAGTGGCGGTGGAGCCGAAGACCAAGGCCGACGAGGACAGACTCGCATCTGCCCTTGCCAAGCTGTCGGAGGAAGACCCCACGTTCCACGTGCGGCAGGATCCCGATACCGGACAGACCGTGATTTCGGGCATGGGCGAGCTCCATCTCGAGATCATCATCGATAGGCTCGTCCGCGAGTTCAGGGTCGAGGCCAATGTGGGCAAGCCCCAGGTGTCGTACAGGGAGACCATACGGTCCACTGTGGAGAGTGAGGGCAGGTTTGTCAGGCAGACAGGCGGTCGCGGCCAGTACGGCCATGTGAAGATCACTTTGTCGCCGCTACCCGCCGGCAGCGGATTCGAGTTCGAGGACCGGGTGACTGGCGGGGACATACCGAGGGAGTTCATCCCTGCTGTGGAGGTCGGCGCCCGCGAGTCCATGGACTCGGGGGTGCTCGCAGGGTATCCTCTGGTGGACGTGAAGGTGACGCTGCTGGGCGGCTCTTACCACGAGGTCGACTCGTCCGAGATGGCGTTCAAGATAGCCGCGTCCATGGCAGTGAAGGACGGGGCGAGGCGGGCTGACCCCGTGTTGCTGGAACCCCTGATGCGCGTGGAAGTGGTGGTGCCGGAGGAGTTCACCGGCGACGTAATCGCCGACATCGGCGCCAGGCGTGGCAGGGTGCAGGGCATGGAGAGACGAGGTCCCTCTCAGATTATCCGGGCTCATATACCGCTTGCGGAGATGTTCGGGTACGCGACTGATCTCCGGTCTCTTACGCAGGGGAGAGGAACCTACGTCATGTATTTCATGCGCTACGAGGAGGTTCCCGCGCATATCTCTGAGGCCGTCACCGCGCGCGGGAGGTAACTTGTTGTAGAGTCAAGACCTATGCCAAGGAGGATGACTTGAGAATGGCCAAGCAGAAGTTCGAGAGGACAAAGCCGCATGTCAACGTGGGGACCATCGGGCACATCGACCACGGCAAGACCACACTGACCTCGGCGATCACGCTGGTCCTGAGCAAGCACGGCGGCGCCACGTACAAGAAGTTCGAAGAGATCGACAACGCCCCCGAGGAGAGGGAGCGCGGCATCACGATCTCCACGTGCCATGTGGAGTATCAGACTGAGAAGAGGCACTACGCGCACGTCGACTGCCCCGGCCACGCCGACTACATCAAGAACATGATCACCGGCGCGGCGCAGATGGACGGCGCCATCCTCGTGGTGAGCGCGGAGGACGGCCCCATGCCGCAGACGAGAGAGCACGTTCTTCTTGCGAGGCAAGTAGGCGTGCCGTACATCGTGGTCTTCCTCAACAAGGTCGACAGGATGGAAGGCGAGGAGGAACTCATCGACCTCGTCGAGATGGAGGTCAGGGAGATCCTCTCCAAGAACGAGTTTCCCGGCGATGAGATCCCGTTCATCAGGGGCTCGGCCCTCAAGGCCCTCGAGTGTGGGTGCGGCAGCCGCGAATGCAAGTGGTGCGGCTCGATACTGCAGCTCATGGATGCTGTCGACGAGTACGTACCCACGCCGCAGCGCGACATCGACAAGCCGTTCCTGATGCCTGTGGAGGACGTGTTCTCCATCACGGGCCGCGGCACCGTGGCCACTGGTAGAGTGGAGCGGGGCGCCATCAAGGTTGGTGAAGAGGTCGAGATCGTGGGTCTTTCAGACGAGACCAGGAAGACCGTGGTGACCGGCGTTGAGATGTTCCGCAAGACGCTCGACATGGGCCAGGCGGGAGACAACATCGGAGTGCTCCTCCGGGGCATCGACAAGGAGGAGATCGAGAGGGGCCACGTGCTCGCAAAGCCCGGCTCCATCACGCCGCACACCAAGTTCGCTGCTGAGGTCTACATCCTGAGCAAGGAGGAGGGCGGCCGTCACACGCCGTTCTTCACCGGGTATCGTCCGCAGTTCTACTTCAGGACGACTGACGTGACGGGCACCGCGGTCCTCCCGGAGGGCGTCGAGATGGTGATGCCCGGCGACAACATCAGGATGACCATAGATCTCATCACGCCCATCGCCATGGAGGAAGGGCTGCGGTTCGCCATCCGCGAGGGCGGCCGCACTGTTGGCAAGGGCGTGGTCACATCGATAATCGCGTAATGCATTTAGCGGGCAGGCCGCCCGGGATGCGGAGAAGCGGGGCAGGCCAGGCCGGCCAGGGTGTCCGGCGGGCCGCGTCCGGCCTGCCTCTCGCAGCGATGATGCCGGAGGTTGCCTGCGTGGCAGGGGAATTCCGGCGGAGTATGTCTGCTAACGTGATCAGGCGATGACTGGGAGGTATGCTAAACATGCCGGAGCAAAGGATCAGGATCAGGCTAAAGGCATTTGATCACCGGCTGCTCGACCAGTCGGCGGAGAGAATAGTCGAGACGGCCAGGCGTAGCGGGGCGCGGGTATCAGGCCCGATTCCGCTCCCGACCGAGAAGAGCATATTCACGGTGCTGAAGTCCGTCCACGTGGATAAGGACTCGCGTGAGCAGTTCGAGATGAGGACCCACAAGAGGCTCATCGACATTATCGATCCCACGCCGAAGACGGTTGACGACCTCATACGGCTGGACCTTCCTGCCGGAGTGGGCATCGAGATCAAGCTCTAGCCGTGTGGCCCGGGCAGGCGCGCAAGCCACATGTACAGCAGGGAGGTGCGGGGTAAATGCCTAAAGGCATACTCGGACGAAAACTCGGCATGACGCAGATATTCGGCGATGCGGGGGAGGTCATCCCCGTGACCGCCATCGAAGCCGGGCCGTGTGTCGTCGTGCAGAAGAAGACGAAGGACGACGAAGGTTACGCAGCGATTCAACTCGGGTTCGGCGATATCCGGGAGAGCCTTCTGACAAAGCCTGAACGCGGGCATTTCAAGAGGGCGCACGTCAAGCCCAGGCGACATCTCAGGGAGATCCGTGTCAAGGACGACAGCCCCTATGATGTGGGCGCTGAGATCAAGGTCGACATCTTCAACAGGGGCGACCGCGTTGACATAGTCGGGACCTCGCTCGGCAAGGGCTACGCGGGCGTCATAAAACGGTGGAATTTCAGGAGAGGCCCCATGGGCCACGGCTCGATGTATCACCGGAGAGTCGGTTCCCTCGGAGCAACCGATCCGGCGCGCGTGTTCAAAGGACGGAAACTTCCGGGCCGCATGGGGGGAGAGCGGGTAACCATTCAGAACCTCGAGGTCGTGAAGGTCGATCCTGAGCGGAACCTGCTCCTGGTCAAGGGGTCAGTTCCGGGGCGGCGCGGGGGTCTGGTCCTCGTCAAAGAGGCGGTCAAGACCACCGTGAAAAAGAAGAAGTGAGGCAGGTGGAAACGTATGCCAATGGCGCCTCTGTACAACATGAATGGTGACAAGATAGGCGAGTACGAGCTGCCTGACTCCATCTTCGGCGTCCCGGTCAACGAGGCCGTCCTCCATGAGGCTGTGGTCATGCAGCTTGCAACGAGGCGGCAAGGCACCGCGAAGACGAAGACCATAGGGGAGATCGCGGGCGGCGGCATCAAGCCCTGGCGGCAAAAGGGGACCGGGCGTGCGAGACATGGAAGCCGCAGGTCACCCCTGTGGAGGGGTGGGGCGACCCTGTTCGGGCCCGTGCCGCGCGATTACGCGTACAAGCTCCCGAAGAAGGTGCGGAGGCTGGCTCTTCTGTCAGCGCTTTCCTCAAAGGCCCAGGCCAACGAGATACTGGTTCTCGACAGCCTGACGCTTGCCGAGCCGAAGACGAAAGACATGGCCGCTGTGCTGCAGAGGCTCGACGCTGAAGGGAAAGCCCTCGTGGTGGTGCGCGAGCCCGACAGGAACATCGAACTTTCCGCGCGGAACCTGCCGGGCGTGAAAACTCTCGGCCCGTCCGGGCTGAACGTCTATGACATCCTCGACCACGAGAAGCTCGTCTTTACCCGCGACGCAGTGGATGCTGTCGGGGAGGTGCTTGCAAGGTGAAGTCGCCAAGAGACGTGATCAAGCGGCCTCTTGTCACGGAGAAGAGCACGAGGCAGCTCGAGGACAACAAGTACGCCTTCATGGTGGATGTCCGCGCGACCAAGACAGAGATAAAAGAGGCCGTAGAGGAGATCTTCAAGGTCAAGGTGAAGGAGGTCAACACCCTTCGTGTCCCCGGCAAGACCAAGCGAATGGGCCGGTTCGAGGGGAAGACCCCCGAGTGGAAGAAGGCCGTTGTGACCCTGGAGAAGGACCACAAGATCCCGCTCTTTGAGGGAGTCTAGTTGCTGTAGCAGCCGGCTGGCGAGAGCAGTCGGCTCCCCCTCTGGCGGTATCCTTGAGTTGAGGAGGGGCGAAAGGTGGGAATCAAGAGGTATAAGCCGGTCACCGCGGGCAGGCGGTTCATGACCGTTCCGACGTTCGAGGAGATCACGGCGAAGGAGCCGGAGAGATCTCTCCTCGCGCGCAACCCGAAGACAGGTGGCCGCAATGCTCACGGCAGGATTACGGTGAGGCACAGGGGTGGCGGTGCCAAGCGCAAGCTGCGCATCATCGATTTCAAGCGCGACAAGGACGGGGTGCCCGCGAAGGTTGCGAGCATCGAGTACGATCCCAACAGGTCAGCCAGGATCGCCCTCTTGAACTACGCTGACGGCGAGAAGCGGTACATCCTGGCGCCGCTGGGTCTCGAGGTGGGTGGCACGGTCGTATCGGGTCCCGGGGCTGACATAAAGCCGGGCAACGCTCTCGCGCTGCGCGATATACCGGTTGGGACGGTCGTTCACAATCTCGAGCTCGTCCCGGGCAGGGGCGGCGAGCTCGCCCGCGCTGCAGGCATGGGAGCGCAGCTCATGGCGAAGGAAGGCGATTACGCTCACGTGCGGCTCCCTTCGGGCGAAGTCAGGCTGGTGCGCCTCGAATGCAAGGCCACCATCGGGCAGGTCGGTAACGTTGAGCACGAGATCGTGCGCACGGGCAAGGCCGGCAGGAAGCGGCACATGGGATGGAGGCCGGAGGTGCGAGGTGTCGTCATGAACCCTGTTGACCACCCGCATGGCGGTGGAGAGGGTCGCGCCCCGATAGGGCATGCCTCGCCGCTCACACCATGGGGCAAGCCGACGCTGGGCTATAAGACCAGAAAGAGGAAGCCATCGGACAGGCTCATTGTCAGAAGGCGGAGGTAGCAAGGGGAAGGAGGCGGGCTGATGTCACGGTCGCTCAAGAAGGGCCCCTACGTCAACGAAAGGCTGCTCGCGAGGATCCGCGCGTTGAACGAAAAGGGCCACAAGGAAGTCATCAAGACGTGGTCGAGAGCCTCAACCATCTTCCCCGAGATGGTGGGCCACACGATTGCGGTGCATGACGGTCGCAGGCACGTCCCGATCTACATCAGTGAGGACATGGTCGGGCACAAGCTGGGGGAGTTTGCTCCGACGAGGACCTTCCGCGGGCACGGCGCTCGTACCGAAAGGTCCACGGCCCTCAAGTAGGGCGCGTGTCGGGGTCTGGAGGGGATGGCTGGCATGGAAGCTCGTGCGGTTGCGCGTTATGTCAGGATCGCACCGAGAAAAGCGAGGCAGGTCATGGACCTGATTAAGGGCAAGAGTGCCGGGGACGCCATGGCGATTCTGAGGTTCACCCCGAAGAAAGGGGCGAGGCTCATCAGCAAGGTCCTGAAATCGGCCATGGCTAACGCCGAGCACAACTACGAGATGAACAAGGGCGACCTCTACGTATCAGAGGCGAAGGTCGATGAAGGCCCGACCATGAAGAGGTGGCGGCCGAGGATGCGCGGGATCCCGGCACGGATCCTGAAGCGTACCAGCCACATTACAGTAGTCTTGAAAGAGAAGGAGGGGTGAGGAATGGGTCACAAGGTTCATCCCCTTGGCCTGAGGCTCGGGATAATCAAGGACTGGTCTGCGAAGTGGTACGACAAGAAGGGCTACCAGGAGCTGGTCCACGAGGATCGCGAGATCAGGCAGTTCGTAAAGACAAGGTTCTACAACGCCGGGATCTCCCGGGTGGACATAGAGCGGGCGGCCACGCGCGTGAAGGTCAACATCCACACCGCGCGCCCCGGCATGGTCATCGGAAGGGGTGGCCAGGAGGTTGAGCAGCTCAGGCGCGACCTCGAGGCCATCACCGGCAAACACATCTCGGTGAACATCGTCGAGGTGAAGAACCCTGAGGTCGACGCCCAGCTTGTGGCGGAGAATATCGCTGCCCAGATCGAAAAGCGCATATCTTTCCGCCGGGCGATGAAGCAGGCCCTTTCGAGGGCCATGAAGATGGGCGCCCAGGGCATGAAGGTGAAGGTCGGCGGCAGGCTGGCCGGCGCGGAGATAGCCCGCACCGAAGGATACAGCGAGGGGAAGATCCCCCTTCATACCCTGAGGGCCGACATAGACTACGGGTTTGCCGAAGCGCACACCACTTACGGCAGGATCGGCGTCAAGGTATGGATATACAAGGGCGAGGTGCTTCCTGAAAGGAACAAGGCCGCTGCCGAAGGGAGTCGGTGAATATGCTGCAGCCCAAGAGAGTCAAACACCGCAAAGTCCAGCGTGGGAGGATGACGGGCAAAGCCATGCGTGGCTCCGAACTTCTCCTCGGGGAATACGGGCTCCAGGCCCTCGAGCCGGGGTGGATCACCGACCGGCAGATAGAGGCGGCAAGGATAGCCATGACCAGGTACACCAAGAGGGGCGGCAAGGTCTGGATCAAGATCTTCCCCGACAAGCCCGTTACCAAGAAACCCGCCGAGACCCGTATGGGAAGCGGGAAGGGCAACCCCGAGTACTGGGTGGCCGTCGTGAAGCCTGGGAGGATCATGTTCGAGATCGCAGGGGTCCCGGAGGACGTCGCCCGGGAGGCCATGCGCCTTGCGGCGTTCAAGCTCCCCGTGAAGAGCAAGTTCGTCAAGCGAGAAGAAGTAGGTGGTGAGGCAAGTGAAGGTTAAGGACGTTCGTGACCTCACCAGCGAAGAACTCCAGCGAAAGCTCGAGTCGCTGAAGGAGGAGCTGTTCAACCTTCGATTTCAGGTTGCCACCGGTCAGCTCGATAATCCCATGCGCATGCGCGAGGTCCGCCGGACCATAGCGCAAGTCAAAACGGTCCTGCGCGAGCGGGAGCTTGGCTCAAGCCAGGCGTAAGGAGGGTTGCGTTATGGATGACCGGAGTATGCGCAAGGTGCGCGTCGGCACCGTCGTCAGCGACAGCATGGATAAAACGGTCGTGGTCGCCGTGGAGCGTACCGTCAGGCACCCGCTTTACAAGCGGACGATGAAGAGGACCACGAGGTTCATGGCACACGATGAGGAGAACCAGGCGAAGGTCGGCGACAGGGTGCGGCTCATGGAGACCAGGCCTCTCAGCAAGCACAAGAGGTGGCGTGTCGTGGAGATCGTGGAAAGGGCGAAGTAGTCGCACGCGCGGGTTCTACTGGTCTGGTGCGGGTGCGACGTGCGCTCTCTCTCGAGGAGGGTAGGCGAGATGATTCAACCGCAGACGATGCTGTCCGTTGCGGACAATACCGGCGGCAAGAAGATCATGTGCATACGGGTGCTCGGGGGCGGAAACAGGAAGTTCGCCGGCATCGGCGACGTTATCATCGCGAGCGTCAAGGAGGCCGCGCCCGGGGGCGTGGTTAAAAAGGGCGAGGTCGTGAGGGCCGTGATAGTCAGGACGAAGAAGGAGATCCCCCGGCCCGACGGCTCGTACATCAAGTTCGATGAGAATGCCGCGGTGATCATCAACGATCAGAACAATCCCAGGGGCACAAGGATTTTCGGTCCCGTTGCGAGAGAGCTCCGGGACAAGGACTTCATGAAGATAGTCTCTCTCGCCCCTGAAGTGCTATAAGGCCACAAGGAGGCGGGCGTTTTGAGCCAGATGAAACCCCACGTGAAGAAGGGCGACACGGTCATCGTCCTGTCCGGCAAAGACAAGGACAAGAAAGGCAAGGTCCTGCGGGTGCTGCCCGCGGAAGGACGCGTGCTGGTGGAGGGCGTCAACGTGGCCAAGCGTCACACCAAGCCGACGCGACTGGCCCCCCAGGGAGGCGTCATCGAGAAGGCGGAGCCCGTGCCCCTGGCCAAGGTCATGGTGGTGTGCCCCAAGTGCAGCAGGCCCGCACGGGTAGGGAGGCGCGTCGCTGAAGACGGCGAGCATGTGCGGGTGTGCAGAGAGTGCGGGCGCGAGATAGACAAGTAGGACATCGGGGGTGACGGCAAGTGGCGGCGCGGCTCAAGGAGAAATACTTGAAAGAAGTTGCACCTGCCCTCCGCGAGAAGTTTGGCTACAGGAGTGTTATGCAGATCCCCAGGGTCGAGAAGGTCATCGTGAACATGGGAGTGAGCGATGCTGTCCAGGACCCCAAGATGCTCGACTCCGCGGTAGGGGATCTTACGGCGATATCGGGACAGAAGCCTCTCATCACACGGGCGAAGAAGTCCATAGCCGCTTTCAAGCTGAGGGCCGGAGTCCCTATAGGGTGCAAGGTCACCCTTCGGGGAGAGAGGATGTACCACTTCCTCGACAAGCTGTTCAACGTCGCTCTTCCCAGGATCCGTGACTTCCGGGGGGTCTCCCCCGACGGGTTCGACGGGAGGGGAAACTACTCCCTGGGCATCAAGGAGCAACTCATCTTCCCGGAGATAGTATACGACAAGGTTGACAAGATACGGGGCATGGACATCACCGTCGTGACGACGGCCAGAAATGATGAGGAGGCCTACGAGCTCCTCAAGGCCATGGGGATGCCCTTCAGAAAGTAGGAAAGACCACGATGCGCGGCGGACCGCGCCCCCGTATCCGCGGCGCGCGCCACATCCGCAGGATATCACGGGGATGGCAGGTCATGGCCAATCGATGAGTCCAGCATTCCGGTGGAGGGATGGCTTTGGCAAAGAAGAGTCTGATTGAGAAGCAGAAGCGGCCGCCGAAGTTCCGCGTGAGGACCTATCACAGGTGTCCCATTTGTGGGCGGCCGAGGGCGTACATGAGGAAGTTCGACATGTGCAGGATCTGTTTCCGCAAGCTTGCTCTCCGGGGGGAGATCCCCGGCGTGACCAAGGCGAGCTGGTGACAGGCGTACCTGGCAGGTCTGCAAGTGGAGGAGGTCGATGCGAATGGTGACGACGGACCCCATCGCTGACATGCTGACGAGGATCCGAAATGCCAATATCGTGGCAAGGGACGTCGTTGAAGTCCCCTCCTCGCAGGTGAAGCGCGAAATTGCGAAGATCCTCAGAGAAGAGGGATTCATCAGGGACTTTGAGGTGATAGGCGACGGGAAGCAGGGAACGCTGCGTATCTACCTCAAGTATGGTCCCAACAAGCAGAAGGTCATAACCGGCCTGAAGAGGATAAGCAAGCCCGGGCTGCGGGTTTACGCGGGTAAAGACGAGCTCCCCAGGGTCCTCGGGGGTCTCGGGATCGCAGTCATCTCCACGCCCAAGGGCATCATGGCCGACAGGAAGGCTCGCAAAGAGGGCGTGGGCGGCGAAGTCATCTGTTATGTCTGGTGAGATGCGCCCGCGGCCGGGGGCCGTGCGATGCGGCACCGGCAGGCCGGCGCTCACGGGCAGGTTGTGAGGGGGTGAAATGATGTCCCGGATAGGGAAAGCGCCGATACCAGTGCCGAAAGGCGTCGAGGTTGAAATTGCGGGCAATACCGTCGTAGTGAAGGGACCGAAAGGTGAACTTCAGAGAGAGCTCGTAAAGGAGATGAAGGTCTCCTTGCGGGATGACAAGGTCGTCGTGGAGCGGCCCGGCGACGAGAAGGAGCACAGGGCCCTTCACGGCCTGACGAGGACGCTCGTGGCGAACATGGTAAAGGGTGTTACCGAAGGCTACGAGAGGTCGCTCGTGATATCCGGCACCGGGTACAAGGCGGCCAAGCAAGGCAGGAAACTCGTGCTGAGCGTGGGATACTCCCACCCCGTCGAGATAGAGCCCGCCGAAGGCCTTGAGATAGAGGTGCCGCTTCCCACGAAGATCGTGGTGAAGGGCATAGACAAGGAACTCGTCGGCCAGACCGCGGCGAACATCCGCGCCGTGCGGCCGCCTGAGCCGTACAAGGGCAAAGGCATCATGTATGAGGGCGAGCACATCCGCAGAAAGGCCGGCAAAGCCGGCAAAGCGGCGGGCGGAAAGAAGTAGGGCCGAGGCAGAAGAGGTGAGGATGAGCCATGTTCAAGCGCAAAGACAGAAAGCTCGCGAGAGCTAGGCGGCACCTGCGCATAAGGAAGAAAGTGTCCGGCACGTCCGAGGTCCCCAGGCTCTCCGTGGCGCGGACCTCGAGGCACATCTACGCCCAGGTCATCAACGACGCGTCAGGGACGACTCTCGCGTTCGCATCGAGCCTTGACCCTGAGGTGAGAAAGCACATCGAAAGCGGGGGCAACGTGGAGGCCGCGCGCCTCGTGGGCAAGCTCATCGGTGAGCGCGCGCAGGCGAGGGGTATCAAGAAGGTGGTGTTCGACCGGGGGGGCAACCTGTTCCACGGTAGGATTGCCGCCGTGGCCGAGGGCGCGCGCGAAAGCGGGCTCGAGTTCTAGCGTCCAGGGGAGTTGGTGAAAAAGCGATGATGGAGTTTGAGAGCCAGGAGTTGAAGGAGAAGGTCGTCAGCATCGATCCCGTGGCCAAGACGACCAAGGGCGGTCGCACACGAAGCTTTCGCGCCCTGGTCGCGGTGGGCGATGGAAACGGCCGCGTGGGCACCGGGATCGGCAAGGCGTCGGAGGTGGCCGAGGCGATACGCAAGGGCGTCGAAGAGGCCCGTAAGAACATGTTCGACGTTCCGGTTGTCGGGACCACCATCCCCCACGAGATCGTCGGGGAGTTCGGTGCGGGCAGGGTGCTTCTGAAACCCGCGACGCCCGGCACGGGCGTGATCGCCGGCGGTCCCGTGAGGGCCGTCCTGGAGCTTGCCGGCGTGAAGGACATCCTGACCAAGTCCCTGGGCTCGTCCAACCCGTTCAACATGGTTGGCGCCACCGTGAAAGGGCTCAAGTCCCTCAAGCGGGCGGAGGACGTTGCCCGACTGCGCGGAAAACCCGTGTCGGATCTGTATTAGCGAGGGGGTGTGTCAGGTGTCCGCAGGCGCGAACGGCGCTGCCGAGAGGGCGGCGAAGATGTTGAAGGTCACGCTGAAGCATAGCACGATAGGCGCCCCGAGGGTGCAGAGGGCGACGGTTCAGGCCCTCGGCCTGTCGAGGCTGCATAAGACCGTCCTTCTCCCGGATAACCCTCAGGTCCGGGGGATGGTGCGGAGGGTGGATCATCTGGTAGACGTGGAGGAAGTCACGGAGTGAGGAGGTGGCAGACTTGAGGCTCGAAGAACTCGCCCCGCCCGAGGGCGCTCGCCATTATCCCAAGAGGGTCGGCCGAGGGCTTGGAAGCGGTCACGGCAAGACTGCAGGAAAAGGCCATAAGGGTCAGAAGGCCCGTTCAGGCGGTGCCAAGGGCGCAATGTTCGAAGGCGGCCAGATGCCGCTCGTCCGGAGGGTTCCGAAGCGCGGCTTCACGAACCGCTTCAGGGAACCCTACACCGAGGTCAAGCTTGCGGATCTCAACGGGTTCGAGGAGGGGGCTGTCGTCTCGCCCGAGGACCTCAAGAAGTCTGGTATAATAAAGCGAGCCGCCGACCGTGTGAAGATACTGGGGAGCGGAGACATCACCCGACCGCTCACCGTAAGGGCCCACGCTTTCACGCGCTCTGCGCAGGACAAGATCGAGCAGGCCGGCGGCAAAGCTGAGGTGATATAGGTTGCTGGGAGCACTTGCGAGCGCCTTCAGGGTTGCTGACCTGAGGAAGAAAATCCTTTACACCGCGCTTTTGATCGCGGTATTTCGGATCGGCTCGTTCATCCCGGTTCCAGGCGTCAACGTCGCCAGGCTTATCGAGACCTACGGCGAGACAGGGATTTTCCAGTTTCTCGACCTGTTCTCCGGTGGAGCGCTGCGGAGGTTTACAGTCTTCGCCATGGGAGTGAACCCGTACATCACCGCTTCGATCATACTGCAGTTGCTCACCATAGTCATTCCCAGCCTCGAGGAGCTATCGAAGGAGGGAGTCGAGGGGAGACGCAAGATCGCCCAGTGGACCAGGTATGGCACTGTGGTGCTCGGTGTCATCCAGGCGCTCGGGATCACCATGGGGATACGGGGCGCGGTTGAGGATCCGGGGGTCCTTCCGGTCTTCCTCATCGTGACCACGCTGACCGCGGGGACAGCGTTCCTGATGTGGCTGGGCGAGAAGATCTCGGAGCACGGCATCGGAAACGGGATCTCGCTCATAATCTTCACAGGCATCATAGCGAGGCTTCCGGCCGGGGTGCACACGACTGCAATCAGTATCGGTAGGGGCGGTGTGAGCCCCCTGAACGTCGTGCTGTTCCTGGTGCTCGGGGTCGCGTCGATCGTCGGGGTCATATGGATCACGCTGGGCTCGAGAAGGATCCCGGTGCAGTATGCGAAGAGGGTCGTCGGGCGGCGTGTCTACGGCGGTCAGACCACTCACATCCCGCTTCGGGTGAACCAAGCGGGCGTGATCCCGGTCATATTCGCGTCGTCGCTCCTGGCGTTTCCGCTAACCATCGCGCAGTTCGTACCGAGGCTGAGATTCCTCATGGACTGGCTGCGAGGCGACAGCATATCATACATGCTGATATACGCCGTCCTGGTTGTGGCGTTCACGTACTTCTATACGGCCATCACGTTCAACGTGACGGAAGTCGCAAACAACATGAAGAAGTATGGCGGGTTCATCCCCGGGCTGCGGCCGGGCAGGCCGACAGCGGAATACCTCGATCGGGTGCTCACCAGGATAACGCTGGTAGGCGGGCTGTTCCTGGCTGCCGTCGCGGTGCTGCCGAACATCATGACGAGTATTACGAGGCTCAGCACCATCTATTTCGGTGGCACGGCCCTCCTCATCGTGGTGGGCGTGGCCCTGGACACGATGAAGCAGATCGAGGCAAACCTCCTCATGAGGCAGTATGAAGGCTTCATGAAGTAAGACGGGAGGCATTCCTGGCGATGCGCCTTGTGTTGTTGGGCCCGCCGGGGGTCGGCAAGGGCACGCAGGCTACGAGGCTTGGCGCCCATTTCGGGGTGCCGCACATCTCCACGGGGGAGATGTTCCGGGAGGCGCTTTCGCAGAAGACGCCCCTGGGCCTTGCCGCCAAGAAGTACATGGACGCCGGCAAGCTGGTGCCTGACGATGTCACCATCGGGCTGGTCAGGGAGAGGCTTGGGCGTCCGGACTCCTCGCGGGGCTTCGTCCTGGATGGGTTCCCTCGCAATCTCGTGCAGGCACGTGCCCTCGAGGACGTGCTGCGGGATGTCGGGACTCGCCTCGATGCCGCTGTGAGCATCGAGGCGGGTGAGGAGACGGTTGTGCGCCGGCTCTCGGGGCGAAGGCAGTGCAGGCAGTGTGGCGCCGTGTATCATGTGGAGTTCAACCCTCCTCCCGAGCCGGGAAAGTGCCCGGTGTGCGGCGGAGCGCTGTACCAGCGCGATGACGACAGGGAGGAGACGGTAAGGGAACGGCTCAGGGTTTACGCAGTCGAAACCGAGCCGGTGATAGAGTTCTACCGGCGGAAAGGTATGCTTGTAGCCGTTGACGGCGAGCGGGACATCGATGAGGTCACGGCGTCAATCATATCAGCACTCAAAGAAGGCAATGCTGTTGAAGAAAGTGTCCCCGATGGTGATATGTAAGTCCTCTGCGGAGATCGCCAGCATGAGGAAGGCTGGAAGGGTGCTCGCAGGGCTTCTCGAGGAGTTGGCCGGTTTCATCAGGCCAGGGCTTACGACAGGTGAGATTGACACGTTCGTGGAAAAGTACATCAGGGGGTGCGGGGCTGCGCCCTCGTTCAAGGGGCTGTATGGCTTTCCCGCGAGCGCGTGCATCTCCGTCAACGATGAGGTCGTTCATGGCATCCCGGGCAGCCGGCGCTTGCACGAGGGCGATATCGTCAGCGTCGATGTGGGAGCCATGGTGGACGGTTTCCATGGGGATTCCGCGGTGACGTTACCGGTGGGCGATGTGTCCGGCGAAGCGGTGCGCCTTCTCCGGGTGACCCGTGAGTCTCTCTACAAAGGGATCGAGCAGGCCCGCGCGGGGAACCGAGTGGTCGATATCTCCAGGGCGATCCAGAAGCATGTGGAGTCGCACGGCTTCTCCGTGGTCAGGGCGCTTGCAGGCCACGGCATCGGGCGTAGCGTCCACGAGGAGCCCAGGGTGCCGAATTTCGTGATACGACACGAACCGGGGCCTGAACTCAAGGCCGGTGCAACGCTCGCGATCGAGCCGATGGTCAACGCTGGGGGATTCGATGTTGTGACGCTTGACGACAACTGGACCGTCGTCACGCGCGACGGTTCCCTCTCGGCTCACTTCGAGCATACCGTCGCGGTGACGCAGGACGGGCCTGAGATACTGACCGCTCTCTAAGCGTCCAGGCATGTGGGAGGTCGGTGGGCAAGTGGAGATGCGACCAGGCCAGGTTGTCGTGTCTATCGCGGGGAGAGACAGAGGAAGACGGTACATCGTGCTGCACGTCATCGACGATACATTCGTCACCGTTGCTGACGGGACTTACCGGCGAGTGTCCAACCCGAAGAAGAAGAACGTGCGCCATCTCATGGCCACGCGCAAGGTGGACGGCGGCGTCGAGTCGAAGGTGCTTGCAGGTGTGCGCGTCACCGATGAGGAGGTCCGGGAGGCTTTGAGAGCAGTTGATAATGATTCCTGCGGGAAGGCGGACTGGTCTCATGAGTAAGAAGGATGCGATCGAGGTCGAGGGAACCGTCATCGAGGCTCTGCCCAACGCGATGTTCAGGGTCGAGCTCGAGAACGGCCACAGGGTGCTTGCCCACGTGTCCGGCAAGATGCGCATGAACTTCATACGTATTCTGCCGGGGGACAGGGTAAGCGTTGAGCTCTCGCCTTATGATCTCTCGCGAGGCAGGATAACTTACAGGTTCAAGTGAGGGTGCTTCGATGGCGTCTTGAAGGTGAGGCTCACCAGCGCCATGAACCGGGAATGCCAGGAGGGTTTGAGATGAAAGTTCGGCCATCGGTGAAGAAGATATGTGATAAGTGCAAGATAATCAGGCGCAAGGGCGTCCTTCGGGTTATCTGCGAGAATCCCAAACACAAGCAGCGGCAGGGCTAGGCTGGAGGTGAGATGAAAGAATGGCCAGGATCGCAGGGGTTGACCTTCCCAGGGACAAAAGGATCGAGGTAGCTCTGACTTATATATACGGTTTGGGCCTTACGACCTCGAAGGAGATTCTGGAGAAGACCGGTGTGAGCCCGGACACCAGGGTGCGTGATCTCACGGAGGAAGAGATCACGCGGCTTCGGGAGGTCATAGACAAGGAGTACAAGGTCGAAGGGGAACTTCGCTCTGAACAGGCCGCCGACATCAAGCGGCTCATCGATATCGGGACCTATCGCGGGCTTCGCCACCGGAGGGGCATGCCCGTGAGGGGTCAGCGCACCAGGACCAATGCCAGGACGAGAAAGGGTCCGAGGAAGACCGTGGGTGTGAGGAGATCCAAGTGAGAAAGGGGAGCATGAGGCGTGCCGAGGAAGACAACACGAACGAAGAGGCGTGAGCGCAAGAACGTCGAGAGCGGGGTTGCGCACATCCGCTCGACGTTTAATAATACCATCGTCACCATAACGGATCCGAAGGGCGGAGTGGTCTCGTGGTCGAGTGCCGGCAAGCAGGGCTTTAAAGGATCCAGGAAAGGCACTCCGTTTGCCGCACAGATGGCGGCGGAGGCGGCTGCCAGGGCAGCCATGGACCACGGCATGCGCCAGATAGAGGTGCTCGTGAAAGGGCCGGGGTCCGGCCGGGAAGCCGCTATCAGATCGCTGCAAGCCACCGGTCTCGAGGTGAGCATGATCCGCGACGTCACCCCGATTCCTCACAACGGGTGCCGGCCGCCGAAACGCAGAAGGGTATGATGAGACAGGACGCGAGACAGCACAGCATTGACGATATCAGGAGGTGGAAGCTAGATGGCCAGGTACACAGAGTCGGTATGCAGGTTGTGCCGGCGCGAAGGCATGAAGCTGTACCTGAAAGGCGACAGGTGTTACACCGAGAGATGTTCGGTCGATCGCCGGCCGTATGCACCTGGTGAGCACGGCCAGGGCCGTAAGAAGATGTCGGAGTACGCAGTTCAGCTTCGCGAGAAGCAGAAGCTTCGCCGCATATATGGGGTCCTCGAGAGGCAGTTCGAACGTTACTTCGAGATGGCGTCAAGAAAGCGTGGGGTCACCGGCGAGGCGCTTCTCCAGATACTCGAGTCCAGGCTGGACAATGTGGTGTACCGCATGGGTCTCGCAACATCCAGGGCCGAGGCGCGCCAGATGGTGAGGCACGGCCACATGGCCGTAAACGGAGACAAGGTCAGCATTCCGTCGTACCTCGTGCAGCCAGGCGATGTGGTGTCGGTGCGGGAGGGAAGCCGGGAGCTTACGCGGTTCAAGCTGGCTGCGGAGGCCGCCCCCGGTCGCTCGGTGCCCGCGTGGCTGTCTCTCAACCCCGACGGCATGAGCGCGACCATCCTCGGCCTGCCCACACGGGAGCAGATCGACGTACCTGTTCAGGAGCACATGATTGTCGAGCTGTACTCGAGGTAACCGGTAGTCGCACGAGCCGCGCCCGGCCGCCGGGCGGGACATGCGATATCGCGACAGGCTCTCATGCGCGCGGTCCGCACAAACCAGAAGGGAGAGCTGCGGATGATCGAGATAGAGAAGCCCAGAATCGAATGCCAGGAGGCCACCAGCGACTACGGCAAGTTCGTGGTGGAACCTCTCGAGAGGGGCTACGGGATAACCCTGGGGAACGCGCTCCGGAGGGTGCTCCTTTCATCCCTGCCGGGGGCAGCGGTCTCTTCTGTGAAGATAGAGGGGGTTCTTCACGAGTTCTCCGTGATACCCGGGGTCGTGGAGGACACCGTCGACATTCTCCTGAACCTCAAGGACCTCCTTGTCAAGTTGCATTCCGGCGGGCCGAAGGTCGTGAGGATCGAGGCTGAGGGCGAGGGGGAGGTCAAGGCCAGGGACATCATAGCCGACCCTGACGTGGAGATCCTGAACCCCGAGCTTCACATAGCCACGCTCGACAAGAACGGCAGGCTCTTCGCCGAGATAACCATCGAGAAGGGCAGGGGCTATGTCCCCGCTGAGAAACGCAGGGGCGAGCCGGTGATCGGAGTGATCCCGGTGGACTCCATCTTCACGCCTGTCCGCAAGGTGAACTACCAGGTGGAGAATACGCGAGTCGGGCAGGTCACCGACTACGACCGCCTCATACTCGAGGTCTGGACCGACGGGAGCGTCCCGCCGAAGGAGGCCACGAGCCTCGCGGCGAAGATCCTGGCAAGTCACCTTTCGCTGTTCACCAGCCTTACGGAGACAGTCGACCGTATTGAGATGATGGTGGAGAAAGCGGAGGATGAGAAGGATAGTGTTCTGGACATGCCCATAGAAGAGCTGGATCTGTCGGTGCGGTCTTACAACTGCCTGAAGAGGGCGGGCATAAACACCGTGCAGGAGCTCGTCAGGAAGACCGAGGAGGACATGATGAAGGTCAGGAACCTCGGGAAGAAGTCGCTGGAGGAAGTCAAGGGAAAGCTGGCAAATCTCGGCCTATCCCTTCGTCCCTCGGAAGACCAGGAGGAGTAGTGGACTCAGCGGGGCTTTCTCGACGGTGATATGCTGGCCAGGTGTGGAAACTAGAGCGTTTGGGACCTCTGGTCCGGGAGGGATCTCGATATGAACCAGGCGAAGCTGGGGCGCACGAGCGCCCATAGAAAGGCGATGCTCCGGAGCATCGTGACATCGCTCTTCGAGCACGAGCGCATCCGCACGACCGAGGGTAAGGCGAAGCAGCTGGAACCGGTCGCGGAGAAGCTGATCACCCTCGCCAAGAGGGGCGACCTTCATGCCCGGAGGCTCGTCGCCGGGTATGTCAGAAGCGACGCAGTCACGAAGAAGCTCTTCGATACCATTGCGCCGAGATACAGGGACCGTCAGGGCGGTTACGTCCGCACCGTCAAGCTGGGGGAGCGCCAGGGCGATGCCGCATCCGAGGTCATAGTCGAACTGCTGTAACGACTCACCCGATGGCTGAACCATCTCTTCCTGCAAGAGTGCGCGACTGCGCACTTTTTGTGGGTTTTAGGGGGACGTCTCCTTGGAGGAGATGCTGAGGGCCGAAAACCTGGCATACCAGTACGGGCCCGGCGGTGAGGGCGCGCACGCCGCGCTTCGCGGCGTGAACCTCGCCGTCGTGCGGGGAGAGTTCGTCGCCGTCATCGGCCACAACGGGTCAGGCAAGTCCACGCTGGCCAAGCATTTCAACGCCCTTCTCGTTCCCACGTCAGGGACGGTGTGGGTCAAGGGGATGAAAACCAGCGACCTGCGCAACCTGTGGAAGATACGTCAGACGGTGGGCATGGTGTTCCAGAACCCTGACAACCAGATCGTCGCCACGACCGTCGAGGAGGACGTGGCCTTCGGCCCCGAGAACCTGGGCGTGCCCCCTGCCGAGATCCGGCGGCGGGTGCGGGAGGCGCTGGAGTGCGTCGACATGGCGGAATACCCGAAGCATGCCCCTCATCTCCTGTCGGGGGGACAGAAGCAGCGTATCGCCATTGCAGGGGTCATCGCAATGCGTCCGGAGTGCATCGTACTCGATGAGCCCACGGCGATGCTCGACCCTTCGGGAAGACGCGAGGTCATGCGGACCGTCGCGCGCCTGAACAGGGAGGAGGGCATCACCGTCATTCTGATCACCCACTTCATGAGTGAAGCAGTACAGGCTGACCGCGTGATCGTGATGGAGGCGGGCCGGATCGTCCTCGACGGAAGTCCGCGCAAGGTGTTCAGCCAGGTGGAGACCCTGAGGTCACTGCACCTGGACGTCCCGCAGGTGACTGAGCTTGCGTATGAGTTGAACAGGAGTGGGGCGCATCTTCCGCCTGATATCCTGACCGTAGAGGAGTTTGCCGACGCAGTCACCGGCGCGAGCGGCGACCTGCACTCCACAGCGGGAGATGGGCGGGCCAGCAGGCCGGGCCTGATGTCTCGAGCACACGGATCGTCCGGCGCCGCAGCCGGCCCGACCGGCGGCCCGACCTGCGCGTCTGGGACGACCGGCGCGGCCGGAGGCTTCGGGTGCGGGAGCCGGGCCGACGACGAGCCTGACGGTGGGCGCGCCGCAGCGGCCTCGTGCGGGGGAAGGTGATGAAGGGCCGTGTCGATAAGGGTTGAGGGCCTCTACTACACGTACAACCCGGGCACGCCCTTCGAGCGCGCCGCACTCGAGGACGTCAACCTCGACATACACGACGGGGAGTTTATCGGGATCATAGGGGAGACAGGGTCGGGAAAGTCCACGCTCATACAGCACTTCAACGGGCTCCTGAAGCCCACGCGGGGGCGGGTCCTTGTCGACGCCGTGGACATCTGGCAGAGGGACGTGCGGCTCAAGGACATCCGCCAGAAGGTCGGCCTCGTATTTCAGTACCCGGAGCATCAGCTCTTCGAGGAGACTGTGTTTGCGGATGTGGCCTTTGGTCCCAGGAACCTGGGACTCGACGAGGACGAGATCTCCCGGCGCGTGAGGCGGGCCATCGAGATGGTCGGGCTCGACTTCGAGGCCGTGAGGGACAGGTCCCCGTTCGAGCTGTCCGGCGGCGAAATGAGGCGGGCTGCGATAGCCGGGGTGCTCGCCATGGAGCCGTCGGTGCTCGTCCTCGACGAGCCGGTATCAGGCCTGGACCCGCGCGGCCGCGACGAGCTGCTCAGAGAGATGGAGACGCTTCACCGGGAGTTCGAATACACGGTCGTGCTGGTGTCCCACAGCATGGAGGACGTTGCCAGGCTTGCCAAAAGGCTCGTCGTGATGCACGAGGGGCGGGTGGTGGCCGACGGGCCGGTGCGCGAGGTGTTCTGCATGACGGACCTCCTGAGGGACACGGGCCTCGGTGTTCCCCAGGTCACCGAACTCATGCACGAGCTTGCGAGGCGGGGAAAACAGGTGAGGACTGACATGCTCACAGTGGAAGAGGCGAAAGCGGAGCTTCTGAGGCTCCTCAGGAGTGAGGGCCGTGTTCGGTAACGTCACCATCGGCCAGTACATCCCCGGCGACTCGCCGGTGCACAGGCTTGATCCGAGGGCGAAGATGCTCATCGCTCTCGCCGTCATCACCGTGCTGTTCCTGGTCCATACGATGGCGGGGTATGGGATCATCCTCCTCTTCATTCTTGGCGCCATGGTCCTCGCCCATTTACCGGCCAGGTTCGTGCTTCGCGGTGTGCGGCCCTTGCTTTTCATCCTAGTGCTGACGTTCGGGCTTCATCTCTTCATGAACGAGGGGCGGGTGATCTTCAGGCTCGGTCCGCTGGTTGCCACGTATGAGGGAGCTTTCAGGGGGTTCGCCATGTCGATGCGCCTCGTCCTGCTCGTGCTGGCGACGTCTATCCTGACGCTGAGCACGTCCCCCATTGAGCTCACCGATGGCATCGAGAGCCTTCTCGCGCCGGCGAGGCTGGTGGGAGTGCCCGCGCACGAGCTGGCCATGATGATGACGATAGCGCTGAGGTTCATACCGACTCTCCTCGAAGAGACCGACAAGATCATGAAAGCCCAGATGGCGCGCGGGGCCGACTTCCAGACCGGAAACGTACTCCAGAAGGCGAAGAGCCTCGTTCCGCTTCTGGTGCCGCTCTTCGTGAGCGCGTTCCGGCGGGCCGACGAGCTTGCCATGGCCATGGAGGCCAGGTGCTACCGGGGTGGGCAGGGCCGCACAAGGATGAAGCAGCTGCGCGCGGGCGCAAGAGACGTTCTGGCGACTCTGGGGTCCACGGCGGTTCTCGCTCTCGTGGCGGTGTATTTCTGAGCGGGGAGTGGGCTTACGAGTCCGCGTCGCCGGCATGGCGCGCTCGGGGTCGCGGGTGCTGCGTCCAGGGGCGCCGACGTTCTCCCTCCGTGGAATCCGGGCTGCAGGCAAGCGGCGAAATCCTGCGGCCACATGGTGCGGGTACCGGCAACCTCCGGCAACCGGTGTGGGCTATGAGGAACATCAGACTGACGGTGGAATACGACGGCACAGCGTATTACGGGTTTCAGCGGCAGGACGGCCTGCCGACGATCCAGTCTGAGCTGGAGCGCGCTGTGGCCGTCATAACGAAGACGCCGGCAAACGTCATAGGGGCAGGCCGGACGGACGCCGGAGTGCATGCGGTGGGCCAGGTAGTGAATTTCCGGACGGGTGCGAGGATGCCGGCGGAGAAGTTCGTCCCCGCGCTGAACAGCGTGCTCCCGGCGGACATCAGGGTGATTGGGGCCGGGGACGCGCCATACGAGTTTCACGCGCGGTATGATGCTCGGGGGAAGACCTACCAGTACGTCATCGACACGAGGCCTGTCCCATCGGTGTTCCTCCGGAACTATGCCCACCACATCCCTCTCGCGCTCGACATGGAGGCGATGCGGGAGGGGTGTGGACATATCGTTGGGCGGCATGACTTCCGGTCGTTTGCGGCAGCTCACGGCGGGGCGAAGACGTTCACTCGCGAGGTCAGGCGCTGCGCGCTGGAGGCCGGGGAGGGCCTCGTCAGGGTAACTGTGGAGGCCGACGGGTTTCTCTACAACATGGTGAGGATAATCGTGGGCACTCTGATAATGGTGGGCACTGGGAAGCTTGCGCCTGGTGACGTGGCGCGGATCCGGGACAGGCGCGACAGGCGGCTGGCGGGTCCCACGGCTCCGGCGAAAGGTCTCTGCCTGGTGCGTGTGGACTACGGTGGCGAGCCCGACCTCGACCCCGATCCCAACCCCGACCCCGACTCTGGCACGACCGACCACCGCACGGGCAGCAGGGGGCGGGCGCAAGGGGCGCAGGAGGGACGCAGGGGCGCATGGTTCGTTCTTGACACGCTGGCGAGGGTATATTAGAATACGCGTTGGGGCTTGCGGCCCGCATTTGGTTTCTCTGGCCGCGATTCTGCAATTTACCAGGTCAAAGCGTTGTGAGGTGGATCTTTTATGACTGGCAGTGGGCCCAGGCCCGATGCGCAGGGCGGGGAATGGTATGTGGTGGACGCCGAGGGAAAGACCCTCGGCAGGCTCGCAAGCCAGGTTGCGAAGGTGATACGGGGTAAGCATAAACCCACGTACACGCCCAGTCTCGACACCGGCGACCACGTGATCGTCATCAACGCCGAGAAGGTCAGGGTCACCGGCAACAAGGCGAAGGACAAGATGTATTACAGACACAGCGGCTATCCGGGCGCGCTTCGGGCCGTTCCTTACGATGTCATGATCTCGAGGAGGCCCGAGGCTGTCATAGAACACGCCGTGAGGGGTATGCTTCCCCATAATCGGCTTGGGCGTTCGCTCTGGAAGAAGCTGAAAGTATACCGCGGCGCAGAGCACCCGCACGCGGCGCAGAAGCCGAAACCCCTCGAGATCGAGGAATGAGGGGACCGAGGCACAGGCACGAAAGGGGGGTAAGGCATGGCACTAGCTGAGATCGGCAATGCATCGGCCATGCTCGCGACAGGCAGGCGCAAGTGTTCCGTGGCGAGGGTGCAGTTGAAACCTGGCCATGGAGACATTATTGTTAACGGAAAGCCCGTATCTGAGTATTTCGGTCGGAAGATCCTGGAGATCCTCGTACGGCGGCCTTTCGTGGTTACTGAGACCGCCGACAAGTATGATGTGGTTGCCAAGGTCGAGGGCGGCGGTCCCACAGGTCAGGCGGGAGCCGTTACCCATGGCATCGCCAGGGCGCTCCAGGCTGTAAACCCCGACCTGCGTCCGGCTCTCAAGGGAGCAGGTCTCCTCACTCGCGACCCGCGCATGAAAGAGCGGCGGAAGTACGGCCTCAAGAAGGCACGTAAGGCTCCTCAGTTCTCGAAGAGGTAAGAGTCCGCTCTTCGAGAAGCGGCCTTTTCCGAGAAGCGGCCCTCCACCGGAGGGCGAGCATGTTGCGCGATTCAGGAACCGGTCGCCCTGCCCCGTCGCCGGGGAGGGGGGCCGGTTTTCCCTATCCGCTTTTGTCCCTCTCATGATGTCCTCGGGCTCCCGCCAGCAGCCTGGTCGTCTTCCTGCCGCCGGCTCTCCGCACGTAGAATTTGACAGATGGCTTTATGTCGCGGTTTGTGGTCGATCAGAAGATTGTGAAAGCATTAAGCTGCAATCTTCTGTGAATCTATGAGCTCAAGCGCCATCGGTAATTACGATGTGGCATATTCTACCTGCGGAATGTGGGCTGCCACTTCAGCGCGGAAGGAAATGCGGGCCATTTCCCGAACTATTCAACAAGCAAACGTGGTCGGCCAAACGTGGTCGGCTCTGGAGGGTGAATCTTGCGGAGGTACGTGCCGAGAAGGGCCAGGCGGCGACGACGCGTTTTCGTGACCGCGGCGCAGTGGCTTGTTGCCGCATGCATCGTGGCAGGAGTCGTCGTGATCAGGCAACCCGCGCTCGTTCCCGGCGCGCCCGAGTTTCTCGAGCGCGCGAGGATACTGTGGGATCTTCTATGCCTGCGGCGCACCCTTCAGGTGACCGTGAGGAGCGCGGAGTTCTGGGGACCTGATCTCCTCATAGTGGACATGGAGATCCGGAACCGCTCCCCCGTCGTCGTCCTCTGCCAGGACCTGCGACTTGTGGACAGGCGGGGGCAGGTGTTCCTCCCCAGCGGCACGAGCGTGTACTACGTAAACCGCCAGGAGTCCCTCTGGATGCGCCAGGTGAACCCGGGCCGGAGCGTCTCGGGCAAGTTCGCCTTCGTAGTCCCTGATGGCACTTTCGGCCTTGCCTGCGCCATAGAGACGGAGGTCGGCGTGACGAGACTCTCACCCATAAAGGAGATATCGCGGCGCAGCAAGATGTGAGATGCGACCGCGAGGAGGCGCTCACGCGCCGAGGGAGGTGTCCGACGTGGAGCTGGAGTTGGAGTTGGAGTTTGTGAAGGCGCGCTGGGACAAGGAGATAGCGATCGTGACCATCGATCGGCCTCCTGTGAACGCACTCAACTTCCAGACCGTGGGCGAGATCGGGCAGGCCTTCGCGCAGCTTGCCGGGGACCCGGCATTGCGGGCTGTCATCCTTACGGGGGCCGGAGACCGCGCGTTCGTGGCGGGAGCCGACATCAAGGAGTTTCCGGGGCTCACGCGCGAGGCCGGCGTGGACATGTCGAGACGGGGTCAAGCGGTGTTGAACAGGATCGCGGCGTTTCCGCGGCCGGTCATCGCCGCGGTGAACGGCCTCTGCCTCGGGGGCGGGTGTGAGCTTGCCATGGCGTGTGACATCCGCATCGCCTCGGATGCTGCGAAGTTCGGCCAGCCCGAGGTGAACCTCGGCCTCATCCCGGGGTACGGCGGAACACAGCGCCTTGCCAGGCTCGTCGGCCCGGCCGTCGCGAAGGAACTGCTCTTTACAGGCAGGGTCATCGACGCGCGGGAGGCTCTTGCCATCGGCCTCGTGAACACAGTGGTGCCGCACGCGCGCCTCATGGATGCCTGCCTCGACCTTGCGGGCACCATAGCATCGAAGGCCCCCGTTGCCGTGCGCCTGGCGAAGATGGCGATCAACGAGGGCCTGGGGGCGGGTGTCGAGGAGGGCCTAGAGATCGAGGCGCGCTGGTTCGGAGACGCGTGCGCCACGGAGGACATGCGCGAAGGGGTGCAGGCGTTCATCGAGAAGCGCAAGCCCGAGTTCACCGGCAAGTAGCGGTAACGGCCCATCCTGCGCACACTAGGTATGGCGCCATAAGTTTGCGCCATCTTCCCTGACGGTGCTGGGGTTGCCGGTGCTTGCTAGGGCGGGGCGCCTGGAATTTGGCTAGCCTTAAGCGCCAAATTCGAACGAGGCTCACCGCACGCGCCGTCCCCGGAGTGCAACACCTGCAACCCCTGGAAAAGCGGCGGTGATCTCTGTTCCCACACTTGGCCAGACCAGAGGCATTTGCATGGGGAGGTTCTAGAAAACCGGTGCAGTACGAATCTATCAAGGTGCCAGGGCTCGAGCTGGACCTGGAGGAGGTCCAGGCGGCCCTCGTGGAGTTCGTGCGGGTGCAGGTAGCTCTCGCAGGCTACAGAAAGGCGGTCATCAACCTATCCGGGGGACTCGACTCCTCAGTCGTCGCATACCTGTGCGTCCGCGCACTCGGCCCGGAGAACGTGTTCGGTGCGATGCTTCCCTACCGCACGTCGGACCCTGCGAGCCTCGCCGACGCAAGGGAGGTTGCTACCATCCTGGGAATCGACCATTGCGTCATGGACATCACGGGCCCGGTCGACGCTTACTTTGCGGCGCTGCCACCCGAGGCCGAGCCGGACGCAGACAGGCTCAGGCGCGGCAACAGGATAGCCCGTGAGAGGATGGCCGCCATCTATGACCTCTCCGCAGTGAAGCGGGGGCTTGTGGCAGGGACGAGCAACAAGACCGAGCTTCTCCTGGGTTACGGCACGCTCCACGGGGACCTGGCGTTCGCCTTCGATCCGATAGGCGATCTCTATAAGACGCAGGTCCGGGCGCTTGCCCGCCACCTCGGGGTGCCGCCGGGGATCATTGCAAAGCCGCCGAGTGCAGACCTGTGGATAGGCCAGACCGACGAGGAGGAGCTCGGCTTCAGCTACGATGATGTGGACAAGCTTCTCTGCCTGATGATCGATGAGAGAAAGAAGAAGCCGGAGCTTGTCGCCATGGGGTTTGACCCGGAGTTCATCGACGCTGTAAAGGCGCGCGTTGCGGCGACGCGCTTCAAGGCGCGGATGCCGGTGCTCACACGAATCATGCGCCATGGCGTGGGGGGTGACTTCCGATACTGGGAGAGCACTACTTCACGGAGACGCCGACCTCGCCCCGCGCCGAGAAGGAGATAGTCGTCGACATCAAGAGACGGCGTTTACGGTTTGTGACAGATGCTGGGGTTTTCGCCAGGGGTAAACTGGACCGTGGAACCCAGCTACTCATAGGCGCTATGGAGGTCTCCGAGGGCGCGGTCGTGCTCGACCTCGGCTGCGGCTACGGGCCCATCGGCATCGCCGCCGCCCTCGCGTGTCCGACATGCCGGGTATACATGGTGGACGTGAACGAGCGGGCGTGTGAGCTTGCCCGGAGAAACGCCGCGCAAAACGGGGTCACCAATGTGGAGGTGCGATGTGGCGCCGGGTTTCGGCCGGTGGAAGGCATGAGGTTCGACCTCGTCCTGTCCAACCCGCCCATCCGGGCCGGCAAGCGAGTCCTGTTCGAACTCATCGAGGAGGCCGCCAGGCACCTCGAGCCCGGAGGGAGGCTGGTCCTGGTCGCCCAGACGAAGCAGGGGGCGAAGAGCCTCCTTCGCAAGCTGGCCGAGGTATTCCCGACGGCGCGTGAGGTGGAGAAGGGGGGCGGCTATCGCGTCATGGAAGGCATAGCTGGACACGACGCCACGCATGGGAGCGCCGGGCCGTAGCGCAGAGGCCCGGCGCGGCTCTTGCGCCTTCGTGAAGGGCATTTTTCACTGCGGGCATGCATAACTCTGGTAGCGAGCGGGGCGCGTCAGAGCCGCGTGCCGGGCGCCGCATGCTGTGTTGGGTGCAGGGTGCCGGGCAGCGGGCGACGGCGCGCCATGCGCCGGGATGCTCGTCACAGAGGGTGAAGCCCTGTTGAAACGGCCCGTGGTGGTTGTCTGGACGCCCAGAGCGTGGCTGGTGACCACCGCTGCTATAGGGGCGGTGGTGGTCATGTTGCTCGTGCTTGCCCGCGCCGCTGTGAGGGTGAGCGCCCCGCTTTCAGACGCCGTATGCGGGAAGGTCATAGTCATAGACCCGGGGCATGGCGGGGACGATTGCGGAGCGCGCGGCCGCTCGGGGCTTGCCGAGAAAGATGTGGTGCTGGACATCGGACGCCACCTTGCAGGCCTGTTCAACCGCGTAGCGGTGTACACCGTCATGACAAGGGACGAGGACGAGGACCTGGCCGGGGACGGATCCCTCGGCCCCATGCAGCGCAAGCGCCTGGACCTGGAGAGCAGGGTGGACCTTGGCGCCCGGAGCGGGGCCGACCTTTACATCAGCGTCCACGCGAATAGCTTCCCCGAGCCTGTCTGGTCGGGGGCGCAGACGTTCTATCACAGCAAGTCCGAGGAGAGCAAGGCCCTTGCGCAGGCCATCCAGAAGGAGCTCGTGGCCCGCCTCGGTCCGAACCTGCGGAAGGCCAAGCCGGGCGACGACTACTTCGTGCTCAGGAAATCGAAGATGCCTGCAGTCATCGTGGAGGCGGGTTTCCTTTCAAACCCGCGAGAGGAGTCGCTTCTTGCCCAGCCTGACTATCGGAGGCGGGTGGCCGAGGCGATCTTCCATGGCACCGTGAACTACCTCGTGGAGTCATACAAGCGGCGCAGGGGCGCCGAGGGACAGCGGGCGGGGGCGGAGCCCGTGTCAGACTTGCGGACCGAGGGGCCACCCCATGACGGGGCTGAATCAGTGCTGAGGTCGAAGGTGCGCGCAGCCCTCAACCCGGCCGATGACGAGGTCATACTCTACTTCGCCGGCCCCACCAACTTCGACGACGACCTCCTGCCCGAGATACGCAAGACTGCGGGCATAGCGGAGGCCGCCTCGCCCGAGGAGCGGGCCTCGAAGATCGTTGCCGAGCTTCTCAAGGGGCCCGCAGGCGGGAGTGTGCTGTGTCCCACGATCCCGAAGGGAACGCGGCTGAGGGCGCTTCGCATCGCAGACGGAGTGGCCTACGTGGATTTCAGCCGGGAGCTTGCGTCGAGCCACTGGGGAGGGAGCAGGGCCGAGGAGATCACAGTCTACTCGATAGTCAACACCCTGGCTGAGCTGCCCGAGGTGGAGCGCGTCCAGATCCTCGTGGAAGGCGCCTCGGCCGTGACCATCGCGGGGCACGTCATCCTCGATGAGCCCCTTGAGCCCAACTTCGACCTGGTGAGGTTCGCAAAGTAGCCGTCCCCCTGCGCCTGGAATGCTCTGCCCCTGTTCCGCCCTTCTACCCATCCCACAGGGTGTTCCCTGATTTCGCGGGGAACATGAATGGCGTGAAAAGGATATGCTCGTCCTGTGTAGAATACCGTAGGGACCGGGACACTCCTCCTGGCCCTGGGCGCGGGCTTACGAACGCGGCCGGTCCACGGAGGGCCCTTCGCAGGAGACGAGATAGGGGGAGAGCAGTGTGAGCCTGAGGGACGAGTATTCCACCACGATAAAGCGCCTCATGGATGAGATCGACTCGGCCGAGCAGGAGGGCATCGAGAAAACCGCCGAGGCCGTCGCGACGACGGTAGCGGCAGGCGGCGTGCTCCACGTCTTCGGCGCAGGTCACTCCCACATGCTCGCGGAGGAGATATTCTATCGCGCAGGCGGCCTTGTGCCGGTGAACGCCATGTTCGACGCCGGACTCATGGTGCACAACGGGGCCGCGAGGAGCACGATTCTGGAGCGGCTGCCGGGGTATGCCGCCGCGATCATGGGCGATCACGAGACCTCCGCAGGCGAGCCCATCATCGTCGTTTCAAACTCCGGAATCAACCCTGTGCCCATAGAGATAGCCCTGGAGGCACGGGCCAGGAGCCTCGTCCTCGTCGCCCTGACCTCTCGCCAGGCCTCGGCCGCGGCGCGACCAAGGCATCCCTCGGGATACCGGCTTTACGAGATCGCCGACATCGTGCTCGACAACCACGCGCCTCCCGGGGATGCCCTCGTGGACGTGCCCGGCTACCCGGGCCTCAAGACGGGCCCTGTGTCGACCATACTCGGCGCGTACATTTTGAACAACGTCATCGTGCGGGCGGTGGAAAGGCTTGCCGGCACGGGTCAGGAGCCGCCCGTCTTCACCAGCGCGAACGTGCCGGGCAGCGCCGAGAGGAACGCCTGGCTGGTGTCGCACTACAGGCGGCAGGTCAAGAGCTTCTGAGTGTGGGTTCAGAAATCCATTTACATGGGTCTTGCACGGGTCGGGCGACCTAAGCATGGCGCCATGAATTTGCGACACTTTTTCTGGCGGTGTTGGGGTTGCCGGTGCCTGCACGACGGGGCGTCAAGAATTTGGCTAGCCTTAAGCGCCAAATTCTAACGAGGCGCTCCGCAAGCGCGCCGTCCCCGGCGTGCAACACCGGCAACCCTGAAGAGGACCCGCGCGCTGAAAGATAGCGCGAATCTGTGGTGATCTACTTAGACGGGCGAGGGGCCGGACGGCGAGGGTGATGCGAACGTGGCAGTCCCAGCTTCCATGGTAGCGCCCAGGGTGGAGGTATCTCTCGACAAGATCGAGGAGAACGCCAGGGTCGTCGTGGAGATGTGCAGGAGGAGCGGCACCGAGGTGGCGGGGGTCACCAAGGTGACCTGCGGCGACCCCGAGGTGGCAAGAGCCATGCTGAGGGGCGGCGTCAGGTGGATTGCCGACTCGCGCCTTGCGAACCTGGCTCGCATGCGTAAGGCCGGCATCTCCTGCGAGACCCTTCTCTTGCGCGCCCCCATGCTTGGCGAGGCCGACGAGGCCGTGAGAGTGGCCGACATGAGCCTCATCTCGTCGGTGGAGACTGCAAGAGCCCTTGGCGAGGCGGCGCGTGCCCGGGGGGTCCAGCACAGGGTCATCCTCATGGTGGACGTGGGGGATCTCCGCGAGGGCGTGCCGGTCGATGCGGCCCCCGATGTAGCGGGCCGCCTGGCGCGCGTCGAGGGCATCAGGCTGCATGGCATCGGGACAAACGTAGCATGCTATGGCGGGGTGATCCCGACGCACGAGAACATGAGCGTGCTCTTGCACTTGCGGGATCGGATCCGAAGAGACCTCGGAATTGACCTCGAGGTGATATCAGGCGGCAATTCCAGCTCTATTCCGCTCGTCCGGGCCGGCGAGGTGCCGCATGGCATAAACCAGCTTCGTATCGGCGAGTCCATGCTCCTGGGCCGTGACGTCACGTACCGACGGCCTCTTCCCGGCATGCATCTCGACGCGTTCGTGTTTGCGGCCCAGGCCATCGAAGTGGCGAGGAAGCCTTCGGTGCCGCGGGGAGAGATCGGGCAGGACGCCTTCGGCAAGGTGCGCACGTTCAGAGACAAGGGCATCAGGTGGAGGGCCATCCTGGCTTGCGGAAGGCAGGACATCGACCCGGAGGGCCTCAAGCCGCTCGAGTCGGGCATCGACGTGCTTGGGGCGTCCAGCGACCACCTGATCCTGGATGTGGAGGACGCTGACCGCGAGATACGGGTGGGAGACGAGGTCAGGTTCACCATGAGTTATGGGTGTCTCCTCGCCGCCATGACGTCGCCGTACGTCCACAAGGTCGTTACCGGACGCTAAGTATAGCGCCATAAGTTTGCGCCACTTTTCCTGACGGTGTTGGGGTTGCCGGTGCTTGCTAGAGCGGGGCGTCGAGAATCTGGGTGGCTGGACAGGACTCGCGCGCTGAAAAGTAGCGCGGATTTGTGGCGATCTGCTTAGGGCCTGCGCCCGGGGAGGGGGATTCTCATGAGCAAGGTAGGCAGCGGAGACGTGGTGCTATGCGCCCTCGCGCCGCACCCACCGCTTCTCATCCCGGAGATCGGCGCCGGGCATGACCTGGGCGCCGTGCGCAAGACGACCGATGCCATGAAGAAGCTGGCGGCCATGGTGAAGGACGCCCGTCCTGAGGTCGTGGTCGTCATCAGCCCCCATGCGCCTCTTTTCGAGGATGCCGTCGCCATCCACACTGACGATCCCCTTTCAGGCGATTTCTCCCTTTTCATGGCGGGCGAAGTCGGCTACTCATTCGACAACGACCTTGCCCTCGCTCGTGAGATCGCGCATCAGGCCGACGCCATGGGCGTGGCTGCGGTCCTCCTCGATGAGCGCGAGCGGCGTGCATATCACGTGGACAGCCGACTGGACCACGGGGTCCTGGTCCCGATGCACTTCGTTGTCGGGGCGGGGATCACGGTCCCTGTGGTCGTCATGGGGATGGCGTTCCTGTCCCGCGAGAAGCTGTACATGTTCGGCACGGCGATAGCGAGGGCTGTGGAGACGCTGGGGCGGAGGGCTGTCGTCGTCGCCAGCGGCGACATGTCGCACCGGCTCACTCGCGGCGCGCCGTCCGGTTACGACCCGCGCGGCGCCGAGTTCGACGCGCGGATAGTCGAGCTGGTGCGGGCGGGCGACGTGGAGGGGATCCTCGCGCTCGATAACGGCCTGGTGGAACACGCGGGCGAGTGCGGATACAGGTCGCTCATCATGGCCCTCGGGACCCTCGATGGGCGCAGGTTCGAGCCCGAGGTGCTCTCATACGAGGGGCCCTTCGGCGTGGGTTACGCCGTCGCGGTGTTCCGCCCCGGGGAGAGGGCGGGCGAGAGGGCCATCCTGGAGAGACTGGTTGCGAGGCGCCGGAAGGCGATGCTGAAGACGAGAGAGGGGGAAAGCGCCCTTGTGCGTCTCGCGCGCAGGGCGGTCGAGGAATACACGAGGAACGGTCGCGTGGTGGATCCCCCGGAGGACCAGCCGGAAGAGATGAGGGGGCGTGCGGGGGTCTTCTGTTCCATCAAGAAAGCCGGGCAGCTCCGGGGATGCATTGGAACGATTCACCCCACGCGAGACAGCATCGCCGAGGAGATAATCAGGAACGCCATCGCGGCCGCCACCGAAGATCCCAGGTTCGTGCCTGTGGAGCCCGATGAACTCGAGGACCTTACGTATTCTGTTGACGTGCTGACTCCGGCGGAGCAGATCTCCAGCATCGCTGAGCTGGACCCGAAGGTATATGGAGTCATCGTCAAGAGGGGCGCCAGGAGCGGCCTGCTGCTGCCGGACCTCGAGGGGATCGACGACGCCCGCGAGCAGGTGGCCATTGCAAAGCGCAAGGCCGGTATAGCGCCGGAGGAGGACGTGGAGCTCTTCAGGTTCCAGGTCAAGAGGTACACGTGATGCGAGAGGCGTCATTCTGGCGGAAGGAGAACCAGGAGGAGGGCGTGGTGACGTGCCTCCTCTGTCCGCAGTACTGCAGGATAAGGCCTGGCCGGGTGGGGGTGTGCAGGGCCAGAAAGAACATAGACGGCCGGCTGTATTCCCTCATTTACGGTGAGGTCACGTCCTTTGGCCTCGACCCGATCGAGAAGAAGCCGCTCTATCACTTCTATCCAGGGTGGGACATCCTTTCTGTAGGCACCAGGGGCTGCAACCTCGCGTGCGGATTCTGCCAGAACTGGCACATCTCCCAGGAGGATGCCGAGACACAGGGGATCACACCCGAGGAACTCGCCGCGGCGGCGGCCGAGTATGGCCGGCGCGGCCGGTCGATTGGCGTGGCCTATACGTACTCCGAGCCGCTCATATGGTACGAGTTCGTGGTGGATGCCGCGAAGCTGGTGCACGAGCGCGGGCTGAAAAACGTCCTCGTCACGAACGGGGAAATCAATGAGGACCCCCTCAGGAAGCTCCTCCCACACATCGACGCCATGAACATCGACGTCAAGGCGTTCACGGAGTCGTTTTACGCGAGGATATGCCATGGCAAGCTCGAGCCCGTCCTGCGGACGGCCGAGATGTCGAAGGCGGCGGGATGCCACGTCGAGATCACGAACCTTGTGATTCCCGGCCACAACGACTCACTGGACGAGATACGAAAGCTGGTGCAGTGGGTCGCATCGTCGCTGGGGGACGACACGCCACTGCATTTCTCCAGGTATTTCCCGGCTTACAGGTTCGACGCGCCGCCGACGCCCGTCAGCACGCTGCGGACGGCGGTGGGGATCGCGCGCAAGATGCTTAAGTACGTGTACATGGGAAACGTGCCCGGCGGCGAGGGCAACGACACGCATTGCTGTACGTGCGGGGAGCCCCTCATCGAGCGAAGCGGGTTCGACCTTGTGGCGTACAAGGTCAAAGCCGGCAAGTGCCCGGCCTGCGGCGCGACGGTGCACGTGGTCGGGGGCCCGCCTTCCGTGGTCGCCGATCTGCCCCGGCCTCAGGATGAGACGCGGTAGCCCTCCCCCTCGACGGCCTTCTCCATCTCCAGGCGGTTCGCCCTTGTCGGGTCGAACGTCACCTTGGCGGTCCCGGATGCAAGGTCCACCTCCGCGGTCCTCACGCCGGGAACCTGGAGGAGCGCCCGCTGCACAGCTATGCGGCAGTGATTGCAGCTCATTCCCTCGATATGGAGCACGAGCGTGCTCTCGTAGCCGGAGCCTGCTGAATCAGCGTTCATGACGCGCCGGCGACCTCCTCGTATTCGAGTCACTCGATCTTGATGGCTTCCACAGGGCAAGATTCCGCGGCCTCCTTGCAACATGGGAGGCTGTCGCATTCCTCGGGGTGAGACGCGTGCGCCTGTCCGTCGTCTCCCATCTCGAACACCTCGGGACATATCTCGGAGCAAAGGCCGCATCCGATGCAGAGGTTCTCGTCGACTGTCACTTTCGCCATCGTTCCGGCGCCTCCTTCATCCAGCCCGGCGGCCGCGTCCGGGGTGGCTCCAGGTCTCCTTGCGCCAATCGCCGGCACCGGCCCCTGGGAGGGAAGCCGGCACCGGCATGCTCATGATGTATGTTCCTACGCGCGCGTGATCGTTATGCATGAATCGAGCCGTGGTAAAGTGATGCATTGCCCTTTCTTGCAGCCGCCGCGGCGCCGCGTGGAACGGGCTCATCGGTGGACCTCTGCCCAGGCAGGGCCTCGCGTCCGAGCCCGGTGTCCTCGAGTTCTGTCCGGAGTTCAGGGTTGAGCAGCTTCACGAAAGTGCCCTTCATCCCGAGGGATCTCGTCCTGACCAGATTGGCCGAGGATAGCTTCCGGAGAGCGTTCACCACCACCGAGCGCGTCATGCCTGCGTTGTCGGCGATCCTGCTGGCCACCAGGAACCCCTGGTCATCGTCGAGGGAGTCGAGGATGGCCCGGACGGCTATGATCTCGGAATACGAGAGGCTCTGGATGGCGGAACGCGCGGCACGCTGGCTGCGTTCACGCTCGTCTTCTTCGCTCTGGTACCCCACGGCAAGCACCGCCCCGGCGGCCGTAGCGATCGGGCCCAGCATCTCGAGCTCGTCCCGCGAAGGCTCACGCGTCAGGCGGGCGACCACGAGGCCGAGGGTTCGCTGCAGCACCGTCACGGGGGCTACCGCGTACCACTCGCCGTCGAGCGCGAGCTGTGCGACTCCAGGGCTGCCTGCCGCGGCGGCCCAGAGCGAGGCCACGGTGCGAGGCGCGAGGGTGTCTCCCGACCGCCACTCGTCACGCCTTGCTCCAGTTCGCGTCGCCGTTCCCGCCTCTGCCTCTGCCTTGGCCCCGGCCTCTGGTTCCATCCCCTCCACTGGCTCTTGCCTGTGATTGGGGTCGGCTGTCACAGCGGAGTCTCCTGCTATGCGCCCGCTGCTGTCCACAAAGTAGACGCGGGCGCCGCCAAGGAGTCTACTGACCACGGAGCACACTTCGTCGCCTCCTGCCTGAGGAGGGCTCTCCCGGAGGATTTCCACCATTGCTTTGAGCGTCTGCCGGCACTTCATGTCAACGTCTCCTCCTTTCGTTCCTTTGCTTCTGCTCTGGGTGTTGGTGCCTGGATGACCATCGTCTCGCTGTCATCCATCCTTGTCGCTTCCACGCCGCCTTGAGGCGTGCATCAGCGAAGGCGGCTGGTTTTGCGCGAGGTGCCCACGGAGGTGGACCGGAAATCGCTCCCACCCGGCGGCGTTGCCCCGGCCGCGTCGCCCTCCCCGCGCCGCCGTGGCGACGTCGCCGTCGCCCTGGCCATCATGTGCTGCAGGAGGGTTCGGGTGCACGTCTCGTTTTGAGATAACCCACACGAACCTGCAAAACGGAGCCGTTGCCCAGCGGTGCATCACGCACCTGCATGCCCCTGGCGAATGGCAATGACGCCCCTGGTTAACCATGAATGGAGGAACTGTCCAGCTTTCCGGACACATTGTACGGCATAAGTAGACAATTGTCAAGCAATACATAAGAATGTTGTCGATACTGGGCGACCGATGACAGGACGGAAAGGCGAGAAGAGGCCTCTCGTGGCGGGATGTAAAGTCGAGAGGGGGCGCCGCGATGGTGCATCGCCATGCCGCGTCGCGATAGTGTCGCAAGGTCGCGGTGCTGCGGCGTTGCAGGACGTCAGGAGGTTTTGTCGTCTGTATCTCGAAATATGGGAATGTCCGTCGACTTCGCCCGTTTGTGGTATAGGGGGTCGGCTGGCGGCGGACTTACGCTACAAGGGGGAGGGGGAGGTTCCCGATGGGTGGATCCGCGGGTAGGCTGGTGTTGGGCTGGCAGGTTCCATACGCTGCGGACAGCGTTCAGTCGTACAGAGAACACGCTGATGTGATAACTCACATCAGTCCCTGCTGGTACTCAATGGATGCGAACGGAGACATCAAGAGCGAGGAGGAAGGAGACACCGTAAGGTTCGCGAGGTCGTCGGGCACCGTGCTCGTGCCTCTGATCGCGAACGAGAAGTTCAGCCCCGAGGTCGCTCACGAGATCCTCCGCACCGCTGACACCAGGCGGCGTGCGGCCGGAAACATCGCCTCCCTAGTCGTGGAGCGCGCTTTCGACGGGATCAACATGGACTTCGAGGGCGCCTTTCTGAAAGGAGACAGGGAGAGGTACGCGCTGCTCATCGCAGAACTCGCGCGCCTTCTCAAGCCCCACGGCAAGCACCTCTCCGTGGACGTGGTTGCGCAAACCGCGCCCCCCGCTCCCGGCGATACTGGATGGGCCCAAGCATACGACTATCCCGGCCTTGCCCCGCTTGTGGATCACCTCATCATCATGGGCTACGACTATTCACCGGCGGGAGGGCCGCCGGGACCGGTCGCGCCTCTCTGGTGGCTCGAGAAGGTGCTCGACTACGCGCTCACGTGTGTCCCGAAGGAGAAGATCGTGATGGGCCTTCCATTCTATGGCCGCCACTGGACCATCGAGAAAGGGGTGGCGTCGCAGGGGCGCGGAGTGGACCCGAAAAAGGCGAAGGAAGTGCTTGCCAGACCGGGCCTGCAGCCGGCATGGGACGAGCGGGCGGCGTGTCCGGTCATCCGCTACTATGACGGCGACGCAGAGCACGTCATATACTATGAGGACCTCGAGAGCCTCAGGCTTAAACTCAGGCTCGTCAAAGGGCGTGGCATCGACGGGATAGCTTTCTGGCGGCTTGGCTCGGAGGATCCGGCGATGTGGGAGGTGGTGCGCGGGGAGTTCCTCGTCTGATTCCAGAGAATGTTTTCCCCGGCAGGGGAGGAGTTTCGATCCTCCCGTCGAATCATATCGTGAAGTCAACTCAAGCAAGGAGGGATATCGATGAAGAAGGCAATTTGCCTGGCCGTCGCCGTCGTTATGATGCTGGCAGTGGCGGGGGTCGCATCCGCAGAGAACAAGATCGGTGTGGGGTACTACTTCCACGAGAATCAGTCGCACCTCACGCTGACCGGAGAACTCAGCCTTTCTGATAAAGTGGCTTTCGGGTTCGACTACGTCGGCCACGAGAACGCGAGCGAGACCGAGCTGTATGGTAAACTCGCTCTCCAGAGCTTCGGCGCCGCCTCAGTGGGGGCGTTCGGCGGAGTGAAGCTGGTCGAGGGATACAACGCCAACATCTTCAAGATTGGCGTGTACGGTCAGCAGCCGGTCAGCCCGCAGATCGACGTGTACGGCAGAGGCGGAGTGGCTCTCATGAGCGGCAGCGACTCCTGGTTCGAACTGCTCGGCGGCGTCAAGGCCAACATCATGTCGCCGTTCTGGCTCGCAGGCGAAGGGCTTTACAGCAGCGCGGGAGATGGCGGAAGCTCTTTCCGCGTGCTGGTGGGGATGAACTTCTAAGTATGGCGCCATGAGTTTGCGCCCTTCTCCTGACGGTGTTGGGGTTGCCGGTGCTTGCTAGGGCGGGGCGCCTGGAATTTGGCTAGCCTTGAGCGCCGAATTCGAACGCATCTCACCGCACGCGCCGTCCCCGGAGGGCAGTACCGGCAACCCCGGACAGGACTTGCGCGCTGAAAAGTAGCGCGAATTCGTGGCGATCTACTTAGGGTCGCACCCCGACCTGAGCACGGCTGCGGGGGCTTGAGGCCGACAAATCGTCCGAAGACAGGCTGCGTTTCGCTGAGGGCGAGGCGCAGCTTGCTGTTGTGTGTGCGACGTGCCATACTCAAGTGAGCCAGGGACCGATCGAGGTGGGGACCAGCAGCCGGGTTGCGGACCGAATGCGCCCGGCGTCCGCGTTTTGCGCCGGGCTGGAAGGATTATGATACCCGGAGTAGAATCATACAACAAGCGGGCGGATCCCGGGTTTTCGTGACGTCATTATGGAGGTGGTCGAGTTGATAGTCGGGGTCCCGAAGGAGATCAAGGACAACGAGAACCGCGTGGCGATCGTTCCGTCGGGGGTCATGGCGCTTGCGGACAGGGGCCACACGGTGCTCGTGGAAAAGGGGGCAGGGCTGGGTAGCGGCATATCCGACGAAGATTACTCCCGCGCGGGCGCACGCATCATCGAGAACGTGGCCGCCCTCTGGTCGCAGGCGGACATGATCATGAAAATCAAGGAACCTCTGCCGCCCGAGTACCCGCTGATGAAGCGCGGCCAGGCAATGTTCACGTACTTCCACCTTGCATCCGACGAGACTCTGACCAGAGCGGTGCTGGACTCCGGCATAGTGGCAATCGCCTACGAGACCGTGCAGCTTTCCGACGGCAGCCTGCCACTTCTTTCGCCCATGAGTGAAGTGGCCGGCGCGATGGCCGCCATCGTGGGCGCCAACTACCTTGCGGGGCCGAAAGGCGGTCGCGGCGTGCTCATGGGCGGAATCCCCGGCGTGGAACCCGCTCATGTCGTGGTCATCGGCGGTGGCACGGTGGGCACGAACGCGGCCATAATGGCGGCGGGACTCGGCGCGCAGGTGACGGTGTTCGAGGTCTCCATCAACCGCATGAGGTACCTGTCCCACATATTGCCGAAGAACGTGAAGATACTGTACTCCAACAGGCACTCCATAGAGGCGGCGCTTGCAGACGCGGACCTCGTGATTGGGGCCGTCCTGATACCCGGCGCGAAGGCGCCGAAGCTGGTCACCCGAGACATGATCAAGCTTATGAAGAAGGGCGCGGTCATCGTGGACGTCGCGGTTGACCAGGGAGGGTGCATCGAGACCATCCATCCCACCACGCACGCGAATCCCACCTACTTCGTGGACGGCGTGTTGCACTACGCGGTCGCGAATATGCCCGGCGCGTTCCCGAGGACGTCCACGTTCGCACTGACAAACGTGACGCTCCCGTATGCGATCAAGATCGCGGACCTCGGCGCCGAGGAGGCCATGAGGCGTGACCCGGCCCTCAGGCTCGGCCTGAACGCTTACAAGGGTAAGCTCACGTGCAAGGGCGTGGCGGATGCTTTCGGGATCGAATACCATAGCCCAGACCAGGTGCTCGCAGGGGCGTAGCCTCTCCCGATCGTGCCGGCGGCCCAATTGGGTTAAGGGAGGTAGTGGTTTGTAGGCATTTGTGAAACAAAGCACAGTCTCTCGGACCACCTCGCCTGGGCGTGCCTGCTGCAGATGCTGGCGCTAGGTTCATGGCCGGAAGCCTAGAGTGCCTGTAATGGGTTGCCGATCATGGTGGCCTTCCCTGTGTTTGCATGAAGCGAAGATTCCGCAAGGCCTGGGGGCCCGAAGCTGCTGCTCGCTTCTCGGGATCTGTCTGTGGTATGGTGACATTGTTATGCTGATGTTGGCCCTCGCGAAGCGAGGGCCAACATCAGTTCTTGCTACTTTCCGGTGTTTGTCGCTACTTATCGATCAGACCGACGCTCACGAGCCAATCCCGGGCCACGGCCGATGCGTCCTTATGCTCGATATCCACCAGGTAGTTCATGCGTGTCATGGTCTTCGTGTCAAGCAACGGGCCTATCTTGTTAAGGAGGCCCCCCACCTCCGGGTACTTATCCAGCACTTCCCTGCGGACCACGGGTGCCGGGTTGTACACGGGGAAGAACTGCTTGTCGTCGATGAGGTTCACGAGCCCGAACCCCTCTATGCGACCGTCTGTCGCGAACCCCATGGAGACGTTGACCTTCTTTTCCTTGATTGCCTGGTAGACAAGGCCCGGGTCCATCTTGATGATCTTGTTTCGAGGGAACTTGAACCCGTAGTGCTTTTCCAGCGCTGGGAAGCCGTCGGGCCTCGCCACGAACTCGGCGTCGGTGGCGAAGGAGATCTTCTCCGGATGCTCGGTCACGTATTTCGCCAGGTCAGAAATGGTCTTGATCCCTTTGGCTTCCGCGTCCTCACGCCTCATCATCAGCGTGTAAGTGTTGTTGAACTCGGCCTTGTTGAGCCAGATCAGCCCTTTCTTCTTATCGGCCTCAGAAACCAGCTTGTACGCGAGTTCGGGATCGGTGACCACTTCCTTGTGTTTGTGGAACACCACCAGAGCGGTGCCGGTATACTCCATGTACACGTCTATCTGCCCCGTCTCGAGGGCCTTCCGGCATATGGACGTGCCGCCCAGGTCCAGCTTATCGTCAACCCGGAACCCGTTCTCTTCAAGGAGGATGTTCATTATGCTGCCGAGGATCACTTGCTCCGTGAAGTTCTTGGACGCCACTACTATCGTAGGCTTGGCCGCGCTCGCTCCTGCGCCGAGGAGCATGACGAGCAGGCTTCCCACGATGAGAAGAGTCAGGCATCTTTTCACTGTTGTACTCCCCTTTCGTTTACTTCAGTGTACTTCAGTGGATCTGGTATCCCCGAGGCCCTCATTTGGCTGCCTCAGGCGAGCTGGCCGGTGCGATGCCCCGGGGTGTGCAGGCGCGCACGATACGACCAAAGAGGAAATCCACGAGTACGGCGAGGATAGCAGCGGAGATCGCTCCCGCGAGCAGCGTGGTCATGTCCAGGAGCGCTATCCCGAGGAATATGAGGTCGCCGAGACCGCCGCCGCCTATGAGATGGGCGAACGTGGCCGTTCCCACGCAGATGACCATGGCTGTCCTTATCCCGGCCATTATCACCGAGAAGGCAAGCGGGAGTTCGACCTTGAAAAGGATCTGTGCGCCGGTCATGCCCATCCCGCGCCCGGCCTCGATGATGCTGGGGTCGATGTTCCGTATTCCCGCGTAAGTGTTCAGCACGACGGGCAGAAGAGCGTATACGAACAGGGCGAATACGGCGGGCTTGAACCCGACGCCAAGCAGAGGCATCATGATGCCCACCACTGCCAGGCTGGGCACTGTCTGGCCCACGCTCGCGATCCCCACAACCGTCTGGGCAAACCGGCCAAATGCGGGGCGCGAGATCAATATGCCAGCAGGCACGCCGACGACGATCGCCATGCCGCCACCTACTGCCACCAGGATCATGTGCTGGATGCTCAGCCTCTGGATCTCGCCCCAAAGCAGACCCCAGTCCATCCACGATCACCCCCTATCGGTCAGCCTACTTCAGGAGTCGATTCTCGCGAGGACCTTGCGAATGCTGTCGAAGGTCAGGACGCCCTCCAAGCGTCCTTCCGGTCCTACCACCGGCACTCGCGCGAGCCCATAGGAGAGCATCTCTGAAAGCGCGTCCTTCACAGTCGTATCGCGCTCGACTGATACCACATTTGTGTTGACGATATCCGCTATCTTCGCATCCCCTGACGCGTCAGCCTCCAGCACGTCCTTCCGCGCAATCAGGCCTTTCAGCTCACGTGCATCGCCGACAACCCACGCGTACTTTTGGCCTGAGGAGGAGGAGAGCAGTGATAGCGCCTCGGCGGCGGACGCCTGGATGTGGAGGGCCGGAGGATCGGCGTCCATCACCTCATACGTTCGGATGAGCCTGAGGCTCTTGAGAGTTCTGTCCTGACCGACGAAATCCGCGACGAATTCGTCGGCCGGCTCGTTGAGTACGGCAGACGGGGCGTCGTACTGGATGAGTCTTCCTTTACGCATGATAGCCACCTTATCTCCAAGCTTGATCGCCTCGTCGATGTCGTGCGTAACGAAGACGATGGTCTTCTTGAGCTTCTCCTGGATCTTGAGAAACTCGTTTTGCAGTCTCTCTCGCGTGATCGGGTCGAGCGCTCCGAAAGGTTCATCCATAAGGAGTATTGGTGGGTCGCTGGCCATGGCCCTGGCAACGCCTATACGCTGGCGCTGCCCGCCCGACAACTCGCGTGGATAGCGGTTGCGGTACTCCGCTGGGGGCATTCCCATCATCGTGAGCAACTCGTCCACGCGCTCGGCGATGCGCTTGCGGTCCCACTTCTTGAGATGAGGCACGACCGCTATGTTCTCGGCGATGGTCATGTGGGGGAAAAGGCCCACGTCTTGAATGACGTATCCGATATTCCTTCGCAACTCGATCGGATCAACCGTGGATGTATCCACGTCGTCGACGAAGATCTTCCCCGAAGCGGGCTCGTGGAGCCGGTTTATCATCTTCAGGGTTGTGGTCTTGCCACATCCCGACGGGCCCACCAGGATCGCGATCTCGCCCCTGGGAACCTCAAACGATACGTCGTTGACCGCATTGACGCCTCCCTCATAAGCTTTCGATACATGTTCCAGGCGTATCACGTTTATCTGAGCCCCCTTGAGACAAGGCGTCTTTGCAGGCGGAAGAGGCAAAAGTCCGCAAGCAGCGCGAGGAGTGACACGAAGAAGGCGCCTGTGTATATCATCTCGCTGTAAGTTCTCGCGATCCCGCGGAATATGAACACACCCAGCCCTCCAGCACCGATCAGCGCAGCTATGGACCCGACGCCGATGTTGAGGACCACGGCGTTACGCACGCCGGCGAACACCACAGGCAGTGCGAGCGGCACCTGGATTCTCCAGAGAACCTGCCTCGGGGTCATCCCGATGCCAACGGCCGCCTCGATGATGGCCGGGTCCACGCTTCTGATGGCGGTGTACGTGTTCCGTATGATGGGAAGCTGGGCGTACAGGAACAGGGCGACGATGGCGGGGAGCGGTCCGATGCCCTGCCCTATAATGGCGAGCGCCGGGATGAGGAACCCGAGAAGGGCCACGCTGGGGATGGTCATGATCACTCCTGCGATATAGAGAACGATGTCCGCTAACACCTGTTTCCTTGTGATGTAGATTCCAAGAGGAACGGCGGTCAGCACCGCTGCAACGAGGGCGATCGCCACGAGCTCGAGATGCCTCGCAGTTGCCGACATGATGACCGGAAGGTTGTCGAGTACATATCGAAACGTTGACATAACGTACCCCCTTGCTGAATGGGTCGCCGCCATCGGTCAAGACCGCTTGCACTTTCGTGACGCGGTGAGGGTCTCAGCGGCCTCCCAACCGGAAGGCTTGCCAGCAATCTTCCAGCGATCGGCCGGATCCGGCCTATGCAAGCGTGGCGTGCCGGCTCCTGTGGCTGGTTACTCGAAGATTCCGCTCTGCGGCGGCTTACGGACGCTCAGGTCGCAGCCATGGACCGAGCCTGGACCTGAGCCCGAGGTTGAACACGAGCCTGGATCCAACGCCCTGGGTGGGCCTGCCTGTTGTGTGTTCCCGCCCGCAGTAAGGCGTGCCACCCAGTCAGACTCGATTCGCTGCCACTAAACTTACCAGAAGTTTGCCAGGAGGGCAAACCTCGGTCAGACGCCTGAGCGTGCGTGAGAATAGCTCACATTCGCTATGCTGCCATATACGGCTGCTCACAGACTTATCCTCCCGATGAGGCTCTGATCCTCCGGATGATGCTCTGACCGCTGATAAACCGCGAGATTTTTCGGCTCAGGGGTTGCATATTCATGCGCCCTTAGCGTATAATCATAACATCGCTTGATGGTTTTGGCATGTCAGGAAGGCGCAGACGGCAGAGCATGTGTCTGTGACAGGGTGGGTGTTGGGATCCAGCTATGATTCGAGTCGGAATCGTGGGTGCGTCGGGATACGCAGGAGGAGAGATCACCAGGCTGCTCCTGGGCCATAGAGAGGCGTCCATTGTGAGGCTGACGTCGCGCAGTCATATTGGTAAAGCGGCGTTCGAGGTGTACCCGGGCTTACGGGGCTATACGCTTCCCTGCTTCACGGACCCGCCTGGGAGTGCGCTTGCCCGGGAGTGCGACGTTGTGTTCGTGGCCGCGCCGCCGGGCGCTGCTGCAGCCGTCGCGCGTGAGGTCCTCGAGGCGTCCTCTGACACCAGAATCATAGACGTCGGCCCGGATTTCCGCCTGAGGGACCCATCGCTCTACCATGAATGGTATGGCATGCTCCATGAGGCTCCAGAGCTCCTTTCCGAGGCCGTTTATGGCCTTCCCGAGCTATACAGGGAGGAGATACGGAGTGCCCGTATCGTTGCGAATCCGGGATGTTATCCCACCGCGGCGCTCCTCGCGTTAGCACCGCTCGTCGCCTGGGGCTACGTTGACCTGGGGACCATCGTTATAGACGCGAAGTCCGGGGTGTCCGGGGCAGGGAGGACGCCTTCGACAAGCTACCACTTTCCCGAGTGCGACGAGAACCTGCGCCCTTACGGGGTCGTGCGCCACCGGCATACGCCGGAAATAGAGCAGGAGCTACAGCGGCTGTCGCGCAGCAGCCAGGACGGTGTGCGAGGGCCGGCGGGGGGGCCGCGAGAGCCCGGGTCCGCGGGCGGCGGGGGTCTCGTAGTGACCTTCACACCTCACCTTATCCCGATGAGCCGCGGGATTCTCGTCACGGCGTATGCCGCTCTCAAGGACCCGGCGGGATCACATTGGGATCCGTCCGAGGACGCCTGCGCACGAAAGGCCGGCCCAGGCCCAGGGGGAAGCAGCCCGGGCGAGATCGGCCGGAAGGACGGGGGCGGACGCACCGTGCCACGGGAGCGATGGAGCGCGAACGGCGTTGCCGGGGTGCCTCCGGATCCGGACCAGGGTGCTCTCACAGCTCTGTACGAGGACTTCTACGCGGGCGAGAGGTTTGTCAGGGTGCTCCGGGAGGACCTGCCCCAGACAAAGGCGGTTCGGGGGTCCAACTTCTGCGATATTGCGGTCAGAGTGGACCCGAGGACCCGCAGGGTGATTGCGATGTCCGCCATCGACAACCTCGTGAAAGGTGCAGCCGGGCAGGCCATCCAGAACATGAACATCCTCTTCGGGCTGGAGGAGTCGCTGAGCCTCGAGACTCCTCCTGTGTGGCCGTGAGCCGGCCCGGTCGAAAGGAGAGTGCAGCATGATCGCTATCGAGCCAGCACATACGACTGATGCAGCCTGGCAGGAGATTCCCGGCGGGGTCACTGCCCCCGCGGGATTTCGCGCCGCCGGCCTGCATTGCGGGATAAAGCGGGCCCGCCCTGACCTTGCCCTCATTGTCTCGGATGTGCCGGCGACGTCCGCGGCCGTATTCACCACCAACCAAGTGAAGGCTGCGCCGGTGCTGGTCAGCACGGAACACCTCCGGTCCGGAAGGTGCCGGGCCGTGGTGGTGGCGAGCGGCAACGCCAACGCGTGCACCGGCCCGAAAGGCCTCGAGGACGCGCGGGCAATGGCGAGCGCGACCGGCGAGGCCCTGGGCATCGCCCCGGGCGAGGTGGTGGTGGCCTCGACAGGGGTAATTGGGGTCCCGATGCCCATAGGGAGAGTGTGCGCCGGGATCCGCCTGGCCTCGGCGGCCCTCCGCCCCGACGGCTCCAGGCAGGCTGCCGAAGCCATCCTCACCACCGATCGCATGGTGAAAGAGGTCGCGGTGGAGGGCGAGATATGCGGGCGCCCGGTGCACATCGGCGGCATCGCCAAGGGGTCGGGGATGATCCACCCCAATATGGCCACGATGCTCGCCTTCGTGACCACCGACGCCGCGATAACCCCGGGTATGCTGCGACGCGCGCTCGTGCGCTCGGTGGAGAGGTCCTTCAACATGATCAGTGTCGACGGCGACACGAGCACCAACGACATGGCCGTGGCGCTCGCGAGCGGGCTTGCGGGGAACCCCGCCATCTCATCGGAAGGCGCCGACTTCGACGCCTTTACGGAAGGGCTGGACCGGGTCACAGGCAGGCTGGCGCGGATGATAGTCGAGGACGGCGAAGGGGCTACGCGCTTGATCAAGGTTGAGGTCCGTGGCGCGCGGACGGAGAAGGATGCGAGGCAGGTCGCGAGGACCATTGCGTCCTCGAACCTGGTGAAGACCGCTGTGTTCGGCGCGGACCCCAACTGGGGCCGGGTGCTCGCCGCCGCCGGACGGGCCGGGGTGGAGTTCGACGCGAACCTTGTGGATGTGTTCATCGGCGACGTCCTGGTGGCGAGGGCGGGCGAGGCGGTGGAGTTCGACGAGCCCCGCGCAAGGGAAGCCCTCGCTTCGAACGAGGTGCTCATCGCCGTGGACCTGCATGCGGGCTTTGAGAGCGCGTGCGCCTACACGTGTGACCTGAGCTACGAGTACGTGCGCATCAACGCAAGCTACAGGACGTGACCACGGGAGCGAACACCGGAAGAGGGGCCGGGACCGTGCTTCTACGGACCGGTCTGCGAGACACGAAGCCCGCTGCGGGCGGATTCCGGCCGACTTGACACGGGGCGAGGGGTGAGACTGATGAATGACCTGGCGACGAAGGTGACCAATGGGCTTTCCAGCATGGAGAAGGCAGAGGTGATCGTTGAGGCGCTGCCTTACATAAAGATGTTCTTCGGCAAGACGGTGCTCATCAAGTACGGCGGCGCCGCCATGACCGATGCCGCCCTCAAGGAGATGGTCGCCCTGGACATCGTCCTCCTGAGGTACATCGGCATGAAGCCCGTCATCGTCCACGGCGGCGGAAGGGAGATCACCGATGTGATGAGGCGCCTGGGCAAGGAGCCTGTCTTCGTGAACGGCCTGCGCGTGACGGACGGCGAGACCGCCGAGATCGCGGAGATGGTTCTCACCGGAAGGATCAACCAGGACATCGTCGGCCTCATCAACCGGGGCGGCGCGAAGGCGCTCGGGCTCTCGGGAAAGGACGCGAACCTGGTCGTGGCGCACCGTAAGGGCCGGGAACCGGTCGGCACGGGCGGGGCGGGCGGGGCGGGCGGGGCGGAGAGGGGGGACACGGGGGACGCGACCAACCGGACGACCTCGACCTCGGTCGACCTCGGATATGTGGGCAGCGTGGCAGGGATCAACACTGAGATCATAGACGTGGTCTGCCGTGAGGGGTTCATACCGGTGATATCGCCCGTGGCATGCGATGACAGTGGTGCCACGCTCAACATAAACGCGGATCACCTCGCCGGGCACATCGCCGGCGCGCTCGGGGCGTATAAGCTCGTCGTCCTCACGGACGTCGAGGGGATCCTGGCGGACCCGTCGGACCCCGGGTCGCTCGTCCCACAGGTGACCGTCGGCGAGGCCCGGGAGATGATCGCCGACGGACGCATCGGGTCTGGCATGATCCCGAAGGTGGATGCGTGCATCACCGCTCTCGAGCGGGGCGTGCCCAGGACCCATATAATCGATGGCCGGAAGCCCCACTCGCTCCTGCTCGAGATGTTCACGAACAGGGGGATCGGCACCATGATCATCGGCGGACAGGGATGGTCGCCTGAGGCGGTGGCGTCTTCAGGAAGCCAGGGCGCTCGGGAACCAGGCGGCCGAACGACAATGGTGCGTTCATCCACGACTTGCGGATTCGTAGCGACCACGAGGGGGTGAAACGATGTTGCACCAGGCAGCCGCACTGGCTGAAGGCGCTCCGGAGGCTCACCTGCCGACCGGCAGGATCGCGGAGCTATCCCACACCTATCTCATGAACACGTACTCGAGGGCGCCGATAGCGCCCGTGCGCGGGTCCGGCGCTCGCCTGTGGGACGCCAACGGTAGGGAGTACCTGGACTTCCTTGCTGGCATTGCCGTGTGCGCTCTGGGCCATTCGCACCCTGCGGTTGTGGCTGCCGTCCAGAGGCAGGCCGCCTCGCTGCTCCATTGCTCCAACCTCTACCTCATCGAGGGGCAGGCGCTTCTTGCAAAGGCCATTCTGGACGGCAGCCCTTTCGGGAAGGCGTTCTTCTGCAACAGCGGCGCGGAGGCCAACGAGGCCGCGATCAAGCTTGCCCGTAAGTATGCTAGGGCCGTCAGATGCGAGGAGGAGCGCTACGAGATCGTCACCGCGCTCAACTCGTTCCACGGGCGCACCCTCGCGACGGTCGCGGCCACCGGCCAGCCCAGGTACCAGAAGGGCTTCGAGCCATTGCCGCCGGGGTTCAGGTACGTGCCCTTCAATGACGCCGCCGCGCTCGAAAAGGCGGTGAGCGGGCAGACGGCCGCAGTCCTTCTCGAAGCGATCCAGGGCGAGGGAGGCGTCCACGTGGCCGACCAGGCCTACCTCCAGCGCGCAAGGCAGGTCTGCGACGAGCGTGGGGCTCTCCTCGTCCTGGACGAGGTCCAGACCGGCATGGGGCGCACCGGGAAGATGTTCGCCTTCGAGCACTACGGGATAGAGCCTGACGCCATAACGCTTGCGAAGTCCCTGGGCGGCGGGGTCCCCATCGGCGCCCTTCTCGCGAAGGACGAGGTCGCTGCGGCGTTCACCCCGGGCACGCACGCGTCCACGTTCGGCGGGAATCCCTTGGCCTGCGCGGCGGCGCTTGCCGTCGTGGAGACCATCAGGGCGGAGGGACTGGTCGAGCGGGCTGCCGAGGCAGGCCGGTACTTCGCGGGGGCGTTGGGAGCACTCGCGGGCAGGTTCCCGCAGGTGGCCGAGGTCAGGGGCAAGGGCCTCATGCTGGGCATGGAACTCACCCCGCGCAGCGGCGACGGGCGCGGCCCCGAGACGCCGGCCCGCGCGGTGGCCGCTGCGTGCCTTGTCCGTGGGCTCCTGGTGAACGCCGTGAGCGACACCACGCTGCGCTTCCTGCCGCCGCTCGTGGTGAGCCGGGCGGACATCGACGAGGCCGTCGCCATTCTCGAGAAGGCTATGGCAGCTGTGCTCGAGTGACGTCACATGGGCGATGCCCGCGGCCCGCGTGCCCGGGTCGCCTCGCCGCATGCAAGCTCGCTCGGACACATCTCGGGCAATCTACTCGGCCGCGCAGTCAGGAGCAGGCGGGAGGTGACGGACTGTGACACGCCGGTACCGTCCTGAGGCGGGCGGGAAGGAGTTTCCCTCCGGTCCTTGAATATATGTCGGTGCGCCGCGGGATACATACGGCGGACTCAGCACTTCGCGAAAAGGACGGTGGCCGGCGTGACGGAAAAGCGGAGTTACCTGCATGACGAGGTTGCCCTCGGTCTCGGGGGGAGAAGCCTCCTGTCCATCCACGACCTCTCCATCGCGGAGGTCGAGAAGATCTTCGAGGTTGCGGCGAGGCTGAAGGAGGAGACGAAGGCTGGCGCGGAGCACCACCTGCTCCGGGGGAAGACGCTCGCCATGGTATTCACGAAGCCATCCACCCGCACGAGGGTGTCGTTCGAGGTCGCCATATGGCAGCTCGGCGGTTACGGGCTGTTCCTGAGCGCTCAGGAACTGCAGCTTCGGAGGGGCGAGACCGTCGCCGACACGGCGCGGGTTCTTTCGCGCTACGTGGACGGCATCATGATTCGCACGTTCGATCACAGGGACGTGGAGGACCTCGCCAGGTACGGCACGATTCCCGTTATCAACGGCCTGACGGACCTCCTCCATCCCTGCCAGGTGCTGGCTGACTACTTCACTGTGTTTGAGAAAAGAGGCAGGACGAAGGGGCTCAAGATGGTTTACGTGGGGGACGGCAACAACGTGGCGCACAGCCTCATGCTCGGCGGAGCGAAGGTCGGCATGGATGTCACTGTGGCATGCCCGCCGGGCTACGAGCCGCTTCCTGACATCGTGGAGCTGGCGCGGGAGGATGCAAGGGCCACCGGGGTCGCCATCGAAATAACGCATGATCCGCGCGAAGCGGTAAAGGGCGCAGACGTCATCTACACCGACGTGTGGGCGAGCATGGGCCAGGAAGCGGAGCGCGAGAAGAAGGCTCAGGCCCTCGCGGGGTTCCAGGTGAACGGGGCGCTCGTCGAGGCGGCAGGCAACAAGCACGTCATGGTAATGCACTGCCTGCCGGCGCACAGGGGGGAGGAGATCACCGACGAGGTGATGGACGGTCCCCACTCGGTCGTGTTCGATGAGGCTGAGAACCGCCTCCACGTTCAAAAGGCCATCCTCGTCCTGCTGATGCAAGGGAGGAAGGCCGGTGAAAGCGGCGCATGAGACGACGGGCCATGAAGCGGCCCACAAGGCGGCTTGCAAGAGGGCCCACAAGGTTGTACTGGCCTATTCGGGGGGTCTCGATACCTCCGTGGCCATCCAGTGGATAAGGGAACGATACTCCGCCGAGGTCATCGCGGTCGCGGTGGACGTCGGCGCGAAGAAGGACCTGGATTTCATAAAGCAGAAGGCTCTCAAGATAGGGGCGGCGCGCTCGTATGTAATCGATGCGCGAAGTAAGTTCCTGGAGGATTACGCGTTCAGGAGCCTCAAGGCGAACGGGCTCTACGAGGGCAAATACCCCTTGAGCGCCGCGCTCTCGAGGCCGCTCATAGCGAAGATCCTCGTGGATATCGCCCGCGCCGAGGGCGCGGACGCCGTCGCCCACGGGTGCACGGGCAAGGGCAACGACCAGGTGCGGTTCGACGTGTCCATAGCCGCGCTCGCTCCTGACATCCGGGTCATCGCGCCGGTGCGCGAGTGGCCCATGTCGCGGGAAGACGAGATAGCATATGCGAAGGAGCGTGGCATACCCGTCCCCGTGACCGCGGAGAGCCCCTACAGCATCGACGAGAACCTCTGGGGCAGGAGCATCGAGTGTGGGGCGCTCGAGGACCCGTGGCAGGAGCCGCCGGAGGACGCCTTCGCGTGGACGTCCGGACCGGCCGGCTGCCCCGATAGCCCCACGTATGTGGAGGTGGGCTTCGAGAGAGGGGTGCCGGTGGCGCTCGACGGCGCAAGGGTCGATCCCGTGGAGATGGTCACGCGCCTCAACATGCTGTGTGGCGCTAATGGCGTGGGCAGGATCGACCAGGTGGAGAACAGGCTCGTGGGGATCAAGTCCAGGGAAGTGTACGAGGCCCCGGCGGCGGTCGCTCTCATCGCGGCCCACTTGGACCTCGAGAGCCTGACGCTCCCGCGCGAGACCTACCATATGAAGCAGAGCATAGACCAGAAGTACGCCGAGCTTGCCTACTTTGGCCTCTGGTTCTCGCCGCTTCGCGAAGCCCTCGACGCGTTCATCGACAAGACCCAGGAGACCGTGACGGGGGTGGTGCGGCTGCGGCTCTTCAAGGGGTCGATTACGGTGGTCGGGCGCACTTCGCCATATTCGCTGTACGACCACTCGCTTGCCACCTACGACAGGCACGACGCGTTCAACCACGGCGCATCCGAGGGCTTCATCGAGATCTTCGGGCTGCCGACGGTGGTCGCTGCGAGGGCGAGAAGTCAGGCTGCCGGTGTAGCGGCGGCGTTGGCGCCGGCTATGGCGCCAGCCGAGGCGTCGGCCAGGGCGACGGCCACGGCGGCCGGCAGATAAGCGGGTGTGGCTGCAGGGCGGCTGCAGGCATGGAGGCGAGGTCGTTGAAGCCGTGGGCGGGAAGATTTGAGAAGGATACAGCCGGGCCGGTGGAGGAGTTCACTGCGTCAATCGCGTTCGACACGAGGCTCTACCAGGAGGACATAGCGGGGAGCATCGCACACGCCCGCGCGCTTGCGGCGTGCGGCGCCATCTCGAGCGAGGAAGGCGATGCCCTGGCCGTTGGCCTGCGCGAGGTTCAGCGCGACATCGAGGCTGGCGCGGCGACGTTCTCCACGTCCGACGAGGACGTCCACACGGCGGTCGAGAGGCTGCTGGCGGAGAAGGTCGGCGACCTCGCCAAGAAGCTTCATACAGGTAGGAGCCGCAACGACCAGGTGGCTCTCGACACGAGGCTGTACGTGAGGAGGGAGGCGGGGCACCTCGCCGGGCTCATCGACGACCTGCGCGGTGCGCTCGTGGACGTGGCCGAAGCCAACGCGGACGTGATCATGCCGGGCTACACTCACATGCAGCACGCCCAGCCCGTCCTCCTTGCGCATCACCTGCTCGCCCACTTCGAGATGTTGACCAGGGACGCGGAGCGGCTCGCGGACGCAGCGCGCCGCGCGAACGTCTCGCCCCTGGGCTCAGGGGCCCTTGCGGGCACCGCTTACGCGGTGGACCGGGAGGCGGTTGCGCGCGAGCTTGGATGCTGCGGCATCACGCGTAACAGCATCGACGCTGTCTCTGACAGGGACTTCGTCATGGAGATCCTCGCCTCGATCGCCATCACCATGGTGCACCTCAGCCGGCTTGCGGAGGAGATCGTGTTGTGGGCGTCGCAGGAGTTCGGGTTCGTCGAGCTCGACGACGCCTTCGCCACGGGCAGCAGCATGATGCCGCAGAAGAAGAACCCCGACGTGGCGGAGCTCGTAAGGGGCAAGGTCGGGAGGGTCGTGGGCGACCTCGTGGCCGTGCTCACCGTCATGAAAGGGCTGCCACTCGCGTACAACCGGGACATGCAGGAGGACAAGGAAAGCCTCTTCGACGCCGTGGATACGGTCGCATCTTGCCTCCAGGTGATGGCCCCCATGGTGCGGACCATGAAGGTGAACGCGAAGGCCATGCGGGAGGCGGCCGGGAAGGGGTTCACGACGGCCACGGACGTCGCGGACTACCTGGTGCGAAAGGGGATTCCCTTCCGCGAGGCCCATGCCGCGGTGGGGCGCCTGGTGCTGAAATGCGTCCAGGAGGGAAAGGGTTTCGGTGACCTCACGCTCGACGAGTGGAAGGCCATTGCCCCCGGCGTGTCGCAGGACGTGCTCAACGTGGTGAGCGTCGAGGCGTCCCTGGAGGCGCGCGCGGTCCCGGGTGGCACGGCGCCTGCCCGGGTCAGGGAGGCCATCGCGGCGGCCAGGGCCATGCTGGGCCGCCGTAGCGGGGGCTAGGTGGGGGTGCAGAAATGCACCCGACTTCTGGGAGGGATTGCCGGTGATTGCACTGGGGGTGTCGAAATCCGGCCACTTGCCCGACGGGCCGAATTTCGGCGAAGCGCGCCCCGCCCGGGGCGCCGTCCCCGAATGCAACACCGGCAACCCGGCAACTACCGGGAAACGGACAGGGACTAACGCACCCTCATTCAGGCAGGGGCCAGCAATTACATGCCCACGCGTGCGGCCGGTCGTGCCATCCTCGATGCCGGTCGCTCGTTTTTTTGTCATCGCCCTGCTGGCCGGCAGGATAGTAGCGCTCTCCGGCGTATCCATAAGCGATCAGAACGATGTCATCGAGGCCCGGCCGGTTGGCGGGGTGAGAGCGGGCCGTGGCGCCCGCCGCGTGCGGGACGCAGGGACAGGCGGGCGGGGCCTGCCGCCGCCTGTGACCGCCCCTTCCTTCGCGCGGCGACGACACGGCGCCGCGGCGGCGCCGGCCCAGATGAAGCAACGGGAGGACGAAGCATACGGTGCGCGTAATTGTACAGAAGTTCGGGGGAACGTCCGTCGCCGATGAAGGCGCGCGCGAAAGAGCGCGCGACAGAGTCATCCGCGCGAAAGAGCAGGGGTATGACCCCGTTGTCGTGGTGTCGGCAATGGGGAGGCGCCCGGGGCCATATGCCACCGATTCGTTGCTGGACCTTGTGAGGAACAGGAGCCTGTCTGTGGACGCGCGGGGGCTCGACCTCCTCGCGTCATGCGGCGAGATCATAAGCTCGGTGGTAATGGCGGGTTATCTCAGGGCTGCGGGACACGAAGCGGTGCCGCTCACGGGAGCCCAGGCCGGGATACGAACTGACGCTGAGTTCGGCGATGCGAGCATCCAGGGCATCAACACCGCCAGGATCCTGGGCATCCTTGCCTCCGGCCGGATCCCGGTGGTGGCTGGGTTCCAGGGCGTGACCGAGGACGGGGAGATCACGACGCTGGGGAGGGGCGGGAGCGACACCACGGCGACCGCGCTCGGCGTCGCCTTGCAGGCTGAATGCGTGGAGATCTACACGGATGTCGAGGGCGTCATGAGCGTTGACCCGAAGATCGTCCCCGAAGCAAGGCTGATCTCGGCCATCACCTACTTCGAGGTCGAGGAGCTTGCGAGCAACGGGGCAAAGGTGGTCCACCCGAGGGCGGTCCACATAGCGCAGCAGGGCGGCATTCCTGTGAGAGTGAGGAGCACCTTCGCGGAGTCGGAGGGCACGTTCATCACCGACGATGTGGCGCGCAGGGTGATAACCGGCATCGCGCACGTGGACGGTCTCACGCGTATCGAGGCGGTGTACCCGAGTGCGGCGGAGCCGTCCCGGTCAAGGGTGGCGATACTCAAGGCCATAAGCACGGTGGGGATCAACGTGGACTTCATCAACGTCACCCCGCGGGCGATCCTGTTTACGGTGAAGGACGAGTTCGCCCAGGCCGCGGAGGAGGCGCTGCGGTCGGAGGGCTTCGCGTGCCACGTCATGGCCGAGTGCGCCAAGGTCTCGGTGGTGGGCGCCGGGATGCAGGAAGTGCCAGGAGTCATGGCGAGGGTGGTGGAATCCCTTCACAGGGCCGGGGTCCACATCATGCAGACCGTTGACTCGGAGATCACCATCTCGTGCCTCATCGACCAGGCAAGCGTGTCGAAAGCCGTCCGGGCGCTGTATGACGAGTTCGACCTTGGCGCGCCGGGCCTGTGAGAGCGCACGCTGTACCCGGGAACCACGCACCCAGACACCCAGAGCGTGAGATGCCAGGCGAGGGAGTAAAGCCCTGCCCTGGCATTCTTGTTCCTGCGATGCCATCACTTACATGCGCGCAAGCGCGAGCAACGTGGAGGAATAACGACCATGGCGGAGAATTAGGGGAAGCAGAGGGGCCGAACAACCGGCCGTGACGTTTGAGAACTCAATGGAGCACATTTTAGCGCACTACATGTAGCACGAATTCCAGGCCCGGTAGGCGGCGGAAAGGAGGTGCACCCCGAAAAGCGCGCCGGAGGCCGGGATAGATGATACGCACAAGACAACGCAGCCGGGGATCGAAGCAAGGAAACAAGGATACTTGCCGAAAGTCCCCATCGCAGCACGAATCGCAGCAAGTTCGAACCAGAAGACACACCAAGGGGGATGAACAATGAGAAGACTAGTCGCTACACTCGCTGCTATCATGGCGATAGCCATGGCGGCGCCGGTGTGGGCGGCCCCCACCATCGACCTGGGCGGGTCCCTCGAGACCACGTTCCAGGTGACCCCTGTCGAGTCTGACAACGGGGGGATCACCGCCACATCGGACCTTCGTCTGAACTTCTCCATGGAGATGGCCGGCGGCCAGCAGATCCGGGCGTTCGTGGGATTCGAGCCCATAAAGTACGCTCCTTTCGGCCCGACGACCGATCCGAACCCGGGGTCGGACGACCTGAAGGGCGGCAACATGGACAAGCAAGGGCTAACGCCGGTAACGCTTGGCCTCGCGCAACTCACCATCGAAAAGGCGTACCTCGAGACCACCGGCCCGTTCCTCACAGGCGGGCAGGACGTTACCACCAGGTTCGGGGACCTCGCCATTGACTACTCGCCTTACATCGCGCACCTGTCCGCCACGGACGGCGTGATCGAGGGCGCGCAGGTAAGCGGCGTGCGCGTAGGCCCGGTGGAGCTCGGCGCGTTCTATGGCTGGGCGAGCCGTGAGGTTGCCGAGAACCAGCAAGAGAGGTTCGTCAACCGCGGCATCGCCGCGAAGGCGGATATCCAGGGCATCAGCATTGAGGGTGCCGCTGTGAAGACCGACAGCGACATAGCTCTTGCGGGCAGCGCCCAGTTCGCACCGGTACCCGGTGTTGATCTGACCGGCGCGGCCGCGTGGGACGGCGCGAACGAAGCTTCGGCCGTGAAGGCCGAGGCAGGCATCGGCGAGATCCCGATGCTACCCGGCGTCAGCGCGAAGCTGGGCTTTCGGAACTTCGACCCGAAGTTCAACCCGCTTTATCGCGATGACAGCAAGGACGAGGACGGCAACGATATCAACATCGTGGACCTCAACGCAGGCAAGCGCGGGGTGAACGGCGAAGTCGCCACTACCATCAGCGGCGTGAACCTCGTCGGCATCGCTGACTGGCACGAGCAGAGGGATGCCAATCGCGAACTCGTGGGCGAGAGGAAGACCGTCGGGGCCACCGCTGCCACCCAGTATGCGGGGCTCGACATCGAGGCCGGCGTGAAGACCATGTGGTCGACAGTAGGTAGGTCTTACGACATCCTCGACCATACAGGCGACAAGGCTGTCAAAGCCGACGCTCCGAAGGAGACCACCGTTAACCTCGGTCTCGGCTGCGACATCCCGGTGGGGCCCATGGTGGTTGACACCCAGTATGACCTCACGATGTCCAGCATAAAGTCGACCGTCCACGAGCTGGCGGCGGCCACCACGTTCGACGCTCCGATGCTCTCCGGCATTGGGCTGTCGGGCAACGCCAAGTGGGCGAACGGGCAGATGGCATACATCGGCAAGGCCGAGTACACCGCGCCCAACGGGATCCAGTTCATTGGCAGCTACGCTAGCTACGATAAGGACAACTTCGAGGGATTCACGACGAGGCCGAACGGGTTCTGCCTGACGGCCGGCATGAAGGTCGAGTTCTAAAACAGGAAAACCACCTTCTCACTTGTCACGCCGCCGGGTGCGTCATACCCGGCAATGCCCCCGGGCCTCCCCGGCCCGGGGGTCTAAGTAGATCGCCACAAGTTCGCGCTACTTTTCAGCGCGCAAGTCCTGTCCGGGGTTGC
>JASEJE010000014.1 GCA_030024085.1 Bacillota bacterium | reverse complement strand
TGCAACACCGGCAACCCCTCCCAAAAGTCGGGACCATTTCTGCACCCTCACTTAGGGCTCATTTCGGGATACTGGCTGGTTGCCCGCCCGAGGTGTCCGTGTTACGGCGCACACGTCAGCGTTGGCGACATTGCGTGCATCGAGGTAGGCATGTCAACTGTGTATCGCATTCCGGCGTGACCTTGAGGAGGCTCTGTGTAGTGGGGAGTACGACACTGGTGATCGTCAACCCTGCGTCGGCCAACGGCTCGACCGGGAAGCTGTGGCCCCGAATCGCCGAGCGGCTGCACGGTGCGGGGCTGTCTTTCGAATGGGGGATGACCGGCGGCCCAGGCGACGCGACGCGGCTCGCACGGGAGGCTTTGCTTGGAGGTTACGAGTACATCATCTCGGTAGGAGGGGACGGCACTCTCAACGAGGTGGCAAACGGGTTTCTCGACGACGACGGCCCCGTGAACGCCAGCGCAGTCCTGGGCGTTCTTCCGCGCGGTACGGGCTGCGACTTCAGCAGGGCGGTGGGGATTCCGAAGGACCTCGAACGGGCGGCCGCTTGCCTTATGGGCGGTGGAGTGGCCACCATCGATGCCGGGAAGGTGCGTTACGTCGGACATGACGGCGAGGTCCACACCAGGTATTTTGTGAACGTTTGCGATGTGGGCCTTGGCGGCGATACTGTCGACAGGGTCAATCACACCAGCAAAGCTTCAGGCGGCTTTTGCTCATTCCTGTGGGGCGCCGTCGTGAGCCTGTTGCGCTACCGAAATCACGAGGTCAGCATTTCCATCGACGGGGAGGAGCCTTTCGATGCGAGTGTCACTGTGCTCGCCATGGCCAACGGGAGGTATTTTGGTGGTGGAATGCAAATAGCCCCATTGGCTGATCCGGCCGACGGCCTTCTTGACGTGGTGCTCTGTCGCGATTTCGGCAAGCTCGAGGCCATCGCCAACCTGCCAAGGCTCTATCGCGGAACGCATCTCACGCATCCCAAGGTCATCCACAGACGGGCGCGCGCTGTGAGAGTGACTTCCACCGAAAGAGTGCTCCTCGATCTCGACGGCGAGCAACCGGGCGTGCTGGAGGCCGAAGCCAGCGTCGTTCCGGCGGCGCTGAACATACGTGTGCCCGAACGACCCTCGTAGGCAGGCCCGGTTTCCCGGAGAACGAGCGCGCCCATGGTGACCACTCCCAGCGATACGGCACCCAGAGCCGCCACGCCGATGGCGATGTCGCCAACTGCGATGATCCCCTTTGCCACGTTCCTTTCGCCGGAGTTGACAACCAGCAGATGCCATCCGGCGCGGTCGCATGGCTGACGCTCATCCGTCTTTGCGTCACCGCCCTGAAGCGTGCCACTCGACAATTCCAGGCCTTACGCGGCCTTGCAGGAGCGGTGTCAGACGCCTGGCCAGATAAGCCTGCAGAGGCAGATCTCTCCTGCCATGGAAGGATAGCCTCGGAATGCGTCGAAAACAGCCACAAGAGCCAGTTCTCGCTGGTGGGACGCGACCTGGCTTTTGGTGGAGCCAGGGCATTGCTGGAGGTGACGCTGGCAGGTGGCGGATGAGGACGCGCTTCGGGGAGATGTTGCGAGGAACGCGGCGGCCGCGGTGGCCGGGCGCAGCGCAGCAGGGGACATCGAGCTCGACGATGACCAGCGCAAGTTCGTCGAGTTCCAGCAAGGCTGCGCGGTCCTCCACGCGCCCGTTGGGACGGGCAAGACGCTCGCGCTGGCGGAACGCGCCGCTGAGGCGATCCGGCGGGGCGTGGAGCCGTCGCGCATCCTGTGCCTGACGTTCACGAACCGCGCCGCCGAGGAGCTGCGGCAGCGCATCGCGGTCCACTGCGGCGACCGGGCAAGGATGGTCGTGGTGCGCACCTTTCACGGATTATGCGCCTGGATGCTCCGGGTTGAAGCCAAGCAAATCGGGCTTCCTTCGGATTTTACCATCTTCGATGACGAAGATTCCGCCGAAATCCTTCGATCTATCCAAAGACACGAGGAGACCGCCGCGGTCGGCAAACGGGGTGCGACCGCGGCCGCGGCCGTATCGCGCAACCAGTCCAACCGTGAGACCGAGCTCTATAGCAGGATCGAGCGGGCCAAGTCCGAGGCGGCTGACGCGGCGCTTTCCATGAGGGCGGTATCCGATTCGGTATTCATGGACCTTCCCCTCACGAGCCGCGGGCTTGCCATCGCATACCAGCGGGAGCTCGCGTCGCATCACGCTCTCGATTTCGGGGACCTCATCTATTTCACCCGCGCAATGCTGACGCTGTCGCTCGAAATCCGCCGCCGCTGGGAAGAGCGCTTCTCTATGATCCAGGTGGACGAGATGCAGGACACGCACCTCACCGAGTACAAGGTCCTTCGAGCGCTGGCCCGGCGGTGCGCTAACCTCGTCCTCGCCGGCGATTTCGACCAGACCATCTACGAGTGGCGGGGGTCTGCACCTGCGAAGGTGCTCCGCGAGTTCCACGCCGATTTCGCGGGCGCTCGGGACTTCTCCTTCACCGAGAACCACCGCGCCACGCGCGTGCTGGTGGAGATGGCGGGGTGCGTCGCGAGGCAGTACAGCCGGCACGCCCCGCTGCGCCCTGCGCCCACGGCCGAGGCCGGCGATCCCGTGACCGTCCACTTTGCGCGCGATAGCGAGGCCGAGGCCCGGTGGATTGCCCGCAAGGTTCGAGAGCTTGCACGTGGCGGGATGGGCCGTGCCGTCGGCTGTGTTCCGTACGGCCGCATAGGGGTGCTTGCCCGCACCAACAACCGCGGGGTCGCCATCTCGGACGCGCTCAAAAAGGAGGGCATTCCTCATCTCACTGTGGAGACATACGAGTTCTTCCGGCGGCAGGAGGTCAAGGACGCTGTCGCATACCTGCGGTTCCTGTGCAGCCCGGCAGACGGGCGGAGCTTTCGGCGCATCCTGCAGCGGCCGCCGCGCAAGATAGGCGACCGGACCATTTCCCGAGTCCTGGACGCTGAGCCGCTGGGGTTGCGTCTCGTGGACATGGTGGCCCCGTCAACTCTTGCGGTGGGAGACCCGTTCGGCAGGTTCCTGGGCGCGCTCAGGGACGGTGCCATCACGGTGTTCGACACGGAGACCACCGGTCTCAACCCGGGGGCGGATGAGATCGTGGAGCTGGCAGCGGTGCGCCTGGAGCGGGGGAAGCCGGTCGCACGGTTCCACCGTTACCTGCGCAACACGGTGAGCGTTGGGGAGTCCGAAAGAATTCACGGGCTAAGCGATTCGTTCCTGGATGCAAACGGTGAGGAGCCGCGACGTGTGCTGGAGGAGTTCAACCGCTTTGCGTCTGGCAGCCTGCTGGCCGGCCACAACGTGAGCTTCGACGCGCGGATGATGGCGGCGTACGGGCGACGCCTGAGGGTCCAGGTGAACGTCCCTGAATGCGTGGACACCCTCGAGATGGCGCGGCGGTTCCTGGACGGCGACGACTTCTCCTTGGAGGCGCTGGCGCGAAGGTTCGGCGTGCCGACCCAGCCCACGCACCGCGCGCCGGACGACGTCGCGGCAACCTGCGGCTTGCTCGCTCATCTCGCCCCGCGCGTGAGCGCGACGGCTGGCGAGAGAGCGCGTGTGGCGCGCGACACGGTAGCCGCGTTCGTCCCCCTGGCGGAGGAGGTGGCGACGCTGCGCGAAGACCTGGGGCGCCTGCGGCCGCCTGACCTGCTGGAGCGGGTCCTTGACAGGTCGGGCCTGCGAGGCTACTACAGCAGAGACCCGCACCGCCTGGAGAACCTGGAGGAGGTCCTCCGGGTCTTCAGGGACCGCGATGCTCCCGAGCTTGACGCCCTGTCCTCCCTCGAGTCCGTTCTCGGCTTCGTGGCCCTCGCGAGGAACGTGGACCGCCTCGATCCGGATGATGAGCGGGTGCGGGTGCTCACGGTGCACCAGGCGAAGGGGCTGGAGTTCGACATCGTGTTCGTGGCTGGGCTATCGGAGAACGAGTTCCCCCTGTACCCTGCGGTGCGGGAGGGCAGGGAGGCCGAGGAACGCCGGGTGTTCTATGTAGCGATCACGCGGGCAAGGAGGGCGCTCTTCCTGGCGGGACATGCAAGCAACGACGGGAAGCCTCGCCGGCCCAGTCGCTACTTCACGTCACTCGCCTCAATCGGCAAGTCGTGGCGTGAGGAGGGTTCAACGGACATCTCACGGTCGGTTCGTAGCCCCTCCAGTTACGTGCGGTGAGCCCCGGCTCAGTGCCTCGACTGTGGAAGGTGGCTCGCGATGAGGGGTCTGGGAGACTTCAGGCCGACCGTCCGACCGTCACCCGCCGACCACATCCGATTCCTCACGGGCTTGCCGTACCTGGCCATCGTGCTCCTCGGGCTGTCGCAGTCCAATGTGAGTGTACTGACAGGAGCGGGCCTGGTGTTGGCGCTTCTGACCCCACCGCTCCTCAACCAGCTCAGCCGGTTGCGCGGTGCGCGCCGGACGCTTCAGACCGGGATGCTCTGCTTCGCCCTGGCTGCCGTGCTCTTCCCGGTCGCGTACTTCGTCGCGGTAGGGCCGGCGCTGGTCCGCGGGGCGCGCGCTGCAGGTGGCTTTACAATACCCTGGGACCGTGTTAGAATACGATAGGCCGAAGGGTCGAAACGATACTGCCTCGGCGGTTGCTGGATCGGCGCCTACCGAGGTATTGTTTTTGTGTGTTGTGTCTGGCCGGGATCGCGGTGGAATATTAGTGCAGGTATCGGCATAGATGCCTCCACCGGAGGGGCGGCGCAGCCCGACGCTGTCGTCGTGAGCGTGCTGACCAGGCCGACGCAAGGCCGCTTTGGTGGGCATTCGAATAGCGTTGCCATGAGGACGAAAGCAGGAGGAGGGAAGCTGCCATCAGCCAGGGGCGACGAGGTCCCGAGGCGTCGCGGCGGCGAATATGGTGAAGGCTGCGGTGGAGAGAATAGAGGGGAACTTTGCTCATCTTGACATCGAGGTGGACGAGGCCGAGGTCAGCCGTGCTCTCGATGAGAGCTATCGCAGGCTCGCGCAGCGTGTGACGGTGCCCGGGTTCCGAAAGGGGAGGGTGCCGCGCCAGATCCTCGAGATGAGGCTCGGCAAGGGCGCGCTCTACGAGGATGCGCTGAAGCGCCTTGTGCCGCAGGGATACGCTGAGGCTGTCAAGGAGACCGGCATCGAGCCTGTGGACGAACCTGACTTCGATATAGAGCAGATCGAGGAAGGCAAGCCGCTCAAGTTCAAGGCGAAGGTGCTGGTAAGGCCCGAGGTGAAGCTTCCCGACTACCGTGCGATCAGGGTTGACAAGACGACCCCCAAGGTCGGAGACGACGAGGTGGATCGCTACATCGAGGTCCTGCAGCGCAACCGGGCCACCGCCGAGCCTGCCGATCACGATACCGTGCAGGCCGGGGACCTTGTCACGGTTGACGTCGAGCTCACCTCCGGCGGCAAGCTCCTCGAGGTCCGGGGCGACGGCAAGGGCTTGGTCATCGAGGCCGCTGCGAAACAGGACCTCCCGGGCCTTGGCGAGGGCCTTATCGGGCTGAAGACAGGGGAAGAGAAGGTCGTCGAAACCACCGTGCCTGAAACCTACCCTGATAAGAGTTTCGCGGGAAAGCCCGCCCAGGCGCGCGTAATGGTCAAAGAGATCCGCGAGAGGAAGCTGCCCGAGGTAAACGACGAGTTCGCGAAAGCTGTCGGTGGCTATGACAGCCTTGATGCGATGAAGCGAGACATCCGCGAGCGCCTGCAGAAGTCGGCCGAAAGTCGGGCGGAAGCGGAATACAGAAAAGCCGTGGTGGACAGGATCACGCAGGAGGCCGAGGTGGATATCCCCGAACCCCTCGTGGATCGTCAGGTGGACTTCATGGTCCGCGACCTGGCGGGGGGGCTCGCTCAGCAGGGGATGACCCTGGAAGGATACCTCGAGGCATGCGGCCTCGACGAGGAGACGCTCAAGAAGAGCTACCGTGATGAGGCGAAAAAGCTTGTCAAGACAGATCTGGTGCTCGATGCCATAACCAGGGCGGAAGGATTTGCCGCCACCGACGACGAAGTAAATTCGCGCATCGCCGAGATCGCGTCGAGACAGGGCAAGACCACAGACGAGATCCGGGAACTCTTGACAAAGGCAGGGCGTATTCACAGTATAGAAGATGCGATAGTCAGAGAGAAGACCGTAGACAATCTGACTCGACTCGCAAAGGGCGAGTGACCTCGTGCGGGTCGGCATATGATCAAGGGAGGAGGAGTCGATCGTGAATCTCGTTCCGATCGTAGTGGAGCAGACAAACCGTGGGGAGCGGGCTTATGATATATACTCGAGGCTGCTGAAAGACAGGATCATCTTCATCGGCGGCCCGATAGACGATGATGTGGCGAACCTCGTCATAGCTCAGATGTTGTTCCTCCAGGGGGAGGATCCCGAGAAGGACATCAACCTCTACATCAACAGTCCCGGCGGCGTGGTGACCTCAGGGCTCGCCATATACGACACGATGCAGTATATCAAGCCCGATGTCGCCACCACATGCATCGGTATGGCTGCCAGCATGGGCGCGCTTCTCCTGGCGGCGGGCACGAAGGGCAAGAGGTACGCTCTCCCCTTCTCGAGGGTCATGATCCACCAGCCGCTCGGCGGTGCACAGGGGCAGGCGACCGACATCGAGATCCAGGCGAGGGAGATCGTGAAGCTGCGCGAGATAACCCAGCAGATCCTTGCGAAGCACACGGGTCAGCCGATGGAGAAGATTGCAGCTGACACAGACAGGAACTTCTTCATGTCTGCGGAGGATGCGAAGGACTACGGGCTCGTTGACGAGATCTTCAGGACCAAGAAGAAGTAGGGGGTGGTAGGGTGTTCAAGTTCGGCGACGAGAAAGGCCAGCTCAAGTGCTCGTTCTGCGGCAAGGCTCAGGACCAGGTCAAGAAGCTCATAGCCGGGCCCGGGGTCTACATCTGCGACGAGTGCATCGAACTCTGCAACGAGATCATCGAGGAAGAGCTGGGCGAAGAAGCAGATGTCGAATTGGGTAACATCCCGAAGCCCAAGGAGATCAAGGAGATCCTGGATCAATATGTCATTGGTCAGGAAGACGCGAAAAAGACGCTTGCCGTGGCGGTGTACAACCATTACAAGCGCATAGGCGCGAACGTCCGCGTGGACGACGTGGAGCTCCAGAAGAGCAACATCCTGCTCCTGGGTCCCACCGGCGTTGGCAAGACCTTGCTTGCGCAGACCCTGGCCAAGATCCTGAACGTGCCTTTCGCCATATCCGATGCGACGTCGCTTACAGAAGCCGGGTACGTGGGCGAGGACGTGGAGAACATCCTGCTGCGTCTCATCCAGGCGGCGGACTACGACATCGAGAAGGCTGAGAAAGGCATCGTCTACATCGACGAGGTCGACAAGATCGCACGCAAGTCCGAGAACCCGTCGATAACTCGCGATGTGTCCGGCGAGGGCGTGCAGCAGGCTCTCTTGAAGATCCTCGAGGGCACGGTTGCAAGCGTTCCTCCGCAGGGCGGGCGCAAGCACCCGCACCAGGAGTTCATCCAGATAGATACGACGAACATTCTCTTCATTTGCGGAGGTGCCTTCGACGGGCTTGAGAAGATCATCCAGAACCGCGTGGGGAAGAAGACCCTCGGCTTCGGGGCGGAGCTTCGGCCCAAGATCGATTCGAACATAGGGGACATCCTGAGGCAGGTCATGCCCGAGGACCTTCTGAAGTTCGGGCTCATCCCGGAGTTCATCGGGAGGCTGCCGGTGGTGGTCCCTCTCGACGCCCTCGACGAGCAGGCTCTCGTGAGGATACTCACGGAGCCCAGAAACGCCCTGTCCAAGCAGTACAGGAGGATGTTCGAGCTGGACGGCGTTGAACTCGAACTCACCGAGGACGCTCTCATCGCGGTGGCGCGCAAGGCCATCGCCCGGAACACCGGCGCGAGGGGATTGCGGTCCATCATGGAGAAGATGATGCTCGACATCATGTATGAAATCCCGTCGCGCAGCGATGTGAAGAAGGTCGTGGTGACGAAGGAAGTGGTGGACGGATCCGCAAAGCCCACCATGGTGCTGCAGGAGCGGAAGGGCGCGAAGAAGCGGGAAGAAACTGCCTGACCGGGAAACTGGCGTGAAGTGACGAACCTGCACCCGCCATCTGACAGAGTAGCAATAGTTAACCACCGGCGTGGTGGACATAATAGACCATAGAGACACGCACTCCATCGGGCAGAGGCGGCTTTTCCATGGACTTCGCAGGCAATCTCTTCGGGCTCGTAAACCTGTTCTTCGGAATCGTCATAGGGCTGTACTTCTGGAATCTCCTCAGAACCCAGCAGGGCAACAGGGTCGCAGTTGACCGCGAGTCCCGCAAGGAGATGGACAAGCTCCAGAAGCTGCGCAGCATCTCCCTGACGGAGCCGCTGTCGGAGAAGACGAGGCCCACCACGCTCGGGGAGATCATAGGCCAGGAAGAAGGACTGCGTGCGCTTCGCGCGGCGCTGTGCGGGCCGAACCCCCAGCATGTCATAATGTACGGCCCTCCCGGGGTTGGCAAGACCGCGGCCGCAAGGGTGGTGCTGGAGGAAGCGAAGAAGAACTCCCGCTCGCCTTTCAAGCAGTGGGCCAAGTTCGTCGAGGTGGACGGGGCGACCTCGAGGTTTGACGACCGGGGTATAGCGGACCCCCTGATAGGCTCGGTCCACGATCCCATATACCAGGGCGCGGGACCCCTGGGGATCGCCGGCATTCCGCAGCCGAAGCCCGGCGCCGTAACGAAGGCCCACGGCGGCATCCTGTTCATCGACGAGATCGGGGAACTCCATCCGGTCCAGATAAACAAGCTCCTCAAAGTGCTCGAGGACAGAAAGGTATTCCTCGAGAGCGCCTACTATAGCTCGGAGGACCCCAACATCCCCCAGCACATCCACGATATATTCCAGAACGGCCTTCCGGCCGATTTCCGGCTCGTCGGGGCCACCACGAGGTCCCCGGACGAGATCCCTCCGGCCATCCGGTCCAGGTGCATCGAGGTCTTCTTCCGGGCGCTGACCCCTGCGGAGGTCGGCACCATCGCCGCGAACGCCGCGCAGAAAGCGGGCTTCGTGCTCGAGGAGGGGGCTCTCGAGATCATCAAGAAGTACGCGGCCAATGGCCGCGATGCCGTCAACATCCTCCAGATAGCCGGTGGGGCCGCGCTCACCTCGGGGAGACAGACGGTGGCCAGGGCGGACGTCGAGTGGGTGGTGAACTCCGGCCAGTACGCGCCCCGTCCTTTCAAGAAGGTGCCTTGCGCGCCGCAGGTCGGTTATGCCAATGGCCTCGCCGTATACGGGCCCAATAGCGGGATGCTCGTGGAGATAGAGGCTGCGGCGGTTCCCGTGGAGAGGGGAGCCGGGAAGGTCATAACCACGGGGGTCATCGACGAGGAAGAGATGGGCGAGACAGGGAGGATAATGAGGCGCAAGAGCATGGCGAGGGGATCCGTGGAAAACGTCATCACGGTTCTTCGGAGGTTCCTGTCGGTCAGACCGGAGGACTACGACATCCACGTGAACTTCCCCGGCGGTATCCCGCTGGACGGGCCATCCGCCGGGGTGGCCATCGTCACCGCCATCTATTCCGCGATCACCCAGATCCCTGTGGACAACAAGCTCGCCATGACAGGCGAGGTGTCCATACGCGGACAGGTGAAGCCCGTCGGAGGCACCGTGGCGAAGGTGGAGGCGGCAGCCATCGCTGGGGCGAGTAGAGTGATAATCCCGCGCGAGAACTGGCAGGAGAGCTTCGGCGAGAGGAAGGACATCCTGGTCGTGGCTGTGGAGCGGATCGAGGAGGTGGTGCATGCTGCCATGCTGGGCAGGGTCGCTCTGCCCGACGCCCTTGGCGCGACGATCGAGACAAAGGTGGCCGCGGTCTCCTGTGCGCATGTGATTGCCGGCACCTCCAGCACGGCTTCCGGGCTGGCGGTGATGCCTCAACTGACGCCCCGGGGCTGCTAAGGACTCCTCCTTGCGACAGAAATTGACAGTCCAGGCGCGTTGACATAATGTTGCCCGCTGTGATAGCCTTGCCTGTGAGGCGGGGCTTTCTTTGTTCGTCAATCCTCACCTTCTGCCTGCTACTGCATGCCACCGGTTCACCCATCCGCACCCTCCGAGTCGGGGCAGGAATCGGGTAGGCCGGGCCGAATACACTGATTAGTGACGACGGGGCGGGTGGCTGTGACCTGTCGGCGACCCAGGTCCAGCGCATGACGTGGTTCGCAGTGTGGAGCGAGGACAAGTCCGCCGGAGTAGTCGAGGAGGTGCAACTGCAGCATGCCAAAGGAAGAAGCCAAAGCAGCAAGATCAAAGGACCTGGTGCCTCTCCTCCCGTTGCGGGGCGTTATCGTGTTCCCCTACATGACGGTTCCGCTCGACGTGGGCAGGGACAGATCCGTCGCTGCGCTCGAGGACGCGATGATGAACGACAGGCTCATACTGCTTGCGGCGCAGAAGCAGGCCAAGGTGAACGAGCCTGCCCCGAAAGAGATCCATGAAGTCGGCACGATCTCCGAAGTGAAGCAGCTTGCGAGATACCCTGACGGCACCATCAGGGTGCTCGTCGAGGGCGTGCAGCGGGCCAGGATAGCCGAGTACATCCAGGCAGATCCCTTCTACAAGGTAAGGGTCGAGCCGATGGAGGTCTCCGAGCGTATGACGAAGGAGACCGAGGCGCTCATGCGCAGCGTCCTTGGGTATTTCGAGTCGTACGTGAGGATTGGAAAGAAGATCCCACCCGAGATCCTCTCGTCCGTCCAGACCATAGACGATCCTGGCAGGCTGGCCGACGACATCGCGGCCCATCTGCCCCTTCGCACCGAGGATAAACAGAAGGTTCTGGAGGCCGCATCGCCAAGGCAGAGGCTCGAGAGTCTGTGTGCCATTCTCCTCAAGGAAATGGACATCCTCGAGCTGGAGAAGAAGATCAACTCGCGCGTCCGAAAGCAGATGGAGAGGACTCAGAAGGAATACTACCTGCGCGAGCAGATGAAAGCCATACAGAAGGAACTGGGCGAGAGGGACGACAGGTCCCAGGAGGGCGAGGAGTACCGCGAGAAGATCGCCGGCGCGAGCCTTCCGAAAGAAGTCGAGGAGCGGGCGCTCCGCGAGGTGGAGCGACTCGAGAAGATGCCGCCTATGGCGGCCGAGGCGGTTGTCGTCAGGACCTACCTCGACTGGCTCCTGGCCCTGCCCTGGACTTACAGGACCCAGGACCGGGTCGATGTCGAGGCTGCAGCCAGGGTTCTCAACGAGGACCACTACGGGCTCGACAAGGTCAAAGAGCGTATACTCGAGTTTCTTGCCGTGCGTCAGCTCGCAAGCAAGCTCAAGGGACCGATCCTGTGCTTCGTCGGTCCTCCCGGCGTCGGGAAGACCTCGCTCGGCAAATCCATAGCGCGGGCGCTCGACAGGAAGTTCGTCAGGTTCTCGCTGGGCGGCGTGAGAGATGAGGCTGAGATCCGGGGGCATCGCCGCACGTACGTGGGCGCGCTCCCCGGTAAGATCATCCAGGCCATGCGGCAAGCCGGCTCGAAGAACCCGGTGATCCTCCTTGACGAAGTAGACAAGATGAGCTACGACTTCCGGGGGGACCCATCGTCTGCGCTCCTCGAGGTGCTCGACCCGGAGCAGAACGTCGCGTTCGGCGATCACTACATCGAGATCCCGTTCGACCTGTCGGACGTCATGTTCATCACGACTGCAAACGTGTTGCATGCGATCCCCAGGCCTCTCGCGGATCGGATGGAGATCATAGTGATACCGGGGTACACCGAGGAGGACAAGGTGCAGATCGGCCTCCACTTCCTCGTGGTGAAGCAGATAAGGGAGAACGGCCTCGAGGGGCACGACATCAGGTTCACCGAGGACGCCATAAGGACGATCATCCGCCAGTACACGCGTGAAGCGGGCGTTCGAAGCCTCGAGCGGGAGATCTCCTCGATCATGCGGAAAATAGCCAAGAAGGTTGTGAGCCGGTCTGCCAGCGGCGGCGTATCTTCCGAGGTGGTCGTGGACGCGTCCGACATCGAAGGTTACCTCGGGATACCACAGTACCGTTACGGCGTGGCGGAGTCCGAGGACAGGGTCGGCGTCGCGACCGGACTCGCCGTCACAGAGGTGGGCGGGGACATCCTGGCGATCGAGGTCTCGGTCATGAAGGGCAGCGGAAAGCTCACCCTCACCGGGAAGCTGGGCGACGTGATGAAGGAGTCTGCGCAGGCCGGGTTCACGTACATCAGGTCGCGCGCTGACGAACTCGGGATCGACCCCAACTTCTATCAGGACCGCGACGTGCACATCCACGTGCCTGAGGGCGCCATTCCCAAGGACGGGCCGTCCGCGGGGATCGCCATGGCGACCGCTCTCGCGTCCGCCCTCTCCGGGCACCCGGTGAGGTGTGACGTCGCCATGACCGGCGAGATCACTCTGCGGGGGAGGGTCCTGCCCGTGGGCGGCGTCAAGGAGAAGATCCTTGCAGCGCACAGGGCCGGCATTTTCACCGTGGTGCTCCCCGGCGAGAACCGGAAGGACACAGAAGATGTCCCGAAGAACGTCCTTGACAGCATGAAGCTGGTGTTCGTAGACCACATGGACGAGGTGCTCGATATAGCCCTGAGGCGCAGGGAGGAGCTATGTGAGGGCGAGCGGTTGGCTGATGACGATGACGAGCGGGCGCTCCCCGCCATCGTCCACGACGGACCTCCTGCCCCGGTGGCGAACCAGATTTACTATGGGTCCTGCCAGTAAGGGAGCACCTGACGATCAGACCACAGGCGTGTGGAAGATGCCCGGCTTCGCGTAAAGCGTAAGAGCCTGCTCTTGCGTACATGAATGACCGCCCGTACATGGGCGGTCTATTCATGTACGCGCACCGGTTGACCAGACGGAGGCGGCGGTCCGTGTAGTCTCGGCCCCGTTTTCGCTGGTGAGGCAGGAATCCCGGTTCGTCAATAGAATACCATAACGAGAACTACAGAACCTACTACCAGAAGCTGCCGGACATTGAAGCGGGAGGGCGGCACATTTTTCGCCCAGGTGTATGCAGTGGATGCATGAATATACACAAACGCATAATCCTGTCCCGGTGAATTGTGCGCGTGCCAGGCAGTCTCATCGTCATCCGGCGGTGTGACCTGATAAGCTATGCTATCTTTCAGGCCCGCGCCTGGCCCCAACAGGGTCTTTGCTCCAGGCAGGACATACTAAGCATGGCGCCATAAGTTTGCGCCACTTTTTGTGACGGTGTTGGGGTTGCCGGTGCTTGCTAAGGCGGGGCGCCTGGGATTTGGCTGGCCCTGAGCGCCAAATCCGAACGCATCTCACCGCAGGCGCCGTCCCCGGAGTGCAACACCGGCAACTCTGGCGAGGACCTGCGCGCTGAAAAGTAGCGGGAATCTCCGGCGATTTACTTGGGCCACGGCGGCGGTCTTATGCGCCCGCGACGATGGGATTGAATGTGGCAGGAATCACATGCGAGGAGTGTGATAGCGGTGGACGAGATCACGGTGGTATGTTGGGGGCTCGGCGCGATGGGCTCCGGCATGGCGAAGGTGCTGCTAGAGCGGAAAGGGGTCAGGATCGTTGGGGCGATTGCTACGAGGCCCGAGAAAGCCGGACGGGACCTCGGGGAGGTCCTCGGCGCGGGGCGCGAGATGGGCGTGCGGGTCACAAACAAGCCCGAGGAGGCGCTGGAGGCAGGGGCTGACGTGGTGCTCCATGCCACCTCGTCGTTTGCAAGAGAGATCTACCCGCAGCTTGACGCGGCCATGGCCGCAGGGTCCAACGTCATCACAGTGGCGGAGGAAATGGCCTACCTCCGGCAGAGCGACCCCGAGCTTGCCGCGGAGGTCGACCAGCTTGCGCGCAAGTACGGGGTGAGCGTCCTCGGCACCGGCATCAACCCCGGGTTCGTCCTGGACACCCTGATCATCGCACTCACAGGTATCTGCACAGACGTGAAGAGAGTGAGGGCCAGGCGGGTCAACGACCTCTCCCCCTTCGGGCCGACCGTCATGAGGACCCAAGGGGTCGGGACCACCGTCGAGGAGTTCAAGCGCGGCATCGAAAGGGGCACGATCGTGGGCCACATAGGATTCATCCAGTCGTGCGGCATGATCGCGGACGCCCTTGGATGGAAGCTGGACGAGATCACCCAGACGCGGGAGCCCATCATATCGAACACCAGGCGCCAGACGGCGTATGTCGACGTCAAGCCGGGCATGGTGGCGGGGTGCAACCATACGGCGCACGCTTTCATGAATGGCGAGGAGGTAATCACCCTCGAGCATCCGCAGCAGGTGCTGCCCGGGATCGAGGGGGTCGAGACCGGCGACTACATATGGATCGAGGGTACACCGCCGGTGAACCTCGCCATAAAGCCGGAGATCCCGGGTGGCATCGGCACGATCGCCATCGCCGTGAACATGATTCCCCATGTGGTGGGGGCGGAACCAGGCCTCGTGACCATGAAGGACCTCCCCGTGCCGGCATGCATGATGGGGGACATGGCGAGGCTTTCGCCACAGGCGAGAGGGGATGGCAAAGGTGGTTGACCGAAGCGCGTCTGAGAATACAACGCGCGTACCAGCCGGGGAGTACGTGCAGATACACTCGGTCGTTCTGAAACCGGGCGAGCGGGCGCCTCAGGTGCCCGAGGACACGCAGAAGGTGCCGCTGGAGCTTCGGCTCAAGGGTTATCTCGATCACGACGCGCATATCGGCGAGGAAGTGACCATCACGACGGTGCTGGGCAGAAAGGCGAGGGGGCGCCTTGTTGCAGTGAACCCTCCATACCCGCACAACTTCGCCAGGCCCGTGCCTGAGCTCCTGCACATCGGCGAGGAGCTATGGCGCCTGCTGGGCGCAAGGGACGACAGAGACGGCAGAGAAGGTGACCAGGCATGACGACATCCGGCACCAGTTATGCGGAGGTCATGGCCAGGCGCCAGGACATCATGAAGTCAGCCGTGGGGATCGACTATGAGAAGTTCGAGACCGGCGCCATCGCCTTCGACTACGAGGGGATGATGGACGAGGTCGGGTACACGCTCGAGGAGATCCACGGTATCCAGGAGGAAACGAGCGTCGGGCGCACGCCCCTCGTCGAAGTCCGCAACATCACGGAGTTGGTGCGCCGGATATCCGCTCCCGGCAAGGGCGCGCGCATCCTCGTGAAAGACGAGTCGGCGAACCCGTCGGGCAGTTTCAAGGACAGGCGAGCGTCTGTGTCGGTATACTGCGCGAAGAAGAAGGGTTACCCCGGAGTCATCGCCGCCACGAGCGGCAACTACGGGGCGGCGGTGGCCTCCCAGGCGGCCAAGCGGGGCGTTGAGTGCATCATCGTGCAGGAAACCTACGACTCGAGGGGCCTGGGCCAGCCGGAGATAATCGAGAAGGGGCGGGCGTGTGAGGCGTACGGCGCCGAGGTGCACCAGCTCACCGTGGGTCCGGAGCTTTTCTACGTGTTCCTGAGGCTCCTCGACGAAACAGGGTTCTTCAACGCGTCGCTCTACACTCCGTTCAGCATCGCCGGCATAGAGACACTCGGGTACGAGGTGGGCACAGAGACGCTACGCGCGACTGGGCGGTACCCCGACGCCGTCATAGTGACGCACGCAGGTGGCGGGAACGTCACCGGCACGGCGCGCGGCCTTCGCAAGGCGGGATGCCGCCATACCCAGGTAATCGCTGCGAGCGTGGACCTTTCCGGGCTTCACATGGCAAGCGACACCGACTTCAACAGGAAGTCGTTTACCACCGGGCACACGGGGTTCGGAATCCCGTTCGCCACGTGGCCCGACAGGGCCGACGTGCCCCGCAACGCCGCGAGGCCTCTCCGCTACATGGACAGGTATGTCACCATGACGCAGGGCGAGGTCTTCTACGTCACCGAGATGCTGGCGAAACTGGAGGGCATGGAGCGCGGCCCGGCCGGGAACACGTCCCTCGCCGCCGCCATAGCCATCGCCCGCGAGATGGACCGCGACCAGGTCGTGGTGGTGCAGGAGACCGAGTACACGGGAGCTGGCAAGCACCCGTATGCACAGCTTGCGTTCGCGCGCGAGATGGGCGTCGAGGTGCGGCGCGGCGATCCTCATGACAACCTGCCCGGAAGGCGGATAGTCATACCCGAACACCCTTCGCAGATTCATGCGAAAGAGGTGCCGCTTGCGGATATCCGCAGGTCTTACATTCGGAATGCTATGTCCCACGCGAAAGCCAGGAAGCTATCCACGGAGGACGTCCGGTTCCTTGCGGAGGATACCAACTCCACCGTGGCGTTTGTCGAGGGAACCATACGGGATCTCGAGGGAGGGGAGGGCCCAGCGTGACGACGCGGCCGGATGATTTCCAAGCAAGGCGCCGGCATCTCGCCGACATGAGCGATGAGGAGCTTGCCAGGTACTTCTGGGAGCTTGCCGACAGGGTGGTGGAGCCCCTCGTGGACCTCGCGCGCACCCACACGTCCCCGTCCATAGAGAGGTCCGTGCTCCTGCGCATGGGGTTTTCGAGCCTGGAGGCGAAGGCCATCGTGGACAAGTGCGTCGAGAAGGGCCTTCTCGGCAAGGGTGCGGGCCACGTGGTATGGAAGCTTGCGAACGCACGCGGGATGAGCGTGCGCGAGGCCGGGGTTGCTCTCGCCGGGGGCGAGATGTGGGATGACGTGGCGAGCCTCTTTGGAACAGGGAGGTGAGGCGCAATGGGCGGGAGGAAGCTTTCCCCCGACGAGAAGCTGGATGTGCGCGAGATCTTGCGCGATCTGGAGCACTACAGGCCGAGGCGGCGCGGCTGGACGTGGCGTGAGAAGCTGCCGCCGGGGACTACCCTTGGGCCGTTCGAGTACAAGGAAACCTCGCGTCCCCTGGAGCGGTCGGTGCCGCTTCCCGCAGCCAAGTACTTCGGGGGCATAGACCCGCAGCCTGAGATGGTGGTGACCACGGAGATCGCGTCCGGCCGTTTCGAGGACGACATAAGACGGATGAGGATGGCCGCCTGGCATGGCGCGGACCACATAATGGTCATCCGCACCACGGGCCAGAGCCACTTCGACGGCCTTATCGAGGGCACACCCGAGGGGGTCGGCGGAGTTCCGATCACGCGCAAGCAGGTGCGTGCGACTCGCAAGGCTCTCGACCTCATCGAGGACGAGGTCGGCCGGCCCATCAACTTCCATTCCTACGTCAGCGGGGTCGCAGGCCCGGAGATCGCCGTCCTGTTCGCCGAGGAGGGCATGAACGGGGCGCACCAGGACCCGCAGTACAACGTCCTCTACAGGAATGTCAACATGTACAGATCCTTCGTGGACGCAGCTGTGGCGAAGACCCTGATGCAATGGGCCGGGATGGCCCAGATCGACGGGGCGCACAACGCCAATGCCACCGCGCGCGAGGCGTGGAAGGTCATGCCCGAACTCATGGTGCAGCATGCCATCAACTGCGCGTACTCGGTGAAGGTGGGCATGGTCAGGGAGAACATCTGTCTATCGACTGTTCCCCCGACGGCCCCGCCCGCCCCGGAGATGCGCCTCGACCTTCCCTACGCCGTGGCCCTTCGCAGGCTGTTCGCGGGGTACAGGTTCCGGGCGCAGATGAACACCAAGTACATCGAGTCCTCCACACGCGAGGCCACAGTCACCCACACCCTGAACCTCATGCTATCGAGGTTCACGAGCGCGGACATCCAGAGCACTATCACGCCTGACGAGGGGCGGAACGTGCCGTGGCACTACAACAACATCGCCGCGCTGGACACTGCAAAGCAGGTTCTGGTGGGGCTCGACGGGCTGCGTAACATGGTGCACCTCGACGAAAGCCCGGACGGCGAGCTTGAGAAGAAGGCGCGGGCGATCACGGAGCGCGCCGTCCTGTTCCTCGAGGAGATGCTAGACGTCGGGGGTTACTTCGAGGCTGTTCGGCGCGGGTTCTTCGTCGACTCCGGGATGTACCCCGAGCGCAACGGCGACGGCATAGCGCGCGACCCGGACGGGGGCGTGGCGGCGGGGACCATAGTGCCCCGCGATCCGGACTACATGGCGCCTGTCTGCGCCCACTTCGGCGAGAACCACCTCCCCGAGGGGGTGGATGTCGAACGGCCTTGCGAGCTCATCGGCGGGTGCACCCTGTGCAATCCGGACAAGATTGTGTACGTCGACGAGCTGGACCCCACCGATAACGTGGAAGTCCGGCTGGCCGCCACGTTCGAGGCAGGCCCGCGCGACGTGGTCTACCCCGAGGTCGAGTGGGCCGCCGACCGCATCGTGACAATGACCATGTTCTGGCCTCTCGATGAAGCGCGGGCGGAGGCTGCAGCCCTCGAGACCGCGCGCAGGCTGGGCCTGGAAGAACCCAAGGCCATCCATAAGGAGGTCATGCACCCTGCAGAGGGCACCCTGGTCGAAGTGAAATGCAAGGTGCCCTTCGGGATCGACCTTGCCGGCCTCAAGATTCCCGAGGAGCAGGCGACCCTTTCGCCCGACGAGATCAGGGGGTTCGTCAAGGATCGTGGGATCAAGGTGGTTGCGGCCACCGTCGGACAGGACGAGCACTCTGTGGGCCTCCGGGAGATACTAGACATAAAGCATGGCGGCATCGAGGGGTTCGGCATCGAGTGCCACTACCTGGGCACCTCCTGCCCCGTGGAGAAGCTGGTGAACGCCGCCATCGAGGTGGGCGCAGACGCCATCCTCATCAGCACGATAATCACCCATGCCGACGTCCACAGGATGAACATGAAGAAGCTCGCTGACCTGTGCGTCGAGAAGGGCATCCGCGACCGGGTGCTCCTGGTCGCCGGAGGCACCCAGGTCACGTGGGATATCGCCGTGGGGTCGGGCATGGACGCCGGGTTCGGGAGGGGGACCCACGGCATAGATGTGGCGAGCTTCCTCGTCCGTGCCCTGCATGAGAGGGGCGCGGTGGGGGCGGGGGCTGCCAGGTGACCTGCGACGTGCTGGTTGCCGAGATCGGCAGCACAACAACGCTGGTAAACGCGTTCGGCGGGGTGGATGGCCCGCGTCCGGTGTTTCTCGGACAGGGCGAGGCACTCACGACTGTGCGGGAAGGCGATGTGTGGCTGGGCCTCGAGAGGGCCATCGACGAGCTGGGGCGCGTCCTCGGGACGGGGCGCGTTGAATATGGAGCGCTCCTTGCCACGTCGAGCGCAGCAGGCGGGCTTCGAATGACCGTCCACGGGCTCGTGTACGACATGACCGTGAAGGCGGCGAAGGAGGCTGCCCTTGGAGCCGGGGCCGTCCTGAAGATGGTGACCGCGGGGCGGCTCACCGATATGGACCTCGACAGACTGCGGTCCATTCGCCCCAATATCATCCTTCTCGCTGGCGGCGTGGACTTCGGCGAGAGGGAAACGGTCCTGGTAAACGCGAGGCTGATCGCGGACGCGCATGTCGCGGCTCCGGTGATATACGCAGGCAACCGGGCGGTTCGGGACGAGGTCAGGGGTATTCTCGATGGCGCAGGGATCGCGGTTACGGTGGTCGAGAACGTGTACCCACGGGTGGACGTGCTCAACATCGAGCCCGCCCGGCGCGCGATCCAAAGAGTCTTCGAGGAGCACATCGTGACCGCCCCGGGCATGGGGCGGGTGCGCGAGATGACGCGCGGGGGCATCATGCCGACGCCGGGCGCGGTGATGGCTGCTGCGAGGCTGATTTACGAGACCATAGGTGACCTGGTCGTGATCGACGTGGGCGGGGCGACCACAGACGTGCACTCCGTCACCGAGGGGTCCGAGGAGATCTCGAGGATGCTCACGAGCCCTGAGCCTCTCGCGAAGAGGACTGTGGAGGGCGATCTCGGTGTCTTCGTGAACGCCGGCAACATCGTGGACCTGGCCGGCCGGGACAGGCTCGCGGAGGACCTCGGCTTCGACCCGGCGGAGGGGCTGGATGTGCTCGAACCGGTGCCCTCAACTGAAAGGGGCATTCGCCTGGCGCGCGCGCTCGCGACGGAGGCAGCGCGGATCGCCGTCGTCCGGCACGCGGGCGAGGTGCGACACCTCTACGGACCGCTCGGGAGGGTTACGGTGGCAGAGGGCAAGGACCTGACCAGGGTGAGGTGGATCATCGGCACGGGCGGCGCCGCGGCGAGGCTGCCGGAAGGGGAGAGCATCCTGGAAGCGGTGAAGGGTCGCCGGGGGGATACGCGATTGCTCCCGCCGCCGGATGCCAGATGCGTTGTGGACCGGGACTACATAATGGCGTCGTGTGGGGTGCTCGGAAGGCTCTACCCGGAGGCAGCCAGGACGTTGATGGTTCGAAGCCTGGGGCTTGCAGGGTGACGTGGGGCACTATCAATCATCAACCAACAATCATCAACCATCAATCATTGGAGGACGGGAGTGAGGTCTCAAGTGGCGAGGAAGACGAAGGTAGTCATCATGGGCGCTGCGGGGCGTGATTTCCACAACTTCAACACATTCTTCCGCGACAACGATGAGTACCAGGTGGTGGCGTTCACCGCGACGCAGATCCCCAACATCGAGGGGAGGCGCTACCCACCTGAGCTTGCCGGCAAGGGCTACCCCGATGGCATTCCCATCCTTGCCGAGGAAGAGCTTCCCGCCATCGTGGAAAAGCACGGCGTGGACCAGGTGGTGTTCGCCTATAGCGATGTCGCTCATCTCGACGTGATGCACAAGGCCTCCATCGCGCTTGCGAAGGGGCCGGATTTCAGGCTTATGGGCCCGGCAACCACGATGTTGAAATCGAAGGTGCCGGTGATCGCCGTGACTGCGGTCAGGACGGGCGTCGGCAAGAGCCAGACGACGCGCAGGGTGACGGACATCATGAAGAATCATGGCAAAAGGGCTGTGGTGGTCCGGCATCCCATGCCGTACGGTGACCTCATGAAGCAGAAGGTGCAGCGGTTCGCCACGTTCGAGGACCTCGACAGGTATGATACCACGATCGAGGAGCGCGAGGAGTACGAGCCTCACATCGCGAGGGGGTTCGTGGTTTACGCGGGGGTCGACTACGGCGCGATCCTGCGGGAGGCCGAGAAGGAGGCCGAGGTGGTTCTCTGGGACGGCGGCAATAACGATATGCCGTTCTATCAACCTGACCTGCTCATCACCCTTGCGGACCCGCACAGGCCGGGCCACGAGACCTCGTTCCACCCGGGTGAAACAAACCTCCGGATGGCCGATGTGGTCGTGCTGAACAAGGTGGATACCGCAAAGCCCGACGATGTCGACAGGGTGGAGAGCACGGTAAAGAGAGTCAATCCTGGTGCAACCGTCATCCGCGCAGCATCCCCGGTCGTGCTCGAGCAGGGCGACATGATAAAGGGCAAGAAGGCGCTCGTGGTGGAGGACGGCCCGACCCTCACCCACGGCGGCATGACCTATGGCGCAGGGGTGATCGCCGCCCGGCGCCATGGGGCGGAACTTGTGGACCCGGAGCCGTACGCCGTGGGGTCAATCAAGGCCACTCTGAAGAAATACCCCGGCCTCGAGCCGCTCCTGCCCGCGATGGGGTACGGGAGGGAGCAAATTCGGGAGCTGGAGGAGACGATAAACAGGACCCCCGCAGATGTGGTCGTCATCGGGACGCCCATCGACCTCCGGCGGGTGTTGAACATCACGAGACCTGCGCTCCGCGTACGTTACGAGCTCGAGGAGATCGGCCACCCGGACCTGGAGGAGATCATCGTGGAGAGGTTCAGGGGGGCGCTCTTCTAAGTATGGCGCCATAAGTTTGCGCCACTTCTTCTGACGGTGTTGGGGTTGCCGGTGCTTGCTAGGGCGGGGCGCCTGGAATCTGGCTAGCCTTAAGCGCCAAATTCGAACGCATCTCACCGCACGCGCCGTCCCCGGAGGGCAGGCAGTACCGGCAACCCTGGCGAGGACTTGCGCGCTGAAAGGTAGCGCGAATTTGTGGCGATCTACTTGGGGAGGTCGGCGTTACTGCCCGGGTGTGCTCGAGCCGGCCAGGGGACGCGCGAGCGGATGCGTGCGAGGTTGACTCGTCCGGGGCTGTGTGGTACACTCTGGATATCAGGGGAATAGCTGGACTGACTGGCATAAGGGAGTGGTGCCGCATGGCCGAGGTCGAGCTACCAGAGGGTGCGTCTGTTGCGAACCTGAGGAGCTGCCGCCAGCTCAGAGGATGTCCCGCGAGCTTGTATCTCATCTGCCCGGTATACGCGAGGCACGGCAATTGCTGGGATTCAGAAGAAGGCTGTCTGGATTGCTGGAAGGATTGTGAGAACTGTAAGGACTACGCGAAGGCAGTCTCCCTGGGGCTTGTGAAAAAGCGGAGGTAGGCGCGGCCCCCCGGGAGGACGCACTGCGAGACCTGCCTGGCGCCGTACCCGATGACACAGGGGCGCTCCGGCCCTCTGACACGGCGAGTGTGCCGTGTCAGAGGGCTTTTCCGTTTCGGCCAGGCGCAGGGAGGATCACCCGAAAGTGGGATTGTCCTCCATGGCAGGGTATGGTATCATGTATGTGCCCTGCGCTGCACAGGTGACGACGGTCTTTGCCTGTGGGTTCCGTGCAACGCGAAGGGTGTCTAGGTACGGCGCCATAAGTTTGCGCCACTTTTCTTGAGGGTGTCAGGGTTGCCGGTGCTTGCACGACGGGGCGTCGAGAATTTGGCTGGCCCGCGCGCCAAATTCGAACGAGGCGCGCCGCGAGCGCGCCGTCCCCGGAGTGCAACACCGGCAACCCTGGCGAGGACTTGCGCGCTGAAAAGTAGCGCGAATTTGTGGCGATCTACTTGGAACTCGCGGTCAGACTCATGCCTGAGCCTGCGATGGCGGCGCGCAACTGGGCGAAGCTTCCGGCTCTTGGGGGGAGACGTGCTCATGAGTGGTGGCAAGACGGCGTTCGCCAGGCTGGTCGGAGTGTGCGCGTGTGTGCTCGCGGCATCATGGGTGTTCCTTCCTGAGGGGCTTGCGGCAGCCACTGAAGATGCCGAGGACGGCTCGGGACTCGCGACAGCGCGCCTGAGCGGTAAGCTCACGCTGGAGATCTCGTCATCCTGGGAAGACGCCGGAGGCGATGGGATGACGATCGGCATGGCGTTCGACGGCAAGCTGCACCTGCCGACCGGCGGGGGAATATCGTGTGATGCTACGGCCGGAGCGAGGCCCCATCCTGCCGGGTGCGGCATGCTGGGGTATGCTGCGATCGGGATTGCGGCAAAGCCGGGGGGAGGTTTCAGACTCGACTTCGACGCGCGCAGGAGCAGGACGTCCGAGGCGGACGATCCGGGCGGACCGCGAACGGACCGCGTCTCGTCCACCCTCAGGGCTGCGCTGGCCTGGAAAACGCCTTCGGGTCGGCTTGCCGCGAAAGCGGCCTGGGAGAAGGAGGATGCGGCCCATCCGTATCGGCCCAGGAGCGATCACGAGCGACGGGAAAGCTCGGGCGAGCTGAGGGTGACCCCTGTACCATGGATATCCGCCCTGATCGGTCTTGGCCTCATCGACAAGCAGTACCGCCTTGCCCCTCACAACACGTCCGTCGTGAGGGTTTCCTCTATTGAGGTGGGCCTCAAGCGGGGGAAGGCCCTGGAGGGGGAGTTCAGGCTCGAGCGGAAACACGCTACCTACCCATGGTCTCGTACGAAGACATACAGCCAGGATACGCGGGAAGTCGCGCTGTCGTGGGACCCCGGGTCAGGTCCTGCGCTGGCCCTAGTTGTTTCCCAGGTGGACAAGGGGTTTCCGTTCGCCCCCCACAAGGACCTTCGCGACAGGCAGCTGGCTGCGTCGGCGTCCATTGAAGGGACCGCTGCGGGAACTCTGACGCTGGAGGCGACGGTGTTCGAGCGAAGGGTGCCTGCGTCGCCGGAAAAGGAGTACAGAGCCTGCAGCGTGGGGGCGGAGGTGGAGTTCTCGCTAAGTGAGAGGCTCTCCCTCTCTGCAGGTTGCGTGCTGTCCCGCAGGCTTTACGTGAACCCCACGGCGAGGGCGGGGGATTACCGCCAGGCGGAGGTTACGTGGAAGTTGGCTTACGATCTCTTGCAGGACCTTGACGTCACATATGAGGCCGCAGTCAGGCGCCGGGAGTACCCGTTCAAGGAGACGGAGAACACCCACAGGTTCAGGTCCGGGGTCAGTCTGGTGTACAGGTTTTGAGATGTCGGGCGCCTAAGTATGGCGCCATAAGTTTGCGCCACTTCTCCTGAGGGTGTTGGGGTTGCCGGTGCTTGCCAGGGCGGGGCGCCTGGAATTTGGCTAGCCTTAAGCGCCAAATTCGAACGCATCTCACCGCACGCGCCGTCCCCGGAGTGCAACACCGGCAACCCTGGGCAGGATTCACGCGTTGAAAAGTAGCGCGGATTTATGGCGATCTACTTAGTGCTCGCGGCCCAGGACCGCGGATGTCGGGGGGTCAGTGGAGTTCCTGCGCCGGTGGGGCCGGGGGCGCCCCTGTGACGGTGTAAGGAATGATGAGCCTCGACCCCGGGGTAAGGCCCGTCCCGGTCGGCAACTGGTTTGCGCCTGCGATGTCGCGTATGGGCACGCCGTAACGCCTTGCGATGTGAAGAAGGCTGTCGCCGGGCGCCACGGTGTGGACGACCTCATGGTCGGCCTTCCTGTCCACCGATATCGTGTCGTCGATGTCCAGCTGCACAGAGGTGGATATGGCATCGAAGTCACCGACGATGAACGCATGCATGAAAGGAGGCTGGGGCGTTCCTTGCGCCGGGTTGAGGCGAAGCAGGAAGTCGCGTACGACCGTCGGAAGATCATCTCGCCGGCAAAAGAGGATCGGCGCATGTTTGCCGGTGTGCGCGAGAAGAGCGGCGGATATCGCGTCCTGCCATCTGCCCGGGTTTACGAACGTAAACGCATGGCCCTGCTTCTCGGTCTTGCTGAATCCGAACGTGCCATCGGCGGAGCGGTATTTCGCGAACTTCACGGCCAGTTCGAACGGGTCCTCGGCGGAGATCCTTCCCACTGTGCCGGATGTGAGGCTGCGCACGGCTGTCTCCACGGCGTCCGAAACGAGGTTGCGGTTTCCCACGATGAACACGTTCGCAGCGGTTCCCGACGCGCGGATGGCCGCGGCCGTTTCCTGCGGAAGACTGTCCTTCATGGTAAAGAGGACCGGAACCCCCGCGTGTACGGCCATGGCTCCCGCGCAGAGTCCCGACAGCGGGTGTTCGCCCGACAGCAACATGAAGTCGCGCGGATAGCCCAGGAATCGCGCGATCTCTGCTGCGGTGTGGTAAGCGTTCATCCCGGCGAGCCTCATCACCGATAGGCCCAGCGAGGCTACCTGCTGCTCCACGATGTCGCCGAGGGCGCCCACGATGATCACCTGGGCGAGACCCTCTGCTCCCATGGGCGCCAGCCTGCGCACTTCGTCCTGGATGACAAGGTCGAGGCCGTCGGGCGAGGAAAGGAGCACGGGTCCGTCGATGGGCTGGTGCACGAGGGAGAGTGCGGCCAGGGCGTCCAGCGGTTGCTCGGAGCTTGCAAGAATGACCGCGTTCGAACGGCGCCCGAAGACGAGTTGCGATACTGCGACGTCGGTTTGGTACGGCCCCCTGCCGAAGACCCTCGTGGTGTTGGGCGAGTCGACGGTGAGAAGCGGCATGTGTCCTGACCTCCCGGGCACGGATATCGGTTGACCCTGAATTCACGCCCGGTCTTCGTATTCCCTGCGCTGTTTGCTATTATGCAAGAAGGGAGCTTGCACCGTGCAAGCTCCCTCACGCATGACGGCGTTGGGGTTGCCGGTACTGCCCTCCGGGGACGGCGCGTGCGGTGAGCCTGGTTCGAATTTGGCGCTTAAGGCTAGCCAAATTCCAGGCGCCCCGCCCTAGCAAGCACCGGCAACCCTCAGAAGGACTCACGGCAACGGGGACGCCCGGTCGTGCGAAAGCCGGGTCCGGACGGGATCGCTGGCAGCCTCGTTAACCCTGCTGTTCCCTCTCTTTTTTCGCCTTTTCGATTATCTGCTGACTGGTCTGGGTCGGGACCTCCTCGTAGTGGGAGAATTCCATCGAGTACGAGCCGCGCCCGCCCGTAATGGACCGGAGGTCTATGGCGTACTTGAACATCTCCGCCATAGGCACCTGGGCCTTGATGATCTGATACTTGCCGTGAGGTTCCATGCCCATGATCCGGCCGCGCCGCTTGTTCAGATCCCCCATGACATCGCCCATCTGGTTCTCGGGCACCACTACCTGCACGTTCATTATGGGCTCCAGCAGCACTGGATGGGCGTCCATGACTCCCTTCTTGAACGCCATCGACGCGGCGATCTTGAAGGCCATTTCCGACGAGTCCACGGGATGATACGAGCCATCGTAAAGCGTGACACGCACGTCGACCACCGGATAGCCTGCAAGCACACCTTCGGTGAGCGCCTCTCTTACGCCCTTTTCCACTGCCGGGATGTACTGTCGCGGAACGGCACCGCCGAATATCTTGTCGACGAACTCGAACTCTCCTCCGGGCGGCAGCGGCTCGATCTCAAGGAACACGTGGCCATACTGGCCGCGGCCACCGGTCTGCTTCTTGTGTTTCCCCTCAACCTTCGTAGTGCCACGGATAGTCTCGCGATACGGCACCTTGGGGGTCTCGAGGACGACGTCCGTGCCGAACTTGCGTTTCAGCTTGTCCGCGATGACCTCGATGTGGACCTCGCCCATGCCTTCGACTATGGTCTCCGACGTTTCTGCGTCGCGCCTCACGATGACCGTGGGGTCTTCCTCCGCGAGCCTCGCGAGACCGCTGCCGATCTTCTCCTCGTCACCCTTGCTCTTTGGCTTCATGGCCATCGCCAGGGTGGGGTGGGGGAAGTCTATGCCAGGCAGCACCACGGCGTTGGCCTTGTCAGCGAACGTGTCGCCAGTCCCTGTCACCGAGAGCTTCGCCACGGCGGCGATGTCGCCGGCGCCAACCTCACCTGCCGGCTCCTGCTGTTTACCTTTCATGAAAAAGACCTGGCCGATGCGCTCCTGAGCCTCGCGGGTAACATTGTAGACCTGCGAGTCGGACCTGAGCGTGCCCGAGTATACCCGAAACATGCTTATCTTGCCGACGAAGGGGTCCGCCGTGGTCTTGAACACGAGAGCTGCGAGCGGTGCCCCATCTTCGGGAGCCCTCTCGGCCTTCTCTCCGGATCCGGGAACCGTGCCTTGCACTGTGCCTGCGTCCACCGGCGAAGGCAGAAGCGACACGATGGCGTCCATCAGCGGCTGCACGGCAACGTTTCGGAGCGCCGACGCGCACAGGATGGGGTAAGCCTTCCCCTGGACGACCCCGGCCCGAAGGCCTTTCGCGACCTCGTCGTGTGTCAGCTCGTTGCCCTCGAGGTATTTCTCGATGAGCTCGTCGTCGCTCTCGGCGGCGATCTCCACGAGCGCGTCCCGGTACTCCTGAGCCCGGCCGAGAAGGTCTGCGGGGATGTCTTCCTCCTTGAACTTTCCGGCCCCTCCGTTCTCGAACACGATGGCCTTCATCTTGATGAGGTCGACCACGCCCCGGAAGGTGTCCTGCGAGCCAACGGGGATCTGCACAGGGACGCAACGGTTTCCAAAGGCGGCCCGCACGGCCTCGACCGTCTTGAAGAAGTCGGCGTTCTCGCGGTCGAGCTTGGTCACGACGATCGCCCTGGGAAGCTCGTGCTCGTCGGCGAACCGCCATACGTTTTCCGTTCCCACCTCGACCCCGGAGACCGCGCAGACGACGACGAGGGCCGAGTCCGCGACTCGCAGGCCGCTCTTCACTTCGCCAACGAAATCCGCGTACCCGGGGGTGTCGATGAGGTTGACCTTCGCGCCTCCCCACTCGAAGGGGGCAACCGCAGTGGAGATGGAGATCTTGCGTCTGATCTCATCGGGGTCGTAATCCATTGTGCTGGTTCCCTCGTCCACCCTGCCCAGCCTGTCGATGGCGCGGGCGTCATACAAAATCGCCTCGGCGAGGCTGGTCTTTCCCGCCCCGCCATGAGCGATGAGGGCCACGTTTCGGAGATCCTCGGTCCGGTATCTCTTCAAAAACATCTCCTCCTTAAGAAACGCTCGTCCAATCTTGTGTTGCCTTCACTATTCTACACTTGCACCTGTCCGATTTCAAGAGAATGACACCTGCGATGCCCCCGCGCGCTTTGGTCATCTCGCACCCACCATAATCAGCATAGTCCCGCAGAGGATGACGAAGAGCTTCACCCACGAAACGCGGCCGACGAGGCCGGAGACACCCAGCGCGCACACGACCGCCAGGACGACGGGACCGAGGATTCCCAGCGCCGCGTTGATCTTGAGCGCGGCGGCAACGCGGCTGCACCTCAGCATAAGGACTGCTGCGAGGATCTCCACTACCGCGCCGGCCGCCCTCAAGCAGGCCATCGCTGCCACGACCCTGTGTTCTCCCATCGCTTCGCACAGCCTCCCACGCATTGTCAACATGATCGTATGTCCCGACGGGGCGTTTCTTTCCCGCGGGGACGGCGCGTCCCCCCGCGATGGGATCTCTCTTGGTCGGCGCACCATGGGCTGCATCTGCACCGCCACGGCTGCATCTACATCAGGCCTGCGCCATCGCATTGTGTCTGCATCATCGCACTATCGCATTGTTGCATGATGGTCATGGTTATGTTATACTCTCAGCGTAGAGCCTTCGAGCAGGCAACGCTGCAGCAACTGTGGAGAGTGGGGGAACCCACTCTCTCATGTTGTGAGGTGGTTTTCGGTCCATCCCGGCGCGCCGGTCGGACCGGCGTCCGGTGATGAAGATGGCATCGCGCGCTCGGACGGAGGAGGAAGGTACAGGTGAAGCCTCAGGACATCGAGAACCTGGTCACGGGAGTCGTGCAACCGATGATGGACGAAAAAGGGATCGAACTCGTAGACGTGGAATACGTGAGGGAAGGCGGCCAGTGGTACCTCAGGGTGTATATCGATCGTCCTGAGGGAGTCTCCATGGATGATTGTGAGTGGGTCAACAATGAACTCGGCCGCAAGCTCGATGACCTCGATCCGATCCCTCAGAGCTACGTGCTTGAGGTATCATCCTCGGGGGAGAAGCCTCTCAGGCGTGAAAGCGACTACGAGCGGTTTCGCGGGCGCATGGTGCTGGTGAACACGTATTCGCCGATTGACGGCAAGAAGTCTTTCCAGGGCAGGCTCCTGGGCATGGTCGACGGCAGGGTCAGGCTTGATCTCGACGGGCGCATCGTCGAGGTGCCTCGCGAGAAGATAAGCCGTGCGAGGCTGGTCGTGGAGATCTAGGTCCGCGAGGTGTCCGGGCGTCTCCTGGTTTTCGGAAGGCGGGCGAAATGCCCGCATTTTGCAGGCCATTATGCGGCATAACGGGATAATCCGCCGGAGGGCGAGGAGGGTTACGATGAATTCCGAGGTCATTCAGGCGCTTACACAGCTTGAGAAGGAGCGGGGAATACCGCGCGGCGCGTTGCTCGAGGCCATAGAGACGGCGCTGGTCTCAGCCTTCAAGCGCAATTACGGCTCTTCCCAGAACGTCAGGGTCAAGATAGACCCTGATACCGGGGACATCAATGTCTATGCGCACAAGAACGTCGTAGAGGCGGCGCGGGACCCCAGGCAGGAGATATCGCTGGACGAGGCCCGGGCGGTGGACCCCACTCACCAGGTTGGCGACGTCTTCGAGGTGGAGGTTACGCCCCGCGAATTCGGGCGAATAGCTGCGCAGACCGCCAAGCAGGTGGTGGTCCAGAAGATCCGCGAGGCCGAACGGGGCGTGATATTCGAGGAGTACAGCAACAGAGAGGGCGACGTTGTGACGGGAATCGTCCAGCGGCGCGAGATGCGCAACGTCATCGTGGACCTCGGGCGGGTCGAAGCGGTGATACCCCAGTCCGAACAGGTGCAGCGCGAGACCTACTCGTTCGGCGACAGGATAAAGGTCTACATCGTAGAGGCGCGCAAGACGCCCAAAGGACCGCAGGTGGTCGTTTCCCGCAGCCACCCGGGTCTCCTCAAAAGGCTCCTGGAGCTGGAGGTCCCCGAGATATACGATGGGACAGTCGAGATCAAGGGCATCGCCAGGGAGGCGGGCAGCAGGTCCAAGGTTGCGGTGTTGTCCTATGACCCGAACGTGGACGCCGTCGGGGCGTGCGTGGGCCCCCGCGGAATGCGGGTGCAGAAGATCGTTGCGGAACTCCGGGGCGAGAAGATAGATATCATCCAGTGGCACGACGACCCCGGCATATACGTGTCGAATGCTCTGAGCCCCGCGCGCGTCATCCTGACGCGTGTGGACGAAGCAACCCGTGTGGCAAGGGCTATAGTGCCCGACAACCAGTTGTCGCTGGCCATCGGGAAGGAAGGCCAGAACGCGCGGCTTGCCGCCAAGCTGACAGGCTGGAAGATCGACATAAAGAGCGACTCCCAGGCGCGGGCGCTCGAGGAGGAAGAAGAGCGACTGGCTGCGGAGAGGGCCGCGCAGGAGCAGGAATCACAGCCGGGTGAGCCTGAGTTCGAGAAGGCGCCGGAGGAAGAGTCCACGCCTGAGGCTCCGGCAGAGCCCGCCGCAGACGAGGGTGTACCGGAGGCGGCGGTGTACGAGGGTCCGGCCCAACCGGCTGAGGCGGAGGCGGAGGCCGAGATCGAGGCGGAGCCCGAGGCCGAGGCCGAGACTGAGACTGATGCTGATACTGAGACTGAGACTGAGACTGAGGCCGAGGCGCAGGTAGAGACGGAGGATGCGACTGAGGGTGTGGGTGAGGCCGGGGGCGCGGCGGGCGCGGAGACCCCCGCGGAGGCGGGCCCCGCACGTGAAGCTGGTATCGTTCCCGGGGCCGCCGAGGTCACGCCTGCGCCGGACGGAGAGGCGGAGCGGGAGAGTTCCGGTGAGACCCAGAGCCGGCGCAAGAAGAAGGATAAGGTCAGGAAGGGCGAAGAGCACGACGAGGTGATCCCGAGGAAAGGGCGCGTCGCAAAGAAAGCCAGGCTCGACCACGACCTCGAAGATGAGCTTGACATCGATGTGGATTCCTAAGTCAGCGGCTGCAAGTCGGGCGACTAGAGGCGGGTGATTCTGGAAGATGGCGAGAGGCAAGCCCCGTCAGAAAGTGAGGAAGATCCCGCAGCGCACGTGCGTGGGCTGCAGGCAGGTCAGGCCCAAGAAGGAGCTCGTCCGAATCGTGCGCACGCCGGAAGGCCTCGTGGAGGTGGACCCCACGGGGAAGCGCTCCGGGAGGGGAGCGTACATCTGTCCTGACGCCCGGTGCCTCGTTCTCGCGATGAAGGGGAAAAGGCTGGATGCGGCCCTCGGAGCGGCCGTGCCTGAAGATGTAGTTGATGGTCTCATGCGTCAGATCTCGCTGTGTGCCGAGGAGCAGGGTCTCCCGCCCGAGACCGCGAAGTCTTAAAGGTGGTGGGTATATGGGGAAGAAGACCAGGGTATACGAGCTCGCACGCGAGCTCGGCAGGAATAGCAAGGAGATCCTTGACCTCCTCGCCGAGTCCGGCGTGCGCGACAAGAACCACATGAGCGCCCTGGAAGACAATGTGGTAAGGTTCATAAAGAACAGGTTTGCCGAGAAGGACGGGCGCAAGGAGCCCGAGGGTCGGTCCGTCGGGCCCGCCCAGCCTGCTCCGGAAAAGGAAAAACCCGCGGTGAGGGAGACGCCGCCTCGCGAGCGGCCGAAACCAAAGCCAAGGCCTCTTCCGCTGCCGAGGCCCATCCAGGCGCGAGGCGGCAGACCGGGCCCTGGGGCCGGAAGGCCACGTTCCGCCGCTCCGTCCGATGCCGGGCACAGGCGCGGACCGGAGAGGAGGCCCCAGACCACCAGCGGGAGGCCGGAGACCGCCCATCACCCGCCATCTCCTGACAGACAGGAGCGCAGGTGGACGCCCGCGGGCTTGCCGTCCGCTGGGCAGCGACCGGTGGCGAAAAGGCACTGGCCGACCCAGGTCGCCCCTACCATGCCGGCTGCGCAGTCGAGGAGTCCAGGACGACCAGGTCGTCCCGGTCCGACTACGGCGCCGGCGGGTGCCGTGGGGAGGACGTCCCCGGGCGCAGCGGGGGGCAGGGGCAGACCCTTCGAGAGGCCCAGGCAGATTCGTCCTTCGGTCCGCCCGGCTCCGCCGTCGGCTGAGCCAGGGAGAGCGACGCAGGAGGCTCAGGAGACTTCCCGTGCGCCGCGGCCTGAGGCTGCTCCCGTCGTCCGTCCGCCGGAGAGTGAGAAGACCGCGACGCAGACTGCGGAGCGGGGAATGGTAAGACCGGAGGCTCCGGACGTCGCCGTGAGGGGGCCGCAGGAGGCTCTGGAATCGGGCCAGGAGCAGCCCGTTGCGGGGGCGGCGCCTGTCGGTGCGGGGGCCGCAGCCAGTGGACCGGCGCGGTCTGCCGAGCCGACACCAGAGGCTCCACGGCGACCCGAGGATAAGGGAGCCGCGCCTTCAACGCACGGCGCGCGTCCTGCCGGGCGGCCTGAGCGTGGGCCTGCGTCCCGACCGGTAGCCCAGCAGCCACGCGAGGCTCGCGCTGCCAGGCATGTCGGCGGCGGGCAGCCCACTCGTGCGGGGCAGCCCCAGCCCACTCCAGGGCAGCCCGTCTCAAGACCCCCTGCCGCGAGGCAGCCTGCCGCACATCAGCCTGCAGCGGGCGCCGCAGCCGGGGCGCCACAGCGACCTGGTCGGGCTCGCGGTCCGGCCCAGGCTCCTGCTCAAGGCCCGGCGGAGTCAAAGCGGCCATCAGCGGGGCGGCCGCCGAGGCCTGAGGCGAGGCGCGAGTACAAGGGAGAAAGCAGAGAACAGAAGGATCGCCGCACCGAGCGCAGGCTCGAGCTGATCAAGGGCGGCAAGGGCGCCGAGAAGCTGCGTGAAGCGCGAGCCGAGGCCATCATCCGCGCAAGGATGCCGAGGCGCCCGGCTGGTGCGCAGGCGGGAGCGGCAGCCGCCGCAAGGAGGCGCGAGCATCCCAAGAGAGAGAGGAAGATCGCGCTGCCTGCCGGCATCACCGTGGGGGAACTCGCTGAGAAGCTGGGCATAGCTTCGGCCGACGTCATAAAGTCTCTGATGGGCATGGGGGTTCTCGCCACCATCAACCAGGAGATCGACTTCGATGCTGCGAGCCTGGTGGCCGACGAACATGGGTTCGACGTGGAGCCCTTCGAGCAGAAAGAGGCGCGGGAGTTTGGAATCGAGGACGTCCCCGACGCGCCGGAGGCCCTCAAGCCGAGGCCACCCGTGGTGACGGTGCTTGGGCACGTCGACCACGGCAAGACGTCGCTCCTGGATGCCATACGCCAGACCAACGTCACTGCGCAGGAGGCGGGAGGCATTACCCAGCACATCGGAGCCTACCAGGTTGAGCTTGGCGGGAGGAAGATCACCTTCATCGATACGCCGGGCCACGAGGCGTTCACGGCCATGCGGGCGCGTGGAGCCCAGGTGACCGATATAGCCGTGCTCGTGGTTGCAGCCGATGACGGCGTGATGCCGCAGACCGTCGAGGCCATCAACCACGCCCGCGCTGCGAAGGTGCCGATCGTCGTCGCGATCAACAAGATAGACAAGGCGAACGCCCAGCCAGACAGGGTCAAGCAGGAGCTTGCCCAGCAGGGGCTCGTGCCCGAGGAGTGGGGCGGAGACACCGTGACCGTTGAGGTCTCTGCCCTCCGCAAACAGGGCATCGAGGATCTTCTGGAGATGATTCTGCTGGTTGCCGATATGAGGGAGCTCAAGGCCAACCCGGATCGGCCGGCGAAGGGAACCGTGATAGAAGCCCGGCTCGACAGAGGCAGGGGGCCGGTGGCCACGGTGCTCGTGGAGAAGGGCACGCTACGCGTCGGCGACTCTATAGTTGCCGGCGAGGTATTCGGCAAGGTGCGAGCCATGGCCGACGACCAGGGCAGGCCTGTGGAGGCCGCGGGCCCGTCGAGGCCTGTCGAGGTGCTCGGGTTCTCCGAAGTACCTCAAGCCGGAGACGTGCTCCACGTCGTGTCCGAGGATAAGCTGGCAAAGCAGCTCGCCGCGAGGCGCTCCGAGCGGAAGCGGGCCGAGGAGGTTCAGGGGGCGCGTACGGTCAGCCTGGACGCCCTGTTCGGCAAGATCCAGGAAGGAGAGGTCAAGGAACTCAACCTCATCATCAAGGCGGACGTGCAGGGGTCTGTGGAGGCACTCAGACAGTCGCTGGAGAACCTTTCCACCGACGAGGTGAAGGTGAACGTGATCCATGCAGGCGTGGGCGCCATCACAGAGAGCGACGTCATGCTGGCATCGGCGTCCGGGGCCATCATCATCGGGTTCCAGGTGCGGCCGGACGTCAACGCGAAGAAGATGGCCGAACGGGATCGGGTCGACATACGGCTCTACAGGATCATCTACGATGCCACTGCCGACGTAAAGGCGGCGATGGAGGGCTTGCTCGAGCCGGAGAGGCATGAGGTGACCGTAGGCCGGGCCGACGTGATGGCAACCTTCCATGTGCCGAAGGTTGGACTCGTGGCCGGATGCAAGGTAAGCGACGGCAAGATCACCCGCGACTCGCTGGCGCGCGTCCTCCGCGACAACGTGGTTGTTCATGAGGGTAAGATCGAGTCACTGAGAAGGTTCAAGGATGACGTCTCTGAGGTGGCAACTGGATACGAGTGTGGCATCGGCCTCGAGAACTTCCACGACATCAAGGAGGGCGATGTCATCGAGGCGTTCAAGGTGGAGGAAACCCGTCGAGAGCTATGAAGATATGTACGAGACATATAGAGGTACACGGAGAAGGCGCACGGCGATGATAGTCGGCGTTCTCAGGCTCGAGGTCTTCATAGGCGGGGCCGCATCCCTCAAGGACAAGCGGCGCGTCGTCAGGAGAGTCTGCGACAGGGTGAGGGCCAGGCACAACGTGGCCATTGCGGAGGTTGCCGATTGTGACCTCTGGCAGCGCTCCACTCTCGGAGTCGCATGCATCTCGAACGAGGCGCGCCTCGTGGATAGCGTGCTGTCTCGTGTGCTGCGCGACATCGAGAGCGAGGCTGAGCTCGAGGTGACAAGTTGCGAGAGGACCATCGTTTAGTGTCGGAAGGTGATGGGAGATGGCTCGACTCAGGGTTGAGAGGGTTGCGGAGGCGATTCGTTCCGAGGTGGCGGACATCCTGGCCCGCGAGATCAAGGATCCGCGGCTGGGGTTCGCCACCATCACCGACGTGGAGGTATCGGAAGACCTCCGGCACGTGAAGATCTTTGTCAGCGTGATGGGAGACAAGACCCAGGTGGACGAGACCATGGCTGCCCTCGAGAGCGCCACGGGGTTCGTGCGTAGCGAGATAGGCAGGCGTATCAGGCTGCGTCACACCCCCGAGATCGTCTTCCGCTACGACACGTCGATAAGGCGCGGGGCGCGTGTGTTCGAGCTCCTGAAGGAGATCCGGGGCGAAAGGGGCACGGAAAGCAAAAAGGGAGGCCAGGAGTAGTGGAGAGCCACCAGGACATTGCCCGCATCCTTCTGCGGTATCGTGCGTTTCTCATAGCAACTCACGTGCTGCCTGATGGTGATGCTATCGGTTCCACGCTGGGCCTCGGCTTCGGCCTCCAGAAGATGGGGAAGCGGGTCATCATGTCGTGCCCAGGGGGCGTACCCGACAGCCTCGCCTTTCTGCCCGGGTCGAACAGGATAGTCGCGCCCGACCACATTTCCGGCGAATTCGACGCGGTCGTGGTTATTGATTCGAGTGACCTCGACCGTATCGAGGGGATCGCCGGGAAGATCCCTCCCGGGACCCCGGTGATCAATATAGACCACCATGTGACGAACAGGATGTTCGGCACCTACAACTACGTTGATCCGGGCGCGGCCGCCGCAGGAGAGCAGGTGTACAGGATCCTCGTGGCCATGCAGGTTCCCGTGGACAGGGATATGGCGATGTGCCTCTTCACGGCCGTGGGCACCGACTCCGGGTTTTTCCGATTCTCCAACACAAGCCCGACCACCCTCCGCATCGCCGCGAGGCTCGTGGAAAAGGGCGCGGAGCCGTTCAGAGTGTCCGAGCAGGTATACGAGACCAAGACCCTCGGCAGTCTCAAGCTGCTCGGTCGCGTACTCGATACCCTGCACGTGGACGAATCGGGAAAGGTGGCATGGCTCGAGGTCCGGCGCGAGTGGCTGTCGGAGTTTGGAGTGGACGAAGGTCAGACAGAGGGTTTCGTGAACTACCCCCGGATGGTGAAGGGCGTGGAGGTGGCTCTCCTGTTCAGGGAGAGCGCCGAGGGCAAGGTGCGTGTGGGCATGAGGTCCAGGGGCGACTTCGATGTGAGCGCGCTTGCCGAGGCGTTCAATGGCGGCGGGCACTCGCGTGCCGCCGGCTGCAGCATGGACGCACTCTCCCTGGAGGACGCAAGGCGTGCAGTGCTTCAGAAGGTCTACGAGATGATGGCGAGGGCAAGGTAGGTCCCGGGGCTATGGACGGCATCCTGGTTGTTGCAAAGGCCGGCGGAATGACATCCCATGACGTGGTGGCGCACATCAGGCGGGCGGCAGGGATAAAGAGGGTCGGACACGCCGGGACCCTCGATCCCGATGCCACCGGCGTCCTCGTGGTCCTGCTCGGCAGGGCCACCAGGGCCATGCAGTTCATGCTGGGGCTGCCGAAAGCTTACACGGCGGAGATCGTCCTCGGGATCGTCACAGATACGCAAGATGCATCAGGGACGGTGGCCCGAGTGGCGCAGCCGGACGAGGTCCGGGTGTCGAGAGGCAGGTTCGGCAAGGTCCTTTCCGAGTACACCGGAGAGATACTCCAGCTGCCGCCCATGGTTTCAGCTGTTCACCACGAGGGGCACAGGCTGTACGAGCTTGCGCGCAAGGGGATCGAAGTCGAACGCGCGCCCAGGCGCGTGACGATATTCGAGATCAACGTCGAGTCGTGGCCGGACGAACCACTTGTCGTCGGGAGCCGGGTCGCCGTGAGCGTGGTCTGCTCCTCGGGGACGTACATCCGGCAGCTTGCGGCGGATATCGGCGAGTCCCTGGGGTGCGGGGCACATCTCGGTTCTCTGGTGCGGACACGGGTGGGTCCGTTCCGCCTGTCGGACGCGCACACTCTGGATGAAATCCAGGCGCATGCAAGCGACGGGCGCCTGGGGGAGCTGGTGCTGCCCGTCGCAGCGGGGCTCTCCCACCTTCCGGCGGTCACGCTGAGCAGCGACGATGCGCGGAAACTGTCGGCCGGAGCGCCGGTTGGAGTGCTCGGGTGTGGACCGGGCGGTCGGGAACGGGTCACCATCGCCGAAGATGGGCACGGAGACGGCGACAGAGACGGGGAGGGGGACTGGGACGAGTCCGGCCCTGGCCTTGTGCGCGTGCACCGGGATACGGGCGAACTCATCGGCATCGCACGTGTCGAGAGGACCGTGGAAGGCACCTGTCTTCGACCGGTCAGGGTGTTCGCGAGATCTGCACCGTGACATAACGCGTCCGCCACGTTAGGAGGGTTCCCGTGAAGGTCGTCAGAGATCCTGGAACAGTCGACGCAAGTGAAATGCCTGCGTCCGTAGTTGCGCTCGGGACGTTCGACGGGGTGCATCTCGGACACCAGGAGATCCTCGGAAGGTGCGTGGCGCATGCACGGGGCACGGGCGCGCGCGCCGTGGCGTTCACTTTCGACCGGCACCCGCTTCATGTCGTCCGCCCGCACCTTGCGCCGCCGCAGCTTACTGACATCGAGGACAAGCTCGCTCTAATAGAAGCGACAGGAATTGACATCGCGGTCGTAGCTCATTTCGACGAGGCATTCGCCCGCGCGACCCCTGAGGAGTTCGTCCGCGAGGTGCTCGTGGACGGCCTGCGGGCGACGAGGGCCGTCGCGGGGTTCAACTACACCTTCGGATGGCGGGCGCGGGGGACCGCCGATGTGCTGATGGACCTCGGGAAGAAGTGTGGCTTCGATGTGGACGTGGTCGAGCCCGTCACCGTCGGAGGGGTTCCCGTGGGGAGCACCGAGATCCGGGCCCGCCTCTCCAGGGGGGACGTGGCGGGCGCTCGCGCCATGCTGGGGCGGCCTTTCTCAGTCAAGGGCACCGTCGTTCCAGGGCACGGGCGGGGCCGGACCATCGGATACCCGACTGCCAACGTCGACGTCAGCCGGGGGATGGCCGTCCCAGGGAGAGGAGTGTACGCGGCGGTCGCGCAGGTCCGGGGCATGGAGCTTCATGCCGTGGCCAACGTGGGGGTGCGGCCTACGTTTGAGGGAAGGGCTCTCGGGCTCGAGGTGTTTGCCATCGATTTCACGGGCGACATCTATGGTGAAGCAATCAGGGTTTTCTTTGTCGAGAGGCTGCGCGACGAGAGGAAGTTCAGCTCCTCCGTGGCGCTCGCATCTCAGATCGCCGAAGACGTCAGGTGCGCCAAGAGGGTTCTCGTGTCCTGGTATTCAGGACATACTAAGGGCAGCGGGCCTTCAATGCCCCGGTGCGAAAGCCCCGCAATTCATTCCGGGGATGAAGTCGGTTGCATATTCCCCTAGCGCCATGTATAATTTAGCCGTGGCTTGTGGCCGCCTGCACGTTGATCCTCGGACTTTAGTCCGAGGAGGACGTCAAAACGGATCGGTTGTGTGATAGAATTGGTGCGTGGCCGAAAACCCCGGGTGGCGCCACGAAGCAAGATGAACCCAGCGCTAGGATTCTCGATCCTCCGACGGGTTTCTTGGCGATGGGCCGATAGCGTTCAAGGAGGTGGAACGGCGTGGCTTTACCCGCCGAAGAGAAACAGGCAATCATCGAGAAGTACAGGCTTCACGAAAACGACACGGGCTCCCCGGAGGTGCAGATCGCGATCCTTACGGAAAGGATCAACAGCTTGACGGAGCACCTCAAGGAGCACAGAAAAGATCATCACTCGCGGCGAGGTCTGCTGAAGATGGTCGGCCAGAGGCGCAATCTCCTCAACTACCTGAAAGAGAAGGATGTTGAGAGGTACCGCGCCATTATCGACAGGCTCGGCCTGAGGAAGTAGCGGCGAGCATTTGAGGAGGAACGATTTGGCATGGAACACCACTGCCTGGATATGATTCTGGGCGGGAGGAGACTTTCGCTTGAGGTCGGCAAGGTCGCAAAGCAGGCCGGCGGGTCGGTTCTGGTCCGTTACGGAGACACGGTGGTCCTGGTTACGGCGTGCATGTCGAAAGAGCCGCGGGAGGGGATCGACTTCTTCCCGCTTCTCGTGGACTACGAGGAAAGGCTCTATGCCGTGGGGAAGATCCCCGGCGGATGGATAAAGCGAGAAGGACGGCCTTCCGAGGTTGCCACTCTCTCGGCCCGCATGATCGATAGACCCATAAGGCCGCTCTTCCCGGAAGGGTTCAGGCACGACGTGCAGGTGGTCTGCACGGTGATGTCGGTCGAGCAGGACTGCGAGCCGGACATAGCGGCGATGATCGGAGCGTCCGCTGCTCTCAGCATTTCCGACATTCCATTTCGCGGCCCCATCGGCGGAGTGCGCGTTGGCAGGGTCGATGGGCAGCTCGTCATCAACCCCACCCTCGAACAGTCCCTCAAGAGCGATCTCTCGCTTGTGGTTGCAGGAACGAAAGACGCCATCCTCATGGTTGAGGCGGGTGCAAGCGAAGTGCCCGAGGACGTCGTCCTCGAGGCGATAACCTTTGGCCACGAGGCCATCCGGGGGATCGTCGAGTTCATCGAGGGGCTCGTGGCCGTGTGCGGCAAGCCCAAGCGGGAGGTGACGCTGTACAGGCCTGACCCGGACATCGAGGCGAAGGTGAGGGAGCGGGCGACGGCGGACCTTCGCGACGCTCTCAAGAGCAGCGACAAACTCGCCCGCGAAGAGCATACCGATGCCGTCAAGATGACGGTCGTCGAGGAGATGAGGACGAGCCTCGGCGATGACTTCGCTCTCTATGAGAAGGACATCGCCATGGTCCTTGACAAGATCGTCAAGGAAGAGGTCAGGAAGATGATCCTCGGGGAGGGATATCGGCCCGACGGGCGGAAGGTCGATGAGATCCGGCCGATATCCTGCGAGGTGGGCGTCCTTCCGAGGGTCCATGGCTCTGGTCTCTTCACCCGTGGCCAGACGCAGGTGCTTACCAGCGTGACGCTGGGAGCCACCGGAGAGGAGCAACTCCTCGATGGGCTTGGTGACGAGGAATCCAAGCGCTACATGCACCATTACAACTTCCCGCCGTATAGCGTCGGCGAGGCGCGGCCCATCAGGGGGCCCGGCCGGCGCGAGATAGGCCACGGCGCGCTCGCAGAGAGGGCGCTCGCGGCCATGATCCCCGACGAGGAGGCGTTCCCTTACACCATCCGGCTGGTATCGGAGGTGCTCGAGTCGAATGGCTCCACGTCCCAGGCGAGCGTGTGTGGATCCACTCTGGCGCTCATGGACGCGGGGGTTCCGATCAAGCGACCTGTCGCCGGGATCGCCATGGGGCTCGTCAAGGAAGGGGACAGGGTCGCCATCTTGTCAGATATACAGGGCATCGAGGACGCCCTCGGTGACATGGACTTCAAGGTCGCAGGCACGGAGCGCGGGATCACGGCCATCCAGATGGATATCAAGATCCCCGGCATCACCAGGAAGATCCTGGAGCGGGCGCTTATGCAGGCCAGGGAGGGGCGGCTGTTCATCCTGGGCAAGATGCTGGCGGTCCTACCCGGGCCGCGTGCTGAGCTTTCGCCGTACGCTCCGAGGATCATAAGGATGACTATCGAACCTGACAAGATCCGGGATGTCATCGGCCCCGGCGGCAAGATGATAAGGCATATCATCGATGAGACGGGCGCGAAGATCGACATCGAGGACGACGGGAGGGTCTTCATCGCGGCGGTTGACGAGAGCGCCGGGGCGAAGGCAAGGAAGATGATCGAGGACCTCACCGCCGACGTGGAAGTGGGCAAGGTCTACACCGGCACCGTTACCCGCATAATGAATTTCGGGGCTTTCGTGGAGATCCTGCCGGGCAAGGAAGGCCTTGTGCACATCTCGGAGCTTGCCCATACCCGCGTTCCACGGGTGGAGGATGTCGTCAACGTGGGCGACACCATCGAGGTGAAGGTCACGGAGATAGACAGGCAGGGCAGGGTGAACCTGTCGCGCAAGGATCTGCTCCCGCGGGATCACGCGGTGGAGGTCGGTCGACGCCAGGGTGGGCCCAGGCGCCCGGACCAACAGCAAGGCGGTTACAACAGGCGCCGGAGGTAGCATCGGGGCGGAAGTTCAGGAACCGGAGGAACTTTTCCAGGGGCTCGCGGTGCTCGCGCACCGGGGACGGTGCCCTTACGGGGTGCCTTGGCTGCGTGGCAAGACTTGAGTCCCATCCACGAGGCTCAACTGAAGAAAGACGGCCGCGGGGCCTGGCCTGGCCCCGGCCGTGCCCGGTGGAGGGGTTTCGGCCCCCTACAGCGGGCTTTTTCGTGTACAGATGCGCTCCTCCCTCCCAAGGTCCGGTCGTGGGGGCGCGCGTCGCCCGGGATGCGTTCCGTGGCTTGTAGTTGGTGGTTATCTGTGCCGCGGGAAGCGGGGCGGCAGGCTCGCGGCCCTGGATCGCCTGCTCGCTGAATGAGACGAGTGCGAACAGGTGAACCGGTTGGGGCGGATGCTCCATGAGGTGAAGCTCAGGAGATACCGTAGCGCTTGATCTTGTAGTAGAGGTTGCGCAGGCCGACCCCAAGTAGCTTTGCTGCCGCAGTCTTGTTGCCTCCCGTGGCCTCGAGGGCGCGCAGGATGGCTCGCCTCTCGGCGCGTTCGACCGCGTCCTGCAGCCTGGAAACCCCTGACGCAGGCTGCTGTTCGGCGCCACGGGCCTGGGCGTGGGCATTCGCCCGCGTTGCCTGGAGGCCTTGCTGGAACCTGCCAAGGGCGGGCAGGTGGCCTGGGAGGATCTCCACCTCGCTGTAGTGCATGTTGATTATGGCCCGGCTCAGGACGTTCTCCAGCTCCCTGACGTTGCCCGGCCAGTCGTACTCGGTGAGGGTGGCGAGCGCCTCCTCGGAGATGCGGCTGACGTTTCGCCCGTATGCCTGGTTGAACCGGCGTATCAGGCTGTGGCATAGAAGCGGTATGTCCTCGACTCGCTCTCGCAGCGGCGGGATGAAGATGGGTACCACGTTGAGCCGGTAGTAGAGGTCCTCGCGCATGCGCCCCTCGCGAACGGCTTTCTCGAGGTCGGTGTTGGTCGCGGCGATCACGCGCACGTCCACAGGTATGGGACGCGTGTTACCCACCCGCACGATCTCCTTCTCCTGCAGGACACGAAGGAGTTTGGCCTGCAGCGCGAGGTTGGTCGCGCCCACCTCGTCGAGGAAGATGGTCCCGCCGTTGGCGTCCTCGAAGAGACCCCGCTTTCCGCCGCGCTTCGCCCCCGTGAACGCGCCTTCCTCATACCCGAAAAGCTCGGATTCGAGAAGGGTGTCCACGATGGCCGTGCAGTTCACCCTGATGAACTGGGCGCGCGCCCGGTCACTCGCGTTGTGGATGGCGTGGGCGAAAAGCTCCTTTCCGGTCCCGCTCTCCCCCCTCAGGAGCACGGTCACGGGCGTCGCTGCGACCCGCCGGGCCTGCTCGATCGCCCGCGCCATCTTCGGGCTTACCCCGACTATATCGTCGAAGGTGTACTTGGCTTCGAGCCGCCTGATGAGCCTCCTCGCCCTGTCCAGCTCCTCGGTGAGCCGCCGGATCTCTGACGTATCGTGGATCACGGCTACGCTGCCCTTGAGTTCGTCGCCGACAATGATTGGCGCGGCGTGGACTATCACTTCTTTCTTTCTGGGACCCACCTTCATGCGGGCGCCCCGCACGGGCAGTCGCGTACGGAGCACCCTCATGTGCATGCTCTCGCCCTCGGCGATGTCGATGGTGGCGGGCTTGCCGATGACGTCCTCCTCGGTGAGCCCGGTGAGCCTGGTGTAGGCGGGGTTGATGAGGAGCCCCATGCCGTTTTCGTCCACGACAGAGATGGCGTCCTGGGTCGAGCTGATAATGGCCTCCAGCAAGCTCTGAATCTGGCGAAGGTTGGTGATCTCCTCAGCGAGTAAGATGACCTCGCTGATGTCCCTGAAGACCGCGACAGCTCCCATGACGTTTCCGTCGCCGTCGCGCACCGGCACGCGGTTGGTGATGATCTTCACGCCTCCGAGCACCTGTTGCTGGTTGAGCTCGGCCTGACCGGTCTCAAGCACCACATGCAGCCTGGTGTTGGGGATCACGTCCTGCGCCCGCTTGCCCACCATATCACCAGGGTCGAGCCCCGTGATTCGGGCTGCCGCAGCGTTGAAGATCGTGATGATCCCGTCGCGGTCGACGGCGATCATGCCGTCGTGCGTGGAGTTGAGAATGACTTCGAGTTCTCTGTTGGTCAGGCGGAGCTTCTCAGATCGGGCCATCGAATCCCTTCCTTTAGTACGTGTAGAACCCTCTTCCGACCTTTTTGCCCAGGTAGCCGGCGTCTACCATGCGACGGAGCATGGGACAGGGCCTGTACTTCGAGTCCTTGAAACCCTCGTAGAGCACCTCCATGATGTACAGGCACGTGTCAAGCCCGATGAGATCCGCGAGGGCCAGTGGGCCCATCGGGTGGTTCATGCCCAGCCTCATTACGGTGTCGATATCTTCGCGCGAGGCGACGCCCTCCATGAGGCAGTACGCCGCCTCGTTGATCATGGGCATGAGCAGCCTGTTCGAGACGAACCCCGGGTAGTCGGAGACCGCGACCGGTGTCTTGCCCATCTTCTCCGCGAGTGCCCAGGTGGTCTTTCGCGTCTCGTCGGAGGTCGCCTGGCCGGATATGATCTCCACGAGCTTCATGGCTGGAACCGGGTTCATGAAGTGCATGCCTATGACCCTGTCCGGCCGTCCAGTGGCGGCGGCGAGCCGCGTGATGGAGATGGACGACGTGTTGGACGCAATGATGGCGTTCGAAGCGAGGAGTGCGTCCATCTTCCGGAACACGTCTTTCTTCACGTCAACGTTCTCGACGACGGCCTCTATCGCCATGTCGGAGCCGGATGCCAGGGACAGGTCCGCTCCGGCCTGGATCCTCGCCAGAACGGCGTCCTTCTCCGCCGGGTCCAGCTTGCCTTTGTCGATGGCGCGGGAAAGCCCCTTCTCGACGGCGGTGAGACCCTTCTTCGCGAAGTCTTCAGAGACATCGAGGAGCGTCACGTCCAGCCCGGCGGTCGCCGCTACCTGCGCTATCCCCGACCCCATCTGCCCTGCGCCGATAACCGTGATCCTGGAAACGTCCACGAACATGCCTCCCTTCGTTTCAAGCGGTGCCCGTGTTGTGTTCCTCCGTCAAGTGTCAAGGGCCCTCATCACCAGGCACCTTCAAGCAAGGACCGGTAACCCGGAACGCCGTGCCAGGCTGGATCTGACGAATAGGCCTGCGCTCATCTCTCACACAGCTCCACGATGGTCGCCTCGCCCTGGGCTGCGCCGCTGCATATCGTCGCGAGGCCGAATCTTGCGCCGCGCCTTCGCATCTCGAAGACCAGCGTCATAAGTATCCGCGCCCCGCTTGCCCCGATCGGGTGGCCGAGGGCGATAGCCCCGCCGTTAACGTTGACCATGTCTTCGTTCCACCCGCCCAGCCTCATGCTGATGAGGGCGACCGCCGCGAACGCCTCGTTCACCTCGATGAGCCCGATGTCACGTATCGAGAGCCCCGCCTTGTCGAGCGCAACCTTCGCCGCGACCGCGGGCACCTCCGGCATGTCAGCGGGATCGACCGATGCGGCGCCGTGAGACACGATGCGGGCGAGCGGCCGTATCCCGAGGGCCTTGGCCTTCGCCTCCTGCATGACCACGAGCGCCCCCGCGCCGTCATTGAGGCCCGGGGCATTACCGGGGGTAATGGTGCCGTCGGGCGAGAATGCCGGGCGCAGGCGCGCGAGCTTCTCCAGGGACGTGTCAGGCCGGGGAGCTTCGTCGCTGTCGAAGATGAGCGGCGATGTGTCCTTCTGGGGGATCTCCACAGGGACGATCTCGTCGCGCAGGCGGCCTTCGCGTATCGCGGCGAGTGCACGCTGATGGCTGCGCAGTGCCCACCTGTCCTGCTCCTCGCGGGTGATCCCGTGCTTCTTTGCACAGGCGTCTCCGATCGCGCCCATGTGCACGTCGCCGAAAGGGCACCAGAGGCCGTCTCTGATGACGCCGTCGATGAGGGTGCCGTGCCCGAGGCGCAAGGCGCCCCACCTCGCCTTGTCCATGAGGTACGGTGCCTGGCTCATGCTTTCCATGCCGCCTGCCACGACCACCTCGGCCTCGCCTGCCCGGATCATCATGTCGGCGATGTTCACCGCGCGAAGACCCGAAGCGCACACCTTGTTGATGGTGTCAGATGGGACGGTGACAGGAAGGCCGGCCGCGATCCCCGCCTGCCTGGAGGGAATCTGCCCAGCCCCTGCCTGCACCACCATGCCCATGAGGAGATAGTCCACGTCGCCCGGGTTGACGCCGGCCCGGTCAAGCGCAGCGCGGATTGCCACGGCGCCCAGCTGGATTGCCTTCATGTCACGCAGCGTGCGGCCGAAGCCGCCGAACGGCGTCCTTGCGGCGCTTACCAGCACCGACGAGCGCAGGGCGTCTTTCTCACCAACCACAGTCACTCACCTCTCCTTGGTTCCCTTGCTTTCCTTCAGAAGGGCGGACGCGATGAGCAGCCTCATGATCTCGCTGGTGCCCTCATAGATCTCGGTGATTTTGGCGTCACGCATATACCGCTCGACGTTGTACTCGCGGATGTATCCGTACCCTCCGTGGACCTGCACTGCCTTGATGGTGGTTCTCATCGCAACCTCGGACGCGAAAACCTTGGCCATGGCTACCTCCTTTGTGCACCGTACGCCCTTGCCGCGCAGGTATGCTGCTCTGTACACGAGGAGGCGGGCGGCCTCGATCTCGGTGGCCATGTCAGCGAGCATCCACTGGATGGCCTGGAAGCTTGAAATGGTCTGGCCGAACTGCTCCCTCTCCTGGGAGTATCTGAGCGCGGCATCGAGTGCCGCTCGCGCTATCCCGACGGCCTGGGCGCCGATGCCTATGCGCCCGCCGTCCAGGAGCGCAAGGGCGATCTTGTAGCCCTCACCCTCAGAACCGACGAGGTTCTCCGCGGGGATGCGGCAATCGCTGAAGATGAGCTCTCCCGTGTGGGACGCTCTGATCCCCATCTTGTCCTCGGGCGGACCGAACGAGAGGCCGGGTATCCCTTTCTCCACAATAAAGGCGGAGATCCCTCTCGTGCCTTTCGACGGATCGGTCATGGCGAAAAGGAGATAGACGTGGGCCTGGCCTGCACTGGTGATGAAGTGCTTGGTGCCGTCGATGACGAAGTCCCCGCCGTCGCGCACCGCCACGGTCCTTATGCCGGAGGCGTCGGATCCGGCACCGGGCTCCGTGAGGGCGAATGCGCCGATCTTCTCGCCTCGCGCGAGGGCCGACAGGTAACGGGCCTTCTGGTCGTCCGTCCCGAAGCGGTAGATCCCGTCGCATGTGAGGCTGTTGTGGATCTCCATGATAACGCCGGTGGCCGCGCACGCCCGGGAGACCTCTTCAACGCAAAGCGTATGTGAGAGCACGTCTGCTCCCGAGCCACCGAACTCTTCCGGGAGCATCATTCCGAGATAACCGTACCGTGCAAGCTTTCGGAGGTTTTCCCACGGGTACTCGCCTTTCGCGTCGAGCTCGCGGGCGTGCGGTGCAAGCTCCTTGTCGGCGAACTCGGCCGCCATCTGCCTTATGGCTTCCTGCTCTTCTGTAAGGCTGAAGTCCACGCGCCCATCCCCCCTGTTGGAAATCCTCATGCGGCAACTGAATCTTTCTTCACGCGGGACCAGATCCCTTCAAACGCGAAGAGCGACGTGCGCGGCCATGGTGTCGGGAATCCGGGCTGGAGGGAGGACAGGAGCGCCGCCTGCGGGGCCGGGGCTAAGCATGGCGCCGTAAGTTGCGCCACTTCTCCTGATGATGCTGGGGTTGCCGGTGCTTGCCAGGGCGGGGCGCGGCGCTACTCCTTCCCCGGGGCGGAGAGGCATACAGATCGTGCATGATATTGCACCATGCCTTGCTCGTGTAATGCAGAAGCTTGCACACATCGCGACTCCGCCGCGTCGGGATGCCGGTGGTGGCTACACCTTTGGGCCAGCGGTTCGGGCAGGTGGGTGGCACGACACTTGCTATAGATACGGAGGTGCGTAAGGGCGCTGAGCATGTATCGACGGCACGACGGCACACTGAAAACCTGGCAGGCCCGCCAGAGCCCAGGGTGGGAGGGGATCTCAGGTGGAAACGTTGCAGGTGCTCGTGATAAACCCCGGCTCCACTTCCACCAGGATTGCGATATATACCCCTTCCGGCCCGCTCTTTGAGACGAAGCTCGCCCACGATCATACGGTCATCACGTCGTTTCCCAGCATCATAGACCAGCTCGAATACAGGCTCACGGAGATCGAGAGGGCTTTCGACGAGGCCCACGTGGATCTCGGCGACATTTCGGCTGCGGTGGCGCGCGGAGGCCTGCTGCGGCCTGTCGCCGGCGGCACGTATCTCGTGAACGACCGGATGCTCGAGGACCTGCGCAATCAGGTGCAGGGTCCTCATGCCTCGAACCTCGGGGGCATCATCGCCCGTGCCATCGCCGACAGGCGGGGCGTGCCGGCTTACGTAGTGGACCCGGTGTCGTGCGACGAGTTCGAGCCGCTTGCCAGGGTGTCCGGCCTTCCCGAGCTGCCCAGGCGCAGTCTCAGCCACGCGCTGAACATCAAGGCCGCGGTGAGGCGGGCCTCGCGTGAGTTCGGACTCGATATGGGCTCGGCAAGCTACGTCGTGGCCCACCTGGGTGGTGGCATATCGGTCGCAGCGTGCCAGGCAGGGCGCATCATCGACGTGAACAACGCCAACGAGCAGGGGCCTTTCAGCCCGGAGCGGGCGGGCGGGGTGCCTGCAGCTGGGCTTGTGCACCTCGCCTTCTCCGGCGAGTACACGAAAGAGGAGCTCACAAGGAGGCTGGTGGGCCGAGGCGGCCTCATGGCCTACCTGGGGACAGCCGACGCGCTTGAGGTGGAGAGGCGTATAGCCGAAGGGGACGAGCACGCTCGCCTGGTGTACGAGGCAATGGCCTACCAGGTCGCAAAGGAGATCGGCGCGATGGCTGCCGTGCTCGGAGGCGACGTGCAGGCTGTCCTGATGACGGGCGGCCTTGCCCACGCTGCGCGCCTCGTGGACATGATTCGGGATCGAGTGGAGTTCATCGCCGAAGTCAGGGTTTATCCAGGAGAGGAGGAGATGGAGGCCCTCGCGATGGGGGCCTTCAGAGTCCTTCAAGGTGAGGAAGAGGCGAAAGTCTATGAATAACCGAGCGAGGGGAGGACGGGGAGCCGGATGGTGAGAAGCCTGGATGACATCGCAAAGATGGCGCAGGACACGAGGCCGAGGACGTGTGCCGTGGTGGCTGCGGCGGACCCCGAGGTGCTTCTGGCCGTGGACGAGGCGGCGCATCGGGGCATCGCACGGTGCGTGCTCATCGGCGACCCTGCCGAGATCGGTAAAGCCGCCTCGGAGGCGGGCATCGACCTCTCGGGGCATGACGTCGTGGAAGAGAGAGATCCCGCGGCCGCCGCCCGCACGGGTGCTGCAATGGTGAGTTCCGGTAAGGCGGACCTCCTCATGAAGGGCCTCGTGAGCACAGCAGACGTGCTTCGGGCGGTGCTCGACAAGGAGATCGGCCTTCGCACAGGGCGACTTCTCTCTCACTTGTCGGTATTCGAGGCGCCGCGCCTCGACCGCCTCATCATCTTCAGCGATGGGGCGATGAACATCGCACCTGCACTGGCTGAAAAGGCGCAGATCACCCAAAACGCCATAGACGTGGCCCGCGCGCTGGGGATCGCCCAGCCGCGAGTCGCGGCGCTCGCGGCCGTGGAGACCGTCAATCCTGATATGCCCGCCACGATCGATGCCGCGTGCCTCGCGAAGATGTCCGAGCGTGGACAGATCAGGGGCGGCATCGTGGACGGGCCGCTCGCGCTGGACAACGCCATATCTCCTGAGGCTGCGAGCCACAAGGGGATCACGAGCCCTGTGGCCGGTCGCGCCGACATACTGATCGTTCCTGATATCGAGGCGGGGAACGTGTTCTACAAAACCCTGGTGTACCTGGCAGGGGGGTGTGCGGCGAGCGTGGTGGTGGGCGCGAGGGCGCCGGTCGTGGTTACGTCGAGGTCTGACTCTCACATAGCGAAGGTGTATTCCCTTGCTCTCGGGGTACTTCTATCCAGGTGAAGTCCTGGAGGAATACGGGCTTGGTGAAGGAGGAGGTCCTGAAGATGAAGGTCTTTGAGGAAATGGGGCGGTACGGGTTCGAGCAGGTGGTTTTCGCAAGCGACGAGGCGTCGGGGCTGCGGGCCATCATAGCCATCCACGACACGACCCTTGGCCCTGCGCTCGGCGGGTGCAGGATGTGGCCCTATGCGTCGGAGGAGGAGGCCGTAGTCGATGCCCTGCGGCTTGCGCGCGGGATGACGTACAAGAACGCCGCCGCCGGCCTCGATTTCGGCGGGGGCAAGTCCGTCATCATCGGCGACCCGCGTAAAGACAAGTCTGAGGCGCTCTTCCGGGCGTTCGGGAGGTTCGTGGACACGCTCGGCGGCCGGTACCTCACCGCGGAGGATGTCGGCGTCAGCGTGGAGGACATGGAGATCGTGCATAGCGAGACAGACCACGTGCTCGGACTCTCCGCAGTCGCCGGATCCAGCGGCGACCCCTCCCCGGTGACCGCGTTCGGAGTTGTGCGCGGCATGAAAGCGTGCGCGCTGGAGGCCTTCGGGAGCGACTCCCTCAAGGACAGGACCGTGGTGGTGCAGGGCGTGGGCCACGTGGGATACAACGTGGTGAGGTACCTCGCTGAAGAAGGCGCGAAGGTGTACGTCACCGACATCTATGAGGACCGGGTCAAGAAGGCGGCCGACGACTTCGGGGCGAAGCCGGTGACAGCCGACAGGCTGTTCGACATCGCGTGCGATGTGTTCTGTCCCTGCGCCCTGGGTGCAGTCATAAACGATGAGACCTTGCCGAAGCTGAAGTGCAAGGTCGTGGCCGGAGCAGCGAACAATCAGCTCAAAGAGGAGCGGCACGGTGATGTCCTCGAAGACATGGGGATACTGTACGCTCCCGATTACATCATCAACGCGGGAGGAGTCATAAACGTCGCCGACGAGTTCTACGGTTACAACAGGGAGAGGGCACTGCGTAAGGCTGCGGGCATCTACGACAACGTGCTCAAGGTCATCGGGATAGCAAAGAGGGATAGAATCCCCACCTACAAGGCGGCGGCTCGTCTCGCCGAGGAAAGGATCGCGAGGCTGGGGAGGATCCACAAGGTCTACGTGCCCGCGTAGGCCGGGCAGTCCGTGTGCTGCGAGTTTGCGAATCCATGCCGATCCTACGCTGGGTAAGGCGGAGGCAATCTCTGAACTCATGCTTGGGCTAAGGCGGTGGCGCGGCGCGGGGCGCGGCGCCGCGACCGCCCGCAACCGAAAGGAAGGCCGTGTGCGCCCCCTGGCGCGCAGAGATCCCACGTGGCGAACACAGTGCGAAGAGGAGACGTAGCTTATGACTTGCAGGGAAGACGGCACACCTGAAGCCGGGCTTGACCGCCGCAACGGCTTCCGGATCCTCGTCATCAATCCCGGGTCCACGTCGACCAAGATCGCCGTATACGCCGACGCCGGCGTGGTTTTCCAGGAAAGCATATCCCACGATAGCCGCGAGCTTGCGAAGCTGGGCGGCGTCCTCGGGCAGTACCAGTTGAGGCTTGACTCCATCCTCCGGGCTCTCGAAGGGCACGGCGAGCCGGTGGGCGGGCTGGACGCGGTCATCGGGCGGGGGGGCCTCCTGAAGCCGGTGGAGGGCGGGGTCTACGAGGTCAACGACGCCATGGTGCACGACCTCATCGACAACGGCTCGGTGCCCCACGCGTCGAACCTCGGGGCGCCTCTGGCGAGGGAGATCGCGGCACGGGCGGGGGTGCGTGCTTACATCGCCGACCCCATTGTCGTTGACGAGCTGTGGCCGGTGGCGAGGCTCTCGGGGCTACCGGAGATCCCCAGGAGGAGCATCTTCCACGCACTGAACCAGAAGGCCGTGGCGAGGCGGGCGGCGAAGGACATGGGGACGCGCTACGAGGACGTTAACCTCGTGGTGGCGCACCTGGGCGGCGGGATAACCGTCGGCGCCCACCTCGAGGGGCGGGTCGTTGACGTGAGCAACGGGCTCGACGGCGAGGGTCCCTTCACCCCGGAGAGGGCCGGGGCGCTCCCAGCCCTCGGCGTGGTGGGACTGTGTTTCTCGGGCAAATACGCCGAGGACGGCATGATGAAGAAGTTGGTCGGCGGAGGGGGCCTTGTGGCGCATCTGGGGACGAGCGATGCCCTCGAGGTCGAGAGACGCATCGACGCAGGCGACCAGCACGCGAAGCTGGTTTACGAGGCCATGGCCTACCAGGTGGCGAAGGAGATAGGGGCGTACGCCGTGGTGCTTTCCGGAGACATCGATGCTATAATCCTTACAGGGGGCCTTGCACACTCGCGTCGCCTCGTGGACTGGATACGAGACAGGGTGAGTTTCATAGCACCGGTAATGGTGTATCCGGGAGAGAACGAGATGCAGGCGCTCGCCGAGGCCTGCCTCCGGGTCCTGCGGGGCGAGGAGGAGGCTAAGGCGTACAGGTAGGAGGTTTGCGAGATGCCGAAGGTCGTGTTTAACGAGGAGAGGTGCAAGGGGTGCGAGCTGTGCGTGACCTTCTGTCCGAGAAAGGTCCTGACCATGGCTGAGCACTTCAACAGCAAGGGGTTTCATCCGGCCACCATCACCGACGAGGAGCGGTGCAACTCCTGCACCGCCTGCGCCCGGATGTGCCCTGAAGTGGCCATTGAAGTCTACAGATAGGGAGGGAGGGTGCGCATGGCAGGGAAGGTCCTGATGAAGGGGAACGAGGCGGTGGCCGAGGCGGCCATAATGGCCGGGTGCAGGTGCTTCTTCGGATATCCGATCACGCCTCAGAACGAGATCCCCGAGTATATGTCGAGGCGCATGCCCGAGGTCGGGGGCGTGTTCTTGCAGGCCGAAAGCGAAGTCGCGGGGAGCAACATGGTGTATGGCGCCGCGTGCGCCGGAGCTCGGGTCATGACCACGTCATCGAGCCCGGGCATAAGCCTCATGCAGGAGGCCATCTCGTACATGGCCGGGGCTGAGCTTCCGTGCGTGGTCGTGAATATCGTCCGCGGCGGCCCGGGCCTCGGGGGCATACAGGGAGCGCAATCGGACTATTTCCAGGCGACGAAGGGGGGCGGCCACGGGGATTACCACCTTCTGGTGTTCGGCCCGTCCACGGTGCAGGAGCTCGTGGACCTCACCATGGAGGCGTTCGACCTTGCCGACATGTATCGCAACCCCGTCATGATCCTCGGCGACGCGATCCTCGGCCAGATGATGGAGCCGGTGGAGATGCGGAAGCGGCCGCCGAGGGCGGATCTCCCGCCCAAGACCTGGGCCGCCACGGGCGCTGCGGGGCGGCCGAAGAACATCATAACATCTCTCTACCTGGACCCGGCGAAGCTGGAGAAGCACAACCTGCGCCTGGCGGAGAAGCATAGACGGATGGCCGCGGAGCAGGTGCGTTACGCCACGCACATGACCGAGGACGCCGACGTGGTGCTGGTGGCTTACGGCACCACGGCCCGCATCGCCCGGGCGGCGCTCGACAGGGCCAGGGAGCGGGGCCTGCGGGTCGGGCTCTTCAGGCCGATAAGCCTGTGGCCGTTCCCGTACGAGGCCCTGGCCGCTGCAACCGCGGGCGCGTCGCATGTGCTGGTGGTGGAGATGAGCCTCGGTCAGATGGTGGAAGACGTGAGGCTTGCCCTCGGCGACACGAAGCCTGTGCACTTCTACGGGCGGACCGGCGGCATGAGCCCCTCGCCCAGGGAGATACTGGACGAGATCGTCAAGATCGTGGAAAGGGGGGCGTGAGGAATGCAGAAAGTGTTCGGGCGGCCCGAGGCGCTGGCCGACGTGCCGACTCATTACTGCCCAGGGTGCACCCACGGCATCATTCACCGCCTCATCGCCGAGGTCATCGACGAGCTAGGCGTGCGTGAACGCACCGTGGGCATCTCGCCGGTGGGCTGCGCGGTACTGGCCTACGACTACTTCAATTGCGATTTCGTTGAGGCTTCCCATGGGAGAGCGCCGGCGGTGGCGACTGGGATCAAGCGTGCATCGCCGAATTCCGTCGTCTTCACCTACCAGGGGGACGGCGATCTCGCCTCCATTGGAGCCGGCGAGATAGTGCACGCAGCATCGAGGGGCGAGAGAATCACGGTCATATTCGTGAACAACGCCATATACGGCATGACCGGCGGTCAGATGGCCCCCACGACCCTCCCCGGTCAGAAGACCACCACATCTCCGAGGGGACGGGATCCTGAAGTGGCCGGTCATCCCATAAGGGTCTGCGAGCTTTTATCGTCGCTCTCAGGGGCTGCGTACATCGCCCGGGTGTCCGTGACGAGCCCCGCCAACGTTGCCAAGGCCAGACGCGCTGTGAAGAAGGCGTTCGAGACGCAGCTCGAGGGAAGGGGCTTCAGCCTGGTGGAGTTCCTGTCCACGTGCCCCACGAACTGGGGGATGACCCCCGTTGAGGCCCTCAAGTGGGTGGACGACAAGATGGCCGTGTACTACCCGCTCGGGGAATACACCAGGGTTCCGGAGGTGGGCTAGCCATGCACGAGGAGGTCATCTTCGCGGGGTTCGGTGGGCAGGGCGTGCTCCTTATGGGGCAGCTCGTCACATACGCCGGGATGATGGAGGGCCGTAACGTGACATGGATGCCCTCGTACGGCCCTGAGATGCGCGGCGGCACCGCCAACTGCGGTGTGGCCGTGTCGGAGAAGGAGATCGCCTCACCCCTCGTGAGCGAGCCCACGAGCGTGGTGGCGATGAACAGGCCGTCCCTGGAGAAGTTCCAGGGGATGGTGAGGCCGGGCGGGCTCATCATCTATAATAGCTCTCTCGTGGACGTGAAGCCGGCGAGGAACGATGTCAGGGTGGTCGCTGTGCCGGCCAACCAGATAGCCGACGAGATCGGGGACGTCAGGGTCGCGAACATGGTCGCTCTCGGGGCATACCTTGGCGTAACAGGCGTGGTGAGCGTGGACACAGTGCTGGAGGCGATGAAGAAGGTGCTCCCGGAGCGCCGCCACGGGCTCATCCCGCTCAACCAGAAGGCCATCGCACGGGGAATGGATATCGCGGCCGCAGCGCTCAAGGCGGGGTGAGACTTGGGGCTATTGAGGCCTTATGAGACCAGGGTTTCTCTCAAGGGGAGCATCGATGCCCACGTGGCCGCCGATGCTCTCCTCTCTTTTGCCGTCTACGAGGATCTGCACCCTCGCGATCCCCGGGAACTCCGTCAGGGTGTTGACGATGGACCAGACCAGAAGCTCCTCGGTGCGGCTGCCGCCGGGGAAGCGGGTGCGGATCTCGCTTGAGAAGTCGGCGGTGGCGAGATCACCGCTTGTGCTGACGCCGAGCACCCGGGTCCCCTCTGGAATGAGCCTCTCGAGGCCCGTCTCAGGCGCTGGTCCCTTCGCGAGAAGCTCGAGCGCCCCCCGCATGGCGTCGGTCCCCGCAGGAACAGTCGCCCTGACGGGGACGAGATAGGAATCGGTCTGTGCGGTCCGCGCGTAGTACACGGTCACCTCGGCGGCGGGGTGGGGCTGAACGGCTGCCTTCATCTCGGAGACGCGCTTCGACAGCGCCGCGAGGTCGGTAAAGGCGCGGTCGAGGTCCTTCTCCACGCGCGCAAGGTCGCGGGTGAGCCTCGTGGACACCCCCACCGACCACCCTGCGAGCGCGAGGGCGATGAAGATAGCGATCCAGAACTGCCACCTGCTCACACTGACTCCCCCTGGCTACTACGGAGTATACTGCCCCTGGTGCGGGGAACATATTCTAATGCGAGATACGACAGAAAGCGGCGTATCCCTGCAAGGAGGCTCGCTGGTGGAACGGTGATGATAAGGGCGAGGACGGGCGTGGTGAAATCGGTGACGTCGCTCGGCCGAGGGGTGCTGAAGGCCGACGTCGTGTGTGAAGGCAAGGCCGCCGAGGCCATGTGCTACGAGGCGCTCACCGGTCCGTGCGCGCCCGGCGACGAGGTCGTCCTGAACACCACCGCGGTCGAGCTCGGCCTCGGCACCGGAGGCCATCATTTCGTGATGTGGGTGGCCGGGAGGGAGGGCCTCGACATGGCGCCGGGAGCGGGCCACATAATGAAGGTCCGCTACACGCCGATGCAGGTCCGGTGCCTCGCCGTGGAGGAGGAGGCAAGCCCCTACCGGAGGGCGGTGGAGTCCTTTTCGTCGCTGGAGGGCACCCCCGTGGTGGCCTGCGAGATCCACAGCATGATCGCACCGGTCGCCGCTGGGATAAGGGAGACCGCTGGCGACAGGGTGCGGGTGGTGTACGTGATGACAGACGGCGGGGCCCTTCCTCTTGCGTACAGCAGGCTCGTGCCCGAGTTGCGCGAAAAAGGCCTTCTTGACTGCGTCATCACGTGCGGCCATGCGTTCGGCGGGGACCTCGAGGCGGTGAGCCTCTATTCGGCCCTCGCCGCGGCGCGGGCATGCGCGGAGGGCGACGCCATCATCGTTGCGATGGGCCCGGGGCAGGCCGGGACAGGCACGAAATACGGGTTTTCCGGGATCCAGCAGGGGGAAGCGGCCAACGCGGCGTATTCTCTGGGAGGAACGCCGGTCGTCGCGCCGCGGGTGAGCTTCTCCGACGGACGGGAGAGGCATTACGGGGTGAGCCATCACACGCTTACGGTGCTGTCGAAGGTGGCCCAGGCAAGGTGCCTCGTTGTCGTGCCGGAGCTGGAGCGGCACCATGAGTGGCGCCATCTCAGGGCGCAGCTTGCCGGGGACGGGATAGACCGGCGCCACGTCGTCCTTGTCGACGACGGACGCCCGGCTGTCGAGCGGCTGAGGCGCGACGGTATTCGCGTCAGCACCATGGGGCGGGGGCTGGATGATGACCCCGCCTTCTTCCTGGCGGCGGGCGCAGCGGGCGTGCTGGCGGGCAAGATCGCGTCCGCTACCTGATGAGGAGGATCTCAACGGTTCCGGGGCGACGAGAGCAGGTCGCCGAGGGTGGTGTGGCCCTTGGAGAGAAGGGCGAGAGCCTGGAGGATCTCGCGGGGCTTCCCCGCGATCCAGATGGCGCGCTCCTGCACAACTATGGTCATACCTGGATATGCCCCCCGGATGTGAATTCGGAGACTCCCGCGCCTTTCCCACGGACTTGCCGTGTTCCACGGCACCGCACTGCCGGGGCGGCCCTCCCAGCGAGCCCTCCTGGTGAACCGCTGGTACCGGGAACCCGGGATCCGCCGGCAGGGCTTGGCGAACTTGAGAACCCGTACCGAGCCCGATAACAGGATACGCACCTTCGGGCCGTTTGATGCCATCGGCCCATAATTCGGAGGGATTCACATTGGACGAGTCGCGCCTTGTGGAGAGACAGGTGGGTTCAACGGTGGTGTATCGGGGGAACGTCGTCACCTTGCGCGTTGACGACGTCGAGCTTCCCTCGGGCAAGCGCTCGCGGCGCGAGGTGGTGGAGCACCCGGGCGGGGTCGCGGTGGTGGCGGTGGACCGCGACGGTTCGGTGATCCTCGTCCGGCAATACAGGTACCCCGTCCGGTCGGCCCTCTGGGAGATCCCCGCCGGAAAGCTCGACCCGGGCGAGGACCCGCGTGAGTGCGCCGCGCGCGAGCTCGAAGAAGAAACCGGCTACCGGGCGGCGGTCCTTGAGCAGGTTGTGCCGTTCTACACATCCCCTGGTTTCTGCGACGAGGTGCTGTACCTTTTCTTCGCCAGGGACCTTGCCGCGGGAGAGGACAGGCCGGAGGAGGATGAGATCATCGAGACCCGGCGGGTGCCCCGCGCCGGGCTGGACGAGATGATAGCGAGGGGAGAGATCTGCGACGGCAAGACACTCCTCGGGCTATTCGTGGCGATGTCGAGGGGGATCATTTAGGTGGAGTTGAAGCGGTTCTTCGTGGACCTTCACGTTCACATCGGCCGCGATAGCCGCGGCCGCCCTGTGAAGGTGTCCGGCGCCAGGAACCTCACCTTCGGGAACATAGCGAAGGAGTGCTTCCACCGGAAGGGAATCGATGTGGTGGGCATCGCCGACGCTGCGTCTCCACGGGTCATCGAGGACATCGAAAGGCTCCTCGATTCCGGCGAGATGGCCGAGATCCCGGGTGGCGGCGTGGGCTACCGCGACAGGGTCACGGTGCTTCTCGCAAGCGAGGTCGAAACGAGGGAGGAGGATGGCGGGAGCAGCCATCATTTGGTGTTTTTCAGGGATCTCGCCCGGGTCAAGCGGTTCTCCAGGCGCCTTGCGAAGTGCGTGGCGAACATCAACATGAGCACCCCGAGGTGCGGCATGCCCGCCCGGGGCCTCTACGAGATGGCACACGAGGAAGGCGGGGTGCCGCTCCCGGCCCATGCGTTCTCGCCGCACAAGAGCATCTACGGCAACTGCGTGCGCCGCCTCTCTGAGGCGTTCCCGCCGGAGATCCTGGCGCGCATCCCCGCCATCGAGCTTGGCCTTTCGGCCGACACTGACCTCGCAGACACCATCGCCGAGCTCGGGGACCTCACGTTCCTCTCGAACTCGGACTGCCATTCGCTGCCCAAGATCGGCAGGGAATACAACGAGATGCTCCTCGATGCCCCCAGCTTCGACGAGGTCATGAAGGCGCTCGCCCGGAAGGACGGGAGGCGCGTTCGGCGCAACTTCGGCCTCGACCCCAGGCTTGGCAAGTACCATCGCACATACTGCCCTGCGTGCGACGAAACGCTGCGCGACGTGGACCCCCCGGCGGTCTCGTGCCCAAGCTGCCCCGATTCGCCCGTGGTCATGGGCGTGCTCGACCGGATCGTCCAGATCCAGGACTACCCCGAGCCCAGGCACCCGGCGCACAGGCCGCCCTACCAGTACCAGGTGCCCCTGGAGTTCGTGCCGGGGATAGGCCCGAGGTCCATAGACAGGCTCATCCAGGAGTTCGGGAGCGAGATGGCCATCCTCCACGATGCGAGCGAAAAGGATATAGCCGCCGTGGTCGGGGAGAAGGCCGCGCACCTCATCATCCGGGCGCGCGAAGGCACCCTGCCCCTCCTCGCCGGCGGAGGCGGGCACTACGGAAAGGCCCTGGCAGATGCCGACTGAGTGTTACTGCTTTGCCGTGCAGGCAACCGAATCCCGTCGGGGGGCATAGCCGTGCAAGCACCGGCAGCCCCTGTCCTCGGGTACGTGCAATGTCAGTTGGTTGCTCTCTTCTGTCTCAAGAGCTCCATGTATTCCTCGGCCTTCTCAACAAGATCGCCCGCGCCAAGACCCATGCCCAGCTCTCTTACATGTTCTGCAGCGTCCAGCATGTCCTCGTAGTTCGTCGAGTCAGCTCGAAAGGGGAGAGCCACCCGGAGCCACAGCTCCTCAAGTGCTTCGTGCCACGACTGCACAGCCAGGGAGTACTGACTTACCAGTTGCTGGGCGCGTGTTATTGAAGGAGTTGCAACAGGCGCCTCATACGTTTCCACCAATGCGACGTCTACCAGCTGCGCGAGAACCTGTATCCGTTCGGGGAGTGCGAGTTCCATCTGCGCGGCAAGGTATAGCGCTTTGGCCCGGGTCACCCACAGTCTGTCAAGACGCAGCATTAAGTCTGCTAGGCCGGCGAGCCTTTCAGGGTCTTGCTCAGCAATGCTTCTCAGGAAGGATCTCCAGGTCCCTTCCACCACATCGAGAGGCTCGCCGTATACATTCATCAGCGCCTTGTCTATTCCCGTTCCTGCCCTTAGCTCTGAATACAGTTCAAGGATCTTGCGCGGTCCAAAGCGCTCGATGAGATACTTGCAGAACGATCCCCCGACAGTGAAGCTATACATCCAGAAGTCGCTTGTCGTAGGAATGTGCAGCTTGTTCAGCACTAGTAACCCTGCACTCACTCTGTGCGGATCGCGTACTGGAAAATCGCCAAAGCCTGGGTACACAGTGTCGGCAACCGCCACCACGATGCCGCTATAGAGGCCGTTCACGGAACTCCGACGGACGGCTTTGCAGGTCCTTTCCAGGGCCACTCGCGTATATTCGAGCGCGAGCAAAAACCGCGCAGAAGGCCTTGTGATGTCTGATGTCGTCAAATCGTTCCCAGTATAGATATGTATGCCACCAGCTGAGCCTCCAATGTCGCCCTCGAAGAACAGTGGGCCCCGCACGACCCGCACCACAACCTCCCCTACAGCTTCAGGATCGACTCCGAGAAGCTTGTTGACACGCGCGGAGGCCTCGCGCGCGACCGTCCCAAGGTATTCTGCTGCCTCCAGGGGCATGAGTGTCATGTCGGAGTCAACTCTTATTGTTGCGGACCATCTGGTGTGATCCTCAGGCAGTGACAACAGGTTTGTTCCCTCTTTGCCCTCGGAGGGAACCACCAATGATAGCAGAATGGCCGCTAGCACCGTGGTGGCCCCTATGCATCGGTCGGCTCTTACTACTCGTATGGGTGCCAGCGTCATCACCCTCCCAAAACGGCGATTAGGCATTCCATGGCTAGGCTAGGTATAGAGGTTGCAGGTAGGCTGAGTGAGGGTTCGTTGGTTCCTCTCAGTTTGCCAACATCTGGTGGATTGCCAGTGTTGCACCCGGGGACGGCGCCTTAAGCGGGGCGCCTTGACATAATCCGGCCCGTCGGGAGAATGACCGGATTTTGACGCCCCTCGTGCAATCACTGGCAACCCATGCCAAGATTCGGGAGTATTTCTGCCTCCTTACTTAGCCTCCAGTAACTATCATGACATTTGTTTGTGCCTGGTCAAGGATCAGCAACGTTACGCCCCCCGTTGTTTGCGGCAATGGCTTCCTCATATCAAGACCTTGTTTCGGATCATCCGTGCCTTACCCCCACACCGGCTCCCTTGATGTACCGGCTGTGAGCCGACAGTTGGTCCGCAGCCACGGTTGAGAACTGCATTGACTATTCCCTTAACATCCAGGGGCAGGTACGAGCCCGCGACAAAAGTCGAGGATTTCGAGGATTTTGTCGTAAAGCAGTGGTTCCCCGCCTGACACAATCACGACTGAGCCGCACTGTGCCATGCACCACCTCCGCTGACTGATTGTCCACGGTGCTGCAGCGGGCACTGGACATCCAACTCCCCTGGCTGCAAAGGCACTTCGGCTAAATCCTCAGACTTCCTCCTGTACGATCCACTAGTCTTCACTAGGCACTTCAACAGTTTTCCCTGGACTGGTGCCTCTCGACAGTCCCGCTTCTTGCAGGGATGGCGTTGCATCTCATAACAGCGGGGACCGCTTTGGGGGCGCTGTGGCGGCGTGTCTGTATGGCGACCGCGACGACGGTGGACGGGGAACCTCGCGGCCACTCGCGGGGTGCGAGGTTATTGCGGGCTGAGAATAATGGAAGCATGGTGGACATACATATCTAAGGAGGTGGTCCGAAGGAGGATCGTGCGATGCTGGACGATTCCCGCTCCCTGGTGCCTTCCGGCGATTCCCCGAGGCGGCATCTACCCGTCCTCGTCCTGGTAATGCTCATCTTCTTGATGGGCGTCATCTTCGGCTCGCTGTCGGTGAAGGTGCTTCCTGGGAGCCAGAAGGCCGAACTCGCTGAGGATCTCATGGTATTCTTCAGGGGGTTCGGCGGGCCCGGCCAGGTAGGTGGGGCGGCCGCCTCGCGGCAGGCGCTGTACAACAATCTCAAGACCATCTTCCTCGCGCTGGTGCTGGGGCTTTCGGTCATCGGCGCCCCCGGCATCCTGGTGCTCCTCTTCCTCAGGGGTTTTGTCATCGGGTTCACCGTGGGCTTCCTCGTCGACGAGATGGCCGCGAGAGGCGTCGTGCTCGCCGCGGTGTCGGTGCTTCCCCAGAACATCTTCATCATCCCTGCGATACTCGCCGGGTGCGAGGTGTCGCTCGCATTCGCAGCGGCCCTCGCCCAGGACAGGCTGAGCCACAAGCGCGTCCCCATTTACCCGCAGTTCCTCTTCACGGTCATCGTGTCCGCCGGTGCCGCGCTCCTCCTCGTCCTCGGGAGCGCCGTGGAGACCTACGTGGCCCCTGTGTTCATCAAACTGGTGTCGAGGTACCTGCTCTGAGCATCCGGGTACCTATTCTGCGCAACGTAAGCGGTCGGATAAGAAACCCGCGCGGGTCTTCCAGAGGGATTCAGGTTGCAGGTGCCGGGCTCTGTCCGACGACGGATCTGGGGATGGTGCCCCGAGCGCGATGCGCTTTGACGGAATTTCGCCCACAAGTTATGGGAAATTGCGGATGCCGCCCCAGCGTGCTATACTGGAAACAGCGGGACAGCATGGTAGCTCTGGATTCGTCCCGCGGCGGAGGCGGGGCGGCGTGGTCCTTCTGGATGAGTTCCTCGCGTATCTCGGGGTGGAGCGGGGGCTTGCACAGAACAGCCTGGAATCGTACGCCAGGGACCTCAGTCAGTTCGCGGCGTTTGTGGAGGAGTCTGAAGGCAGCGGCCTCGACGAGGTCACCCAGGACACCATCATGGCATACCTTGCGCACCTCAGGCGGCAAGGAAAGGCCACGTCGAGCATCTGCAGGCAGCTTGCGGCCATCAGGGGCCTTTACAGGTTCCTCGACCGCGAGGGAAAGATCCAGCACGACCCCACGGTGAACCTGGGGTCTCCGAAGCAGGAGCGGCGCCTGCCAGGGGTGCTCAGCCTGGAGGAGGTCGGGCGGCTTCTCGAGATGCCCGGCACGCACACTCCGGCGGGAGTGCGCGACAGGGCAATGCTGGAGGTGCTGTACGCCACCGGCATGCGCGTGTCGGAGCTTGTGTCGCTCGACATCGGTGACCTGAATGTGGAGATGGGCTACGTGAGGTGCCTGGGGAAGGGGTCCAAGGAGAGGATCATCCCCGTGGGCCGCGTGGCGTCGGGATGGGTGGAGGCCTACCTTCGCTCCGCCAGGCCGAAGCTGGTGAGAAGCCGCGCTGAGAACGCCCTGTTCGTGAACGCGCGTGGCAGGAGGATGACAAGACAGGGATTCTGGAAGATCATCAAGGCGTACGCGGCGAAGGCGGGCATACAGAAGCACGTAACCCCTCATACGCTGCGCCACTGCTTCGCGACGCATCTCCTAGAGAACGGCGCCGACCTCCGGTCGGTCCAGGAGATGCTAGGGCACGTGGACATAGCGACCACCCAGGTCTACACCCACCTTGCCAGGGGCAAACTGAAAGAGATATATGATGCCGCTCACCCGAGGGCAAGGGGGGCGGGCGCACGCAGAGGTGCTCCGACCCCGACCCCAACCCCGAGCGCGACCGCGACCGCGACTGCGTCCGCGACAGCGATCCCGGCTGCGGCGCGGACCGCTGACGTTAGTGAGACCGCGGCGGCCGGCGCGGAGGCAGGAAGGAAGGGCGCGAAATGAGGCCTTACGACATCATCCTCAAGAAGAGGCGCGGCGAGGAACTGTCCCGGGACGAGATAACCTTTCTCGTGGACGGGTTCACACGCGGGGACATCCCCGACTACCAGATGGCGGCATGGTGCATGGCCGTGTTCTTCCAGGGAATGAGCGTGCGTGAGACGCGCGACCTCACGATCGCCATGGCAAAGTCAGGGGAGACGGTGGACCTCTCCCCGATCCGCGGCATCAAGGTGGATAAGCACAGCACGGGCGGGGTCGGGGACAAGACCACCCTCGTGCTGGCACCGCTCGTGGCGGCGGCCGGGGTGCCGGTGGCGAAGATGTCAGGCCGCGGGCTCGGTCACACTGGCGGCACCCTCGACAAGCTCGAGTCGATCCCGGGGTTCCGCGTGGACCTGCCAAAGGACGTTTTCGTGAGAAACGTGAACTCCATCGGAATAGCCGTGGTCGGGCAGACCGCTGCAGTGGCGCCGGCCGACAAGAAGCTGTACGCCCTGCGCGATGTCACCGCCACCGTTGACAGCATGCCTCTCATCGCAAGCAGCGTGTGCAGTAAGAAGCTTGCATGCGGCGCCGATGCCATCGTGTTCGACGTCAAGGTGGGCAGCGGGGCGTTCATGAAGTCCGAGGACGAGGCGCTCGCCCTCGCGCGCCTCATGGTGGACATAGTGGAAGGCGCCGGGCGCAGGGCGGCGGCCGTGGTGAGCGATATGAGCCAGCCGCTCGGCCGCGCGGTGGGCAACGCGCTGGAGGTCAGGGAGGCCATCGACACTCTGCGCGGGTCGGGCCCGCCCGACCTTGTCGAGCTGTGTCTCACCCTGGGATCTCTGATGCTGGTGCTCGGAGGGACGGCCCCGGATACGGGCCGGGCCAGGGAGATCCTCATGGGTCTGCTCGAGAGGGGAGCCGCCCTCGCCAGGTTCGCCCAGTTCGTAGCAGCGCAGGGCGGGGATGCAAGCGTCGCCGAGCGCCCTGAGATCCTCCCGCACGCAAGCCACACCGCCCCCGTGCCGAGTTCTGGGACAGGTTACGTGACGGCCATCAACGCGGAGCAGGTCGGGGTTGCCGCGATGATACTGGGCGCGGGCCGCCGGGTCAAGGACGAGCCGGTGGACCCGGCTGCCGGGCTTGTCGTGGCGAAGAAGATCGGCGACCGGGTGGTGGAGGGCGAACCCCTGGCCACGTTACACACGAATAACCGGTCAAACATCGACGAAGCCTCGCACCTCGTGGCTTCCGCGTATGAGCTTTCCCAGACGGCTTCGTCGCCGCCACGCCTCATCAAGCAGGTCATCGGCGCTTAGCACTACTCTGTTACGTATGGATCTCGTGGTATTGCCGCTGCTTGACTATTCAGTCGCTTCAGTTGACGGTTGACGTAGGTCACGCGTGTTTCGCTAAGCGTTCCCCGCGTCATCGTTGACAGCTATCGGGTGACGCACATCACCCGTCACGGCCATACGCGTTCCCAACGTCACATGTGCCAGGGGGCGCGTGACGTGCGTCACTCGTCGGGCTCTTGCCGTTCCGCACGTCACGCATCAGCAGTCAATCGGTGACGTGCGTCATCGTTCCCGCCTTATCCGTTCCCTCCGTCACAGGTTCCTCAAGAAGAGTTCCATACGTCACGCATTCGGGCCTGATTCGTGACGAGCATCATCACTGCCGCCCTATTCGTTCCCTGCGTCACGGATCCCCCACGAAGTGTTCCACACGTCACTCGTCGAAGCGGGACGGGTTACGTACATCACGGGTCCTTCCCCAACCGTTCCGCACATCACGCTTGGGAGCCGTCCACTGGTGTACATCACCGGTCCGGTCCTGACCCGTTCCCTGTGTCACGCGTGCAAGGGGACCGGTGCTACGCGTCACTCTTTCCTCCCCACCCGTTCCGTACATCACGGATCTTCCGGGAACGGTCTTGCGCGAACCGCGGGGTCAAGTCGAGGGCCACCAGGGCCGGACCACCAGGGCCGGGCCACCAGGGCCGGGAGTCACCCTGCCGGACAAGCCCGCCAGGCCCACGAAAGCGGTTGGGATTTCGTATCTGACAAAGTAGTACTGGGTCGTCCCCTCTGGGCGGATTCGGGCATATACCTGCATCCGCCCGAATATGTACCTCACTGAAGAAGGGCCTGCGATAGCCCCTGACGGTGCGGGAGGGGATGGAAGGTGCGCGCACGGAGGATAGCGGCGGGCGTCGCCATCGCTGTCGTTCTGATCGCTGGAGTATACCTGTGGGGAGGCAGAGCCCCGGCCTGTGTGGCCGCGCAGGAGAAGCAACCCGGGCCGGCCCCGAGCATGCCCATCACCGCAGGCTCGGCGATCCTCATGGAAGCCACTTCCGGCAGGGTCCTGTTCGAAAAGGAGCCCGACAGGAAGATGGCACCCGCCAGCATTACGAAGATCATGACGATGCTCCTCGTGATGGAGGCCATAGAGCAGGGTAAGGCCAAACTCGACGACATGGTGGTCGCGAGCGAGCACGCCATGGAGATGGGAGGGTCTCAGATCTGGCTCGAGGTTGGTGAGGAGATGGCCCTTGCCGACCTCATGAAAGCCATCGCCATCGTCTCCGCGAACGACGCGAGCGTGGCCGTTGCCGAACACATCGCCGGGAGCGAGGAGATCTTCGTAGACATGATGAACCAGCGCGCCCGAGAACTCGGGATGACAGGCACCCATTTCGCCAACTGCAGTGGCCTCCCCCACAAGGATCATTACACCACCGCACGCGACATCGCCATCATGTCGCGGGCCCTTCTTCGCCACCCGAGGGTGCATGAGTGGTTCACCACGTGGATCGACTATGTGCGCGGAGGCAAGAACATCCTCGTGAACACCAACAGGCTCGTCAAGTTCTACGAAGGAGCCGACGGACTCAAGACCGGGTTCACCGAGGAAGCAGGCTACTGCCTCGCGGCCACCGCGAAAAGGGGCGGTCTCCGGCTCATCTCCGTCGTGCTCAACGTGGCCGACTCCCAGCTCCGCTTCAAGGAGGCGTCGGCCCTCCTCGACTTCGGGTTCAGGCACTACGCCGGCGTGGAGATCGCCTCCGAAGGCCAGGTCCTGGCGCAGCTCAACGTGGCCCGGGGCGTCGTGGAGAAGGTCGACATCATCGCGAAGGACCCTCTTGTGGCTGTGGTGCGCCGGGGCGAGGAGGGTAAGGTAAAGAGCGAGATGAGCCTCCCCGACAGGGTGAACGCTCCCGTGCAGAAGGGTCAGAAGGTGGGGGACCTTGTGGCGAAGCTGGAGGACGAAACGGAGATCGCCCGCGTCGACCTGGTGGCGGCCGAGGAGGTGAAGCGCGGCAACGTGTTCAGTGTGGTGCTACGCGCCACCCGCAACCTCCTGCGAGCGCTCTTCCGCGTAGGCAAGGACTAAGTATGGCGGCATAAGTTTGCGCCACCTTCCCTGACGGCGTCGGGGTTGCCGGTGCTTGCTAGGGCGGGGCGCCTGGAATCTGGCTAGCCCGTGCGCCAAATTCGAACGCATCTCACCGCACGCGCCGTCCCCGGAGGGCAACACCGGCAACCCTGGACAGGACTCACCCGCTGAAGAGTATCGCGAACTTGTGGCGATCTACTCAGGCGCAGGTCCACGGAACCTTCGCCTTCCGGGCGCCCCGGCGATGGGGCGCTTTTTTGGTGCCCCCGGGAGGACTCGGCGAGAGGCCGGAGAATAGAGAAGGCTAAGGACGAACCAATGGTGTGATTTAGCAGGAGGGCTTCGCATGAGGACTGAGACCAGGGCTATCGGCAACGTTCTCGTGGTGCACCTCTCGGGAGAGCTCGACCTTGGCACCGCCCCCGAGTTCCGAGCGAAGGTTGAGGAGGAACTCGACGAAAAGCCCGATATCATCAGCATATTCCTGGTGCTGCGCGACGTCACGTTCATCGACAGCTCCGGCCTGGGCGTCATCCTGGGAAGATACAAGAGGCTTCGCACGCACGGCGGCGGGCTCATCGCGGTGGCGCCGTCCCCGCAGGTCCGAAAGGTCTTCGAACTCTCGGGCCTCACGAGCATCATCCCGGTGTGCGAGAGCGAGGACGAGGCTTGGGCACGGGCATCGGGGGTGTAGGCGCATGGGTACGACGAACCACATGACCCTCGAGTTTCCGGCCATCGCGCAGAACGTGGAGTTCGCCAGGGTTGCGGTGGCGTGCTTCGCATCGCAGATCGATTCCTTCACCATGGAGGAGATCGACGACATCAAGCTCATAGTCTCCGAGGCCGTCTCCAACGTCGTGCTCCACGGGTATGATAACCCCGGCGGGCTCGTGCGCGTTCACGGCTCTATCGAAGACGGCATTCTCACGATCACCGTCGAGGACACGGGGCGCGGCATCCCCGACGTGGAGCAGGCCCGCCAACCGGCTTTCACCACGTCGCCCGACCGCATGGGGATGGGTTTCACCATAATGGAGGCTCTCTCCGACCAACTCGACGTCACATCCAGGCCCGGAGCCGGGGTGCGGGTTACCATGAAGAAGGCCCCACGCATGACAGGGAGCGAGGAGCATGAACGCGGGGCTTGAACACATGCGGTTCCCCGACACGCCCCTGCTCTCCGACGAGGAGGTGCGGGAGCTTGCTGGGCGCATCCGCGCTGGAGACGCAAGGGCCCGCGAGGAGCTCGTCTCGCGGAACCTGCGGCTCGTAATGAGCATCGTCAGCCGCTTCCTGGAACGGACGACTGACCCCGAAGACCTGTTCCAGGTGGGGTGCCTGGGCCTTCTGCACGCCGCTGACAGGTTTGACGCGTCCCTTGGCACTCGGTTCTCGACGTACGCCGTCCCCGTCATCATGGGGGAGATCCGGCGGCATCTCCGCGACACTGGAACGGTGAAAGTGGGAAGAACGCTGCGGGAGAGGGCGTCCAGAGTCGAGGCGACGAGGGCGCGCCTTCGCAGCGCTCTCGGGCGTGAGCCGACGGTGGAGGAGGTCGCGTCGGAGACCGGCCTATCCCGCGAGGAGGTCGTGGAGACCCAGGAAGCCCTTCAGCCGGTTGCCTCGCTATCGGAGCCCATCTCGGGCGACAGCCCTGGCCCGCTCGAGGACCAGCTTGCGGAGGAGAGGTCTTTCACCGATGACAAGGTGGAGTCTATCGCCCTCCAGCAGGCCATGACGCGGCTGACCCCTTCGGAGCGGGCGGTCCTCAGATTGCGGTTCTTCGACGAGATGAAGCAAACGGAGGTCGCCCGGATCCTGGGCATATCGCAGCCGCAGGTCTCCAAGATCGAGCACCGCGCGCTTCGCCGGCTCAGGGAGGAGCTGGTGTGAGCTGGTGCGAGTCCAGGCTTGCAGGCTTGCAGATTCAGGAGTTTGCGCGGCTTCCTCAGCAAGCCCAAGGTTGCCTGTGCTCGTATAGTGGTCCATTGACTCCTCCACGGCGGTGACCGCCTCGCACCGCCGCGTTGCCAGTGCCTGCGCAGTGGTCTAAGTGTGGCGCCATAAGTTCGCGCCACTTCTCCTGAGGGTGTCGGGGTTGCCGGTGCTTGCTAGGGCGGGGCGCCTGGAATTTGGCTAGCCTTGAGCGCCAAATTCGAACGCATCTCACCGCACGCGCCGTCCCCGGAGTGCAACACCGGCAACCCTGGGCAGGACTTGCGCGCTGAAAAGTAGCGCGAATTTATGGCGATCTACTTAGGAATCCGCACCTGGCCCTCCCAGTGACGGGCGCCGAGGAATGCGAACGGCACAACGCCCTGCACCGCGTGTGCGGGGCGTTGAGTTTTCATCGCGCCCTGCTCCCGGCTACGGCCAGGGAATTAAAGCCCTGGGCTGTGAGCATAATTAGTTGGGAGAAAGGGGGCGTCAAGGTATGCCAGTAGTCAAGATAGTCGAGCTCATGGGGGAATCCTCCACGAGCTGGGAGGACGCAGTGAACCAGGCCGTCCGCGCCGCGTCGCAGACCGTCAGGAACATCACCGGGGTTGAGGTGACGAACATGACGGCGTCCGTGGACAACGGCAAGATCACCAAGTATAAAGCCGATGTTCACATTGCGTTCGCGGTGGACGGGACACAGTGAAAAGCGACCCGCCCGGATGGTGGAGGGATGCAAGAGGTGGCATCTCAGAAGGCCAAGAAGCAGGTGTCTAGCCTGCCCCACATGACCCAGGCTGCTCAGGAGGAGAAGAGGCGGCAGCTTGCGTACAAGGAGCTTGTCCAGAAGAAGAAACCAAGGCCTCGCTACCTGCGCAATGTGCTGGTCGCCTTCGTGGTCGGCGGTGCCATAGCCGTCCTGGGGCAACTGGTGCTCAGGTTCTTCATGTCGCGCGGTCTGGATCTCGACGCGGCCTCGGCGCCCACCCTTGCGGTCATGATCCTGGTGGGGGTGATCGCCACAGGGCTCGGGATCTACGATGAGCTCGGCGAGCTCGCCGGCGCCGGGGCGGCGGTGCCCATCACCGGGTTTGCCAACACCATCGTTGCCGCGGCCATGGACTACAAGCGCGAAGGATGGGTGCTTGGCATGGGTGCAAAGATGTTCCTCATCGCGGGCCCGGTCATCGTGTATGGCACCCTCGCCGGGGTCGTGGTCGCGTTCATCAAGTTCATGACCTCGCCATGACAGGGGGCGGTGGACCGTGGCAGCCAAAAAGGTGGGCAAGAGCACCGTCAGGTTCGCGAGCCCTCCCATAATCGTGGGCACCGGGACCATTGCGGGTCCGGTGGAAGGCAAAGGGCCGCTGGCCGCTGATTTCGACGTCGTCCTGCCGGACCATGCTTACGGCGAGAGGACTCCAGAGCGAAGCGAGACGAAGATACTGGAGCAGGCCTCGAGGATCGCCATCGAGCGCGCCAAGATAGAGAAGAGCATGGTGGACTACTACATTGCGGGGGACCTGCTCAACCAGGTAATCTCGGCGGGCTTCTCCGCAAGACAGCTTGCCATCCCGTACTTCGGGGTCTATGGGGCCTGTTCCACGTGCGCCATGAGTCTTGCCCTTGCGGGCATGGTCATCGACGGCGGGTTCGCCGATTACGTGCTGGTGGCGTGCTCCAGCCACTACCAGACGGCAGAGCGCCAGTATCGTTACCCTATAGAGCTCAACATCCAGCGCAAAACCACATCGCAGTATACGGTCACGGGCGCAGGAGCCGCGCTTCTGGCATCGTCCGGTGTCGGGCCGAAGGTGACATGGGCTACTACGGGCAAGGTGACGGACCTCGGTTCGAAGGACATCAACGACATGGGCGGCGCCATGGCCCCCGCCGCGGCCGATACGCTGCTCGCCCATTTCGACGACACGGGCCGGGGCCCCAGCGACTACGACCTCATCCTCACAGGGGATCTCGCCTCGTTCGGCAGTGAGATGCTCAGGGAACTCGTGAGGGATAACGGCGTCGAACTCGGCGACAACTACAGAGACTGCGGGCTCATGGTGTTCGATACAAAGTCCCAGCGCGTGGGAGCCGGGGGCAGCGGGTGCGCGTGTTCCGCGGTGGTGACGTTCGGGCACGTGCTGAAGGAGATGGAGAAGGGCACATACAGGAATGTGCTCCTCATCGCCACGGGGGCGCTCATGAGCCCCTTGAGCTTCCAGCAGGGCGAGTCCATTCCCTGTATCGCGCACGCCGTGGCGATCGAAGCTTGAGACGCGAGAGGTATGACGCGAACAGCGAAACGTGGAACGTGAAAACGGAGGCGAGGTTGTGACCTACTTATTCGCGTTTCTCGTGGGAGGCGCCATATGCGCCATAGGCCAGCTCATCCTGGACTTCACCAACCTCACCCCTGGCCACATGCTCGTGCTCCTGACGGTCGCCGGGGCGATTGCAGCGGGTTTCGACCTTTACAAGCCGCTGCTGGAATTCGCCGGAGCCGGCGCTCTGACGCCGGTGTCGGGTTTCGGGGCGTCCATCGCCAGGGGTGCGCTGGCAGAGGCGAAAAGGATGGGAATTCTCGGGCTCTTCACAGGCGTGTTCGAGTACACGGGAATGGGCATCGCAGTGGCCGTGTTCTTCGGGGCGCTCGTGGCGCTCATAGCCAATCCAAAAGCGTGAGGATGTGATGCAGGCTTGGCGAAAAAGAAGGTCATCGTGGTGACAGACGGGGACGGCAGGGCGAAGGCGGCGGTGAGGCAGGCCGCCCACAACCTCGGTCTGCACTGTATCGAGCGATCCGCCGGGACCCCGACGCACACTGACGGTGACAGGCTTGCGGGGATGGTGAAACAGGCTCCGGTGGAGCCCGTGATAGTCATGTTCGACGATCATGGAAAGAAAGGCAAGGGCCCTGGTGAGAAGGCCCTCGAGGACCTTGCCCGCGACCCCGGCATCGAGATCGTGGGTGCAGTTGCCGTGGCGTCCGACACCAAGGCTGATATGTCGGTGGCCGTGGACGAGTCTGTAACGAAAGAAGGAGAGGTGACCGGGAAGCCGGTGGCGAAGTCCGGCGCTCCTGAGCCTCCCGGGCACAAGCGACTGGAAGGCGACACCGTCGGAGTCCTCTCGGGCCTGAAGATCCCGAAGATCGTGGGGATAGGCGACCTCGGCAAAATGGATGACCAGGACACCGCTGAAAAGGGCGCGCTCATCACGACCAGGGCGATCCGCGAGATCCTCGAGCAACAGGGGATGTAGGCGGGCCTTGCCAAGCGGCCCGATCTGCCCTGAGAGGAAAACCCGGGGATGTGTCAAATGACACAACCTTGACAAAGGCAGGTGGGTTATCGTCGTGGGAGAGGTCGTCGGGATCCCCCGCGCGCTTCTTTACTACCACTACTACCCCATGTGGAAGGCGTTCTTCGAGGCGCTGGGGCAGGACGTCGTGACCTCCGGCAAGACCACGAGGGCGATTCTGGATGCCGGCGCGAAGGTCACGGTGGACGAGGCGTGCCTTCCCGTGAAGGTTTTCCACGGACACGTGCTTGCACTTGTCGGGAAATGTGACTACATATTCGTCCCCAGGCTCGTGTCGGTGGAGAGGCGCGCCTTCATCTGCCCGAAGTTCATGGGCCTGCCAGACATGATCCGCTGCAATTGCCGGGATATCCCAACGATCGTCGACTCGTGCATCAACCTGAGCCGGACCACCAGGGAGTATGTCGGGGCGGTCTACTCGACCGGCAGGATGTTCACAGGCAGTGTGCTCAAGATCCTTGCCGCTCACAACAGGGCAAGGGCGGCTCTTGCGCGGTACACACGACGCCTCGAGAGCGGCATGACCCCGGACGAGGCGATGGCCGTCATGGGCCTTGCATCTCCTTGTGACGAGCCTGTCCGCACGGCCGTTGCGGCGGCACTGTCGTCGTCCTCGTTCTCATCGTCGTTCTCATCGTCGTCCTCATGGTCGTCCTTATCGTCGTCCTCGTTGTCGTCACCACCGGCGTCCGGTGCGGCGGGGGCGTTACGCGGCGGTCCGGGACGCGGCGCGGGACGTGTAGTGGTCGGGCTGGTGGGGCACCCTTACGTAATCTATGACCCGTTCGTCAGCATGAACGTGGTTCGCCGGCTCCGGGAGATGGGGGTGAGCGTCGTGACGTCGGACATGCTTCCTGCTGCCATAACCGAGCGGGAGGCGGCAAGGTTTCCGAAGAGGGTGTTCTGGACCATCGGCCGCCGGCTTCTTGGAGCAGGGTTCCACTTCCTGAGGTCAGGGACCGTCCACGGCTGCTTGCACATGAGGGCATTCGCATGCGGGCCCGAGTCGCTCATCGGCGAGGTCCTGGAGCGTGAGGCCGCCCGCTCCAGGGACGTGCCTTTCGCGACCATCACCGTTGACGAGCACACGGGCGAGGCGGGGGTCCTCACCAGGCTTGAGGCGTTCGTTGACGTCATGACCCGCAGGAGAAAACCATGAAAGTCACGTTCGCGCACATGGGCAACCTCTACATAACCGTGAAAGCGCTTCTCGAAGGCCTCGGGGCGGAGGTGGTGGTTCCGCCGATGCCAAGCAAGCGTACCCTCTCGATAGGCTCGCGCCATTCGCCCGAGTTCGCGTGCCTGCCCCTCAAGGTGAACATCGGCAACTACATAGAGGCCATGGAGATCGGGGCCGATACCATCGCAATGGCTGGGGGCGTGGGGCCGTGCCGTTTCGGCCTTTATGGAGAGGTGCAGAGGGAGATCCTGAAAGGGCTCGGCTATGAGTTCGAGATGATCATCATCGAGCCTCCCCAGGGAAGGCTGCGCCACGTCCTGCAGCAGGTGGGGCGCCTGGTGGGCCGGAACCCGGTGGGGAGGTACGTAAGCGCGGCGAGGCTCGCATGGGCGAAGATGATGGCCGTCGACGAACTCGAGAGGTCGGTGCAGCGCGTGCGTCCGGTCGAGGGCCGGCGGGGCGCGGCCACAGCTGCGCTCGCGTCTGCGCTGCGGCTTGTGGATGAGGCAGCCAGCATGGCGCGGGTGAAACGGGCGCTCGGAGAAGGCCAGGAGATGCTCCTCGACGCACGTGCACCGGGAGCGGACTCCTCCGACCCACCGAGGATAGGAATCGTAGGGGAGGTGTACGTGGTGCTGGAGCCCTTCGTCAATTGCGATGTGGAGCGCCGCCTCGGGGAAATGGGGGTGCTCGTGGAAAGGTCGATATACATAGGCGACTGGGTCAGAGAGCACCTCTTCAAGGATGTGCTCCGGCTGCGCAAGGGCAGAAAACCTTATGACCTGGCAAAGCCCTATCTGCGTCACTTCGTCGGAGGGCACGGCGTCGAGACAGTAGGGTCGACGGTGGAATACGCAAGGCAGAGGTTCGACGGGGTCATCCAGCTCGCCCCGTTCACGTGCATGCCGGAGATCGTGGCACAGGACGTGCTTCCAGCGGTCTCGCGCGACCTCGGCATACCCGTAATGACGCTCGTATTCGATGAGCATTCCTCGGACGCCGGGGTGCTCACGCGCCTGGAGGCGTTTGTGGATCTTGTCGAAAGGTCGCGGCGCAGGCAGTCGATGACAGGGCCGCCGAGGGCAAGGGGGTGAGCGCGCCTGTGTCAGAGAAAGCATACCTCGGGGTAGACGTGGGGTCGGTCAGCACGAACCTGGTGCTCCTGGACGAGCGAGGCGATGTCGTGGAAAAACTCTATCTTCGGACCAGGGGAGAGCCTATAGCGGTCATCCAGGAAGGGATGAGGGCCCTTGCCCCGGTGGCGATAGGGATGGAGATGGCGGGAGTGGGGACCACCGGCAGCGGGAGGAGGCTCGCGGGGGTGATCCTGGGCGCGGACTGCGTGAAGAACGAGATCACCGCCCATGCTGTCGCCTCGGCGCGCGTCGTTCCCGACGTGCGCACGGTGATCGAAATCGGAGGGCAGGACTCCAAGATAATCATCCTCCGGGATGGCGCCGTGTTGGACTTCGCCATGAACACGGTGTGCGCCGCGGGCACCGGATCGTTCCTCGACCAGCAGGCCGCAAGGCTCGGCGTGCCCATCGAGAAGTTCGGAGAGCTTGCGCTCATGTCCGCGACGCCGGTGCGGATCGCCGGCAGGTGCGCCGTGTTCGCGGAGTCCGACATGATCCACAAGCAGCAGATGGGCCACAGGATGGAGGACATAGTGGCGGGACTTTGCGAGGCGCTTGTCCGAAACTACCTCAACAACGTTGGCAAGGGCAAGGACATCCAGCCCCCCGTCGTCTTTCAGGGCGGGGTTGCAGCGAACGCCGGGATGAGGGCGGCGTTCGAAAAGGCGCTTGGCACGCCGGTGGCCGTGCCAGAACACTACAACGTCATGGGAGCCATCGGAGCGGCTCTCCTCGCCGCCGAGGAGATCGAGCGCCGCGGCGGGCCCTCACGCTTCCGAGGTTTCCAGGCCCTTGACATGGATTACTCCGCCTCGAGCTTCGAGTGCAAGGGCTGCCCCAACCTGTGCGAGGTGGTGAATATAAGGATGGGGCACGAGGTCATCGCGAGGTGGGGCTCCCGGTGCGGACGCTGGGATTCCTTTTGAGTATGGCGCCATGGGTTTGTGCCACTTCTCCTGACGGTGTTGGGGCTGCCGGTGCTTGCACGACGGGGCGCTCGATTTGGCGAGTTGGCAAGCCTGAATGCCAGATCTGACGAGGCGCGCCGCAAGCCTGTCGTCCCCGGAGTGCAACACCGGCAACATCTGGAAAAGCGGCGGTGATTTCTGAACCCGCACTTAGGCCGCCCTGCCCTGCGCCTTTCGCCGGCACACGGCGGGCATCCCGGGCATAAACTTGCATCGTGGGCGGGCGACACGGGGCGACACGGAGCAGCGCGGGGCGGCGCCTGCCTGGGCGTGCCTGCCTGCCTGCTTGCGTTTCCTTGACCCACCTGCGGCCTGCGTGCTATTATGGAGAAAACCACGGTGGCCGGAGGGGGCCGCGAGACGCGGCAGCGGGATGCGGCTGGCGGGTCACAACCCGTCGGCTCTTTTTGAATGGGAGTGGAGAACGGGTGGATCTTCGTGGGACGATGAGGATCACCATCGACGGAAGACTCGAGATCGGCGGCTGTGCGTGCGACCGCCTGGCGAGGGAGTTCGGTACCCCGCTTTACATCATGGACGAGGAGGACATCCGGGCCAGGTGCCGTGAGGTGGCTTCCGCCCTCTCCCGCGCATATCCCGACACGTTCGTCGCATACGCAGGCAAGGCCTTCTCGACGCTTGCCATGTGCAAGCTCGTCCACCAGGAAGGCCTCGGTCTCGACGTGGTGTCCGGCGGCGAGCTTTACACGGCGCTTCAGGCGGGGTTTCCGCCCGAGCGCATCCTCTTTCATGGGAGCAACAAGTCCGTCGAGGAGGTGGAGACGGGCGTCCGGGCGGGGATTCTGAGGTTCGTCGTGGATAACCTGCACGAGCTGGACCTTCTGGAGGATGTGGCACGCAGGTTCAGAAGGAGAGTGCACGTGCAGATCCGCCTCACCCCTGGCATCGAGCCGCACACTCACGAGTACATACGTACCGGGCAGCTGGATTCCAAGTTCGGCCTGGGGATCGCCGACGGGCAGGCCATGGTTGCCGTAAAGAGAGTGCTCGCAAGCGACTTTCTTGTCCTGGAGGGCCTGCACTGCCACATCGGGTCTCAGATACTTGCCGTGGAGCCTTTCGGGATGGCCGCCGCCGTGGTCATGGATTTCGCATCCGAAGTCAGGAAGACGACAGGGCATTCTGTACGCGAGGTGAACCTCGGAGGCGGGCTCGGGGTCAGATACAGGCCAGGCGATGAAAGAGTTCCGCTTGCGAGGTATGCGTCATTGATATCGAGGGTCGTGCGGGAGAAGTGCCTCGCCCACGGGCTCGAGATGCCCCGCCTCATGGTAGAGCCGGGCCGCTACATCGTGGGCGAGGCTGGCACGACTCTATACACCGTCGGCGCCATCAAGGAAATCCCCGGGATCCGCAAGTACGTGTCCGTGGACGGGGGGCTTGCCGACAACCCCAGGGTTGCCCTTTATCATGCGTCGTACGAGGCTGTGGCTGCAACGAGGGCGTCGGCGCCTCCCGAAGAGCTGGTATCGGTGGCGGGCAGGCACTGTGAATCAGGGGATATGCTCATATGGGACATCCAGCTTCCGCGCCTCCGGCCGGGCGACCTTCTGGCCGTGTTGAGCACGGGGGCGTACACCTACTCCATGTCGAGCAACTACAACAGGTATCCGAAGCCTGCGGTCGTGTTCGTAAGGGCCGGCGTGGCAGACGTGGTGGTTGCGAGAGAGACCTATCAGGACGTTGTGGCCCGCGACAGGATCCCTGCCAGGTTTGAGCCTTCGCAGGACGCTTCCGCATCGTCGTGCGTCGGCACCGCGTGAGAAAGGCGGCGTGCTGCGGGTGCCGGGCGGCAGGAGACGTGCACCCGGCTGGAGTATAACCCGACTATGAGACGTGCGGAGGGGAGTAGATGCTGGACCTTGCCTCCATTCTGATAACACTGCCCATCATACTCCTGTCGCTGACCGTGCACGAATACGCCCACGCTGCGGTGGCAAACGCCCTGGGCGACCCGACGGCCAGGTGGCAGGGGCGCCTGACGCTGAATCCGCTCGCCCATCTCGATGTGTTCGGCACCCTCACCCTCGTCCTCACGCAGCGGTTCGGGTGGGCCAAGCCTGTGCCGATAAACCCCGCCTACTTCAAGGACTGGAGGCGGGGTATGATGCTGGTGGGCGTGGCGGGCCCCCTCGCCAACGTGGCACTTGCCTTCCTGCTGGCGATACCGCTTCGGCTGCGAGTGCCGGTGCCTTACGTTCTGGGACGCCTCATGGTGTCGGGGATCATCGTGAACCTCGGGCTTGCGGCCTTCAACTTGATACCCATACCGCCGCTGGATGGGTCCAGGCTGCTCCTCGGGGTGCTGCGGGGCAGGAACCTGTACATCTATCATCAGCTGGAGTCCTATGGATCGTTCATTCTGCTGTTGCTCGTGTTCAGCGGCGCGACGAGAGTCCTGATAGCTCCGATCATGAACCTCCTGGCGCTCCTGGTACTTGGTCAACGGTTGCTATAGGGGCTCTGCGCCATTCGAGGTGTGAGTCCAGAGACGAAGGGTGATGTGAGTATGGCGAAACCGAGGATATTCAGCGGCATGCGACCGACAGGGAAGCTGCACCTTGGCAATCTCTTCGGCGCGCTTCTGAACTGGGTCAGGCTGCAGGATGGCTACGACTGCGTCTTCGGGGTCGTGGACTGGCATGCTCTGACCACCGCGTACGAAGACACCAGCGAGATCCGGGCGAACACGAGAGAACTCGTCATCGACTACGTTTCGGCCGGGATCGACCCGAAGAAGAGCGTGGTGATACGGCAATCCGATGTGAAGCAGCATGCCGAGCTTTGCCTGCTCTTCTCCATGATCACGCCCCTTTCGTGGCTCGAGCGTTGCCCGACCTACAAGGAGCAGCTTCGTGAACTCGAGGGGCGGGAGATCATGACCCACGGGTTCCTCGGCTACCCTGTGCTCATGGCCGCTGATATCCTCGTGTACAAGGCCGACGCCGTGCCGGTGGGCGAGGACCAGTTGCCCCATCTCGAGCTCGCCAGGGAGATAGCAAGGCGCTTCAACTTCCTTTACGGTCCCGTGTTCCCCGAGCCTCAGGCCAGATTGAACGAGGTCGTGCTACTCCCAGGGATGGACGGGCGAAAGATGAGCAAGAGCTACAACAATGCCATCGAGATGTCAGCCAGCGCCGACGAGGTGCGAAAGGCCATAGAGAACATGATCACCGACCCGGCCAGGGTCCGCCGCACCGACCCGGGCCACCCTGAGGTATGCTCCGTGCATGCGCTGCACAAGGTGTTTTCCCGCACGATGCTCGACGACATAACGAGGGAGTGCGTAAGTGCGGGCATCGGGTGTGTCGATTGCAAGAAACGGCTTGCCGCCGCGGTGAACGAGTTCCTCGAGCCCATCAGGGAGCGAAGGCGCGTCCTGGAGAGGGACTCCGGTCTCGTGGATGACATTCTCGCTGACGGCGCGGCGCGGGCGCGAGTCATGGCTGAGGCCACTCTTGAGGAAGTCAGGAAGGCGATGAGGATTTGACGGGGATCCCGGTGAGCGTTTCAGGTTTCTCAGGCACGCTGGAAGACCTCGCGCGGGCGATCGACAGGGGAGATGTCGATGCCCGCTCCGTCTCGGTCCATGAGGTGATCCGGGCCTGTTTCGATGAACTCGGACGCCAGGGAGAGCCCGGTCTCGACGATGTGGGAGGGCTTCTTGCCGCCGCAAGCGCCCTTGTGGCAGCCAAGGCCAGGGCCATTCTTCCTCCCGGGCGCGATGAAGGCGAGGCCCAGGCCGACCCCGCGGTGTTCGGAAGCGAGGGCGAGGGCGAGGGTGAAGGCGCGGATGAAGACGGCGAGGGTAACGGAAACAAGGCCCTCATCGCACATCTCATGGAATACCGCATCTTCAAGGAAGCCGTCGAGGAGCTTGCCAGACGTGATGAGGCCTGGCGGGCGGTTTTCCTCAGGAGTTCGCTACCACACGGGGCGAGGGGCGTCCTCCCTCCGGAAAGGGTCGGCCTTCCCGACCTCATCCAGGCCCTTCGAAGGATTCTCGAAGGGATTCCCGAGGATGAATTCACCGCCATCCCTGCGGACGACCTCTCCATCGAGGAGAAAATGGATTCCATCATCGGGAGGCTTCGCCAGAGGGGCAAGCTCCTGTTCCGGGAGCTTTTCGAGGGACCCGTAATCACCCGTTCCGAGGTGATAGCCGTGTTCCTCGCGCTCCTCGAGCTCATCAGGCTCGCGAAAGCAGTGGTGCGCCAGGATTCTCACTTCGGCGACATCCTGATACTGCCTGCGGCCGGGGCCGGAGGGCCGGGCAATGGAGTATAGAGAAGCCAGAGCCGCCGTGGAAGCCATGGTTTTCGCTTCACCGCGTCCTGTCACCACGAAGGAGATGGGGGAGATCCTCGCCATCGATCCCAGGACTGTTGACGCTATCGTGGATGACCTGAGGCGCGAGTATGACGAGCAAGGACGGGGCGTGCAGATCGTCTTCGTCGCAGGCGGCTACCAGATGGCGACAAGACCGGTACATGCCGACTACATCACAAGACTGAGCATCGAGCCCAGACACGCCCTTTCCAGGCCGGCTCTGGAGACCGTGGCCATGATAGCCTACAGGCAGCCTATTACCAGGGCCGAGCTGGAGATGATCCGCGGGGTGAGGGTGGACGGCGTGCTTGGCACCCTCGTCGAGCGGGGGCTGGTGCGGCCCGTGGGCCGAAAGAAGGCGCCCGGCCGGCCCGTCCTCTACGGAACGACCCAGGAATTCCTCCGCTGGTTCGGCCTGGCATCCCTCGACGACCTTCCTCCCATCGAGGGAGACGAGGCGACTCTTCCCGGTATCGGCCTTCGCTCCGCTTCCCGACCGTCACCTCGCTCGAGGGGTGTCACGCGCCCTTCCCGGGGATAATACTATGCTCAGGTGATTAGGCGCTCCCGGGGCGCCTGTGGCTCCCGGATGTGCGGAGGCGACCAAGTTGCGCTGGGTCGTTATTGTCATAGCCTGCGTCCTCGGGGTCATAGGGTTGCTTGTCGTCCTGGTCATGCTGCCCCTGAAGGTATCAGTGCGTTTCGAGAGAATCCGTGGACGGACCGCAATCCGGGTGTGGGTCGGCGTGCTGTCGGGGCTGGTGTGGGTGCCTGTTTACCGCAAGGCGCCTCGTCCTGGCGAGGAGGGGGTGCAGGCTGCGAACGCTGTGGCCGAGGATGGCGCGTCCGTCGTGGGCGGCTGGCTGTCCCGGCTCCAGGCTTTCTGGACGTCCCTCGCAGACCCTGGTGACGGGGGTTCGCGCGGAGAGGGCCAGAGCGAGGCGGGGCGGGGCGCCGGACCACGGCTGCCTGGCGGTGGTCGCGGCAAGCAGGCGGCGCGACGCCGGCGCGACATGCCGCGGCGTATCGGCCGTTTCCTTTATGCTGCCGTCAAATCGACTGGCCTCGACGTGCACAGGCTCGGCATCCGCATGGAGCTTGGATCGGGCGAGGCCGCAACGAGCGCCATCGGCGTAGGCCTCGCGTACGCCCTCATCAACACGGGGCTTGCCGCCTCTCCTGTTCCGCTCCGCTTTCCGGTGCAAAGACCCGAGATCAGGATCGCCCCGCGCTACGACCGTGCGGGCCTCGACGCCTCCGTGGACTGCATAGTCGCCTTGACCCCCGGTTATATTATCCTCCGGGGCATCCAGATAAGGCGCAGGAGGCGACGCACGTCATGCCCGACCACCCGATAGAAGCGCTCATGAAGACGACCATGGACAGCATCAAGGAGATGGTGGACGTCAACACCATCCTGGGAGACCCCGTGGAGACCCCTGACGGGACCGTCATCCTGCCGGTATCACGCGTGACATTCGGGTTTGCTGCAGGCGGCAGCGAGTTTCACGGTGCGACTGACCAGGCCGGCGGTCAGGCGCAGGCAGGTGGGGGAGACGGAGCGGCGGGGGATCTTCCGTTCGGCGGCGGCGCCGGCGCGGGGATAACCGTGCAGCCCGTCGCGTTCCTCGTGGTGGGCCAGGGGCAGATCCGTGCTTTACCGGTGGACGGAGGCGCCATAATCGACAGGCTCATAGACCTGGTGCCGTCGCTTCTCGGCCAGGCGTCCGGTAGAAGGCGCCCGGCCTACCAGACTCCGGAGGCTCAGGCTCAGGCTCAGGCTCAGGCTCAGGCCCAGAGGCCGAACGTTCAGGGCGGGGCCCAGTGACCTCGTTTCCTTCCTCATCCCAGGTTGCATTCCTCCCGGTTGTGCTGTAGAATCTTCCTGGCAGAGTAGGCTCTTTTCGCTTGAGGGCGGGACGGCGCCCGCTGCTTTTTGCGCATCGCCTGCCCGCCGACTATCGTACAGCCGGGACGGAGATGATAACCGTGCGCCAGTTTGCCGTGATCGGGCTGGGGAAGTTCGGCACCAGCGTGGCACGGACCCTCACCAGGATGGGCCATGAAGTCCTCGCCATCGACATAGATCCTGACAAGGTGCAGCATGTTGCCGATGAGGTCACCCACGCCGTGCAGGCCGATGCCACAGATGAAGAGGCGCTTCGCGCCCTCGGCATCCGTAACGTTGACGTGGCTGTCGTCACGGTGGGCCAGGATATCCGGTCGAGCATCCTGGCGTGCATGATACTGAAGGAGATCGGGGTTGCGTACGTGGTCGCCAAGGCCACCGACGAGCTCCACGGCAAGCTTCTCGAGAAACTGGGCGTGGACAGGGTGGTGTACCCGGAGCGGGATATGGGCGTGAGGCTGGCCAACAGCCTGGGGTCGTCCAACATCCTCGAGTACATCGAGTTGTCCCCGGATTACGGCGTCGCCGAGATCGTGGCCACGGAGGAGTTCGCCGACAAGACCCTGAGGGACCTGAACCTTCGCGCCCATTACGGCGCCAACGTGGTCGCCATTCGCACCGGCAGCCAGGTGAAGGTCTCACCCGGTGCGGATGACAGGGTTCATGAGGGCGACGTTCTAGTGATTCTCGGTTCGACGGAGAGCCTCGACAGGCTCAAGAAGATGAGATAGCCCCGGCTGGTGGTTCTGCCATGGAAAGGCTGCAGAAGGTGCTTGCGGAAGCGGGGGTGGCTTCGAGAAGGCGCAGCGCCGATATCATCCGCGACGGCCGGGTGCAGGTCGATGGCGTGGTGGTGCGTGAGCCGGGAGCGAGGGTGGACCCTGTACACGTCGAGATCAGGGTCGACGGGAAGCCCATCACCGTCGACGATGAGAAAGCATACGTGCTCCTGAACAAACCCGCAGGATACCTCTGCACCGCCCGCGATCCTCAGGGCCGCCCGACCGTGCTGGACCTGGTCCCTTGCGCCGGGCGCAGACTCTTTCCCGTAGGCAGGCTCGATTTCGATACGGAGGGGATCCTCCTCCTCACAAACGACGGCGACGCGGCTTACGCCCTGACCCATCCCAGGTTCGAGGTGCCGAAGACGTATATGGCGAGGGTTGAGGGAACGCCGGGCGAGCGGGCACTCGAGGCGCTCAGACGGGGCGTACGCCTTGGCGACGTCGTGACAGCGCCGGCGAAGGTGGAGGTCATCGGAGGCGATGATGAATCCGCCCTGTTGACGCTGGAGATCCATGAGGGGAGGAAGCGGGAGGTCCGGAACATGCTCCGGGCCGTCGGCCACCCGGTGATACACCTGAAGAGGGTTCGCCTGGGCAGACTCGTCCTCGGCGACCTCGCGCCGGGGTCGTGGAGGCACCTGTCTCGTGAGGAGGTTCGCTGGGTCCGCAGACTCGCAGCGAAGGCTGCTGCGGGCAAGATGTCGCGGTTGCAGCAGGCGGCGCGCGGGGATGATACTGACCCAGGATCGGCAGGATATTAGGGACCCGTGCAGAATAGTGTGGCATACGCCACGGGGCCCCGGACACTCTCACGGAGCCCGACGCGGCGAGTCCCTGAGGAAATGGCGCCGCTTTCCGAGCCCACACGAGTTGCCCAGGTGCGAGGTGGGTCTGAAATTGAGGCAGACTGGCCGGGGACGACGCGTGATCGTGATAGGAGGCGGGCCCGCAGGTCTGATGGCAGCCGCCACGGCGGCCGCGAACGGAGCCAGGGTCATCCTTCTCGAGCGCAACCCCGAGGTCGGGCGCAAGTTGCTGCTGACCGGAGGGGGCAGGTGCAATTTCACGCACGACACGGATGTCGCAGGTCTCGTGGCGGGGGTGCCGGGGAACGGCAGGTTTCTCTACTCTGCCCTTGCTGCGTTTGACTCCGCAATGCTCAGGCGGTTCCTCGCCAGCCTCGGCGTGGAGAGCAGGGCCGAGGACGACGGGAGGGTGTTCCCGTTCTCGGGCATCGCGCGGGATGTGCTGGGGGCCCTTTCCACGCACGCCCGGAAGAAGGGCGTGGAGACCAGGTGCGTCTGGAAGGCAGAGCGCATTCTCGCAAGGGACGGAAAAGTGTGCGGGGTCATCGCCGGCAGGGTGCCGATGAGCCCGGGTCTTGTTTCGTGCGATGCGGCGATAATCGCCACTGGCGGGATAACATATCCCATGACGGGGTCTACCGGCAACGGCTATCGTATGGCTGCCGAGCTTGGCCATACGATAGTGGAACCAAGGGCTGCACTGGTGCCCCTCGAGATCGAGGATCCCTGGGTTGCGGGTCTTGCAGGCCTTGCCCTGCGTGAAGTGGCTGTGACATCCTTCGTTGGGGAGCGCAAGGTCGAGACGGCGTCCGGCGAGATGCTGTTCACGCATTTCGGAGTGTCCGGCCCCGTCATCCTCGCGCTCTCTCGCGAGATATCCCTTGCCCTGGGGCGCGGGGAAGGCCCGGCCCGGCTCGTCGTCGACCTCAAACCGACTGTTACCATGGCGGGGCTTGACAGGGGATTGCGGCAGGCGTTTGAGACGTACTTCCGGCGGAGGGTGGCGAACTCCCTGCTCGAGCTTGTGCCGGCCAGGCTGATATCCATCGTAGTCCGCGAGGCCGGCATGCCCGAGGCGAGGCTGGCATCGCAGGTCACGCGCGAAGAAAGGCTTGCGCTGGGAAGGGCCATCAAAGGCCTCGTGCTTGGTGTCAAGGGAACGAGGCCGGCGGAGGAAGGGATGGTCACCGCGGGCGGGGTGTGCGTGGGCGAGATCGACCCGTGCACAATGGAGTCAAGGCTCGTGTCGGGACTGTATTTCGCCGGGGAGGTTATCGACGTGGACGGCACCACTGGCGGGTTCAACCTCCAGGCCGCGTTCTCCACAGGATACGTGGCCGGCCTTTCGGCCGCCCGGGGAGGGGTGGTGGAGAACGATGCCCGATGACGCCGGTCCGCGCGGAACGAAGCGTCTTCTCGCTCGCCTCGAGAGGGCCTTCTGTGCAGCGCTTCTGGTGCTTCTGGCCCTCGCCGTCCTCGGCCAGGTGGTCCTCTCAACTGCGTGGGGAAGGGACCGCTTCAGCAGGGTCGACCGCCTGGAGGGGACGATGCTGCGGGTGATCGATGGAAATTGACTAAGTAGATTGCCCCAAGTTCGCGCTACTTTTCAGTGTGCAGGTCCTGTCCAGGGTTGCCGGTGTTGCCCTCCGGGGACGGCGCGTGCGGTGA
>JASEJE010000013.1:33834-86824 GCA_030024085.1 Bacillota bacterium | reverse complement strand
CCGTCCCCGGAGGGCAACACCGGCAACCCTGGCGAGGACCTGCGCGCTGAAAAGCGGCGCGAATTTGCGGCGACCTGCTTAGATGTGCGGCAGCGCACGGATGACGCCATCCAGCGCAGGTCGCAAGGTCGGTCCCGATGACACGGCAGGCCGGCAGGCCGGCAGGTCGCAGGTCGTAGGTCGGGTCCACGTAGGTCGGGTCCCGATTGACATTGGGCGGGCTTACGAAGTATAATGAACTAAAATCTGGGTGATGTTTTGCGCTGCCCAGGAGCACATGAGGAGGAGTTCACCAGGTATGCCGTCGCTCGAGGTAGGCAGCATCGTCGAGGGCCGGGTGACCGGGATCACGCATTTCGGGGCCTTCGTCGAACTGGCCGGGGGTCAGACCGGGCTGGTTCACATTTCAGAAGTTGCTGACACATATGTACGAGACATCAAGGACTACTTGAAAGAAAACGATGTCGTGAAAGTGAAGATCCTGGCCGTCGAAAACGGCAGGATCGGGCTATCCATCAAACAGGCTGATCCAGGCTATCAGCCTGGGCGCAGCAGGAGGATGAACCCTGCCGGGAGGCAGTCCTTCGAGGAGAAACTCTCGAGGTTCCTCAAGGATAGTGACGAGCGGCTGTCTGACCTCAAGAAGAGCCAGGAGTCCAAGCGAGGCGGGCGCGGCACCAGGTACTCGCGTATCGGAGGAGCATAAGCGTAACACAAGCCTGTTCTGGCGTGCAGGCGTGCAGGGCGGGCAAGGGAAACGAGAGTCGTGCCTGAATGAGATCGGGCTGCAGCCGTTGCGTTGGAGCGTGCGAAAAGGGCATGAAGAGGGCCGGTTGTTGAGGGCAAATGAGAGCGCAGGCCGCGGTTTTGGACGGGGCCGGAGGACGCGGGTTGCGGCTTGAGTCGATGAAGGACGATGCGGGAACGATGGATCCAGAGGTGTGAGCGAGTCCTCTGTTTGGCTCGTGGAGGCAAGCAAAAGGAGCGCAAGCAACGGGAACAACGAGAAGCGGGGGAGAGGCCGGGGCGTGTATGCGACCGGCTTTTTTCGTGCCCCTGGGCTTGCGCGTCTGCTTCGGTGACGTATGTCGGGCCGAGGCGACACTGTGGGTTTCGTGGCTGTGCGCAGGGTTCTGAAAGGTCAGAGGCGCAAGCCTGTCTAAGTAGATCGCCAGAAATCCGCGCTGCTTTTCAGCGTGCAGGGGATCTCCAGGGTTGCCGGTGTTGCACTCCGGGGACGGCGCGCTCGCGGCGCGCCTCGTTCGAATCTGGCGCGCGGGCCAGCCAAATTCCAGGCGCCCCGCCCTAGCAAGCACCGGCAACCCTGACACCCTCAAGAAAAGTGGCGAAAACTTATGGCGCCATACCTAGACTTAGGGGCCCACGTAGCGTCGGTATTTGCAGCGTGGGATGTTCTACCGGCTGAATGTCCGGTGCGAGGGAGCGGGCGACGAGCCATGAGAGACGAGGAGATCGTGGAGAGGCAAATAGGCAGGAAGCCGAGGGGCTTTCTCCGGGTGGCGACACGGTGTCCTCTGGGCTTCCCCGAGACGATTGTGACGAGGCCGATCATTGATGAGGCGCGTCGCGGCGAGGAGCAAGAGCGTGAAACGCAGCGCCGTGGGGCATACGGCTCCGAGACGCAGGGCCGTGAGACGCTGGGCCGCGAGATGCACAGTGGTGAGACGCCGGGCAGCGAGGCGCCAGGTCGTGAGACGGGGGACCGCGAAAGCGTGGGCCACGAGTCGGGGGCCGATAGGCGTCAGGAGGGCATCGAGCCGTTCCCTACCGTTTTCTGGCTGACGTGTCCGGGTGCTGTCCGCGCCGTCTCTGAACTCGAGGCTCAGGGCTACGTGAGGACGCTGCAGGACAGGCTCGCCGGCGACCCCCGGGCCATGAAGGCTTATCTGGACGCTGCGAGGTCGTATGCCGGTTTTCGAATGTCGCTCTTGCCTGCGGAGGAGGCCGCGCAACTTGCCATAGAGCGTCCGGGCCACTACGAAGTGGTGGCGGAATCCGGGGTGGGCGGGGTTCTCGGCCAGCCAGGTGAGGCCGGCATCAAGTGCCTCCACGCACACTACGCCGACTACCTGGCGCGTGGGACCAACCCGGTCGGCAGGTGGGTTCGCGAGCTTCTGGTGGAGAAAGCGGCCGCCAATCGAGTCCGCGGGCGCGAACTCGAGCGACAGCGAGGGCTTGAACGCCGGCGAGCCCAGAAACCCCGGGGGAAGAAGCGAAGGCCAAGAGACACAAGGGCGTGAGGCGGACCGAGACGTGTCTCCTGCATGGACATCCGTGGTCCTCGATGACGCTGCTGCCGAGCAGCCACTGCACCGTCCGGTCATGCGGCAGCCGCGCGACGTGACGACACGGCCGCACGACCGCGGCGACCGCGACTGCGACCGAGCGACCGCGTGACCCGGCGACCGCGTGACCGCGCGACGCGACATGAGACCGCACGGCCCGACGTTGTTGATGGATGCGCCGCGTGGTATAATGATGGCGCAGACCCATACCAACTCAAGCAAGTGCCGGAGTGGCGGAACAGGCAGACGCAAGGGACTTAAAATCCCTCGGGCCCTGGGCCCATGCGGGTTCGACCCCCGCCTCCGGCACCAGTCTTGCCCACCTGGTGTGAGGAGAAGCGTCTGACCTGTGACCACACGCACCCCGAGCATGCTGGCTCCGTGGCCAGTCCGCAATGCGTGGGGGCTGAACCGACTTCTTGACCCAGGCGGTGAAGTGCGAGAGGGAGGCGGAGGTGGAATGACCGGAGAGATGAAGGCTATCATCAAACCGACTGCGGGGCCGGGGGCGGCGATGACCAGGGTGCCGATCCCGAGCGTAGGTCCCAGGGACGTGCTGGTGAAGGTCAAGGCTACCGCCATATGCGGTACAGACATCCACATCCATAACTGGGATCCCTGGTCGCAGTCGAGGATCCATCCCCCGAGGGTCTTCGGCCACGAGTTCTGCGGAGAGGTGGTCGAGGTCGGGCCGCAGGTAAGGTCCACCGCCCCGGGGGATTTTGTTTCCGCTGAGACCCACATCACGTGCGGAGTGTGCTTCCATTGCCGCACCGGCAAAGGCCACATCTGCCAGAACGTCCAGATCATCGGCGTCGACCGGGCCGGCTGCTTCGCCGAATACATCGCCGTCCCTGAGGAGAACATCTGGAAGGTCGCGCCCGACGTGCCGATGGAGATCGCCGCCATCCACGACCCTCTGGGCAACGCCGTCCACACTGTCTTTTCGGCCGACGTAGCCGCGAACACCGTCGCCATCATCGGCGTGGGTCCCATTGGCCTTTGCGCCATTCCGATCTCGCGCATGGCCGGGGCGACGCGCGTGTTTGTCACAGACGTCAACGACTACCGCCTGGACCTGGCCAGGAGGCTTGGCGCCGATATCGTCATCAACTCACGGCACGAGGACCCGGTGAAGATCATGACCGAGGCCACCGACGGGATGGGCGTCGATGTGGTGCTCGAGATGTCGGGGCACTCCGACGGCATCCGCCAGGGTCTCGCCGCGCTGCGCAAGGGCGGCCAGATGAGCCTTCTTGGGCTGCCGTCGCGGCCGGTTGAGATCGACCTTGCGGACGGGGTGATATTCAAGGGGGCTGTCCTCAAAGGCATCTCGGGGCGCGAGATGTTCGCCACGTGGTACCGGGTGGCCGCCCTCCTGCGGGCGGGACTCGACGTGTCCCCCGTCATCACGCACAGATTCCCACTGGACGAGTTCGAGCAGGCCATGGAACTTGCAAGATCAGGGAACTGCGGGAAGATCGTGCTCTACCCGTAGAGCGAAGCGCGGGACGTGCCGCTGGACGCGACGGAATTGCCCGCATGCCATCCTCTGGGTACCGAGGAATGGATAATGGATAGTGGTCACCGGGTGGTGGCGCCAGCGGACAGGCCGCTTGCCGCAAGCACGGCCCGATCTTGAGTCAAATACAATGATGGAGGGAGGGAGCGCCGCATGTCCGCACGGCGCGCGCGGCGCCGGACGGATTCGTGCGGCGGACGTTGATGCGTGATGCGCTGGCTTTCGTGCAGGACGAGATAGACGAGTTGAGGAACCAGGGGCTTTTCAGGCTTCCGCGGGTGCTCGAAGGCGAGCAGAAGGCCAGGGCGATATTCGACGGCAAGCCTGTTGTCAACCTGTCGTCCAACAACTACCTCGGCCTCGCTACCCACCCGAAGCTGCGCGAGGCCGCGAAAAAAGCCATAGACGAACTGGGGGTCGGGTCGGGTGCAGTCCGCACCATCGCCGGCACTATGCAGCTTCATGTGGAGCTCGAGCGCAAGCTGGCCGAGTTCAAGAAGACCGAGGCGGCTCTCGTGTTCCAGTCAGGGTTCACGGCGAACGCCGGCACCGTCTCGTGCCTTCTCGGGCGCGAAGATGTCATCATCAGCGACCAGCTCAACCACGCGAGCATAATCGACGGTGCGCGTCTGAGCCGGGCGGAGATCAAGGTTTTTCCGCACCGGGACGTGGAGGCCATGAGAAAACTGCTCGACGAGTCCCGGGGCGCGAGGCGTGTGCTGGTCATCACTGACGGCGTCTTCAGCATGGACGGCGACATCGCCCCGCTACCCGACATCGTGCGGGTGGCCAAGGAGTACGGCGCCATCACGATGGTCGACGACGCGCACGCCAGCGGCGTGCTGGGCGCCAACGGGCGAGGCACGGTTGACCACTTCGGGCTCCACGGTCAGGTGGACATCCAGGTGGGGACGCTCTCGAAGGCCATCGGCTGCCTGGGCGGGTATGTGGCCGGGAGCCGGGCGCTCATCGAGTACTTGCTGCAGCGCGGGCGGCCCATTCTGTTCAGCACCTCGCATCCGCCGGCGGTGACGGCGGTGGCCATCGGGGCGATCGACATGCTGCTGAACGAACCTGAGCTCATCGAGCGACTCTGGGAGAATGCCAGGTTCTTCAAGAAGGGTCTGCAGGAGCTGGGGTTCAACACGGGTATCAGCGAGACCCCGATCACGCCGGTGATTGTGGGGGACGGGCCGCTCGCGATGAAGCTATCCGACAGGCTCTTCGAGGAGGGCGTGTTCGCCCAGGGCATAGCGTTCCCGACCGTGCCGGTGGGCGCGGCCCGCGTGAGAACGATCGTTACGGCCGAGCACTCAAAGGAGGACCTGACGTTCGCGCTGGACACCTTTGCGAAGGTCGGGAAGGAACTCGGGATCATCTGAATGACGTCGCAGCGCGGCGCAGGGAAGCAGGCACACTGCTGAAGACAGGGGCAATACTGGCAGGTGAAGTGGGCGAGGCCCGGGCGACGCGACGAGGCGAGGGCCGCTCACTTGCTCGGATGGCCCACCCATGGGCCGCGGCCTGGGGCGAGGGCCAACGCGGATGACGACGCGTCGCCGTCGGCGCTCAGGGTGCTCAGCTCAGCCCAGCCCCGGGCCGGTGGCAGTTCTGCGTCCCTGGGAGCGCGCGTCAACGGTGGGGCTGCGCGGAGGTGCTTCCGTACGGTAGCGGCTCCGTACGGTGGCGCTGCGGCACGGTAACGCGGCTGCGCGATAACGTGACTGCACGGTGTGGCGGCGGCATGGTGGGGCGGGCGCGCGGTGTCGCGGTTGCGTGGCGGCGAGGCGGACGGCCGCGGCCGCACGGCCGCATTTACCACTTGACGGCGCGGGTTTGTGTGCTATAATAACGAATGTGACGGGGCGCCGCACTTGCAGGCGCAGCGTCTCGCACGTAACAAGGCTTACGTCGCGGGGTAGAGCAGTTGGTAGCTCGTCGGGCTCATAACCCGGAGGTCGCTGGTTCAAGTCCAGCCCCCGCCACCATTTTTCTTCGCGTGGGACGCGCGGAGGCGAAAGCGTCCGGCGCCCCACGCGCCTTGCAAGGGTTAAGGCGGCGTAGCTCAGTTGGTCAGAGCACGCGGTTCATACCCGCGGTGTCACTGGTTCGAATCCAGTCGCCGCTACCATTTGCCAACGTGGTTCGGCCGGGCGGCACCCGGCCGTCTTATAGGGTGGCCCAGCAGGTACCCGGGGTGTGCGGTACGCAGGACCCGGCAGTGCCATCGCGGGCTGTGAAGACAGAGCGAATAGTTTCAGGTTTGGGTGCGCCACTAGCTCAGTTGGTAGAGCAGCTGACTCTTAATCAGCGGGTCGAGGGTTCGAGTCCCCCGTGGCGCACCAGCTATTTCGGGGTTTGGGCTAGCGGGCAGGTCCGTCGTACAGGCAATCGTACAGGCTAAGTACCTGGCAATCGAAAGCCCGGGTCCTCTTCAGACACCTCATCGCCGCTGCCCGCCCGGCGTACCATAAGTCTCCCTCCCCCACCCTAGTGCTTGTAGACATCCCTCCTGGGGCGTATCACCAGCACCGTAATGGTTCGCTCCCGCTTGTCCACCTCGTAGACGATACGCAGGCCTCCCACTTGAACCCGCTAGGTTCCCGGTTCTCCCTTGACGGCCTTTACATCCCCGCTCGACGGGTCCTTTTCCAAGGCCTCAAGAGCCCTGTCTACCCTCGCCGCAGTACGCGGGTCCAGCCGCTCATAGTAGTTCCTGGCCTTGCGGCTGAACTTAACCCTGAACCTTGCTTCGCCGAATCTCACGCCAGGACACCACCTCTCCCCTGGCAACTTCGGCGCGCGCTTCCTCAAGCTCCCGCTTCTCATCCGGGGTGAGCTCTTCCTTATCGGCTCGTAACCACCGCGCAAATTCGAGGAGTTCTTCCAGGTCCTCTTCGGTCATGGCGTCAATTGCCTTGAGGAGTTCCTCACGAAGGCTCATTGAGTGTGTCCCCTTTCATGTATAGCGTCTTCAAGCAGGCCAATAGACTGCGGGCAAAGTGGGCTCCTGCGCCATGTTTACTTCTTCGCCCGCTCGCTCAGCCAGGCCTCGAAGTCCTCCTTGCGTACCCGGTAACGTGGACGCCGCCCGGTCCCGAGGTTCGCCGCCGGCAGGCCTTGCTCCTCAATGAGCCGGTAGACGCTTCGCCGGTGCATCTTGAGAATGCGGGCCACATCCTCCACTTCATAGACCACGCTATCTTCTGGCACGGTTACCACCTCCCACCTTTACAATACCATGCTTTGCACCAGCCTGTCAATGTCATACATTATGTGACGATATGACGCTGCACATGTCGCTACCATGCATAATAGGCCTTGTGGAGGAGGGCCTCGTGGTGCTTGCGCCGCGCGTCGGCTATTACGTGGTTGAATTGTCGCCGGAGGATGTCGAGGAGATCTCGGACATCCGCGAGATGATCGAGCTACATGCCGTTCGCCGCGCCATGAAGGAGACTAGACCGTCGGAGATCAGAACTCTCCTCAACGAGACGCGAGCCCTCAAGTCGCTCGGCGACGACGAGCGACGCAAGGTGGCGATGCAGCGAGTTTTGCCAGGAGAGACTGAGGTTGCGGCAGCAATGAGGATGATAGAGGAAGTCTGCGGTCGAAACTTTAGGTATTGCGACATCATCTGCGCAGATGCCCTCTATGCTCTAGCCTGTATCGTCGTGAACCTGATGCTGCTGTTCATATACAAGCATCTTAAGGTACAAGCATCTTAAGGATGCACCCAAAAGAGGCGTGACACTCATAGAGATAGCAAGGCAGATCCTGGTGGGCCTTATGACGCTAAGATATGGCCTGCCGATACCGATGTGCAGATCAGGGTAGCCGCCCATGCCGACTTCGTCGGCACCAGCGAAGGATGAAAACGGCGGGCGCATTTTCGTAGTAGGTATAAGCAAAGTAGGCGGGGTGACATGGGAGAGCACAATCCACCAACTCCACTGTCCCGGAGCTACAGGGCTGGGGGAAAGGGGGCCCTATGTGCGCAACTCGACCTGGGTAACCTTACCATCCCTTACCTGACGAGCGATCTACCATATGCTGGCAGCACGGAACGCGTTTGCGGAATTCCTGGAACTGCTATCGTGCTGTTGCCGAATTGCAGGGGCCGCATTATAATCTAGTTGGGCCCTGATAGGCGAGGGTTTTGGTCCAGACCTAAAGGGGGAGACAACAGCATGGCGGCCTTCCCTGCGAAAAGGGTTTCACCTGCCTTCAAGGGGGTATCGGAGCATGGGTCGAAAGCCTGCTTTCGTGGGGGAAAGGCAGGCTTTTCTGCTTAAGCAGGCAAGCGTGCCAACCGAGGCGGCGTGCGCTGGACTCAACAGCTGCCTCGTGCAAAGGGAGTTGGGCAATGTCACTCTATCGCGTGGAAAAGGACTTGCTGGGTCAAAGGGAGATACCCCAGGAAGCTTATTACGGCATTCATACCCTGCGCGCAAAGGAGAACTTTGCCGTCTCTGGAATGCCTGTTCACCGGGATTTGATATGGGCCCTTGCTCTGGTCAAGAAAGCGGCTGCTCTCGCCAACATGGAGGTCGGATTGCTCGACCCCCGCATCGCTCGGGCCATAGCCCTCGCGGCGGAGGAACTCGCTGAGGGGCAATGGTGCGACCAAATCGTCGTGAATGCTTTTCAGGGCGGCGCAGGCACCTCGACCAACATGAACGTTAACGAGGTGATCGCCAACCGGGCCATCGAAATCCTGGGCGGGACCCGGGGCGACTACACCCTGGTGAACCCGCTCGACCACGTTAACCTGGGGCAATCCACCAACGATGTCTACCCCACGGCTCTTCGCGTGGCGTCCATCAAGCTCGCAAGAGAGCTCAGCCAGGCCATGGCCACCTTACAAGGGGCGCTGCAGGCCAAGGAAAAGGAGTTCGCCGCGGTTCTCAAGGTCGGCCGCACCGAAATGCAGGACGCGGTCCCCATCACCCTCGGCCAGGAGTTCAGCGCTTACGCTGAGGCTGTGGCCCGCGACTGGTGGCGGCTTTATAAGTCCGAGGAGCGACTCCGCCAGGTCAACCTGGGTGGAACCGCCGTCGGTACCGGGCTCAACGCCAGCCGCCGCTATATATACCGCGTTATTGAGATCCTCCGGGAGCTCACCGGCTTCGGATTGGCCCGGGCTGAAAACACCGTCGAGGCGACTCAAAACGCCGATGTGTTCGCTGAAGTCTCGGGCTTCGTAAAGGCTGCCGCTGTCAACCTCGCCAAGATAGCAGGCGATCTGAGGCTCTTATCCTCAGGGCCGCGGGCGGGGCTGGGCGAGATCAAGCTGCCGGAGGTGCAGGCGGGCTCCTCCATAATGCCCGGCAAAGTGAACCCCGTGATACCGGAGATGGTGACGCAAGTGGCTTACCAGGTGATGGCAAGTGATATGGCCATCGACATGGCGGCGGCCTCAGGGCAGCTGGAGCTAAACGCTTTCCTCCCCCTGATCGCCCATAATCTGCTCCAGTCTCTCGAGGTGATGGCCAAAGCCTCGAGGTTGCTGGCAGAGAAGTGCGTCCGGGGCATCCAGGCCGATGAGGCGCGATGCCGGCAACTGCTGGAAGCCAGCCACGGCGTCATCACTGCCTTCGTGCCGTACCTGGGTTACGAGAAGGCAACAGAAGTGGTCTTGCGGGCCGTCGAGACCCGGCGGCCCGTCACAGAGTTGCTGGTAGAGGAAGGATTGTTCACCAAGGACGAAGTCGAAGCCATCCTCCGGCCCCAGGAGCTTACAACCCCTGGGGTAGCCGGGGTGCGCTACTTAAAGCAAACGCGCGCTTTGCGCGGGGACGGTGACGAGAAGTGAGTTTGAACGTTACCCCGAGTGCACAGCGGCTGCACATCGCCATCTTCGGACGGCGCAACGCCGGCAAGTCCAGCCTGATCAATGCTGTGACCAACCAGCATGTGGCCATTGTTTCGGACATCCCCGGCACTACCACCGACCCGGTTACCAAGGCCATGGAGCTTCTGCCGCTGGGGCCTGTGGCCATCATCGACACAGCGGGGTTGGATGATGTGGGGCCCCTTGGCGAGTTGCGGGTTCAAAGAAGCCTTGCGGTGCTGAACAAGACTGACCTTGCTCTCCTGGTAATTGACCCCGGGCAGGAGATCGGGGAATATGAGCGCGATGTGGTAACGCGGGCAAGGCAGCAAAACGTGCCCGTGGTAGGGGTCGTCAACAAGGCTGACCTCTACCCCGACGCAGCCAGCCGTCCCTGGCGGGAGGAACTCGACATTCCTTTTGTCGTGGTGAGCGCTTTGAAGCGGCAAGGCATAGACAACCTCAAAATGGCAATCGTACAGGCTGCACCCAAGGACTGGACCATGCCAACCATCGTAGGCGACCTGATTCAGCCCGGGGACCTAGTCGTGCTGGTGATCCCCATCGACAAGGCGGCCCCCAAGGGCAGGCTCATTCTACCGCAGCAACAGGTTATCAGGGATGTGCTGGAAAGCGACGCTGTAGCGCTGGTGGTCAAGGAGCGGGAACTCAGGCATGCTTTGGCCAGCCTCACCACCAGACCCGGGCTGGTGGTCACCGATTCCTCAGCCTATCTGAAGGCTGCTGCCGATACCCCGCCGGATGTGCCGTTTACTTCCTTTTCGATTCTCTTTGCCAGGTACAAAGGAGATCTCCCCACGCTCGTGGCCGGGGTCAGGGCGGTGAAGGACCTCAAGCCAGGGGATAAAGTCCTGATTGCGGAGGCCTGCACTCATCATCCTGTCCAGGATGATATCGGGCGAGTGAAGATCCCGCGGTGGCTCCGACAAGTGGCCGGGGGGGAGCTGGTATTCGACGTGGTGAGCGGCGGCAGCATGCTGCCGGAGAATCTCGGAGACTACAAGCTGGTCGTCCATTGCGGGGCTTGCATGTTAAACCGCAGGGAGATGCTCCACCGGATAATGCAGGCTCAGAGTGCGGGCGTGCCCATTGCCAACTACGGGGTGCTCATGGCCCAGATCCACGGGGTGTTGAAGCGAGCTTTGTCTCCTTTCCCCCATGCTCTGGCCGTCCTCGCGCCTGAGGAGGCGGATTTGGAAGACGACCTCGCCCTCTTGCGACGGGTGATGCGATCATGAAGCTTACACGCCAGAAAGCAAAGGAGACCGCCATCGTAAACGTGCCATGCAGACCATGTAGGGGTCTGCTATGATGTAAGTTGCCCCGGGTTTCTCCGTCTTCATGGCGAAGATCATCTGCGATCGTCCTTGCCCATATAACACGCTTGCACAGATTCCCTGCAGAGAGAACCCTACCTTGCCAAGGCCCGTCACCTTGTCAACGCGCGTTCGATATGATCAGCAGCCTCAGCACCATTGTCTCGGGCTTGCCAACAACGCGGTTAAGCCGATCCCGAGTTCGACAGTGACAAGGCACACTGAGGGGGTTTTCGGGACCGGGGATCTAGGTTTCATGCGGGTTTGCGGGTTTAGCCGCAAGTTCCCGGTCCTGAAAGGGGCTCAGGCTTAATGGCGGCGCGGGTTTGCGCCTTCGTTTTGTCTGAATTGTGTAGCCACGCAACGCGCGACAGTGGTGGTGACAAATATGGCACGAGTGGTATAATGGTCCGATGAGACGGGTAGCCACGGCGATGCATGTCGCCGCAACCAGGCGTACATACAGGGGAAGCACATCGAGCTGGCCATTGACGACGACCGCTTCGAATACCGGCTCAAGGAAGAGCAGGTCGCCCGCGAGGCCGAACTGGATGGCATCTACGTGATCAGGACCGACGTGGGCGCAGAGAAGCTTCCTGCGGAGGCGGCCGTGAGGGGCTACAGGTCGCTGAAGTTCGTAGAGCAGGACATCCGGGACACCAAGACGGAGCTGGAACTGGGGCCGGTGTTTCACCGGCTCGAAGACCGGGTGAGGTGCCATGCCTTCCTGTGCCTGCTCGCGCAGTATGTCAGGTGGCACATGATGCGGGCGCTGGAGCCGCTTCTCGCCGAGGAGAAGGAGTATTCCTTCGAGCTACTGATGGAGCACCTGGAAACGATCCAGCGGAACACCATGGGGATTGCTGGCCAACAGTTCAACCTCACCACCCAGCCTGACGAACTGCACCGCAGGATCTTCGCCCACCTGGGCCTACCCCTGCCGTAGCCACGAGGCTGAAAACTCCCGCTGCTCAAGAAACCATGCGCCCCAACGGATTTAGGCCTCGATACCACGGGAACTTCCGTCTAAGTGAGTGAACTCTGCATAATCTGTAACTCGGCATAAAACCTCTTATGCAAAACTTTGCATAAACGCCTCTTTCTCACGGTCCAGAGGAGCTTCCTGCCGGAACTCGAGGTGGTATCGAGGTCAGGGGCCGTAGACATCGCAAGGGCGAACGATCTCTTCCTTGGGTGGCTCAAAAACCACTATAACAACAAGCGCCATTCCGCCACAAAACAGGCGCCGTCAGTGAGATTCGATACCGATGACCATCCGATTCGCCAGACTGACCTCGGGGAGCTATACGAGGCATTCTTGCTGGAGGAGACGAGAAAGGTGGACAAGACCGGCCTTTTCTCCCTGGGAGGCCAAACCTACGAGACATGCCCTGAACTCGCCGGAAGGACTGTAACCGTTAGATTTGACCCCTACGATGCCTCGGATGTCCGGGTCTTCTTCGAGGGCAAGGGCTATGGCCAGGCAAGGCCTCTTCACGAGCCACGGCGTCACGCGGGCCTGAAACCATCATCCAGACGGCGTCTAGATCCCACTACACAGTCGAACTCGCCTGTTTGTCGCGGCCCTGGCTCACGCCGGGGCTGCTTCATTCCCGCGGGGTGTCAATCTTTCCGATGCTGCCGACGTCAGCCCGGTCCGGCATCGACACATACTGGTGGTCGCCTTCTATGCATTTGTCGTCTCGTGGGGGGACTTTCTGATCGTGTCCGTGCTTACCCAGAGCAATGCCACAGCGACGATACCCTTCACCCTCTGGCGCATATCGGTGTCTCTCATTGTTAAGTGGGGTCAGGTGGCGGCCGCGACCACCTTGACGATACTGCCGACCATCATCTTGTTCGCCTTCGTCCAGAGATGGCTGGTGGAAGGGCTGACAGCAGGGGCGTCCAAGGGATAGATGAGGGATAGGCGAGACTCGAGCGTGCCCCCGGGGGACCACATACCGTCCGCAAACAAGGGCGATCGGTCCGGCAGGACTTCCTGAACCGGCGCGGAACCAGATCCGGCCCCTACTGACGCGTGGGGCGAATGCGCCATGACGATGACGGTGTCCGGGCCATCGTGTGCCGGGACCCTCCGCGCAACAACGTTTACCTCAAGGCCGCCGGAGAACGCCACGCAAGATCCGGCGGCCAATCCTCCCAGCCAAGAGGCGCGAAAAAAGATTGGTCAATTTAAACACTCAATGAAGGATTTTCTACCCTGACGCAGAAGTATATGCGTGGTTGCGTGTAAACCTTTACACAGTCGGGGCGGCAAGCTGAAGCTCCAGGTGCCTGACAGAGGTGCTGATGAGCGATGGGTGTGAGAAACGTCCTTTAGCGCCGTGGGAGTATCGCCGCCCGGCCAGGGACTGTCCCGCGGCAGGTGCGGGAACGTTTACCCAGCAGCGACCGCCGCAACGAAGGCGTCGGCGAGTTCCGCTGGACCGCAGGGCCAAACATACCGCGACGGTCTGGCCAATCAACGACGACCGAGGTTCTGGAGTGGAGGGCCAACATGCCGAAGCAGAGCAAGTCGCACTCCAATGGGTTCGAGAGACAGGTTACAATCGTGGACATAGCGGAGAGGGCCGGTGTCTCCATAGCCACCGTTTCACGCGTCCTGAACCAAACGGGGCGGTACAGCGAGGAAACGCTGAAGCGCGTGAAGGCGACCGCTGCGGAGCTCGGGTATGCCCCGAACTTCATGGCGAAGAGCCTGAAGAAGCGTCAGACTGAGCAGATCGCGTTGGCTGTGGCCGACGTCGGCAACCCCGTGTACGTCGCGATGGCGAAGGCAATCCAGCAGGTAGTGAAGGAGCACGGCTACCGTCTCGTCTTGCTGAGCACAGAGGCCCGAGTCGATGAGGAGATCAGCATCCTCCAGAGCCTGGCGAAGCAGTACGTTGACGGCTTGATCATTTCGCCGCTGTCATACGGAGAAGCCCACAAGAAGCAGCTTGCGCAGGTCAAGCGGCCGGTGGTTGTGATAGGTGGGAGCCCGGGCGATATGAGCGTTGACAGCGTGTACGTCGACTCCGCGAAGGGCGTTCGCATGGCCATGGAACACCTGTTGGACCAGGGGTTTAGCCAGATTGCCTTCGTAAACGGCCCGTCTGAGACGGTTCCCGGAACGGTGCGGCTCCACGGGTACGAAGAGGCCTTGATCGAACATGGTATCGTGCTGGACCCGCGACTGGTTGTCCACGGTGATTTCACTCTGAGTGGAGGACATATGGCTGCCGCCAAGCTCCTGGAGCTGCCGGGCCTCCCCCAGGCTGTGCTGTGCGCCAACGACCTGATGGCCCTGGGCGTCTTGAGGCGACTTCGAGAGGCCGGTGTTCGCGTTCCGGAGGATGTGGCGCTGGTCGGGATGGACGACATCGAGCAGGCCCGGATAAGTTCACCGGCCTTGACGACGGTTTCGCTGCTGGCCGCCGAACGCGGCAGGATCGCAGCCGAGTTGCTTCTTGGGCGCCTGACGTCCGGCTCGGCCGAACCGCCGAGGCAAGTTACGGTGACCCCCAGGTTAATCGTGCGCGAGTCGAGCGTGGCTTACTCGGTGAACGGCGGCGCGCCCGCGTGAGAGACCGGCGCTCCGCAGGTGGCAATCAAGAAGGCGCGGCCAGTTGAAGGAGCGCGACTAGCTGGAGGGGCGACCAGTCAGGGAACCGCGGATTGAACGAGTAGAGAACGAGCGGAGGATGAAGCAACGGGGGATGCGTATGCCGCATGCTGACCGACCGCAGACTTACGAACCGCGAACTGACGAACTCAGAATCTACTCCGCAACCTCTTTCGTAGGCCACGGGGTCGACGAGGAGTCCGTTGAGAGAGCTCTATCCTACGGCGTTCACGCTATCGTCGCACAGGGGACTACCACGGACGCAGGGCCGTACTACCTGGGGACCGGGAAGCCTGTGATGGCGGAAGAGGCTCTCAGGTGTGACCTGGAGATAATCGTGTGTTCTGCGCATAAGGCAGGGGTTCCGTTCATCGTATCGGCGGGTGGGTCCGGGTCGGATCTCAGCACAGCGCTGAGCCTGAGGATAATAGCCGACATATGCCGCGAATGCGGCCTCCGCTTGAAGGTCGGCGTGGTGTGGAGCGAGATCGACCCCGACTGGCTTGTGGATAGGATTGCAGGCGGCGTCGAGGCCCGCAGGATCGTCCCGGCGCTGCGGCTTGAGGAGAGGCTGTCCTGCGAGACAGTGAAGAAGTGCAAGCGGATCGTGGCTCAGGTCGGTCCCGAGGTAGTGATGCGCCTGTTGAGCGCAAACCCCGGCCTGGACGGGGTCTTGTGCGGGCGGGCGCTCGATGTGGGACTGTATGCCGCGCTCCCGTTGATGCACGGGTTTGATAAGGGTCTCTCGATGCACTTCGGGAAGATCATGGAGGACGGGTCTCTCGCAGCAACGCCGGGGAGCGGCAACGACGGCTTGCTCGGAATCATCCGGAAGGACCACTTCGACGTCATGCCCATGAGCCCCAAGCGGCGCTGCACGCCGGAGAGCGTGGTCGGTCACGCGTTTTACGAACGTTCAGACCCGAGCCGGGAGGCCAACCCAGGCGGCGCCCTGGACATCAGCGGTTCGACCTACGTGCAACTCGACGACCGAACGGTGCGGGTAACCGGGAGCGGGTGGGTGCCTGATCCGGAATACCGTGTGAAGCTCGAGGGCGTAACCCGGATCGGCTACCGCAGCGTCTGCATAGCCGGGGTGAGAGACCCGCAGTTCATCAGAAACGTAGACGTCATCCTGGACGAGTGCAGGGAGATCGTGTGCCACTATTTCAGGACGCTCCCCGCGGGGTCTTACACCCTCACGTTCAGGGTCTACGGGCGGGACGCCGTGCTTGGAGCGTGCGAGCCGGTTCCGGTGGTGGAGGGACATGAGATCTGCATCCTGATTGACGTCGTGGCCGATTCGCAGCAGCGGGCGGACAGCATCTGCTCGTTCACCAGCTCGACTGTGTCGCACCACGGGTTCCCCGGGCGCCTGAGCACGGCGGGAAACCTGGCCATGCCGTTCTCGCCTGGGAGGGCGATATCCGTAGGCGAGGTGTACCAGTTCAGCGTGTGGCACGCCCTGCCCCTGGAGGATCCCTGTGAGCCTTTTCGGACAGAGGTGGTCTCACTTCCGGGCGAATAGGCCCCACCCATCGAATGGGCCTGGCCCATCAAGGCAGCGGGTCCGTTTCTCGCTGAAGGGGTCTTGCCTCGCGACGCAGCGGCCGCGGTCACTGACGAGGAGGTCTCCTAACTTGAAGCTGAAGGATCTGGCGAGCGTAATACGCAGCAAAAACGCGTCTCCTTTCATAACCACCCTTGACATGTTCTTCGAGGACGAGAGCAATTACGATCGGGTAAAGAGTTCGGGTGTCATCTCGACGGAGACCGTCGCGCGGGTCTATAAGATCCCGGAGGCGAGCGTCGTGGGCGTCTGGTTTGTGGATGCCTGCAGAGGGATCAAGGTTTCGTTTCTGAAGCCCAGGGCGGCGGATGATGTGGTCAGCGGCGACCTGTACGGCGCCCAGCAGAATGCGCCCTTGCTCGAGCTCGAAGTGACCTGAAGTGACCTCATGATAGCCTAGTCTGCCTCGAGAGGGGCGGGCCGGTCGGGGGTGAAGCCGGGGATGAACATAGCCTCTAGCACGAACCACGCGGTCAGGCCCGTCAAGCGCCGAACGCTGTGGAAGACCATGTACCAGCAACGCTGCCTCATGCTGATGTCAATTCCGTTCCTCATCTGGATATTCATCTTCGAGTTCGGCCCTATGTTCGGCTGGCTTATGGCGTTTGTGCAGTACGACCCCAACAAAGGCATCCTGGGGAGCCAGTGGGCGGGCCTGCGCTACTTCAAGATGTTCTTCCAGGACCCGGATATCTGGCTCATCCTCAGAAACACAGTCATGATCAGTTTCCTCTACATTCTGAGCTCCAACGTGTTCCCCCTGATCCTGGCCCTGATGATAAGCGAAGTGGGTGACGGCTATTTCAAGCGCGCCCTGCAGACTGTGACTTATCTCCCGCACTTCGTGTCCTTTGTGGTGGTCGCGAACATATTCCTGACGCTCTTCGGGATGAGGGGCCCGGTGAACGAGCTTCTCAGGGGGCTGGGCTGGACGGACAGGCCGGTGCTGTTCTGGCAGGACAAGAACATCTTCTGGTACATGGTCACGTTCGTGAGGTCGTGGAAGGAGATAGGCTGGGGCGCGATCATATACCTGGCCGCAATCGCGAGCGTGGACCAGGAGATGTACGAGGCCGCCAAGATCGACGGGTGCGGCAGGTTTAGGGCCATGTGGCACATTACGATCCCGTCCATTCTTCCGACGATCACGCTCCTCTGGGTGCTGAACATGGCGGGCATATTCAACGCCGGGTTCGACGCCTCTTATCTGCTTGGGAACGCGATGACGCGGGAGGCCTCTCAGGTCATCGACACCTACGTGTACGAGCTCGGCATCTCAATGGGGATGTACTCCTTCTCTACAGCGGTGAACCTGCTCCAGACCGCGGTGGGGTTTGCGTTCGTTTTCATCACCAACACGATCGCGCGGAAGCTCACGGATTACTCGCTCTGGTAGGAGGTCTCGGGCGATGAGAAAACCTCTCAGCGACAGGGTTTTCGACGTTGTGAACGGGGCGCTGCTGACACTTCTCGGGGCATCGATGGTGTACCCGTTCCTCTATGTGATTGCGATCTCGCTCAACGAAGCCTCCGACAGCAGCCAGGGCGGGACATGGATTCTTCCGCGGAAGCTCACATTTGAGAGCTACAAGATCATCTTCGTGAACAACGACCTGGTTTCCGCCGCGCTCGTGAGCGTCGCGCGCACGGTGCTGGGGACCGTGCTGGTCGTGCTGTGTTCGGCCATGTTCGCGTACGTGTTCACGAAGCAGAAGTACTTCCTGTACAAGCCGATGAAGCTGATCTTCTTCGTGGCCATGTTCTTGGGCGGCGGGGGTCTGATCCCGGTGTACATGCTGTTTAGAAGCCTGGGCCTCCTCAACACGTTCTGGGTGTACATCATCCCCTGGATGCTCAACCTGTGGTACGTCGTGTTGTTCAGGACCTACTTCATGCGACTGCCGCGCGAGATCGAGGAGGCGGCCTTCGTGGACGGGGCGAGCGAGCTCACCGCGTTTTTCAAGGTGATCCTGCCGCTCTCGAAGCCTATCGCCGCCACGATAACCCTGTTCGCGGCCGTGGCCCAGTGGAACTCCTGGAGGGACACCCTGTTCTTTACGGCCAGCCCGAGCCTCAGGACGCTGCAGTACGTGATGATGGAGATACTCCAGCGGGCGGAAGCCGAACGTATGATTACGAGGGCGGAGATGCTGGACGTGGCCCTCGGGCACCTCAAACTCGTGGACCCGATGTCCGTTCGCATGGCGATCACGGTGGTCACCACGCTTCCCATCGTGCTGGTGTACCCGTTTTTGCAGAAGCACTTCATCAAGGGCATACTGGTCGGCTCGATGAAGGGATAGACGAAGAAGCAGGCGAGTCACCAGAGAACTCAAACAAGGAGGTGCATAGTCGAACCCGAGGTCAGCGCGAGGAGCGCGCAATCTCTCCAGGGAATCAATCGCAGCCAGAGGAGGTTAGTTCACATGCGGAGACTCACGGCAGTGACAGCCCTTTTATTTGTCGTTGCGGTACTGGCCCTGACAGCCACGGGTTACGGGCAGAGCGTCCCCCTTTCCGAAGATGCGAAGAACCCTGTCACTTTCACAATCTTCACCACGAGGGTCACAACCGCACCCAAGCCCGACGCGCCCGTGCTCAAGGAGGCAACTCGGCGGACTGGCGTGACCTTCAACATCATGACAGGGGACAAGGAAAAGCTCAGCATCATGCTGGCGAGCAAGGACTACCCCGACGTCATCGTGATGCCTCGTGACGACATACTCTACCGCTACCTCCGTTCGGGAGACCTGGTGGACCTGAAGCCCTTACTCCAGAAGCATGCGCCCACCGTATACAAGATGTTTGGCTCACCAGTAAACGGCAATCTGCTCGATATCTTCAGTACCGACGACGGGAAGCTCCTCTACCTAACCGAGAATTACGACATGCTGCGGGAAGGCGAGAGGCACCCGGAGGATGCGATGGACCCAGACCGCGTCCAGGCGGAGCTGCCGTGGCACAACGTGTTCTACGTGCTATTCCCGGAGGCCCAGGACGTGGCCAAGAAGAAGATATCCAACCTCTCGGAGTACCACGACGCGGTCAAGGCCTGGAAGGCCAAGCACCCAGGGCAGGACTACTACGCCGTGACCATGGAGAAGGGAATGGGCCAGGAGATGCTGGGATCGGCCCTGTCCATGTACGGGTACAAGGTCAACACATACGGCGGGATCTACGCCACCAAGGACCAGAAGAAGTACATCTACGGGTTCAAGGCCCCTGAGGTGCTCCCGTTCTTCAAGTTCGTGAACAAGCTGTACCGCGAAGGCCTGATGGATCCTGAGGGACCGGTGCAGACCTGGGATCAGATGATCCAGAAGATGAGTACGGGCAAGGTGTTCTCCTTCATCGGAGGATATTACTCAGCTTACACGGCGAACGATAACCTCCTCAGGGCGGAGGCCACCAAGAACCTGATCTACATCCCGCAGAAGCTGGTGGAGGGCGGGGCCAAGCAGAACTGGCAGTACAATGCCGCATACACCGGTTCGGCGGCCCTGGTGGTGACAAAGAAGTGCAAGGACCCTGCGAGGTTCGTGAGGTTCCTCGAATGGTTGTACAGCGATGAAGGCATGGTCCTCGACAGCTGGGGCATCGAGGGCGAGGACTATATCATCAACGCCCAGGGCAAGAGGGACATAACGCCGGAGATCGACCAGAAGAAGAAAGCCGACAGCATGTACAACACGAAGCGCGGCATCAAGTTCTTCTACAGGATGGTCAACATGCCTACGTACACCAGTGACGGCCAGCCTGCGTCCGCCAGGTACGCGCCGTTCTACAGCACCAAGGCGGGACAGGATCCGCGGGACGTGAAGGTGACCGCTTCGCCGTTCAACTGGCACCTGGATTGGCAGGGTTCCTTCTGGAAGGACTACGCCGAGGTCGACCTGTTTATCGAGGCCGAGACCCCGGCCGCGATAGCGATCGCCAAGTCTCAGGCGATATTGAAGGACACCATAGCGCAGATGGTGGTGGCCAAGTCCGAGGCAGAGGTCGAGGAGATCTACAGCAAGGCCGTGGCCAAGATGGAAGGGTACGGCATATCCGCGTGGGAGGCCGAGATCCAGAAGCAGATCCTGGCGAAGCGCGCGAAGAAGAGCTAGGTTGGCGATTCGGGCTTCAAGCAAGGGGAGACAGACGGGAGGCAGCCCGACTGCCGGGCATGCCTCCCGGGGACCCCTTGACCGGAGGGGCGGCTGGCCTCGAGCGCGGTGCGCGGCGAACGGTGGGCCGCGAGTGGGGTTGACTGGGAGTGTGGAGGGCGCGATGGGACAGGCTGTATGCGCGTTCAGCATGCGGGGTGAGCTAATCTACAGGTACCTTCTTTTCCTTCCGGAGGGGCATCCGGAGGGCTGTAGCGCAAGAGGCTGCGGCGCGAAAGGCTGCGGTGCGGAAAGTCGCGGCACGGAGGGTCGCAAGTGGCCTCTCATCCTGTTTCTTCACGGGATCGGGGAGCGGGGCGATGATCCGGAGGTTCTGAAGGCGTACGGGCCTCCTAAGTGGGCCTCCGAGCATCCTGAATTTCCGTTTGTGGTGGCGTCCCCGCAGTGTCCGGCCTCATCTCATTGGGTGGAAGGGGGCGGGGAGATCGAGAAACTGCACGCCTTGCTGGATGAGATCACGTCAGCCTGCAGCGTGGACCCAGACCGGGTTTACGTAACCGGCCTTAGCATGGGGGGCCGGGGTGCCTGGGCCATGGCCATCCAACGCCCCGAACGGTTTGCAGCGATTGCTCCGGTGTGCGGCCGGAGCGACCCTGAGAAGGCGTACCTGCTGAAAGACCTGCCGGTGTGGGTGTTCCATGGGGCGAAAGATGAGGTGGTCCCCCTGGAGAAGGCCGAAGAGATGGTGAACGCCCTCCGAGCTTGCGGGGGAAACGTGCGGTTTACAGTGTACCCGGACGCGGCCCACGATGCCTGGACGCTGACGTATGGCAACCCGGAGCTGTATGACTGGTTTCTGCAGCACTCAAAGGGAAAGCAGGGCGCCGGCGAGTTGCGGCAAGCTGCGAGGTAATGCCGCAGTTGCATTTGTTGGTGACGATGAGGGGTGATCGGTGTTGGCCAAGATCCCTGCAGGCTATGTGGAGAAAGTGTACGCGGGTGTCCTGGGCAAGGCCATAGGGGTGAGGCTGGGCGCTCCGCTGGAGCCGGCGGTATGGACCCACGACACCATCAAAGAGGTCTTTGGGGAGGTCCGCGGCTACGTCAGGGACTACACTAACTTCGCCGCAGACGATGACACCAACGGGATCATCTATTTCATACGCGCCCTTGAAGACTACGGGAAGAACGGCGAGATCACTGCAGAGGACATAGGAAAGACGTGGCTCAACTATACCGCCGAGAACCGCGGCATGTTTTGGTGGGGAGGTTGCGGCATCTCCACCGAGCATACGGCGTACTTCAACCTGAAAAACGGGATCAAGGCTCCGCTTTCGGGGTCTGCAGAGACGAACGGGATTGTCTGTGCCGAGCAGATCGGCGGGCAGATCTTCATTGATGCCTGGGGGATGGTGTGTCCAGGAGACATCAAGCTTGCCGCGGAATACGCCCGGAAGGCCGCCTCGGTCTCCCACGACCGGAACGGCATATACGGGGGTATGTTCGTCGCGGCCTGTGAGAGCAAGGCTTTCTTGGGGAACGATGTCCGGAGGATAGTCGAGGCCGGATTGTCCGTCATCCCCGATGAATGTGAATACAAGCGGATGGCGCTGGACGTCATCGATTTCCATACCAGGCACCCAGAGGATTTCAGAGAGTGCTTCAGGTTTGTGGAGCAGAACTACGGCTACGACCGGTACCCTGGCGCGTGCCACGTCATCCCCAACGCAGCGGTGGTGATCCTCTCCCTGTTGTACGGGCGCGGGGATTTCGCGAGGGCCATTGAGACTGCGGTGATGTGCGGGTGGGACACGGACTGCAACGCGGGCAATGTCGGGGCGATCATGGGCGTGGCCTGTGGACTCGAGGGGATCGACCCCTACTGGAGACGGCCAATCAACGATTGCTTGATCGGCTCGAGCGTTGTGGGGTCGCTGAACATCGTGGATATCCCGACGTTCTCGTACTACCTGGCGGGGCTCGGGTACATGATCGCCGGGGAGGAGGCTCCGCCAGAAGTCCAGGCCGCGTCGAACCAGAAGGCCATCCGCTTTGGGTTTGAGCTCCCCGGGTCCACGCACGGGTTCAGGCTGTCCAACCCACGTAAGAACTCCCTGGAGAACAGCGACGAGTTCTCGTTTAGTGGCAGGAGGAGCCTGAAGGTGACAATCCAGGACCTGCGGCAGAACGAAGGCGTGAACGTGTTCTGGAAGCCCTTTTACCGGAGGGCGGATCTCGACGACGAGAGGTACAAGCCTTGTTTCTCGCCGCTCCTTTACCCTGGGCAGACCGTTTCGATGCAGGTGTGTTTGAAAAAGAAGTACACCGCCGATGATGCGTGGTTCTCGGTTTACGTCCGAAACACGAACACGAAGGAACTCATTACGAGCGAGAGAACCCTGCTGGAACAGGGCGAGTGGGCCAAGCTCAGCCTCACGATTCCCGACACGGAGGGTCACGCTATCGATGAGGCGGGTCTCAGGGTCGAAAGTCCGAGCGGTAAGGTAGTGGCTATCGTTCACATCGATGAGTTTACGGTCTCAGGAAAAGCTGACTACGCGATAGACTTCGGCAACGAATCCATGGAGTTCGACGGAGTGACGCAGTTCACGTTCAACAGAGGGTCCTGGACCATAGAAGACGGCGAGCTGTCAGGCGTGAGCCCGGAGGGTGCCGAAACCTTTACCGGCAGCCGGTACATGGGTGATTACGTCTTTGAGGCGACCGTAGTTCCCAAGGCGGGTCCGAGCCACAACCTCAACTTCAGGGTCCAGGGCGCCATGCGTAGCTACGCCGTGGGGTTCGACGGCCGCGGGAGACTCTCGCTCTACAAGAACGACCACGGGTACAAGGCGCTCAGAGCCGCGGATTATGACTGGGATTATGAGATGGCGTACGCCTTCAGAGTCGAGGCGACGGGGAATCATTTCAGGGTCTTCATCAATGCTGAGCTGGTGATCGAATGCCGCGACGACGAGGCCCCGTACGTAGACGGCGCGGTAGGGTTCTCGCAGCTGGCGGGCGGGCACACGCATTATCGCGATGTGAGGATTAAAGAATTGTGATTCGCGAAGTCGATGTCATCACAGGACGAGCGGAAGGAACGGTGAGACGGTGCTTACGAGGCTAGAACTTGCAGCTAATACGGCTCTGGTGCAGGACCGCGCTTTCGGTGCCATGATCGGGCTTGCAATCGGCGATTCCCTCGGTGACGCGGCCCGGACCCCCGAAAACCAGCAGCGCTTCGGGATTACAATGGACTTTGACGGTAGGACGGCTTTGAGTACGGACGACACGGAATTCGCCATCCTGACGGCGAAGACTCTGATTGAGACCCGGGGCAACATGACTGTAGACGACGTCGTCCGGTCGTGGCGAGCTCATGTCGTTGCTCAGGATGCGCTCCCACGGGGCGGTGCGAGTGAGATTGAGGCCGCCGAAAACCTGCGGAGAGGACTGTACCCTCCTTACTCGGGGGAGTACAATTCGCATTGCCTGAGTGACGGGGCGGCCATGCGGGTGACTCCGATCGGAATCGCCTGCGCGGGAGATCCTGCCAGGGCAGCCAGGCTGGCGGAAATCGATGCCTGCGTAAGTCATTCGCGCGACGGGATATGGGGTGCTCAGGCAGTGGCTGCCGCGGTGGCTGCGGCAATGGCTGGCGGAACGGTCGACGAAGTTATAGATGCAGGGAAGCGCTTCGTGCCGGAAGAGTCTTGGCTGCACCACACCCTGACCCGAGCGCTCGAGATCGCCTCTCGCGCCGACTGTCTGGAAGACGCGTGGATGCCGCTACATACAGACCTTTGGACGTCCTATAAGGCTGTCGTCCCAGAAGCGGTTTCTCAGGCCTTTGCTCTCTTCAAGCTTTCCAAGGGCGATTTTCGCCGCGGTGTGATCTATGCTGGCAATTTCGGCCGCGATGCGGATACGCTCGGGGCGATCGTCGGGGCGCTGTGTGGCGCGCTTGTCGGAGCAAGCAGCATCCCTGAGCGTTGGATACAAAAGACGCGGTATCCAAGCGGTATCTGCCTTCGCTTCACGAAGGGTTTGGACATAGCCGAAATCGCGGCCGAGCTCGCGAACCTGGTGTCTCCCTGAGTTGGTCGACAACAGGTAGCGTCTTGCAGTCAGTCATTTTGCTGGCCCTTTGTCCGCCGCGCGGGTTGGTCTCTCCCATAGATGTCTTCGTTGAATCGAGCCAAGCTGAGCAAGCGGGGCAGGTCGAACGGTTGCTGCCCATCATGCCAGACCCGACGGATCTTGCCCCCGTACTCTATCTCGGGTAGTAAATGATCCTTTCCCGTACTCAGCCCCGGATACCAGGTGATACCTTGCCGCTTTTCTCGGACCTGGTATCTTGTCATGACTTCATTTTGGCGTTCCAGGAAATGAAACAGTCAAGACTCACCTTACGAGCTTCCGTATAGGTGATGACGAAGGGGATAGAAGGCATCCCAAGAAGCCTCTCCCTGGAGAAGCGTTCAAGCGGAACTTCATGCGTCGTTCCGTGGACTCTCACGTTTGCCACCCCATCCTGCCAGGCCCTCGCCTGGTGGTTGAGATCGGCGATATCGGAGAACTCAACGGCCAGAAGCTCTGCCTTATATACCGTATGGGTCGCTCGATCTTCCCCTTGGTCCTCGCCCGGTATGGCCGGCATGCTCTCGGGACGAACCCGATGTTTATGGGGCCTTCATCACGGCTGCTGTCACTGACCCAATCCTCTTCGCAAAATGTATTGCGTTGGGACACCCGCTATACCAGTTTCCGCCTGCTTGGAGCGATGAAGTATTTTTCCTAACGGCAGAAGGATTTTCTTCTCGCCTATCTAATTACTATCGTACACTTAGTGTCAGCCTGACATAAAGTCTGACGTGGAGGCTTTGATTCTTGGGCCGGGGGGATCAAAATGGCGAGGTTTCTGGCAGAGGTCACGGAAGAGCCGCGGGTTATGAGGAGTCTTGTCCAGCAATACCGCGGACCAATGGAAGCCCAGCTGAAACAGGCTGCTGCAGAGATCGTTCACCACCCCGTCACTTTGTTCACCGGGATGGGGAGTTCGCTTTATGCCAGCCTTGCGTCGCAATACCTGCTAAGAGCCTGCGGGAGGATGGCATTCTCCGAAGAGGCTGGTGAGCTCCTGCATTACGGATCCCGGATGCTTTCCGACAAGGTCGGGGTGGTCATGATCTCCCAGTCCGGCTCCAGCGCTGAAACGTGTTCGCTCATGCGTTTGCGCAAAGAGATCCTCGGGAAAGCCGGTGACCACGGCATTGTAATTGTTACCAATGATCAGGGAAGTGAGATGGGCAGAGAGGGGGCCAATGTACTACCTCTCATGGCCGGAGAAGAAGGAGGCACTTCCTCCAAGACTTTTGCCGCAAGTCTAGTCGTGTTGACTCTACTGGCAGAGGAAGTCTCCGGTCGAAGAACACCTCAGCAGGAGTTTCTGCTATGCTTTGACGAGATAGAAAACTGCTTGAGCTACTGGTGTAGGGAGGCTCTCGCAGCGGTCGATCTCTTGCGGGGACGTCCGAATGTATCTGTAATAGGAAGGGGTTCAAGCCTTGCAGCGGTCAACCAGGCCGCCCTGATACTCAGCGAGATGGCAAAAGTGCAGGCGATGCCGTTTGCGGGTGGCAGCTTCCGCCACGGTCCTCTGGAATTCGCCGGGGAGAGCCATTCGGCAGTCATTGTGGCCCCTGGTGACGAAACGCAGCCATTGCTGCTAAAGCTGGCAGCCGAATTGGCATCATACGGCTCCCGGGTCTGGGTACTAAGTGATAAACCTGTTGTCGATGTTGGAGGAGGCGGAGACAATATTCGGCTTACCCGGCTTCCTCATGCTAATTCACACTTATCGCCAATGGTCGCCTCTATTCCCCTGCAGTTGTTCGCGGCTTACTACGCAGCTGCATTGGGTTATGATCCCGGAGTTCTACAGAGATGTTCGAAAGTAACCTCGATACAGTGAGATAGACTGCCAGAGCAGGTAGTCGAGTGGCAACTTTATTGCTGGCAGACAGAAAGTAAGTCCGCTGCACAGGGGTAAGGGGTAATAAGGGCATCGTGGAGCGATGAGTATGACCAGTCCAAAACAAGAGATTCCTGTCCTGGTAATGGAGGGTATCAGCAAATCATTTCCGGGGGTTCAGGCCCTGAAGAACGTGAGATTTGACCTGAGGGCCGGGGAAGTCCACGCTCTTCTCGGTGAAAATGGAGCAGGAAAGTCAACGCTTATCAAGATCCTTTGCGGCGCGTATCGGAAGGATAGCGGCCATATTAGGCTGGAAGGCAGAGATTTGGACGTAAACAACCCTGCGGATGCACGGCGATATGGCATAGGTACCATTCACCAGGAACTGATGTTAGTCCCTGACCTTTCTGTGGCAGAGAACATCTTTCTTGGACGGGAGCCCGTTAGGGCGAGGGGAAGGATAGACTGGAAGGCTATGCACCAGGAAGCTAGAAGGGTCCTGGAGGAGCTTTGTGTTTCCATTGACTCGTATCAGCCAGTCAGGACACTCTCAGTGGCGCAGAAGCAACTGGTGGAGATTGCTAAGGCGCTCTCGCAGAATCTTCGCGTCCTCGTCATGGATGAACCCACTTCAGCGTTGACGGAACAGGAAACCGCGCACCTGATGGACAGGATCATGCTGCTCAAAAAAAAGGGGATCGGCATACTCTACATCTCGCACCGGTTGGAGGAGATAATGAGCGTTGCCGACAGGGCCACGATCCTGCGGGACGGCGAGTATATTGGTACCCTGGAGAAGGGTGAGATATCCAGTAACCGGATTATCGAAATGATGGTAGGACGGCAGGACGTTTACCATCGCTGGAGCGGGCAAAGAAAGATAGGGGAGCCTGTTTTGGAGGTCCAGCACCTGACCACGCCGATTGTCAAGGACGTCAGTTTCACATTGCACAAGGGTGAAATCCTCGGTATTGCTGGGCTCATGGGCTCGGGACGCACGGAAACGGTACGAGCCGTTTTCGGTATAGATCCCCGGCTAAGCGGGCGGATAGTGCTCCAGGGTCGCGAGATCTCAGTCAAACACCCACAAAAGGCTATTAGCGCTGGCATGGGGTTTGCTCCCGAAGATCGGAAGGACCAGGCGCTCTTTCTTGGTATGTCCGTAAGGACGAACGTCAACATTGCCAGGTTGTTTCTAAACCGGTGGGGGCTTCGTCGACTTACTGAGGAGAGACAAGTGGCGCAGTCGTACATACAGTCTCTGGACATACGGACCCCCCACCTTGAACAGGAGACTCTGTTCTTGAGTGGCGGGAACCAGCAAAAGGTCGTAATAGCACGATGGTTATCCACCAATCCACAGGTGTTGATCCTGGATGAACCGACCAGAGGTATTGACGTAAGCGCAAAGGGAGAAATCCACGAACTCATGGCCCAGCTGGCAGCAAAGGGAATGGCGATTCTGATTGTCTCTTCGGAACTCCCAGAGCTGCTTACGGTGTGCGACCGCATCCTGGTGATGCGGGAAGGTCAGGTGGCTGGGACGTTAATGGCGTGTTCGACCACACAGGCGGAGATTATAGCCTATGCTACGGGCCAGCTGACTGGGGGTGGGGCCGGTGAGACAAGGGACTAGTAGCGTTAGGACAGGTGGGCCCAACCAGTCTTGGTACGCTGCAATCCTGCAAAAGTACAGCATCTGGGTTGTACTCATGCTGCTGGTTTTGGGGATGGGACTACTTTCGGATGTTTTTCTCACATGGGGAAACATCTTCAATGTGCTTAGGCAAGCTTCCATCATAGGAATTGTGGCCGTTGGCATGACGTTTGTCATTATCGGAGGCGGCTTTGACCTGTCGGTGGGAGCGGTCCTGGCCTTCTCAGCGATAATGTCCATTCAGATGCAGCCGGTGACTCCGGGAAGGACCGCGCTTGCTGTTCTCCTGCCCTTGCTGGTAGGCGTGACGACGGGAACGGTCAACGGTTTCCTGGTTGGCTTTCTCCGTGTTAACCCATTCATTACGACGTTGGGTACGCAGTTTGTGGCTCTGGGAATTACCCTTCTCTACACGAATGGGCAGCATGTTTGGGTGTGGAATCCGGATCCAGTGTATGCCGCTATAGGCGGGGGATTTCTAGGGCCGGTACCTATACCTGTACTGATTTTCGCTGGAGTGGCGGCTTTAGGACACCTGGTCCTAAGCTATACGAACTTTGGTCAGTACTTGATGGCCACCGGCGCAAATGAGGGCGCGGCTGTGCTATCAGGAATTCGTACGTTGTGGATCAAGGTGGCCAGCTTCATCATTGTGGGTACCACGGCTGCTCTTGGAGGTGTGGTACTAGGATCCCGTGTCAAGAACCTCGACCCTACCGCAGGTATTGGTTATGAGTTTGAGATAATCACAGCTGTAGTACTGGGTGGCACAAGCCTCTCAGGGGGAAGGGGAAGTGTCCTGAATACGGTGGCGGGCGTCCTGATCCTGACCCTAATTGCCAATGCCATGACCCTGCTCAACATTTCCCACCATTACCAACTGGTGATTCGCGGTTTGATCCTGGTGGGTTCAGTAGCTCTGGATGCTTCTTCGAGGAGGAGAACCGCATGAGCGGCTTTGTGAAGACCACAAGAGAACTAAGGGCCTTAGTCATGCTTCTCTTGTTATTCGTGGTCATGGCTGTCACGAGCCCTGACTTCCTGACGGTGCGGAACATCCAGAACATTCTCCTCCAGATAGCTGTCAACGGTATAGTTGCCGCAGGGATGACCGTGGTCATCTTCACCGGGGGGTTTGATCTGTCCGTGGGTTCCGTAATGGCTCTCGCCGGGGTACTCCTGATGAAAACCGTGTCCCTAGGGGTGATTCCCGCGATCCTGATTGCCACCGTTGCCGGTGTCCTGGTGGGACTCATCAACGGCTACCTGATTAGCAAGGCGAGAATCAACCCTTTCATCGCAACTTTATCCACCATGATCATCATTCGCGGCATCATAATGGGAGCTACCGATGCGCACCCCATCTCGGTCTGGAATGAAACACTGTTCTTTCTTGGGCTGGGCAGCGTAATAGGTATACCCGTCTGTGCTTTCTTTCTCGTCGCAGTCGTTGTCATCCTCCACTACTTTGTTTCAAACTACCGGATGGGGAGATACATCCTCGTTAGCGGGGGAAACGTTCAGGCAGGTTACTTAGCCGGTGCGCCAATGAAGGCGGCCATAACTGCTGCTTACAGTATCAGTTCTGCAAGTGCCGCCCTGGCGGGAGTCTTGCTGGCGGCGAGACTTAGTACCGGGTCACCGGTGGTTGCGCAGGACGCTCCCTTGCTTGCCATAGCTGCAGTAGTCCTGGGGGGGACCTCTCTTGCAGGGGGATCGGGAAGCATTCTCAAGACGCTCTTGGGGGTGTTGATTCTCGGGATCTTGAGCAATGGTCTGAACCTACTTGAAGTCTCGTCTTACTACCAGACTATCATCAAAGGTGTTCTGGTGGTAGGTGTTGTGGCATCTGATGCTCCTGGGCTTGCGCAATGGGCTCAAATGCTCAGAAGGCGAGTAGCGTCGGCGCGGATACAACGGGAGCATCCAAGTCTCGATTAGGAGAGGGGGCGAAAGAAACCAAAAACCGAATAGCTTGTGCCTCAAGACTCTTAGAACTAGGGAGGATGCTTTTAAGAAATGAAGATTGGAAGAAGTAGTATTGCGTTCTTGGTAGTGGCCATGGTCCTGGTTGTCTTCACGGGTAGCATAACAGCAAAAGACAAAATCGTGATTGGACTTTCCGAGCCTTCTGCGGGGTGGCCGTACATCAGCGCATACATAAGGGCTTTTGAAGCCGAGGCGGCCAAGCTTCGCAATGTCTCGGTAATAACCCTTAGCGCGGATGCGGATATCCAGAAGCAGGCAAACGACATTGAAGACCTGATCTCTAGGAAAGTAGACGTTCTTCTCGTATGCTCATTGGACGGGACGGCTGTGGTCCCGTCGCTGGCCCGTGCTCACGCAGCCGGTATTCCTATCCTTGCCGTGTCAAACGAGCCTTCCGAGGCCGGACAGAAGTTCATAAAGGGCTACAGCGGCCCCGATGACAAGGAACAGGGCAGGATCGCCGCCCGCATTATGGCTGAGGCACTGGGGAACAAAGGCAATGTTGTGATCGTAGAGGGGACTCCGGGTCAGTCAACTACACTCGCACGGACAGCGGGCTTCCGTGAGGAATTGGCCAAGATCGCTCCGAACATCAAGATACTTGCCGCTCAACCTGCTAACTGGGATCCGGCGAAGGCGAAGGCGGTTGCGGAGGCTTTCCTGACCCGCTTTGGAACACAGCTGGACGGCATATTCTCCCAGGACGACAATACTGCCGCGGCAATTGGTGAGGTAGTCCGTGACTCAGGGATTGACAAGAAAATCATCATTGTTGGAACAGGTGGCAGCAAGAACGGGATCAACGCAATCCGGACGGGCTTGATCTATGGAACCATGATGCAATCACCGAGCATTGATGCGAAGCAGGGACTGGAACTCGCCCTGAAGATTGTGCGCGGTGAATCGTTACCGCAGAGACGCAATATCATTCCTATGCCGATCGTAACCCCGAAGAACGCTAACGAGTACGAGGGTGAATGGTGATTCTGGAGCAGGCAGAAGTGTGCCTGCGTGCGCACTTCTGCCTGCTTGTTCCCCGGTTACAGCTAACAAAGCGGGAGGCACACCAAAGTGGGCTTTACAGTGGGCATGAAAATCTACACCTTGGATTGGTACCTTAAGTACAACCTGGATTATGTGGAAGCGGCGAAGAAACTGAAAGAGCAAGGAATTGGGCTGGTCCTTGCTCAAAGCAAGTACTTACCGATGGCGGACACGGCGGTGAAGAGTGAGGTCCCCCCGGAACTGCAGGAACGTTTGGATTCCTACGATGACCGGCTGTTCCGCAAGGCGTTGGCGGAAGAAGGCATCGAGTACTGGGCTGCCTGCAACATGTTCTTTGATCCCCGTGTTATGGAAAAACACGGGAACGTCTCTGTTGACGACCTTGGTCGCACTGCAGAAGTGCTTGATTGGTACATTGGCGCCTGCCCAACATGTGATGGTTACGTGGAGGACAAGATCCAGGCGATTGAGGGTGCGATAGAAGAACTAAGACCTGACGGCGTTTTCCTCGGCTTTTGCCGCTTCCCGGGTTTCTGGGAGATATGGTTACCCGAGACTTTACGAGAGGGTTGGCGTGAGTACTGCTTTTGCCCCCGCTGCCTGGCACAATTCCAGGACGCTACGGGTGTGACGACTAATTCCTGGGGAGAGCAAAAGCCGGGACAATGGATCAGGCAGAATGCCTATGAACAATGGGTGGACTGGAAAGGAAGCGTCATACGTGACATTATCAAGCGGGTTAAGGAACGAGCTAACAGGATACGGCCCGGCACGCGGATAATGTTGAACTCCCTGCCGCTTGACACCACCCATTTCGGTCAGGCTGCCCGCGAGGTTTTCGGCCAGGACTGGCGAAAACTCGCAGAAGTGGTAGACGTCTTTGAAGTCATGACGTATCATCAGATCTTGAAAAGGCCTGTGGAATGGATTGCTGGCGTCGGTTCTGAGATCAAGCAGGTGACAAACAGGACGGTCCTCTGTACCGTACAGGCGAAGAGCATGTACCTACAGGGGATGCATGAGGGAAAGGGCAGACAACTGAGCATTTCTCCGGACGAGTTTGGAGCTGCGCTGAGAAGCGTCAAAGACGCTGGCTTGGACGGGGCAGTGGTCTTCCTTTGGACCGATTTTCTCGAGCAAGTGCTAGTTAACAATGACCCCCGGAGAATTGATATGATACGGGCGCTGACCGCCTAGTGGTAGAAGAAGAGAACGAAGAGGGAGACTTCTTCATGGCCCCGCCTTCCACCTCGGCAACTTCATCAGCTTTGCGCAGCAGGAATATGGTAGCAGTATTGCAGCTCATGATGAACGGCGAGCCCGTGTCACGCGCCGAGATTTCACGCCGTCTTCACATCTCACCTTCCACTGTCGGCCGCGTTATCGCCGACCTCAAGAACATGAGACTGGTCAGTGAAGCGGGAGCGGGTACATCCACCGGCGGCCGAACTCCCCAGTTGCTCGTGTTTGAACCCAGGGTGGGCTATGCCATAGGGATCGATATTTCGCCTTCGTCGCTTGCCGTTGATATTCTCGACCTTGCCGGGCGGCCTGTAGCCGTGCACCGATGCTCTTTTAGCAGTTCTGGGGACAGGGTCATGGACGATGTCATGGGTGTTGTACGAGGCCTGGCAGGACTGCACCAGGTGGACCCGGAGAAAATCATGGCCTTGGGAGTGGCAGTGCCCGGCGTCGTCGACCCGGCACGCGGGATTGTCAGACTGGCGCCGAATCTGGGCTGGGAGAATGACTATTCGCTGCTGGGGGAACTCGGTCGCTACTTCAACCCGTCTACTGAGATACTCGTTGAGAACGACGTAAATGCGGGTGCATACGCAGAGTACCAAGAGCGAAAAGGCGACTTTAACAGCCTTGTCTTCATACGGATAGATTCCGGGCTAGGCGCAGGAATTATCCTCAATGGCGAGATTTGGCGCGGAAGCCGGAACCTGGCTGGGGAGATAGGATTCTCCGTTGTCGGTCCCCAGTGGTTGAACAGGGATTACGGCAAACGTGGTTGTCTGGAGTGCTTATGCTCAGGGCCTGACATTCTGGCCAGGGCAGAGGAGGCCTTCGGTCGCCACGGGAGACTGTCAGAGCTCGTCCCCCGCCAGGAAACTCCGGAGAAGCGCCTGGCACGGCTTTACAGCTTGGCCCGGCAGCGGGACTCACTTGCACTCAAGATCGTAGAGGAAACCGCACAATTCTTGTCTATTGTCATAGCGAATTTAGCCTGTGTCGTGGACCCCGACATTATCGTGTTAGCGGGCTGGGTTCTTGAGAACGGTGACATCCTTTTTGAACGCGTCCGGCAGGACGTGCACAGAATCCTTCTTGAACCGCCTGCCGTTGAACTTACAGCAGTGAGAAACGCGGACATAGTGGTGCGCGGTGTCACGTCCATGGCTTTGGAGAAGGCCCAGAAAAGACTACTGCGATCGCTGGAGACGTTATCTGAAGCAACCAGGCTGACTCTGCGGACGTAGCAGCCCCGGGAGGGAATGCATTTGATCGATGAGTTCATAGTCGGTATCGACGTCGGCGGCACAAAGGTGATGGTCGGCGTTGCCAGGTTATGCGATAATCATAGGGATTATGAGGAGATCCAAGCAGTGCGATTCCCAACCCAGGCAGATGGAGGGGCCGAAAGGGTCCTGAACCGCATCATAAGTGAGACTCGCGAACTATTGGGACAGTGCGGGGTAAAGGAGGACAGCCAGGTAAAGGCTGTGGCAGTGGGCATTCCCAGCATAGTCCACCCCCGGAATCAGTCAGTAAAGTCGGCGACGAACATTCCCGGGTGGGAGCAGGTATCAGTCCGTTCGAGGCTCTCGGAGGCTGTGCCAGCTGCGCGAGTTGTTCTTGAGAATGACGTGAATCTGGCTGCCATTGCTGAGCTACGCCGCGGGGCAGGGAGGGACTTCCAGTCCTTTCTTTTGGTTGCGGTGGGAACAGGGATTGGCTGCGGTGTGATAATAGATGGGAAGCTATACAAGGGCATAGCGGGCGCAGCAGGAGAAATAGGGGCAATGTGGGTGCCCGGGAGTTACGAACCGGCCATGCCTTTTTCCCAGGAGAGGAAAACCTACGAAGACCTTGCCTCAGGTGCATGGTTAAGTAAGAACCTGGGAGGCGTCGGCGGCATTGAACAGGCTTTTGAGGAGCACCTGTCTCAGGTGGAACCTGGGTACGGCACAGTTGAAAGATGGATTCTCACCCTGGAAGCCGGCATATTCAACGCCGTAACCGTGCTCGCTCCAGAAGCGGTCATTCTCGGAGGCGGAGTTCTGACCCGCAACCCCTGGATCGGTCGAAGAATCGCGGACTCTCTGCAACGCTGGGCCTTCGCTGCGCCCGTCGTCAGGTTTGCGGAGTTGGGTGAGAAAGCTCCGCTGGTAGGGGCGTTACAGGTCGCCTTGGATTTGGCCAACGAACGTTATTGAGGTGCGCACAGAAGTGCCCCTATTGGCTGGCGCGGGTAGTGCCAAAGTCGCGGCAGCACGTTAACACCGGGGAATGCCCCGCAAGAAGCCCTTCTCCTGACGCTAGGAGCCGCAAACAAGCGAGACGGCCCAATGGATGATGCCCACGAGGGCCTTCAGCAGGCCATCTCCACGGTCTTGCACGTACGAGCCGACCCAACCGCTTGAGCGCCGGAGAGACAAGCCTTGAGCGACCGATCGACAAGCCGACGGACCACGCCGTGACGCCGGACATCGTGAGACCTACTTGACATCCACACCTCCCATGAGGGTCCACGCATGTATGATGAGCTTCTTAGAAGCGCCCTCGGCTCCGGGCCTGCTAAAGGCGCGGGATGCGACAATGCCGCCGCCCTCCTCGTCGAGGCAATGCACTCCGCCCAGAATGGCGGTTCCCTGGCACTCTACTGCAAGGTCTGCGGGGACCTTGACTTCTATGCCGCCCATGATCGCGGTGAGATTAAGCGTGGTGGTGCCGTCCGGGATGTTCGCCGTCGTGAGGTCAAGCTCAACTCCGCCCATGAAGGCGATATAGTTGCCTTGCTCGAGGTTCCAGCCGGGGGCTTTACACTCGATACCGCTCATGACCGCCCAGTGCGTACCGCCCGCGCCGGATGACCCGCGTATGAGGCTCCACCCGATGAGGATGATGACGGCCGGCCACAGCACTCTCCAGATGATTGAGAGATCGACATAGTACAGGCCGAGGTTGCGACCGATTATGACGACCCCAAGAACGACGAGGACGAGGCCGAAGACGCCTGAGGCGCTGAAGACCCCTTGCGACCGACCTCCGCCGTTGGAAGGGGGAGATACTGCGGAGAAGATGGCATCCAGGCCCCAGATAATGAGCAGGGCAGGCCAGTAAGTTGCGATAAGCCCACCAATGTCCGCCTCGACGACTCCGAGGTTCCGGAGAAGCCAAACGACGCCCAGCGCAAGTATGAGAAGGCCGAGGAGAATCGAGTGGATTCGAGCTTGTCTCATGGTCGTCAACTCCTTGCTAGAGTCAGAAAGGCTTTCAGCGAAGCGTTCGCAGCCTTTCGTCAACGATCCTATGATACCATATCTTGTTATTATCACGTATCATAAATATGTTCACCAAAGACCAACATCGTGTGACACGAGATAGAACGACCTGACGATCGGGCCGGGAAGTGACGTGCGCGGGGGCAGGGGCTATCCTGGAGGGCTGGAATCATTCACAGGGCGGTCGTTGTGGCGGCTCTCCGGCGACGGAACCTGTGGTGAGGAGGCCGAGTCCCTTCCGGGTCATGTCGTCTTCGTGCTCAACCTGTATGGAGTGCTGTTCAACATGTGGCGTCCTAACCTAATGCTCTATGCCTGGCCCATAGCCCGGGAGTTGTCCTAGTCGAGACGCCGGTTGGTTTGTGGTCGCCCTGCTCGGTCAGAGAGTGGAGACCCAGCAGGCGTGGCGTTCAACCAGTTCTACAACTGCTGGTTGTTGTCGGCTTCTAGCCTTCACTCTCACCAGGACCATGGTAGCGATGATACATGGGGCTGGCTTGAAGTCTCACGTTCGGCTTTGATCGCGAGCAATGCCCTCCGCCATGACTGTAGGGCTGAGACACCCTGAATGTGTCTGGCCCCGAGGTTGTGCCGCATGGCACACTCGGCACGGGCGTCGCTTACGGAGATCGCTGTCAAACGCCGTTGAAGAGCGGCGTTCCGCGTCACTCTGCATGTCACCGAGGTTTCGAAGTCCAGAACCTGAGTTGACGGCGAGAACACGTGCTCGAACAAGTACGATTCGTCGGTGCTGTCAAGTAGATCGCCACAAGTCGCGCTGCTTTTCAGCCTGCGGAAGACGGGCTTGGAATGGAGAAAGTGGAGAAACTGGGTTACCCAACGTCCCTGGGGTCTACAGAACTTCCCCCCCTCCCCACAAGGAGGTAGCTGGCAACTGATCGGAGAATGAGTGATCAACTGTGTGCCCGGAAGACTGGGTGTGGTCCACACATACGGTCCGTGGCGACCACGGCAAGCGGGTGCAAGAAAACCGCCAGCTTGCCGAGGGATGGGGTACTTCCGATGGAGGAAAACTGCCTTCAACCGAGAACGGTGATGGAGAAACGGCGATGGAGAAAGGGGCAGACTCCCAGATGAACAGGACGATGACCGGGGCTGGGAAGCTGGACACGAGGCGGATCGCGATATACCTGGCGTTCTCGTTCGGGATAGCCTGGGCGGTCGGGATCGTCATCTATCTCACCGGTGGGCTCTGGAACAGCCCACAGCTTGTGCCCGGCACCACGATCACGCTTGCGGTGGTGTTGCTGGCGACGGGCTACATGTGGGCGCCCGCCCTCGCGCACATCCTGACGCGCGCCGTCACGCATGAAGGGTGGAGCGACACCTTCCTTTCTCCCAGGCTGAGGCGGTCGTGGCCGTACTGGATTGCGGCGTGGGTCGGTCCCGGCGTTCTCATCTTGTCGGGAGCGGCCTTATTCTTTGCGTTGTTTCCGCGATACTTCGACCCATCTCTCTCCGCGGTCCGGGCCATCCTGCGGCAGGCCGAAGGCATGACCGGGCGCCCGTTCCCGATGAGCCCCTGGGTCTTCGTGATGATCCAGACGGCGCAAGCGATAGTGATAGCGCCGGTCATCAACAGCCTGTTCACGTTCGGCGAGGAATTCGGCTGGCGTGCCTACCTCCAGCCAAAACTGATGCCGCTCGGCGCGAGAAGGGCCTTCGTTCTGATGGGCGTTATCTGGGGCGTCTGGCACTGGCCGGTCATCGCCATGGGGCACAATTACGGGCTGGACTATCCCGGCGCGCCCTGGCTGGGGATGCTGGCGATGGTATGGTTCACATTCCTGATAGGGACGTTCCTGGGCTGGGCGACGCTGCGTAGCGGGAGCGTGTGGCCTGCAGTGATCGGCCACGGCGCCATCAATGGGATAGCGGGGATCGGAATGCTCTTCGCCAGGGGGCGGCCGAGCCCGCTGCTGGGGCCGATGCCGACCGGAGTCATTGCCTCCGTGCCCTGGGTCCTGGTGGCATTTGCGATACTGTTGAGTCGCAATGCCTTGAAAGGATCTGAATAGCCGCGACCGGTGACACGTTACGCTCTGGTGCTGGATGAGGTCCGCGGCGCGCCCGGACTTCGCGATCCGCCCTTGCTCAAGCACGTAAGCCCTGTCCGCGGTGGAAAGCGCCGTGTAGGCGTCGCGTCGGATCGGGTCCGCCCAAAAACCTGCTTGCTATGGAGGAAATGCCAGGGACAGGTTGAATAGTAAAATAGTAAAACTGGTACGTATGTTATTACCTGCGTCCGAGGGGGTGAGCTGCGGAAACTGGGGAGTAGTTCGAGACGGCGCTGATTTGTTCGTTCACGTTTTGTGCAATGCTGGGGACAACGCCTGATGGCGAGGAGGCGAAGATCCGTGAGGATGTCGAGGCTTCTAGCTGCGTGTTTGGTGTGCACCGCGTTTCTAGCCGTTGCCATCGGTCCTGCCGCCGGGGCGGCCGGGAAGACGGAGCTTACGTTCTGGAGCTGGCGGACGGAGGACATCGATGCTTACGGCAAGTTCATCAAGGTGTTTGAGGCGAAGAACCCTGACATCGCCGTCAAGTTCATACCGTACAAGAACACCGAGTACAATACGATACTGGCTACGGCGCTCCAGGGCGGCACAGGCCCGGACATCGCGCAACTCCGATCGTACGGTGGCATGGAAGCCCTCGCAGCCGCGGGCTATCTCGTCCCGCTGGACGCCACCACCGTCCCGGGGCTGGCCAGCTTCCCGAAGGATCTTCTCAAGGGAGCCACGAACCGTCACGACGGGAAGGTGTATGGGGTCCCGTTCGCCATTCAGACGATTCAGGTGCTCTACAACAAGGCTGTCTTCGATAAGCTCGGGCTCAAGGAGCCTACGACCTGGGACGAGTTTCTGAAACTCGGGGCGACCCTGAAGGAAAAGGGTTACGTCCCGCTTGCGAACGGCGGCAAGGACGGCTGGACCCTCGAGACCCTGTTCGGTGGAGTGGCGCCCAACTTCTACGGAGGTAACGACTTCGCCGACGCCGTGATCGCCGGCAAGACCACGTTCAACGATCCGCGCTTCATACACGCCCTGAAGAAGATGCTCGAGCTGAGGCCGTACATGCCTCCGAGCTTCATGGGCGTCGGGTACACCGACATGCAGATGATGTTCGCTCAGGAAATGGCGGCCATGATGATAGCCGGGTCGTACGAGGTTGGGACGTTCGAGCGGCTCAACCCCAACATCAAGATCGGGGTGTTCCCCGTCCCTGGCGAGAAGGCCGGAGATGGCGGTTACGTGGCGGTCTATGTGGACGGCTCTTACGGAATAAACGCCGCGTCGAAGCACAGGGAGCAGGCGCTGCGGTTCATCAACTTCCTGGCGACCGTCGAATACGGTCAGATGTTCGCGGATGAACTCTCCCAGCCGTCGGCGGTGCCCGGCGTCAAGCCGAATCATCCCGTGCTGGCCGAAATGCTGTCACTGGCGGAGAAGAAGTCCACGCCTCACCTCATGCTGGTGGGCTTCAGGTTCGAGCAGCCGAGCGGCTCGACCCTGCTGCAGACGAACTTGCAGGGGATGTTCTCCGACAAGCTTACGGCGGAGCAGGTGGCTGCGGAGATCCAGAGCGGGCTTGCCAAGTGGTATAAGCCGTTCCAGAAGTAGGACGCGAAAAGCGAGGCGCGAGCCGGGTGAGCTATCGCCCGCGACCCGGCTGCGCAGCGGCTCGGCTGCGCGGCGGCCACGCAATTCGTGATTGCGCCGCCGCGCCGCCGCGCCGCGGTGCCGGCCATGGCTGTGCTCTCGTGGGAACGGGCGGACTCATGGGGGAGCTTATGGGGGAATCAGCGTGCTGGAGCGACTCTTTCGCCGCAGGGTTTACTGGCTCTTTCTGGCGCCGGCCCTGATAGTGTACACGGTCTTCATGGTGTACCCGCTCCTGTCCTCGTTCGGCTATAGCTTCTTCCAGTGGGACGGGTACATCAGGGAAGGGTTTTCCGGCCTGACGAACTACGCGAAAGTCCTCTTTGAGCGCCCGTACAGCGACAGGCTGGTCGGAGCCCTCAAGCATAACGTGATGTTCTTCACGCTCACCTTCGCCATTCAGACCACCTTCGGGCTCTTTCTTGCGGTGATGTTGAACCGGGGCGGGAAGTTCCTCCGGGCATGCCAGGTGGCCTATTTCGCCCCCTACACTCTGTCCCTGGTGGTCGTCGGCTTCCTGTGGCTGCTCCTCCTCAACCCTACCTGGGGACAGGTCAACAAGATCCTCGCCGCCATCGGCCTCGGCCGCTTCGCCCGGCCCTGGCTCGGCGACATGGCGACGGCGCTTCCCACGATAATCCTGGTGAATGCGTGGAGGTGGCTGGGGTTCCCGATAACGGTCTACCTGGCGGGGCTGCATGGGATCCCGGAGGAGCTTCACGAGGCGGCCCGCGTTGACGGCGCCACGTCGTGGCAGGCGTTCCGAAACGTGACGTTGCCGCTTCTCGCGCCCACCATCGGCATGGTGAGCATACTCACCTTTATCTATGACTTCAACGCCTTTGAGCTGATCTTCGTTATGCAGGGGTCGAGCGGAAGCCCGTTCTATGCCACAGACGTGCTGGGCACCTTCTTCTACCGCACCGCCTTCGGCGACTCCACGACCGGCGGCGAGGTGGGGCAGGTGGGCCTCGGCTCAGCCATCGCGGTGCTCATGTTCCTGCTTGTGTGTGCGGCGTCCATCGTCGGGGTCTGGCTCATACGGCGACGAGAGGTGGAGATGTGACGGTGAGCGCAGCGAACGCATCCAGGGCAAGGAGACTCGGCACCCGGGCGTTGTACGTTGCCCTGGGCCTCTACGGTGCGGCGGTCTCATATCCGCTCTTCCTCATGGTTGTCACCGCGTTCAAGACCACCAGGGAGATCTTCTTTGCGCCTTTTGCGTTGCCCTCCAGGTGGAACCTGGCCAATTTCGCCACCGTATGGCAGCGGGCCAACTTCCCGGTCTACATGAAGAACAGCCTGGTGGTCACCGGCACCTCGGTCGTAGTCATCGGGTTTGTCGCGTCTCTCGCTGCGTACGCGCTTGCCCGCTACCGGTTCCGGTGGAATGGTGCGCTCTACATTTACTTCCTGGCCGGGCTCATGGTGCCCATCCGGCTCGGGGTGCTCCCGTTGTTCCTGCTCATGAGGGACCTCGGCCTCCTGGACACCCATGCGTCGCTGATACTGACGTACGTGGCAAGTGGCATGCCGATGTCCGTCTTCATCCTGACGGGCTTCTTTCGCGCGCTCCCCCAGGAGCTTGAGTTCGCCGCGCGCATCGACGGCTGCACGGAATTTCAGGTGTTCTACAGGGTCATGCTGCCGCTGGTGCGGCCCGCCCTTGCCACCGTGATGCTGATCAACTTCGTTCCCCTGTGGAACGACTTCTTCTTTCCCCTGATCTTCCTGCGGAGCGACTCCCTGAAGACGATCCCTCTTGGCATGACAGTCTTCTTCGGGCAGTACGAAACGAACTGGGGCGTCGTGTTCGCAGGCATGCTGCTCGCGAGCCTTCCGCTCCTGGCCCTCTACCTCCTCATGTCGCAGCAGTTCATCAAGGGCCTCACCGCCGGAGCGGTCAAGGGCTGAATGGTCGGTAAGGCAGCAGGGAGCGGGGGGCGAGCAATGGCACAGAACGAGGTCCTGGCTGGAATCGATATGGTGATGTGCGACGCTGACGCAGCGCGGGTGCTCACCGGGAAGCGGCTTGGCCTCATCACGAACCCCACCGGTGTGACGAGATCTCTCGAGGCGACCCTGGATGTCCTCCATCGCGACGGGCGGTTTCAGCTCGTGGCCGCCTTCGGCCCGGAGCACGGTCTGCGGGGCGAGGTCCAGGACGCCATCGGCATTGGCGACTTTCGCGACGAGTCCACCGGGCTTCCGGTCTACAGCCTCTATGGCGCCTCGAGACAGCCGACAGCTGAGATGCTGGCAGGCATCGATGCGCTGGTCTTCGACATCCAGGACGTCGGCTCGAGGTTCTACACCTACATTTCCACGATGCTCCTCTCCATGCGCGCATGCGCCTCGCACGGCAGGGAGTTCATCGTGCTCGACCGACCCAACCCGATATCCGGTTCGCTGGTGGAGGGCAACATCCTCGACGAACGCTTCACGTCGTTCGTCGGGGCGTGCCCCATCCCGGCGAGGCATGGCCTGACCGTGGGCGAGCTTGCGATTTGGGCTAACGAAAAGCTGGGGATCGGCTGTAAACTCACGGTCTGCGAGATGAGAGGATGGACGCGCTCCATGTGGGCCGACGAGACCGGCCTCCCGTGGGTCATGCCCTCGCCCAACCTGCCGTCCCTCGAGACCGCGACCGTCTACCCGGGCACCTGCTTCGTCGAAGGCACGAACGTCTCAGAGGGCCGCGGGACCACCCGCCCGTTTGAGCTCGTCGGCGCGCCGTGGGTCGACGGCCAGGCCCTGGCCAGGCGCCTGAATGCCCTGGGGCTGAGCGGTTGCAGGTTCAGGCCGGTCTTCTTCGTTCCGAGTTTCTCCAAATACGCGGGCGAGGTGTGCGCAGGCGTGCAGGTCCACGTGCTCGACAGGGCCGCATTCGAGCCGGTCCGCATCGGAGTGTACATCCTCGCAGCCATACGCGGGCTCTGGCCGGATCGCTTCCAGTGGGTTGGTACCCCCGAGCAATCGTCCGTGGGCAGGCTCCATATCGACCTCCTGGCCGGGACCGATGAACTCCGCCGCACGATAGATTCAGGCGGGGACATCGAGGGCCTACTGGAGCGATGGGATCTGGACGCGGCGCGTTTTGGCGCCGAGCGGGTGTGCTTTCTCCTCTACTAGGTAGATCGCCACAAGTTCGCGCTACTTTTCAGCGCGCAAGTCCTGTCCAGGGTTGCCGGTGTTGTCCTCCGGGGACGGCGCGTGCGGTGAGCCTCGTTCGAATTTGGCGCTCAAGGCTAGCCAAATTCCGGGCGCCCCGCCCTAGCAAGCACCGGCAACCCCAACACCGTCAGGGAAGATGGCGGAAACTTATGGCGCCATACTTGGGCTCGTCTACGGTTGCAGGGCCTCCGGGTTGTCTTGGGCGCTACCGGGAGGACGAGGGGGAAGCGCCACGTCCGGTCCGGGTCGACGCCGGGAGCAAACGTTCGGAGCATCACCTCTGAAAGCCTGGTGCATCCTGTAAGGCAAGCACGGGGTTCCAGCGCATCGGGTCGTGCCGGCGCGCCGCCGTCTGCCTGCCGTGTATTGCCGGGACAAGACCCCGGGCCTCAAGATCCACATCATGGGGATAGAGGATTCCACGTGTGCACGCCGAAACATGCTCTTTTGGGGGACAGGCGCGACGTCTCGTGACACCCGCTAGTGGCAAGATCGCGCAAGAGCCCGGGGAGGCTAATGCGCTGGTATTACACGCCATACGCCTTACCGTTTATTGTTAGCGGTATCATATCACTTCCGGTAGCGCTCGTTGCGTGGAGACGCCGCGGCGTGCCCGGGGCTACGCCGCTGGCTCTCTTCATGTTCGCCATGGTTGAGTGGTCCATTGGCAACGCCCTGGAGATGTGCAGCGTCGACCTTGCCGGGAAGACTTTCTGGACAAACGTCGAGTATGTCGGCATCGTCGCCTTCCCTGTGACATGGATCGCTGTGGCGATCGAGTTTTCCGGGCGAGGGGAATGGCTCACACGGCGCAATGTGGGGCTGCTCCTGGTCATCCCTGCGGTGACAGTACTTATGATCTGGACGAACAGCTTCCACGGCCTCATGCGCTACAACATCAAGCTGGATACGAGCGGCCCCTTCTCGGTTATCACCAAGACGTATGGTCCATGGTTTTGGGTCCATACGGTCTATTCATACGCCCTTCTCTTCATCGGCACGATCATGATCGCCCGTTCCTTGCTGGGACGCGCGCATCTTTACAAGGGACAGGCTGCCGTTTTTGTGGTGGGCGTCCTGGCTCCATGGATCTCGAACGTTCTGTACATTTCCGGTTCGAGCCCGGTTCCCCGCCTGGACATCACTCCCATCGCATTCACCATCTCTGGCCTGGCGACGACGTGGGGCCTTCTCCGCTATCGTTTGCTCGACATTGTGCCCGTGGCATGGGCCACGGTCGTCGAGGGAATGGGCAGCGGCGTCATCGTGGTGGATTCACAGGACCGCGTTGTGGACATGAACCCGGCAGCTCAGAGGATGACCGGCTGGCGAGTGAGCCAGGCCATCGGACGCCAGGTGGCGGAGGTGCTGAGCCGGTGGGCCAGCATGGTCGAAGGCTCGCGTGACGTGGCAGGGCGGGGTGGCGAGCTTGTGTTGGACGCGAACGGTGAGGACCAATCGTACGAATTCCATTTCTCGCCCCTGCTCAGCTCGCGGCGGGGCCTCCTCGGTAGACTCGTGGTCATCCACGATATCACCGAGCGCAAGCGCACGCAAGCTCGACTCGTCCAGCAGCAGCGGGTGCTCGCCACGATGGAGGAGCGTGAGCGCCTGGCCCGGGAGCTGCACGACAACATCGGCCAGGCGCTGGGCTACCTGAACGTGCAGGCCCAGGCCGTCCGCGAGCAGCTTGCGAGGGGTCAGACGGCGGTGGCGGATAGCTATCTCCAGGGCCTGGTCGCCGTGGCCCAGGACGCGTACGGCGAGGTCCGCGAGTATATCAGGGCTATGAGAGGGGTGACATCGCCCGGGTGGGAGTTCGTGCCCGCCCTCGAGCAGTTTCTGCGGCGCTTTGAGCGAAACTGCGGGATCCACACGGAGCTTGACGTCCCCGGCGAGATCAGGGACGGCGTGCTCGACCAGCCTGCGGAAATGCAGCTCATGCGCATCATCCAGGAGGCCACGGCCAATGTCAGAAAGCACGCCGAGGCTCGCCAGGTGCGGGTACGCTTTGCCATGCTTCCGGGGGAGGTTGAGGTTACGGTGGAAGATGACGGCCGGGGCTTTGACCCCGTCCGACCCGTCGGCGTCGACGTCGGTGTCGGCGCCGCCGCGCAGGAGGGGGAAGGGTTCGGCCTCGGTATCATGCGCGAGCGAGCCGAAGCGGCGGGAGGCCGCTTCGAAATACGTTCGGCTCCAGGGCAGGGGACGAGAGTGAGGGTCCGGATCCCGCTGATCCCGCCACGCAAGGACGGTGATGCGAATGAGAGTTCTGCTGGCTGACGATCACTCCCTGTTCGCTGAGGGGCTCAAGAACCTCCTGATCTCTCACGGCATCGACGTCGTGGGAATTGCGAGGGATGGGCTGGAGGCGCTCGACAAGGCCCGGGAGTTGCGGCCGGACGTGGTCCTGATGGATATCACGATGCCCCGCTGCAACGGGCTCGCGGCCACGCGCCTCATCAAGGCCGAGCTTCCCGACATAAAGATCGTCATGTTGACCATGTCCGAGGCCGACGCGGACCTGTTCGAGTCAGTCAAGAGTGGGGCGTCGGGCTACCTCCTCAAGAACCTCAACGCCGAGGAACTCGTGGGAATGCTCTCGGACCTCGCCCGGGGCGAGGCGCCTCTTTCGCCCGGACTTGCCACGAAGCTCCTGGAGGAGTTCACGCACCTCGCGGGCAGGCCGTCCGAAGCGGAAGAGGGTGGCAAGGAGGCTGCGAAGCAGGGGCTGACCCCTCGTCAGATGGAAGTCCTCACCCTCGTCGCACGAGGGCTGACGTATAAGGAAGTGGGGGCGGCTCTCTACATCAGTGAGCGCACGGTCAAGTATCACATGAAACAGATCCTTGAACAGTTGCACCTCGAGAACCGAGCCCAGGTCATCGCCTACGCGGCACGAATGAACCTGAATGCGAAACCCGCGGATTGAGGACGAAACTTCGCCCTCGACCTGGCGCTTGAACTCGCGTGGAGCCGGACTGATGCGGAGGCTCCGGCTGTGCCCACTGTCCGAAAGTACAGTCCCCGGGACTGTACTTTTCGCGTCGTGTGCGGCTTTCCGACTGTCCCTGGGACTGTCCCATTACCCAGTGTTGCGCCGGAGCGGTTCCTGCTATAGTGAAACTGTCGGGAAGTCCGGACGCGTTTCTGACACCTCCTCGTTGAAGCGGGGTGACCTTGCACTTGTCGGCTCGTACAGCCACCGCGGGGTTTCCGGTGATTCTGGTGAGTTGAGTAGTAGTGGCACGTGCCTATTGATCAAGGAGGGATCATCATGAAAGCACTCAAGATGGCGGTCTGTTTGGCGGTCTGCATGGCGATGGCGACAGCCCTGCCGGTGCTTGCCAGCACCCCGGAACAGGAACTGGCGGGGATCTTGGAGCGTGCCATCAAGGTTATGGATGCAATGATCAAGAACGGCTATACCATAGAGCACTTCGAACTCGACTCGGTGAAACTGGGTGAGGTGTACTCCGTCCCGTATAAGCTATACTCTGGGAATCAATACAAGATCGTCGGCATCGGTGGAACCGGCATCGGGGACCTGGACATACACGTCTTCGACAGCAGTAATAGCCTTGTGGCGGCCGATACCTTGAACGATGACGTGCCCGAACTGGATATCACGGCCAACGCGGACGGGACTATTCGCATCGACACCAGCTTCGAGTCCCTGGAGGCAGGCTATAGCTCAGGCGAGTATTACTACTTCTGCTACATCGTAGGCTTCAAACGCTAAGTAGATCGCCATAAGTAATCGCCGGTTCCAGAGAGCGCACGCGCCGTGTAGGGTTGCCGGTGTTGCACTCGTTATCCGAGCCACCGGCAACCCGACACCATCATGGAGCCGGCGAAGACTGGGCAGCGAATACTGATGATTTCACGCCTGGTTGATGGCGGGGTCCCTGGACCGCACCGCGTAGGTCGCGGCGGCGAGAGGACGGGACGTTTTCGCTGCGTCAAGCGCTGTGCCTGCTGCCGCGACGCAAGTTCGAGGATCACCCCCGGGTCCAGGCCGGCGAACCCCGGGATCACGTGATCCGCCTGGCGCAGCACGTCCGGGCTGCCCGCCCCCACTGCATACATGCCCGCCCTATGGGCAGCCTCCACCCCGGCCTCGGCGTCCTCGAACACGATACAGCGGCGCGGGTCTGCGCCGAGCCGGGCCGCGGCCACCAGTTCCAGTGGAAGTAGTCAAGGTGAGGAGGAGTGCTGACTGATTATCCTCCACTCCCGCGCCGGACCTGACCGAAAACCAGCCATCCTTTCTTGATCACATCTTCCGCTGTGGACGCGCTGCCGACCGCATGATTATCACTTCATCTGTGCCTCGGCCTCCTTGGCCTTGAGCTTCCCCAAATGGTCCGCGATCTTCACGATGAAGTCCACGACGTCGCCGAACCCTTCTGGCTCATAGTCTTCGACCCGACCCTCATCGCACAGCTCGGAAAGCCTCGGGTCGAGTGGCAGCGTGGCGAGAAGCGGTATGTCGGTCGCGTCTGCCACGGCCCGGCCTTTGCTCGCGCCAAAAACCTCATGCTTGCCGCCGCAATGGGGGCATATCACGTAGCTCATGTTCTCCACCAGGCCCAGGATGTGGGTCTTCATGAGCCTTGCCATCTTAATGGCCTTTTTCACCACCATGACGGCAAGATCTTGGGGCGATGAAACTATCACGATTCCGTCAAGCGGCAGAGACTGCATGACGGTGAGTGGCGCATCCCCGGTGCCCGGCGGGAGGTCCACAAAGAGAAAGTCGAGGTCTCCCCAGATGACGTCGGTCCAGAACTGCTTCACCACGTTCGCGATGATGGGCCCGCGCCATATGACGGGGTCATCCTCGTTCGGTAGGAGCAGGTTTATCGACATTACAGGCATCTTGAAGGTTTCGCTTCTCACTGGAAGCAGACCAAACTCCAATCCATCTGCCCGCTGCTTAATCCCGAACATCTTTGGGATGCTGGGCCCGGTTATGTCGGCATCGAGTATCCCGACGTTGTAGCCCTCCCTGGCGAAAGATGCGGCAAGAAGAGCGGTGACAGACGACTTTCCGACGCCACCCTTCCCGCTCATTACCGCTACAACATGCCGGATGTTGTTAAACTGGCCCTGGGGCAGTTTCTCAATGGCAGACTTCGTCTCGTCTGAATGTGGGTTATCATTGCGTGCCCGTTCGTGCTCTAGAGGGCACGTGCCGTCTTTCATGGACTGACACGAGCTGCAGCTGTCGGACGAGCAGGCCTCTGGGGACCCTGCGCCCGCCTTGCCGTCTTCCTTGGTTCGCTCGTTGGTTCTGGCATCACTCATCGGTGGCTCTCCCGTCCCTTCTAAAAAGCGCTTCTTCATCTACGCAAAGGCATGCACTTCACGAATCCTTCTTGAATTTGGTGCAAGACTCGCACCTTGCCCGGTTCTGGTATATTGGACACCCGCTGCAGAGATCGGCTTTATCCAGCACCACGTGGCAGTAGGTGCCCTCCTCCCTCCAGCACGCCTTGGCCCGCATCTCAGACTTTGCTGGCGTTCCTCCAGGGCAGTTGTCCAACCACCAGCACGGATACATCTCCACAACCTGCTTGACACCGGCCAGGTTCAGGCCCTTGTGATCGGTGAGACACCTAATGAATTTAAGCCGCCTGACATCATTGGCGGAGTACAGGCGCTGCCCCTTCCTGCGAGCCGGCTTTACGAGTCTCTGGCGTTCCCAGATCCTGAGAGTCTCCGGGTGAACACGAAGGAGATCAGCGATAACTCCTATACTGTAGACCGGCACATTATCATTCACGATCAAGCGTGGCACCTCCGCCGGCTTGTCAGCACCGCCTGGCCACATCTTATACCTACGAATATGATTTGTAAATAGTCTCTACAAAGGATATCGATAATCCTTCAGGATGTTTCTCTCAAGCTTGCCTGGAGTCATCCCTATTTCTGTGGGCCCGTGGCTCTCTTGTGCTTTCGGTCTGACCCGCAGGGCGACGAATACGCCCCCATTGCATTCCGGCCCTTTCCCCTGACTTGTTTATTGACGGGCGATCGCAAGAGGCCTATAATGTTTATGAACGTATGCTTAATATACGGGCTGTGTATGGAGGTGAACGTAATGCCACGAGGCGATGGTACTGGTCCTGTGGGCCGGGGTCCCGTCACCGGTCGGGGCTTCGGGCGAGGTCTTGGCAGGGGAATGGGCAGAATGGGAGGGCCTACCCCTGGAGCAGGTCCTGTCGGAGAGTGCGTCTGTCCGGTCTGCGGTGCGGTCGTGCCCCATCAACCCGGAGTCCCATGCTACCAGATGACCTGCCCCCAGTGCGGGGCAGCGATGACAAGGAGATAGGTGACGTCTGATGGCATGGTTTTGGGAACACGTCGTGGGGCCGCCACCGAAGGGGCTGGAATCGGGAGTAAGGGGGGATCATCGTGCGATATGTCTTTGGCCCTGTCCCTTCGAGACGGCTCGGCCTTTCGCTCGGGATCGACGTCATACCCTTCAAGACTTGCTCATTTGATTGCATATACTGCCAGCTCGGGAGGACCACCTGTAAAACCATACAACGTATGAGCTTCGCCAGTCCTGAGGAGGTGGTTGCCAACCTCAAGCTGGTATTACCGAGGGTAAAGGCCAGTTATGTCACCCTATCGGGATCGGGTGAGCCTACGCTTAGCCTGGACCTTGACAGGTTAGTCAGGGAGATCAAGGAACTGACACCAATTCCCGTCGCGGTCCTGACGAATAGCTCTCTGCTCTGCCGACCCGAGGTCCGAACCGCGTTACTTGATGCCGACCTGGTCGTTCCCTCTCTCGACGCCGCAAGCCAGGAGGTCTTCGAAAGAACAAATCGTCCGCACCCTGAACTGAGAATCGACGACATCATCGACGGCATTCGGGCGTTTTCATCTGATTTCCACGGCAAGCTCTGGATAGAGGTCATGCTGGTCAAGGGCGTAAATGACGATGAGGCGGAGCTTGCCAGGATATCCTCAGTCCTGAGAGGCATAAGGGCCGAGAAGATCCAGCTGAACACGGTGGAAAGACCCCCCGCCGAACCCTATGTCAGACCGCTGAGTGGTGAAGAGATGCAAAGGGCCAGGTGCCACTTTGATGAACGAGCCGAAGTGATCCCTGCGCCACGTGATCGGCAGGCTCGTACTGGGAACGCTCTGGACGAAGGGGGCGACATGAAGGCCAAATACGCCCAGATACTTGGTCTTCTGGAACGGAGACCGTGCACCCTTGCGGACGTGGCAAACGGTTTGGGCCTCAACATGAATGAAGCCTCCAAGCTGCTCGGGATGCTTCTCAGCCTTGGCCTCATCAGGGCCGACAGCTCTACCGGTGGAAAGGCGTACTTTCACCGGAGCCGTGGTGACTGAGTAGATCACCACAAGTTCGCGCCACTTTTCAGCGCGCAAGTCCTGTCCGGGGTTGCCGGTGATTGCACGAGGGGTGTCAAAATCCGGCTGCCTAGCCAGACGGGCCGGATTTTGGCGAAGCGCGCCCCGCTTGGGGCGCCGTCCTCGAGTGCAGCACCGGCAACCCGGCAACTACTGGAAGAGGGGCGAGAACTAACGCACCCTCACTCAGCGAGCGCCGGCAACCCCAACACCGGCAGGGAAGACGGCGCAAACCTATGATGCCATACTTAGGTCTCAGGTTGGCAGATCCGGGATATTTTTCGCCGCCTTTATTGACATATGTCCGCAACGGTGGGTATACTAATAATGGACGTATGACCATTACTCACATTGGAATGAGGGTGTGAACACGGTGAACGGTCGCCTCCCTCGCGTGCAAGGCCGGCTGGCCAAGGAAAGATTCCGAATCACGCCTCAGCGTCGGACTGTGCTGGAGACCCTGAGCAACGGCCAGGCCAAACACCTGACCGCTGAACAGATCCATCGGAGCGCTCAGGCGCGAGGTCTCAGGCTGAGTATGGCGACCGTATACCGTGCCCTTTCGGATCTGGAGAAGCTGGGGCTTGTCACCAGGCTTGATGCCGGGAGCGGCCCTGCCACCTACGAACTTGCTCTTACGCATCCTGAGCCGCACTGCCATCTCATTTGCCTTGCGTGCGGAAGGGTGTTCGAAGCCCAGGGGATTCTGCCGGAGGATTTCAAGAAGGTCATCGCCCAAACTCGAAACTTCGAGGTCGCCAGCCGTTCGATAGGCATTTTCGGTTACTGTGAGACATGCCGATCCAAAGAGAAGGTTCCCAGGCGAAAGGAGGTATGAGCCGTGCCGCGAGGCGATAGAACAGGGCCGATGGGCCTTGGGCCGATGACTGGAAGAGCCGCTGGGTACTGCGCAGGCTTTCCGGTACCTGGGTACGTGAACCCGGTGGGATTCTGGCGCAGGCTGTGGCCGCTGGCGAGGTTCGGCGCAGGCCTTGGGCGAGGTCTTGGTCGAGGTCTCGGCATGTGGGGAAGAGGACGAGCCGGCGCAAGAGGTCGCGCAAGATGGTGGTAGCAAAGCAAGGCGAAAGTACCAACGCAAAACAAAGAGATAGGAGGTGTGGAAGATGCCAGGAGGCGATGGAACAGGCCCTGCGGGCATGGGCCCGATGACAGGAAGGGCCGCAGGCTACTGTGCTGGGTACCCCGTGCCCGGGTACATGAACCCAGTTGGGTTCAGGGGCGCAGGGTTCTGGCGCAGGCCGTATCTCGGCTGGGGAGCCGGATTCGGCCGGGGCAGGGGTTGGAGACGGATGTATTACGCAACCGGCCTGCCGGGCTGGGCACGGTTTGGTTACCCCGGCTGGGCGGCCCCGGCATACTGGCCCCAGACTGGTGTTCCTTACCCGGCCTTCTCTGGAGCTCCCTTTTGCGGAGCCCCATACACAGGGCGGAACCCAGAAGAGGTAGCCAAGGCCGCGGCCGAACAGGAGACCGCGTTCCTGAAGGAACAGGCGGAGATCCTGAAGGAGGAGCTTGAAGCGGTTGAAGAGCGCCTGAAAGACCTGTCTGGTCCTGAGAAGGGCAAGGCCGAAGAGGGCAAGTAGCCTGCTTCAGACTCGGGGACTTGACACTCCACACGCTGCTTGCCACTCCCACGCGCTGAGGGAGGGACGAGGCGGGAATCCCCTAACCCGCCCCTCTCTCCCAAAGCCAACTGGCCAGCCAGACAGGGGTCAATCATCGTGAAGGAGAGAGAATAACGGTGAAACTAGCAGTTACCGCTCAAGGCATTGATTTGGATTCGCCTATGGATCCGCGCTTCGGCAGGTGTCAGTGTTTTGTTATCATCGACCTGGATACCGAGGAGTTCGAAGCGATCGCCAACCAGAGCCTCATGGCATCCGGCGGCGCGGGCATCCAGAGCGCGCAGTTTCTCGCGGATCGCAAGGTCGATGCTGTCATCACGGGGAACGTGGGTCCCAACGCTGAGCGCGCCCTTCAAGGGGCAGGGATCAAGGTATACACTATGGCCTCAGGGACGGTGCGTGAGGCCGTCAAGGCTTACAAGGCAGGAAAGCTCAGCGCGGTTTCGGGAGCCACGGTACGCTCGCATTTCGGCATGGGTAGGCCCTAAGAGAAGCCCGAGGTAATGAGGAGGTCGCAAGAGGCGTGAAGATCGCGGTAGCAACAGACGGCCCCATGGTGGCGGCGCATTTCGGACGATGCCCCGAATACACCATAGTCACCGTGGACGACGGAAAGGTGACGAATAAGGTCGTGATCCCCAATCCGGGGCATGAACCCGGGTTTTTGCCGGAGTACCTTTCGAAACTCGGGGTCTCATGCATTATCGCCGGTGGCATGGGCCCGAGGGCGCAGGGGCTGTTTGCCGAGAAGAACATCCAGACTGTGACCGGGGTTTCGGGGCCCGTAAGTGAGGTAGTCAATTCATACCTCGCAGGTTCGCTCGAGGCCGGGGAGAGTCTGTGCGAACACGGAGAGCGTCACGAGAGATGTGACCGACACGAGGAGCATCACGGGGAACACAGCCGGTGAGCAGGCAATTGGCAAGGAAGCCGGAGGGATGGGACATGGCGGCAGTGGTTGACAAGGAACTATGTACCGGGTGCGGCATCTGCCAAGAGACGTGCCCTGCGGGTGCCATCACTGTAGACGAGGTTGCGCATGTTGACCCGGATAAATGTACCGAGTGTGGGGCTTGCGCTGACGAGTGTCCGTTTGGCGCGATAGCGTTCGAAGACAGACCGGCTCCGCGGCAAGACTGAAACGGCGGAGATGCCTGATGGTTGTAGCAGTAGCAAGCGGAAAAGGCGGAACCGGCAAGACCACCATCGCGGTGAACCTGGCCTTGACTCTTGAAAGGGATATGCCCGTCCAACTCCTGGACTGCGATGTCGAGGAACCGAACGTACATTTGTTCATTCACCCGTTGCTCGATGCTTCCGAAGAGGTCACGCTGCCTGTGCCGGTCGTTGACCAGAGCAAGTGCAACGGGTGCGGCAGGTGCAGTGAGATCTGCGCTTTCAACGCGATCATCGCCATCGGCACCCAGGTGATGGTTTTCCCCGAGCTTTGCCACGGGTGCGGAGGATGTAGCCGGTTCTGCCCGGTGGGTGCTATATCGGAAGAGCCGCGAGAGATAGGTGTCGTCGAGAGCGGGCGTGCAGGGCAGATCGACTTCGTCCAGGGGAGAGTGAACGTCGGCAATCCTCTGGCTCCCCCAGTGGTGAAGGCGGTAAAGAGCAAGATTGACGCCCGCCAGGTCAAAGT
>JASEJE010000013.1:0-33824 GCA_030024085.1 Bacillota bacterium | reverse complement strand
GACGACTTTGACCTGGCGGGCGTCATCATAGATGCTCCGCCCGGGACATCGTGTCCTGTAGTGGCATCGGTCAAAGATAGCGATTTCTGCGTGCTGGTCACCGAGCCCACGCCTTTCGGCCTCAATGACCTCATTTTGGCCATCGATGTGGTGAAGGAACTAAGTATCCCCTTCGGAGTGGTGATCAACCGTTCGGGGCTCGGCAACAAGGACCTCCTGACCTATTGCAGGCGGGAGAAGGTGCCCGTGCTGCTGGAGATCCCCTTTGACCGAAGATACGCAGCATGTTATGCCAGGGGAGGGCGGCTCGCGGAGGAGTTCCCTGAGCTAAAGGAGGCTTTCAAGGGGCTCTGGCGAAGGATCCGCGCCCTGGTAGAGGCCGGGCAAACTGACCCTGGGCGCAAGCCTCTCAGGGAGTGGTTTTCAAGCAACTGCACGCGCGTGGACTAAGGGTCGTGACCATGTTCAGGAGGTAGAAAGGTCCGACGGCGTTCGCATAGAGCGTGGACTTCTTGTGTCAGAGCGAGCCGGAGTCGAAGGGATGACGCGAAGGTGAAAGAGCTACTGATCATAAGTGGTAAAGGGGGCACCGGCAAGACTTCCCTGGTCGGAGGGTTTGCGGTTCTGGCCGAGAACAAGGTTCTGGCTGATTGTGACGTGGACGCAGCCGATCTGCACCTTATTCTCAAGCCCACCGTGCGTGAGACCAGGGAATTCTACGCCTCGAAAAAGGCTGTGCTCGACCACGAGAGGTGCACCGCATGCGGCGTATGTGTGGAAGCCTGCCGTTTCGGCGCCATCAGCACGGGCAAGGGCCGCGGTAACGGTAAGGTTCAGATCGATCCCATTTCATGCGAGGGTTGTGCCGTGTGCTCCTATGCTTGTCCCCAAGGCTCGATAACCATGGAGGATACCCTCTCAGGCCACTGGTTTGTCTCAGATACGCCTTACGGGCCTTTGGTCCACGCCAGGCTTGGAGCTGCCGAAGAGAACTCGGGCAAGCTGGTGACCCAGGTGCGGCGGGAAGCGCGGTCCATAGCAGAGGATCAGGGATTGGACCATATCATCACGGACGGGCCGCCGGGTATAGGCTGCCCGGTGATATCCTCGATCTCAGGAGTGGATCTGGCCCTCATCGTCACGGAACCCACCGTGGCTGGTACGCACGATATGGAGAGAATCCTTGAGCTGGCGAGGCACTTTGATACCAAGACGATGGTCTGCATCAACAAGTACGATCTCGACGAGGGGAAGGCCGAAGAGATCGAGCGTTACTGCCACGACGAGGGAATACAAGTCGCAGGAAGGATCCCGTTCGATGAGGAAGTGGTCAATGCCCTGGCGAGGGGACTGCCTGCAGTAGCGCCTGCGGACAGTGGTTCCAATCAGAGGGAAGGGAAGGCCTCAAAGGCGATACGAGAGCTATGGATGAAAGTCTCGTCCTGTCTGGAATAGACCTGCCGCCTTCGGGAGAAGAGACGTGCGGCAGCGGGGAGAACACGGGCTTTCCCTGTTCGTTGGCGCCACATTTCGGTTCTGACGCCCTTATGCTTCGTCTGCGTGTATGTGCCATGTCGGAGGACCAGAAGCAAGGATGAGCTACAGTATGTTCTACAACGAGAAGGTTCTGGAGCACTTTCTCAATCCCAGGAACGTGGGCGAGATACCGGATGCAGATGGGGTTGGGACAATTGGCGACCCGACGTGTGGTGATTATTTGAGGGTTTACATTAGGGTGAAGGACGGGAGACTTGTAGACGTCAAGTTTAAGCTGTATGGATGTCCTGCAGCCATCGGAACCAGCAGTGTAACCACTGAACTTGCCAGAGGTAAAACTCTCGAGGAAGCTTACCAAATCGCCGAGGAAGACATCATCAAGGCCCTCGGCGGTCTCCCGGATCAGAAAATCCACTGTTCCGTGCTGGGCCCCGCGGCGCTTCGCCTGGCGATTCTCGACTATATTTCAAAATCCAGGCCGCAAACGCCCGATGGTCAGCAATCTGAGAACTAGCGTCCACGTCCACGCATCAGGCGGAGGGATTACATTATGTCGAGCACGACACGCCAAGTTGTTAAGGGTGGCAGGGTAAGACGCCTTGTCACATCGGAATCGGTCACAGAAGGACACCCGGATAAGATGTGCGACCAGGTGGCCGACGCTATCCTCGACTCCATCATTGCCGAAGACCACGATGCCCGCGTGGCGTGCGAAGTCGCTGTGACTACCGGTCTTGTGGTTGTCATCGGCGAGATAACCTCTTCCTGCTACGTAGACATCCCCTCCATTGTGCGTGACACTGTTCGCGATATCGGTTACACGAGAGCCAAATATGGATTCGACGCTGACACCTGCGGTGTCATCACCTCTATACACGAGCAGTCCCCGGATATAGCACTGGGGGTAGACGAGTCGCTGGAAGCCAGAGAGCTCGAGGCCGCGAACGTTTCGAACGGGTTCGAGCGACTCGGCGCAGGAGACCAGGGAATAATGTATGGATTCGCCACGTGCGAGACGCCTGAGCTTATGCCCTTGCCGATTGTGCTCGCCCACAAGCTGGCCCGGAGGCTGGCTGAGGTTAGGAAGACAGGGGTTTTGCCCTACCTTCGCCCCGACGGCAAGACTCAGGTCACTATAGAATACGACGGCGATACGCCCGTCCGCGTCGAAACGGTGATAGTGTCTACGCAGCACCGTCCTGAGGTGGAGTACGCTGTTTTGCGCGACGACGTCATTTCGCAAGTGATCCGGCAGGTGATCCCGCTACAGCTTCTGGACGACCGCACCAGGATCTACGTCAATCCCACCGGAAGGTTTGTAGTAGGTGGACCACACGGCGATTCTGGTCTCACAGGTCGTAAGACTATGGTCGATACGTATGGTGGAATAGCTCGTCACGGGGGCGGCTCGTTCTCGGGGAAGGACCCCACGAAAGTCGATAGGTCTGCGTCGTACGCGCTTCGTTGGGTGGCGAAGAACATCGTCGCAGCCGGACTCGCTGACAAGTGTGAGGTGGGAGCCGCTTATGTCATCGGTGTTGCCCGGCCGGTTGCTGTTGATGTGAATACCTTCGGGACGGGACGCATATCGGATGACAAGATCGCAAGGCTGGTCCGCAAGCACTTCGACCTGAGGCCTGCAGCGATGATCGACGCCCTCAAGCTCAGGCGACCCATCTACAAGCAGTTGGCTGCGTACGGGCATTTCGGCCGGACAGATCTTGACCTGCCCTGGGAGAAGTTGGACAGGGCTGACGCGCTGAGGGCTGATGCGGGCATCTGACAAGGTCCTGGACGATTTCTCAGACTTGGACCACTTTCTGTCCCGGTTGAGCGCCGAGTGCCCCTGGCCCTAGTCCTGGCATCGGCTCAAGGCTTCGCCATTGTGTCCTCAGGCACCGCCATAGATGGTGCAGGGCCCGTGGCCCGTGGGGGTATTGAGGCCATTGAGAGCTGCCAAGGACTGCACAGGACACTACTCGGCACCGAGGAGCATGGACTCTGCAAATACCTCCCGGAATCTGGGATGCGCTCCGAGCGCGACGTGCTCGACCTCACGGGCGAGCCTGAGGGCTTCATGGTAGGCGTCCCTGCTTGTGATCGCCAGCACTGCTCCTTCGCCTGCGGCGTTTCCGACGGAGGTGACGCTGGCCCTGGGAGCTGGCGGGAGCAGCCCGATAGCTGCGGCGGCGTCCTTATCAAGGTAGGTGCCGAAGGCCCCCGCGAGGAAGACGCGGGAGATCTCTCCGGCGCTGATGCCGAGTTCCTGCAGGAGGATCTCGGCTCCCGCCCTGATGGCACCTTTTGCGAGCTGAAGTTCTCTTATGTCGCGCTGGGTGAGGGCTACAGCGGGCTCGCCTTCGCCTCTGCCATTGGCTTGGGCCTCATCGGAGCCGGGACCCGCGAGACCACCTGGTTCAGGCGAAGACAGGAGGAACTCCAGCCCTCCCCGGCCGTCCACAAGCCTGCTTTCCAGGGGGCCGGAACGGCGCCCATCCTTCCGCACGAAGGCGCCGGTCTCGTCCACGATGCCGGCGCTGCGCAAAGCAGCCACCAGGCTCACGAGGCCCGACCCGCAGATGCCAAGAGGCGGGCCGCCCCCGATGACGTGCAGGGCGACCTCCGGCGCGCCGTTGCGCTCGATGAGCCGGGCAGCGTCGATGGCGCCGGGGGCGGCCATCATCCCGCACGAGATGTTCACGCCCTCAAAGGCGGGGCCCGCAGCGGTCGAGCACGCGAGCACGCGTCCCCGTGCGGCGAGGATGATCTCGCCGTTGGTGCCGAGGTCGATGGCGAGCACGGCGGGGTTGGAACGCTCGTTCATGCCGCAGGCGACCGCGACTGCCAGAGCGTCAGAGCCGACGAACCCGGCTATGTTCGGCAAGAAGAAGAACTGCCCGCGCTCGTTCATCGCGTCGAGGCCAACCTCGGCAGGGGCGAGGGGGTGGCACTGCCTCACCACCGGGTTATATGGATATCTGGCGAGGTGCTTTGGGGGAATCCCGAGAAAAAGATGATGCATGCACGTGTTGCCGACCGCCCCGGCGAGGTAGATCTGGTCCGCGTCCACGCCCGATGAGCCTGCGAGTCTCCTGATGAGGCCGTTCACTGCCCCAACTATCTCACGGCGCAGAGTCTCGAGGCCGTCGGGGGTTTCGGCCAAGGAGATCCGGGATATGAGGTCCGCGCCATACGATGCCTGGGGGTTCAGGACGCCCGCGACATCGACGGTCTCGCCGGTTCGCAGGTTTACGAGGTACGCCACCACCGTGGTGGTGCCGATGTCCAGGGCGACGCCGAAGACGTCGCGCTCTCTCACGAGGACGTCTAGGACGGCGCCGTCGAGAAGCACGGCGCACACGCGCGAGCGGCCCGAGCCAGCATCCGGGCTTGCTTCCGCCGCGTCCGCGCTGCCGCGAAGGGCGGCCGGCAGGCGCCGGGCCAGCTGAAGCGCCGGTGGCGCGGCAGCACCGTCATAGTCGCCGATGCCGAGCGCTGCGACGAGGCGCTCCCAGTCCGACGGCGCGCCGTCGTGCGATTCGAGATCCACTTCCACGGTGCGCGTCCATACCCTGGGCTCGCCGCTGCTGGTCGATGGCGCGGAGCCCCAGCACAATACCGCGTCCGGCTCAGGCGCGAGCGTGGGTCGCGCTTCAGACGCCGCAACCGGGGTCTCCGCCTCCGTGGGCGACCCGGGGGCCCGCACAACTGTATCCCCCGTGAGCACGGCCTGGCACGCAAGCCTGATACCGGCCTCGAGCTCCTTTGGGTCGAGCAGCCTCAGTTCTACATCGGATGGCGGGCTCACGTCTCCATCCACCGCGACGCGGCACTTGCCGCACACCCCGCGGCCGCCGCAAGGGGCGTACAGGCGCACGTGGGCCTTGCGGAGCGCATCGAAAAGGTGCGCCCCCGGTTCCACGTCGAGCTTGATCCCTGCTGAAGGCACCAGGAGCGTGATCAAAGTCGGCCTTCCTTCATGAAAGCGTCGATGTTCTCGAAGGGCGTCTCGTACGGAAGATCGCACCCTGTGCTCAGGATGAAGTTCTCGTAGGGCTCCATCATATCGAGGAGCGCCCTCACGGCGCGCCTCACGCCGTCGGGCGTTTCCTGTACCATCACCCCGACGGGGTCTACGTTCCCGATAAGGACGACCTCGGGGTCGGCCTCGCGAGCCGCGCGAGCGAAGTCCACGGGCGAGTCGAGGCTCAGGCCGTGGGCGCCGGTGGCGCACATGTTCCTGACGAGATGTGACGTGTCCCCGCAGATGTGTAGTATCATCATGGGCGTCATGGCGTCGGCGCGTCTTGGCCCCGCAATGTCTGGTGCGTTCGCTCTGCTCGCAGAACCTGTAGCACCTGTTGTGCGCTCTATGCCCGCCGACTCCGACCCGTTCCGCACGCCCGCCGCGTCTGCTTTGTCCGCCGCGTCCGTCGTGCCTGTCGCGGTTCTCGCGCCTGCCCCGGCCCTGCCGCCTGTTGCGTCCGTTCCGCCTGCTACGTCTCCTGCGGGTGCCGCACCTGTCATGCCCGGATTGCCTGTCACTTCCGTTATCAGGCCCCTGATATACGCCCCACAGAACGTGTCGAACGCCTGCGGCGAAAGGAACGTCGCCGTCGGCTCGAGGATCGCGATCATGTCTGCGCCTGCGGCGGCGAGCGCCCGCGCGTAGCGGACGCACACGTCGGTGCAGAACCCGACCACGCCGTGCACAAGGTCCGGGTCTGTGATTGTTGCCATCGCAAGCTCGGACGCTCCCATGAGCAGGCCCGCAAGGGTGAACGGCCCGATGACGTACCCGCCTCGCGGCACGTCCAGCCTTTCCTTCATGAGTTCCATGGCTCTTATTCGCGCCTGCACCAGGGCGTCGTCCAGCGGGTCGAGCACCTTGAAGGCCTCGAGGTCCGCGAGGCTGCGCACGGGGTGCTCCTCCACTGTCGGCGACTCATAGAGCGGGTAGCGCACCGGAAGCCCGAGCGCGCCCGCCTCGACTGAGAGGTCCATCATGAAGAACGCCGCGTCCGGCGAGAACCGGTCCACCAGGCGGCAGATGGATTCGCAGTGCAACACAGGATTGAACTCGTTCTGCTTGAGCGACGAGCAGGTCAACTGCGCCCCCGGGTAGCCGAGGAGCGGCACGACAAGCCGGCGCCCGGCGATCCTTACAAGATCGATGAGCCTGGGCACGCCCCCATCCTCCTCCTTGTTGACTACTTGCCCTTAACCAGCTCTTTTGCGACGTCCACTGCCGAGCTTGCGTCGGGGGCGTAGCCGTCGGCGCCGATCTCCGAGGCATACTTGCTCGTGACCGGCGCCCCGCCGACCAGGACCTTGACGTGGTTGCGGAGCCCGGCGTCCTTGAGCGCCTCGATGGTGGACTTCATCGAGGGCATGGTCGTGGTGAGAAGCGCCGACATCCCGAGGAAGTCCGGACGCTCGCTGCGCACGGCGTCCACGAACTTCGCCGGCGACACGTCGGTTCCAAGGTCTACGACCTCGTAGCCCGCGCCCTCGAACATCATCTTTACGAGGTTCTTGCCGATGTCGTGGAGGTCGCCCTTGACCGTGCCGATGACCAGCTTGCCGGCCTTCTTCACGCCGCTCTTCGCGAGCAGCGGGCGCAGGACGTCGAGGCCCGCATACATGGCGCGTGCGGCCACGAGCACTTCGGGCACGTACACCTCGTTTTTCTTGAACTTTTCCCCGACCACCGCCATTGCCGCGATCAGTCCCTCGTTCAGGATCTCCTCGGCGCCGACCCCCTCGGCAAGCGCTTTCTCGGCGAACTCCTTGACCTGCGCGGCCTTGCCGTGCTCGAGAGCAGCCTTCATCTCAGCGAAATCAAACACTTCCCATACCCCCTCCAGATATTGCGTGAAAGCACCCTGCGACGCTGTGGCCCGGCGGCCGGCACCACAGAAGCGAACGGCCAAAAGACGAACTGGGCGGACGAAGTGCGCGGCTGTCATCGTTACGATGACGCGGCGCCGCGGACGCCGTTTCTTGAGGCATGCGCGGAGGCAAGCCCTCCACCGTAGAGTCTACATGCGCGGACGCGCAAATCCATGGCCTGGCCTGCTTTTTCATGTCCGATCCTGCGGAATGCTCCTGATAGCGGAGGCGAGAAGTGAGTGAGAGGAGAAGCGAATGAGTGAGTGAGTGAGAGAGTGAAGGAAGGAAGGAAGGAGGGAGGGAGGGAGGGAGGGAGGGAGGGGGGCAAGGGCGGGCGGGTGGTGGGTGAGTCGGTGGGCGAGTGGCGGCGCTACCCGGGGGCGGCGCCGGCAAGGGGCTTACGCGGACGAGCGCCGTCTGAAGTCGCTGGGCGCGATCCCCTCGATCCTCTTGAAACACTTGCTGAAATGCGCCGGGTCACTGAATCCTGCCTTCTCGGCAACCTCGGCGACATTGTAGCGGAGGTCCGAGAGAAGGCGTTTGGCCTCTTCGAGGCGGATGAGGGTGAGGTTCTCCATGACCGTCACGCCTGTCTCCTGCTTGAAGACGTGGCTGAGGTGGGAGGGGCTGACATGGACGGCGGCGGCCACGTCCTCGAGGGTGAGCTTTCTTGCGAGGTTCTCCCTCATGTAGCGGACGGCGTCCCTCACCAGTCTCGAGCTGCCGCTGGAGGCCTCGCGCACGCTATCCATGAACTGGTCGAGCATCTGCACTATCCAGAAGCACAGGCCGTCGAACGTGTCGAGGCGAGAGAGATCCTCGATGCAGTGGTAGTTGAGCCCGAGCAGCCGCTCGAGGTGGGCGCCTGCTTCAACGGCTGCCCTGGAGAGCACCACCGTCAGCTCGAGGAGACGGGCCTTCAGGATGTCCAGGCGCTCCGGCCTTGCCATGAAGATGTCCACGAGGATGTCATTGAGGATCCCCCTGGCCTCGGTCCTTCTGCCAGCGCGGACGGCGCGGAGCAACTTCTCCTCCTTTTCGCGGGAGTAGATGGCCGGGGCGGCCACGCACATCTCCTGCTCGAGGCGCTTGCGCTCCTGGATCGCCTCGCCGAGGAGGGCCTGCTGGCGGGAGATCTCTTGCCGCTGCTTGATGGCGAGGTCCTTCGCCTGCACCATGTAGCTGGCGACGGCGAAGAGGAGCTCCGCTGCAGCCTGCACCTTGATGGTGGATAGCTGCTCCAGCTCGAGCACCGCGCGGCGGAGGGCCGATGGCTCGATGCCGAGGTCGCGGGTCTTGTCCGCCACCTCCTTCATGAAGAGGTCGTCCACGTCCCACATCGTGACCTGGCCGCAGATGACGGAGCCGATGTGCGTTGAATCGGCCACGAGCGGAGCGGCCCAGTTGACAAGCCCCGCGTGGCACTGGAACACGTAAAGGTTGCCGAGGCGGACTGCCTGGCGGCCGGCGTCGGCGTATGAGGCGCCGCACCTTGCGCGCCCCTCGGGCGAGGCGCGCACGAGCCGGCAGACCGAGCAGTTCTCCCAGGCCATCGGGGTGAGGACTGGCTCGCCGGAAACGTCTATTACGATTGCGACAAGCCCCGTGGCCTCCCTGAAGGACCGCAGTATACGCCCCAGTGATCCATCGCTGAGCAATTCCTGCAAGCCGTTCACGATAGTGCGTCCACTCCTGCTCCTGCACTTACACCTGGCAATGCGGCGTGCAGCGCGGGGTGCGGCGCCGCTGCGCAAGCTCGAGTATTGCCGCCGGGTCCAGCCCGGCGAACCCCGGGATCACGTGATCCGCATGGCGCAGCACGTCCGGGCTGCCCACCCCTACTGCATACATGCCCGCCCTGTGGGCGGCCTCCACCCCGGCCTCGGCGTCCTCGAACACGATGCAGCGGCGCGGGTCTGCGCCGAGCCGGCCGGCAGCCACCAGGAAGACCTCGGGGTTGGGCTTTGCCATGGACACGGCGTTGCCGTCCACTATTGCATCGAAGAGGCTGGCGATCCCGAGGTTCCCGAGGATGGTGGGCGCGTTCTTGCTCGCCGAGGCGAGAGCCGTCTTCACGCCGAGCTTTCTCAGGCCGCCGATGAACTCCGGCACCCCCGACAGGATCTCGGCAGGCGAGATCGTGCTGATGTACTCAATATACCACTGGTTCTTCTTTTCGGCCAGCTCAGCCTTGCTGTGCTCGTCGAGCCGGAGCCCGGCGATTTCCAGCAGTATCTCCAGCGACCTCATCCTGCTCACGCCCTTGAGCCTCTCGTTGTCCTTGGGCGAGAAGTCGAACCCCAGCTCGTTCGCGAGGCGCTTCCACGCCATGTAGTGGTATTTCGCCGTGTCCACTATGACACCGTCGAGGTCGAATATCGCGGCCTCAACTGCCGGCGCCGGCTCTGATGCGAATCCTGCCACAAAACCTCCTCCTCTAGTGCGACGCTGGTCCCCTAAGTAGATCGCCACAAATTCACGCTACTTTTCAGCGCGCAAGTCCCGTCCAGGGTTGCCGATGTTGCTCTCCGGGGACGGCGTGCTTGCGGTGCGCCTCGTTCGAATTCGGCACTCAAGGCCAGCCAAATTCCAGGCGCCCCGCCCTAAGTGTGGGTTCAGAGATCGCTGCCACTTTTCCAGAGGTTGCCGGTGTTGCACTCCGGGGACGGCGCGCTTGCGGCGCGCCTCGCTAGATTTGGCATTCAGGCTTGCCAGATCGAGAGCGCCCCGTCGTGCAGGCACCGGCAACCTCAACAGCGTCAGGAGAAGTGCCGCAAACTCGTCGCGCCATACTTAGATGCCAAGCGACGTTGGTCGTGTGGATGCCGTGCGACATTGGTCGTATGGACACCACCTGAGCACACGTCCCGGTTCCCTGGGGGCCACCCCGTCACGCCCGCCTGTACTGGCTATCTATTTCGAAGGAGAGGAGAGGCATTCCTGCAAAGTCTGAATCGCCCGACCGAAGAGAGGCGATAACCGCAGCGGGGATGGTGCTAACTCTTAACGCGGGCAGGAATGGCGATGCGCTGGATGATGAGGAGGCCATCACCGCGGCGAGGATGGTATTGACTTCTGAGGAAGGAGCCGGCATAATGGTGTTGAGGGCGAATGTATGTTCGCCCAGTCCTGGCCGGAGACCCGGCACGATCTTGCGGAGGAGGAGAAGCCAGATGAACCGCATGGTGGCTTACTGCGGACTCGTGTGCAGCGAATGCCCCGCGTACATCGCCACGCAAAACAACGACGAAGAGGGGAGGAGGAAGACGGCTGAGAAGTGGTCGGAGGAACTGGGCATCACCGTTACCGCGGAGGACTGTATTTGCGATGGATGCCTGGCTTTTCACGGCAGGCTCGGCGGCTACTGCGGTGAGTGTCCCATACGAGCGTGCGGCATCCGCACCAAGGTTGAGAACTGCGCACATTGCGAGGGGTATCCCTGTGAGCAACTGGAGAAATTCCTGCAGGGGGTCCCGGCCGCCAGGGCGGTTCTGGACGCGATAAGGGGTGGACGGTCGGGGGCGTGACTGGCACCTCGTTTATGGATGCCTTCGACGCACCTCGGTAACCCAGTTGTGCCCGGACGCGGGCGACGCAGAAGCAAAGGCGGGGGGACTTGCAGCACGAACTACGGTTCTTCGCTGGCCTCCAGGGTGCAGGTCAGAGGTCACTCCCATCTCCCTGCGGGTTGCCGATGCTGTGCTCCGGGGTCGGCACCCTGAAGGGAGCGCCTCGGCGGGATTTGGTCCGCATACGAGCGAGCAGGTTTCGGCACCCCGTTGTGCAGGCAATGGCAACCCCGGACCCACCGGAAGGCCCCGCGCAAACTTGTGAACCCATAGCTGGAGCAAGGTAAGAAGCGAGAGCCGCTGCGGCTTTCCTGACCTCCTGGCTGTGATGCTCTCGTGACGCCTGCTGGGCCTTGTGAGTGGGCCCGGCAGGCCTCTCTTTGCACTGTACCCGGCCTTTCCGAGTCCCGCGAAAAAAGTCGCAAAAATGTATGGACAGGAAGAAGGAGTTCTGGAACGAGCGGCGAAATTATACCCATAAGTTTGGGCATCGAACAAACTAAATAGGAAGGTGCAGATGGACAGGGCATTCGGTGAGAAGAAAGGCCCCACAACGGGGAACCAGGACCTTGTGAAGGAGCTCAACAAGGCGGTCATTCTCAACATCATATGGCGACACGCGCCCATCTCGCGAGCGGAGATTGCGCGGATCTCGAGGTTGACCCGGGGGACGGTGTCGTCCCTTGTGGATGAGCTTATCCACGATAGCTTCGTGAAGGAGATAGGCACCGGCACCTCGGCCATGGGTCGCAAGCCCATAATGCTGCAGCTCAACGCCGGGGCCGGGGTGATCGTCGGAGTCGACCTCGGTGTCAACTACATTCTGATTATCCTTGCGGACCTCCGGGCGCAGGTGCTCGCTCGCAAGAGGCTCAGCATCAGCCCGGAGATGGGGGAAAAGCGGATCCTTGAAAAGATGCTGGACGGCATCGCAGACATCCTGGCTGGCGCGCCGTCTACGCCTCGCGGCCTTCTCGGCATAGGTGCAGGCGTGCCGGGGTTGGTGGAGATGGAGCACGGCGTCCTCAAGTTCGCGCCCAACCTCAGGTGGAAGAACGTGCCTCTCAAGGACGTGCTGCAGGAGCGGTTCGACGCCCCGGTCTACGTGGACAACGAGGCCAACGTGGGCGCGCTCGGCGAGAAATGGTTCGGCGCGGGGCAGGGGATACGCCATATGGTTTACCTGAGCGTCGGGGTGGGCCTCGGTGCAGGCATCGTCGTGAACGGAGAGCTTTATCGCGGTGCCACGGGGTATGCCGGAGAACTCGGACACTTCACGATTCTCCCCGACGGACCGGTCTGCGGCTGCGGAAACCGGGGCTGCTGGGAGACCCTCGCTTCCGAGCTCGCGACGCTGCGTAGGGCCAGAGAGGTGCTGGAGCGCGGCGAGGCCTGTATCCTTCGGGAGTTGCTCGCCATGGACCACCGGCGGTCTGACGCTGAGGGCGCTGCGAGCGGTCCGGCCGCCCAGGACGCGGCGGTCACTACAGGCAGGGCGGACAAGGCAGGCACGGCAGACGCGGTGGATGCCGCAAAGCCGTCTGCCACGGCGGCCGAGGTCTCAGGAGCCGGGGCGGACGCGGCGGCGAGGCTGTCGGTGGATGTGCTGGTGGAGGCATGCGAGCGGGGCGACGCCGCAGCGCAACACGTGCTCGGGGAAACAGGAAGATATCTCGGGATCGGGATCGCAGGCATAGTGAATGCGTTTAACCCGGAGGTCGTTATCGTCGGGAATACCGTCGGGCGGTGCGGGCACTGGGTGCTCGACGAGGCCGCCAGAGAGATGGAGGCGCGCGGGCTGTCCCAGCTCATCAAGGGCGTCAGGGTGGTGCCGGCGATGCTTGGTCCCGACGCATGCGCGATTGGAGGAGTATCGCTTGTATTGAGCGACTTCCTGAGTCTGCCGAGGATAACGTTCTGACCTGCGCAAAACGCCGGCGCGACCGCTCAGGCGGGACGACGCAGTTTCCTCTACAAAGTACCGACGGCTACCGCGATCGCCCATCAACTTACGGGACGGCGCCGACGTGAGAGTGGGATGACGTGGCAAGGCAGCGCAGGCTCTCGCAGGCCGCGGCCCGCTGCGGTAGGCCCTGGCGGGGCATGTGACATGTTCCTCGGTGGCGCGGCGTGCAGGAAGACCGCGGCCTGTTACCGCGCACGGCTCCATAGATTCCTGTACTGCAGCACTGGGAGGCATCGCAATGAAACGACGGCTCAAGAACTCCGTAGGGATCTGGGCTTTCGGGCCCAACGCGACGAGGTTCATGCCCGGGGGCTACCATCCCGAGGCGATCAAAGAGACCATGGCAGAGCGCACCGCTCGCGCCGCAGAAGGCCTCGCCGACTACGTCGACGGTTTCGAGTTCCACTACCCCAACGAGCTCAACGAAGACAACCTCGACGCTGTCAGGAAAGCCCTGGGCCCGAAGGACATTTACTGCCTGGCCCTGGGTCTCTTCTCGTTCCCCGAGTTCGCGCAGGGGTCGTTCATCAATCCCAGGAAGGAGCGTCGCCAGGAGGCGGTCTCCATCACGAAACGCGGGATCGACCTGGCTGCCCACATAGGAGCGAGGTTTATCATCTGGCCCGGCGGCGAGGGATACAACTACCCGTTCCAGGCCGACTACAAAGAGGTGTGGTCCTACTTCATAGACGGCATTGCTGAGGCCGTGAGCCACGCCGCTGCCAGAGGCGTGACGGTGTTCCTTGAGCACAAGAACAGCGAGCCCGCCATGAAGATCCTCATGCGGAACATGGGCATGAGCCTCTACGTGGTATGGAAGCTCAGGGAGAAAGGCGTCGATACGAGCAATCTGCAGCTCAACATGGACTGGCAACACCTGCTCATGAACGGCGAGCACCTCGCCGAGTACGCGGCCCTCCTCGCGAAGGAAGGCCTCCTCGGCCACCAGCACGCGAATAGCGGCTGGGGGACGTTCGACGATGACAACATGGTCGGCGCAAGCTTCTTCACCGAGACCATCGCGCTCGCCCGCGAACTTCAGAAGGCCGGCTACGGGAGCCGGGGCGAGCGCATCGGCTACGACCTGTTCCCGTACACAGAGAACCAGGTCGAGGCCGTGAAGCAGAGCATCATCCAATGGGAGTTCATCGATCAGATCGCGTCCAGGATCGATGAGCAGGCCATGGCCGCCGCTGAGCGGGACAGGGACGCGGTGAAGGCGTACACCGAGATCTTCAGGGCCATGGGGATGGACATGTCTTTCGCCAGGGGATGACGCCAAAACACATCCTATCCGGAAGGGGAGTGGTACCGTGATCGAGGGCAAGGACGGCGGATCTGCCGTCAGGAAGCTTCGCTTCGGGATGGTCGGGGGCGGCCCCGGTGCATTCATCGGGGACGTCCACAGGAAAGCTGCGATGTTCGATGGGAAAGCCGAGCTTGTGGCGGGCGTGTTCTCGAGAAAGCACGAGAACACTCTGGCAACGGGCAAGAGCCTGGGGCTCGACGAGTCGCGCCTGTATCGCGATTTCGAGGAGATGGCGCGCCAGGAGGCCGCCAGGGATGACGGGATCGATTTCGTGTCCATCGTGACGCCGAACTACGCCCACTACGCGGTGGCGAAGGCGTTCCTCGAAAACGGCATCAACGTGGTGTGCGACAAGCCTTTCACCTTCACGGTGGAACAGGCCGAGGACCTCGCCCGCATAGCAAAGGAGAACGGCCTTCTCGTCGCGGTCACCTACACGTACACTGGGTACCCCATGGTGAAACACGCCCGTGAGATGATCCGCCGCGGCGACATCGGCGACATCAGGGTGATCTCCGCCGAGTACCTTCAGGGGTGGCTTGCGACCCCGCTCGAGGCGACAGGGCAAAAGCAGGCTTCGTGGCGGACGGACCCGGCGCAGACCGGCATCTCCAACTGCGTGGGCGACATCGGGAGCCACATCGAGAACCTGGTCTCCTACATAACGGGGCTCAAGATAGAGTCCCTCTGCGCGAGCCTCGACGTCTTCGGCGAGAATCGCAGCCTCGATGACAACGCAGAGATCCTCGTGAGATACGAGGGCGGCGCGACCGGGGTGTACCACTGCTCGCAGGTGGCGATAGGCCACGACAACGACCTGCGTGTGAGGATATTCGGCACCAAAGGCTCCATCGAGTGGGCGCAGGAGAGCCCCAACTACCTGAAGGTCGCCTACCTCGGCCAGCCCGTCCAGGTGCTGTCGAGGGGCGAGGGTTATCTCTACCCTGCTGCGGCGCGGCTCTCGCGCATCCCGTCCGGGCACCCTGAGGGCTATTACGAGGCGTTCGCGAACATCTACTCGACCTTCATCGGCGCCCTGATGAAGAAGCGGGCGGGTGAAACGCCGACCCCTGAAGACATGGATTTCCCGAGCGCAGAGGCGGGCGTCGCCGGGGTGAGGTTCATCAACAAGTGCGTGGAGAGTTCGAAGAAGGGTGCTACGTGGGTCAATGTGGGTTGACGCGAAGCCCCGTGCGTGTGAGGTCCCATGCAGCAGGGTCCTGGTGCCAGGGCCTGTTCGCGCGCGGCCCTGCGAGTCGGTTTCGAGTCTGGGATTCTAGTCCAAGGGAGGTAGTCTGAGATGGCGAGGCCAGTGACCATCTTCACCGGGCAGTGGGCCGACCTGACCTTTGAGGAGATGTGCCGGAAAGCAGGGGAGTGGGGATACGACGGCCTGGAGATCGCCTGCTGGGGCGATCACATGGACGTGAAGCGGGCCGCCGAGGACCCAGACTACGTGGCGGAGCGGAAGGCGATCCTCGCGAAACACAACCTGAAGTGCTGGGCGCTCGGGGCGCACCTCGCCGGGCAGTGCGTGGGCGACCTCTACGACGCGCGCCTGGACAACTTCGCCCCGCCTGCAGTGAAGGGTAAGCCCGAGGCGATTCGTGAGTGGGCGATCCAGGAGATGAAGCACACCGCGAGAGCCGCGAAGAACATGGGGTGCCGCGTGGTCACCGGGTTCACGGGCTCCCCCATCTGGAAGTTCTTCTACTCGTTCCCGCAGACCTCCGAGGAGATGATCGACGACGCGTTCAGGGAGATCGTGAGGCTCTGGACCCCCATTCTTGATGAGTTCGATCACTGCGGCGTCAGGTTCGCGCTCGAGGTCCATCCTACTGAGATAGCGTATGACTTCTATACCACCCAGCGTCTCTTCGAGGCGTTCGAGCACCGTCCGACCATGGGCCTGAACTTCGACCCGAGCCACCTCCTGTGGCAGGGTGTGACCCCGCACCTCTTCCTGCGGGAGTTCGCCGATCGCGTGTACCACGTGCACATGAAGGACGCTGCCGTCAAGCTCGACGGTCGCTCGGGCATACTCGGGTCGCACCTGCCGTTCGGCGACAGCCGTAGGGGCTGGAACTTCCGCTCCCTCGGCCACGGCGACGTCAACTTCGAGGAGATAATCCGGGCGCTCAACGACATGAATTACGATGGGCCGCTTTCAGTCGAGTGGGAAGATAGCGGCATGGACCGGGAATTCGGCGCCAGACAGGCCCTCGAGTTCGTCCGCAAGGTCGACTTCAAGCCGTCGGCGCTCGCCTTCGACCAGGCGATGAAGAAGTGAGGGCCCCCGGGCCAGGAGGATCGCAGGATCTCATGCAGAGTCGCATGGATGGCATGGATGGCGTGATCATCAAGACCGCCGGTATCTCCAAGGAGTTCTCGGGAGTGTATGTCCTGAAGGACATCAACGTCGAGATCCGCCGGGGGGAGGTATTCGGCATTGTGGGCGAGAACGGTGCCGGCAAGTCCACCTTCATCAAGATACTTGGCGGCACCTACACCCCGTCGGAGGGGCAGATCTTCTTCGATGGAAAGCCCGTCCACATAAGGGACGCAGGGGTGGCGAAGAGGATCGGTATCGCCATGATCCCTCAAGAAGTCAACCTGGTGAGCGACCTCAACGTCTACGAGAACATCTTCCTCGGGAACGAGTACCGGGTGGGCGCCTGGCTCCTCGACAAGAAGAAGATGATGTCGAAGGCGCGCGAGTTGCTCCATGACCTGCACACCGACATCGCGCCCGACGAGAGGATCGACAGGCTCAGCGTCGCCCAGAAGCGCATGGTGGAGATCGCGAAGGCGATCACCCATGACCCGAAGGTCCTGATAATGGACGAGCCCACAGCGTCGCTGACCCAGTACGAGATCGACGTCCTGTTGGACCTCATGCGCCGTCTCAAGGAGAGGGGCGTCACGGTCATCTTCATCTCCCACAGGCTGAAGGAAGTGAAGCGCGTCTGCGACCGGGTGATGGTTCTCCGGGACGGCGAGACCGTGAGCATCGACTCCGCTACGGACCTGAGCGAGCACGAGATAGCGAAGCGAATGGTCGGGCGGGAGCTTGACACGATCTTCCCGGAGAAGGTCGAGGCGCAGGGGACGACCGTGCTGAGGGTGGAGGGCCTTTCGGTAAAGGGCGTGCTCCACGATGTAAGCTTCGACCTCAAGAAGGGCGAGATACTGGGGTTCGCCGGGCTCATCGGGGCAGGACGCACCGAACTTGCCGAGGCGCTAATTGGGGTGCGAAGGAAGACCTCGGGGAAGATCCTCGTCCACGACAAGGAGTGCGTGGTGAACTCGCCCGGCGACGCGATAAGGCACGGCATCGCCTACCTGTCGGAGGACCGGCAGGGGATCGGTATCCTCACCAGCTTCAACCTGGTCGCCAACACGACCCTGGTCTCGCTCGGCAAGTATTGCAGGCTCCTCATCAACGCCAGGAAGGAGCGGGAGAAGGCCAGGTTCTACGTGGACGCGTTCAACATCAAGGCGCCGTCCATCGAGACGAGGTTGGAGTTCCTGAGCGGTGGAAACCAGCAGAAAGTGTCGCTTGCGAAGAGCCTCGATCCAGGGCCGGAGGTATTCATCCTTGATGAGCCTACACGCGGGATAGACGTGAACGCGAAGAAGGAGATATACGACTTCATCCGGCAACTGGTGATGTCGGGCATCTCCTGTATCCTGATCTCCTCGGAACTCGAGGAGATCATCGGCATGTGCAGCCGGGTGGCGGTAATGCGCGACGGGCGCATCGCGGGCATCCTCGAAGGCGACCGCATCTGCGAGGAAGAGATCATGTACTATGCTACAGGCTTGAAGGGACGGGCTTCCTGACATGAACATCAGGGCAATTCCGAAGAAGATGGTTCCGAAGAGGCTGGACTACGAGAGGTTCGGCTCGCTCTATGCGCTCATCCTGCTCTTCATCATATCGTCGATTGCGAGCCCATACTTTTTGCAGCTGCAGAACATCCTCAACATACTGCGGCAGGTCTCGTACACAGGGATCATCGCGCTGGGGATGACGTTCGTGATCATCTCGGGCGGCATCGACCTCTCCGTGGGATCGATGACCGCGCTCGTCGGTGGCATCGTCATCCTGACCCTCAACAAGTTCGGCGGCGAGATCGGGGAGATCGGGGCGATCGTCGTTGCCATCGTCGTGGGGATGCTCCTTGGGCTTGTGGGCGGGGCGGCCAACGGGCTAATCATCACCGTGGGCAAGGTCGCGCCGTTCGTTGCCACGCTGGGCACCATGGCCATATTTCGGTCCCTGACCCTGTATATCAGCAATGCCGGGGAATTCCGCTCGGCGAGTTCGATGTATCCCGAACTCGGGATGGGCGACCTCATCGGCATTCCCGTCCCGGTGTGGATAATGCTGGGGCTTGCGGTCGTCTTCCACATCGTCCTGACGCGCACCCGGTACGGGCGGTACGTATGTGCCGTCGGATCGAACGAGAGGGTGGCCAGGTACGCCGCAATAAAGACCGAGGTCATCAGGTTCACCTCATATCTTGTCGTGGGCCTGACTGTTGCGGTGTCAGCCGTCCTGCTTTCATCGAGGCTCAACTCCATAAGCTCCACGAACGCAGGGCTGAACTTCGAGCTTGACGCCATCGCAGCGGTGATCATCGGCGGCACTCCGCTGACAGGCGGGAGCGGCACGATCCCGGGGACCGTGTTTGGAGCGATCATCCTCGGGATAATCAACAACATGCTGAACATGCTCGGCGTGTCTCCCTACCTGCAGGGGACCGTCAAGGGGCTTGTGATTATCGGCGCGGTGCTCATCCAGGGCAAGCGGCGATAGGCGGACGCCGGGACTCGGCGTGGGCCCGAGGAGGGGGGCAGCCGTGGGCGGGCTCGGGCTCAGGTTCGGGCTCAGAACGGGACCGGTGCGGCCGGTGCGGCTGACCGACAGGCTTCCGGGCAAGTCGAGTGAGCCCGGGGTTGGAGGGATGCGTTGCGGACGAACTAAGGAGATCGCCAGAAATCCGCGCTGCTTTTCAGCGTGCAGGGGCTCTCCAGGGTTGCCGGTGTTGCACTCCGGGGACGGCGCGCTCGCGGCGCGCCTCGTTCGAATTTGGCGCACGGGCCAGCCGAATTCTCGACGCCCCGTCGTGCAAGCACCGGCAAGCCTAGCACCCTCAAGAAAAGTGGCGAAAACTTATGGCGCCATACTTAGGGTGCGTTGCGGGGCGCGAAGGATGCGAGGAATGCGAAGGCTGCGAAGGCTGGCATTCTGGTTGGGGGTGAGAGCCACCAGGCATTGCTACGCGAGGCGTTCGTTGGTGTGGTTATGCGTAGAGGAAGTCTGGCACCTGGTAGACAGCGGAAACTCACTGCAATGCTGAAGGAGGAGATATGGTGATGAAGAGGTTCAGAGTTGGGCTGGTCCTGCTCCTGACGCTGTGCCTGACGGCAACGGTTCTGCTTGGTTCCGCGATTGCGGCGCCCAAGAAGATCCGGGTAGGCGTCTCGATTCCCACGGCGGACCACGGTTGGACGGGCGGCATCGTCTGGTGGGCCAAGAAGGCCATAAGCGACTGGCAGGCGAAGGACAAGGACGTCACGTTCTTCCTCGTCACGGCCGACTCTGCCCAGCAGCAGGTGGGCCAGGTCGAGGACCTGATGGTCAAGGGCATAGACGCACTCGTCATCCTCGCCCATGACTCGGCGCCGCTCACGCCTGTTGTGGAAAAGGCGAGCAAGAAAGGGATATTCATCGTCTCAGTCGACAGGGGTCTTACGAAGCCCGTTGAGAACATCTACGTCGCCGGCGACAACCCTGGTCTCGGAAGGGTCGCGGGCGAATGGATGGCCAAGGAGCTAAAAGGGAAAGGCAAGATCGTGGTCCTCGAGGGAATCCCCTGCGTCATCAACACCGAGCGCGTCGAGGCGTTCAAGGCCGTCATGAAGGAGTACCCCGGCATCGAGATCCTCGACTCCCAGCCGGCGTACTGGTCGACGCAGAAGGGCCTCGAGATAATGGAGAACTACCTCCAGAAGTATAAAGAGATCGATGGCGTCTGGGCGCAGGACGACGACGTGCTGAAGGGCGTTCTTCAGGCGTACAAGGAGTCGGGCCGCAAGGACATCAAGCTCTTCCTGGGGGGCGCGGGTTCCAAGGACATCATCAAGATGATAATCGACGGCGACCCGCTGGTGCGCGCCGACGTCACCTATCCGCCGTCCATGATAGCCACCGGCGTAAGCATGGCGGTGATGGCGCTTCGTGACCAGAAGCTGAACGGGTTCTACCAGAACAAGCTTCCGTCGAAGGTCATCCTCAGCGCTGAACTCGTCACGAGAGAGAACGCGAAGGACTACTACACGCCGGAGTCGGTGTTCTAGGTGTGGGGCGGTATGGCGCCATGAGCTTGCGCCACTTCGCCTGACGGTGTTGGGGTCGCCGGTGCTTGCCAGGGCGGGGTGCCTGGGATCTGGCTAGCCTTGAGCGCGAGATTCGAACGCACCTCACCGCACGCGCCGTCCCGGGAGGACGAACCGGCAACCCTGGCCAGGGCTTGCGGGCTCAAGAGCAGCGCGAGTTTGTGGCGGTCTACTTAGCCGAGCGGCGTGACGTGCGAACTCCGATACCCGGGGCCCGGACCGCCAGGCCCCGGGCGCTCAAGGCCGCCAGGAAGGCCGACTGATGGGACGCGGGATGTCAGCCCGTCCCGCCCCGCGCCGGGCTGGCCCATCCGGAATATGGAGGCCAGCCCGACGAAGCTTCGCCGCAGACGAGCAGGAGGTGTCCGCCTTGCCTTTACTCCTGGGTATCGACATAGGGACTTCAGGCACCAAGGTCATCGTTATGGACGAAGACGGGGGCATCGTCGCATCCGCAACCGAGGTCTACCCGCTTCACACCCCGCGCCCTAACTGGGCGGAACAGGACCCGGCGGACTGGTGGGCCGCCGCCGTCGGCGCCATACGGCGGGCGTGCGAGCGCGGGGGTGTGGAGCCGGCCGATATCGGGTGCGTGGGGCTCACTGGCCAGATGCACGGGCTCGTGCTGCTCGACGAGAAGGACCAGGTCCTCCGGCCGGCCATCCTCTGGTGCGACCAGCGGACTATGGACGAGTGCCGCTGGATCATCGGGGCCGTCGGCGGCGCGGAGCGCCTTCGCGAGCTTACGTGCAACCCTGCCTTGACCGGCTTCACGGCGCCGAAGATCGTCTGGGTCAGGGATCACGAGCCGGACGTATACAAGAAGATCCGCAAGGTCCTGCTCCCCAAGGACTACATAAGGTTCATGCTCACGGGTGAGTACGCGACGGAGGTTTCAGACGCCTCAGGCACCCTCCTCTTCGATGTCGAGGACCGCAGGTGGTCGCATGACGTCCTCGGCGCGCTCGGGGTTAGTGAGGACTGGCTCCCCAGATGTTACGAATCCCCGGAGGTGACCGGGCGGGTTACGGAGGCGGCGGCGCGCGAGACCGGCCTTGCGGAGGGGACGCCCGTGGTCGGAGGCGGCGGCGACCAGGCAGCGGGGGCCGTGGGCAGCGGCATCGTGAAGCCGGGAGCGATATCCGTGACAGTGGGCACGAGCGGCGTCGTATTTGCGTATATGGACGAACCTGCGCTTGACGCCGAGGGGCGGCTTCACACGTTCTGCCACGCCGTGCCCGGCAAGTGGCACGCCATGGGAGTCACGCTGGGGGCGGGTGGCTCGATGCGCTGGTTCCGCGATGCGCTGTGCGAGGCCGAGGTGGCGGTGGCGAGATGCGCCGGAACGGACCCGTATGAGATCATCACGGCCGAGGCCGCGCACGCCGAACCCGGGTGTGAGGGCCTGGTGTTCCTGCCGTACGTGGCCGGCGAGAGGACGCCGTATCCGGACCCCAACGCCCGCGGCGTGTTCTTCGGGCTTTCTCTGCGCCACACAAAGGCCCACATGGCCCGGGCGGTCATGGAGGGCGTGGCCTTCAGCTTGCGAGACTGCCTCGAGCTTGTTAAGGCGCTCGGCGTTTCCATTGGGGAGCTGCGGGTCTCCGGCGGCGGAGCAAGAAGCACGCTGTGGAGGCAGATCATCGCAGACGTGTTCGGATCCCCCCTCGTCACCCTCGAGGTTACCGAGGGACCAGCTTACGGCGCCGCGCTCCTGGCGGGAGTGGGGGCAGGGGTCTATAGAAGCGTGCCGGAGGCATGCGAGAGAACCATCAAGCCCGCCGGCGTAACTGAGCCAGAGCTGTCCGGCGTGGGCCTGTACGAGGAGTATTACGGCCTGTATCGGGATCTCTATCCGCGTCTCAAGCCCGAGTTCGATCGAGCAGCCGAGATCGTGTCCCGGCGCAGCCGAGAGCACTAGTAGCGAGGCATTAGCAGCGAAGCATTAGCGAGGAGGGGATCGGCCATGACGACGAACGGCCTCAGGGTCCCTCTTGCAAAGCCCGAGCCGAACTTCGATGAGTTGCGGCAGGTGATCCTGGGACATAAGGCTGCCGTGAGAGTCCACTTTGCCGAGCTTTACGCCGACCCGGAGATGGTAAGACGCGTGCTCGAGGACGTCCTTGGGGAGCCGGCGGCGGCGAGCCTCGACCAGGATCCGGAGACCTACTACCGGCAGCTCATCAAGTTCTGGCACAGGATGGGCTACGATTACATATGGATCTCCGGTGCCATCGAGTTCGCGCGCGCCGAGAAGGTGGCGGAGGACACCGCCGACCTTTCGCGGGGCAAGAGGTCGTGGGTGGACGAGCGTGGGGGCCTCATCGCATCCTGGGGGGACTACGAGCGATACCCGTGGCCGAGGCCGGAGGATGTCGACTATTCGAGGTACGAGTTCGTCGCGCGAAACCTCCCGCCTGGCATGAGGATGATGGTTTGCCCCTCGAGCGGGGTGTTCGAGGTCGTGTCAGAGCACCTGCTCGGGTTCGAGGGCATGAGCATCATGCTGTTTGAGAACCCTGAGCTTGTGGAGGCCGTGTTCAACAGGGTGGGCGAGACCATGTGCGGCTTCTATCGGAACATCGTCACCCTGGACAACGTGGGTGGCTTCTTCCAGGGCGACGACCTGGGGTTTAAAACGTCCACGTTCCTATCACCGTGCCACCTGGCGAAGCATGTGCTTCCGTGGCACAAGCGCTACGCAGAGCTGGCCCATGCACACGGCCTGATGTACTGGTTGCACTCGTGCGGGAACCTCCGCGAGATCATGGACACCCTGATAGACGACGTGAAGATCGACGCCATCCACTCCTTCCAGGACGAGATAATCCCTGTGACCGAGTTCAAGGAGGCGTACGGGGATCGCGTCGCCGCGCTGGGCGGGGTCGACGTGGACAAGCTGTGCCGGCTTGAGGAGAACGAGCTTCGCGCGTACGTCAGGGACATCCTCGACCGCTGCATGCCGCGGCGGTATGCGCTCGGCTCCGGCAACTCCGTGGCAAACTACGTCCCGCTGCGGAATTACCTCATAATGATGGACGAAGGAGCCCGGTGGTCGCAGGCGCAGGCCTAGTGCTACTCTGTCAGATACGAAATGACATCCAGCCTCATGGGCCTGGCGGGCTTGTTCGGCAGCGCGACTTCCGGTCTCGGGGACACCCAGGCGTGCACCTCCCCGAGGGACCCGTGATGTACGGAACGGGAAGAGCTTGACGCGTGATGTGCATCATCCTTGCTCTTGGACGCGTGATACAGGGAATCGATAAGGCACGCACCAGTGATGTACATCACCGGATAGCCCTCAACGATGACGTGCGGAACGGTTGAGGAAGAACCCGTGATGCGCGTCACCCGTCCCGCTTCGTAGTACGAGAGGCTGCTGCCTGTTCATCAGATTTCGGCACATGTTCAGGAACGTGTACGAGCTCAACCTGGACTGGAACAAGCTTGTGCCTTTCCTATCGCGGCTTGCCGAAGTCAATGACGACTTTCAGGAGGCGCTCAGCAGGTTCATAGGCTTTGTGAAGGCACTGGCAGAAGAGACCCTGGCCCCATGACCGGCGGCAACCATCGATGGCCGTGATGGCACGCCGCGACGGCCTCGCGGAGCCAGGCCGTCGCAGCGTGTGTCAAGAAAGGGCAGAGGCGCGTAGGGTCGGCGTCAACGTCAGCGGATCTGGGCGGTGTCAGCGCTTGACGGTTTCCACGAGCGCCACGGCCACGGCGCGCAGATCGAGCCTGTTGACGCGCTCGATGGTCTCGATGGCATCGCCGGGGAAGGCGGCGATTCCTGTGAAGGCGCCTGCCACCGAGCCTGCGATGGCGCCCACGGTGTCGCAGTCGCCGCCGGTGTTCGCGGCGAGGACTGCCGTCTTCATCGGGTCGCCCCCGGCAAGAGCGAAGAGGGCGAGGGCCGCGGGCACGGTCTCCGAAGTGGCGACGGTGGTCCCCACAAGCTCGTACAGGTCCTGGCACGCGCGCGACTCGTTGCGGGCCGAAAGAGCAAGGTCCGCGGCCCACTCGATCCTCCTCGCGATGGACGGCGCAGCCACCACCCGTCCGCGGGTCGCCCCGAGGTCGGCTCCCCGCATTGCCGCGCGTATCACCTCTTCGAGGGACGTCTCCCCGCCCATGGCAGACGCGATGGCGCAGCTCACCGCGGCGGCGCCGGAGATGGCGATGCTCGTGCCGTGGGTCGGCAGACAACAGAGTTCGGTGTCGGCTACCGCATTGTGGAGGTCACCCGGATGGATGATGCCGACTGGGCTAATCCGCATGGGCGCGCCGTTGGTCTCCCCGGACTTGCCTGCCTCGGCAGGGGGAACGCCGTCGCGCAGGAGCCTCAGGGCCGTCCGCGAGCTGGGCCCGAGCACGAGCGCCCCTTCGTCGAGGGCTCCTATGGACTCGACCCAGGCCAGAATCTCCCGCGCTACGCTCTCGGGCACTACTCTGCCTCGGTCGCCGATGATCGCGCGAGCCACCGCAAGGGTCTGCGCGGTATCGTCGGTCGTGCTCCCAGCCGGCAGGCCGTCATGGATGAAATGTCCGGGCGGGGCAGGCAGGAACCTGTCTATGCGGCCTATCTGGCGGCGGATCTCGTCCGGCGTCATGAGCGACGAAGGCATTCCCATCGCGTCGCCGACAGCAACTCCCATGAGACATCCGTATGCACGTTCGAATAGCGTGTCGTTCATTGAAGGAACCTCCCGTGAAGTGATGCTGAGATCAGAGCGCTCCGTAACCGCAACGTGCGGCCGCGACGGCCGCGACGGTGAGAGCGGCGCAAGCCGCAAGCACAAGGTAGTCGCGCGGGCGCATGGCCATCTTCCGGAGGGTCGTCCAGTTTCGGGTTGCGCCGTAGCCCCGGTTGAGCATGGCGCACGCGAGGTTCTCGGACATCCTGATGGAGTCAACGATCATCGGGACCATGACTGGGACGTACGCCTTGATGCGCTGTATCATGCCGCCGGTCTCGACCATGGTGCCGCGTGCCCTCTGCGCGTCCAGGACCATCGCAGCCTTCCTTTCCATCGTGGGCACGAACCGAATCCCCGTTGTGATGATGAACGACATCTCGTACGGGACACGCATGGCCCGCAGAAGCTGGAGGAAGTCGTCCAGGGGCGTCGTGAGCGTGAGGACCGACGACGCCACCACCATGGTGAGGATCCGGAGAAGCAAGGTGAGCCCGTAAAGGATGCCACCCGTGGACACTGGCAGGTGGCGCCCTGGCCACGAGTAGAAGAGAACCCTCCGCGCCGCCTCTGTGGTGAACATGGATGCGGGGTACGTGTATCCGGTTATGACCATGATGAACACGAAGACCGGGACTAGCGGTCCGAGGACCCCCCACAACTTCCGGGCGGGCAGGCGCGCGGCGGCGGCGATTGTCGCCACGGCCAGCACGATGGCGGCGTTGTACGCGGGGCTCCTGAAAAGGAACAGAACCACCATGAGGCAGATGAATGCTACGACCTTCGACCGGACGTCGAGGCGGTGGATAATGGATCGGCCGGGGATGTACTCGAGAAACATGTGATTCCTCCTGCGATGCATTCTTCTGCTGCACCTGGGTGCCGCTGTGGAACCCGAGTCGACTTATAGCTCGTCCAATGATTGCTGGTGCTGCGCTCCGGGGACGGCGCTCCAGTCTCGGCGCGTCACGAAGCGTAGGCGCCGGGAGCCTCTGATACTCATGAAGACTCCCGCGAGCTTGTGATCCGCATCTGGTCAGGCGTCATTGATGTCGTCAGCCAAGCTAACCCGAAGCGGTCAAGCCGAAAGAATTGGGTCAAACGAATGAAACCTGTATGGGTCAGCCTGGCGGCGCTCCACCTTGCGGCGTCCCGCTCAGTGGCGTCCCGCCCTGAGACCCGTCCTCCAGCGCGGCGGCGACGAGTGCCACGGCCTCGTCCACGGTGGTTACTCCCGGAAGCATGCCGACGTCCGCAAGTTCGTCCGCCAGGAGCGATATCTGCGGCGGAGCGAGGTAGGCCGAGCGCAGCACCTCGCGTTGGCTGAAGACCTCGGCGGGCGTCCCGTCGGCCACGACCTTCCCCTTGTGCATGAGGATGACCCGCTCCGCATACTCTGCGACGATGCGCATGTCGTGCGTGATCATGATGATCGTATGCCCTGCACGATGGAGGTCCCGGACCAGGCGCATCATGTGCTCGGCGCCCGTCCAGTCCTGGCCCGTGGTGGGCTCGTCGATGACGAGGATGTTCGGCTTCATGACCAGCACCGATGCCACGGCGACGCGCTGCCGCTCTCCCTTGCCGAGCGTGAACGGGTGGCGGTCGGCCACGGCCTCGAGGCCCACGAACCTGAGCACCTCGCGCACGCGCTCCCGGGCCGCCTCGGGCGTAAGGCCCAGGTTGCGCAGGCCATAGCCTACTTCCTCCTCAACCGTGGAGCAGAATATCTGGTGGTCCGGGTTCTGGAAGACGTAGCCCACGCGCCGCGAGAGGCTGCTTACGGTCTCGCCCCTCGTGTCGGCGCCGTCGATCACGACGCGCCCTCTGGTAGGCTTGAGGAGGTTGTTGAAGTGCTTGACCAGCGTGGTCTTGCCCGCGCCGTTCTGGCCGACGAGCGCCACGAACTCGCCGCGCCGTATCTCCAGGTCGATGCCGCGTAGGGCCTGGGTGGTCTGGCCGTAGCTGTGCTCCAGCCCTTCAACCCTGATCGCAACCGGCGCGCAGGTGGTCGTGCCGGACCGGCCAGGCCCGCCTTGCATCTGTGATGACGCGTCGTAACCTGACGTCCCGTGCGGCGTTGCCTGGCAGGGCGGTGGAGACACGGGCGAGAAATCGTCGGGAGCTGCCTCATGGAGCGTGCGCGAAACGCCCCGGGGAATGCTCCGCCCTTTCAGGATGCGCCTTACAAGGTCGGCTGCCTCGCTGGCCGTGAGGGGCACATCACGCTGGCCGATAAGCCCCAGCTCATACAGCCTCCACCCGAACTCACACACCTGGGGGGGCCTGATGCCGAAGCTCATGGTCAGAGGCGCGTTGCAGAAAAGGTCGCGCGGCCGCCCGCGCCATACCACCTCGCCCTGGTTCACCACGACGATTTCGTCGGCCCGCTCGGCTATGTCCTCGCTCGAGTGCTCCACCGCCAGGATGGTGAGGTTCTGTTCGCGCTGCAGCCGGTCAACGGCCGCGTAAATCTCGTCGCGGCCCAATGGGTCGAGCTCCGACGTGGGCTCATCCAGCACGAGCACCTCCGGGCGCATCGCAAGCACGCCCGCTATCGCGAGCCTCTGCTTCTCGCCGCCCGATAGCTCGCTCGTGAACCGTCCCTCGTAGCCGGCAAGCCGGACCACCCGGAGCGACTCCGGGATCCGGCCTTCGATCTCTACCGGCGGAAGGCCCATGTTCCCTGGGCCGAACGCCACGTCCTCCCTGACCGTGATGCCGAAGATCTGGGTTTCCGGGTCCTGCATCACCAGGCCGACCCTGGAAACCAGCGTTTGGATCCGGAACTTCTGCGTGTCCATGCCCATGACCGAGACGCGGCCCGACACGTCGCCCTCGAAGAACTGCGGGACAAGCCCGTTGAGCGTCATGGCGAACGTGGTCTTGCCTGCGCCGGTCGGGCCCATGATCGCGACGAAGCGCGGGGCATCAATGCCATAGGTTATACCTTTAAGGGTGGGAGTCTTGCCTTTTGGGTACCTGTATGAAAGCGACTCGACCTCGACAATGCTTCTGCCGTGAGCAACAGTTGTTTCTGCCATGTACTGCGATGCACTCCCTGATTCCGTGTCGGCACGCTGCGAAGCCTGATGATGCTCCGAGCGTCAGCTGATACCATGACATTGCAGGGCGACACGCAATGACGACGCGCAATACGGTCGACCCGCGATATCGCCCACATGCGACGCGGCCTTGAGCCGCTCTCAACGCGGGCGCGCCGGATCGCCGCCATCAGGTGTGAGCCGGCCCACGAGTGCCACGGGCTTGCCCACGGCCCGGCAGATCTCGTCGAGCGCCCGGCGCGTCCGGCGTGCCGCGTCACCGTCCTTGCCCGCCGCTGCCGCTACCGAAACCAGCACGCACGTTGCCGGACCTGCCGACTTCCTGGTGTTGAGGCCGGGGTCTGCCGTCAGGACGACGCCGAGGCCGGCCGACGCGGCCATCTGGCGGGCCTCGTATTCAATTCCCTTGGAGCCGACGGGCAAGATGTCGTGAACCACCGCCATGTGTGCCAGCTTCATCACCGTAGGGACATCTGCGATCTCAGGGTCGTCGATCGTTACTACATCTCCGGGTGCGCTCTTCGGGACACCGACGGCTGCGATGATATCGTCGGGAGCAGAGGTCCCAGCTCTCAGCCGATGTTGCTGCGCAAGTCCTATGACCGTAACTCCGACCCCTGTTGCGACCGTTGGTACGTTGTCTTCTGTGCTTCCGGTGACTGCTCCCTCGCCTTCGATTCCTGCAAGACCAGCTTCGAACCTCACGCCTTCGATGATCTCTTTGCCCGTCGGCTCCAATTCTACGCTCAACGCGTCGACCAGTACCAGCGGACGGGCGCCACTGGCGAGGATCTCCATGAGTGGCACGCGCGCTGCGAACCGCCCGAGGAGATAACCGGGCACCTTGACTGTGTCGTGGGGTTTCGGGCCTATCCCGCCGTCAGAGTCGCACGCGATGACGAGGTAATATGGGCCCGCAAGCCGCACCAGCGTCAGGTCGCGACGCCTCTCCACGCGCCGCCGGAGGATGGCGCGTGCGACTTCCTCCGGCGAACTAGCGGGCGAACTGGCGGGCGAGCTGGTGGGCCGACCGGCGGGCGAACCGACGCCCGCCTGGCCTGCGAGGCCGGCCGACTCCGCTCGCCCCGCCAGCCCCATCGGCCCCGCCGATTTCGCCAGTCCCGCCAGTCCCGCCAGTCCCGCCAGCTCTGCCAGCTCTCGCTCTATCTCTGAATGGCCTGAATGCGACATGTGTTCTTCATCCCCTGTGGAGCCCATCCCTTGTGGCCTCTGTGGTTGCCGTCGCCCCGATCAGATCATGTTGCTGCGTTTCACGATCGCGTAGGCCACCGCTGCGATGATGATGTTGACGGCCGACCCCACTGTGAGCGGCGCCAGTAGCCCGAGCGCCAGTCCCATGCCGCCGATGGGGACCATCACGAAGGCGGCCACGACTCCGTTAAGGAACGTGGCGGCGATTATCGCCGCTATTACTCCAAGCTTCTTGTTGATCCACCAGAACGCTGCGGCGAAGACCGCCATCTCGACTGCAACCAGGATGTGGATGGGCACGCTGAGCGGGAAGCCGGTCGTGGCCGCCGTGAAGATGTGGCCTATCGCGGCGACGATGCCGCCTTCGAGCCAGCCGAAGGATATGGCGCTAAAATAGCCGGGGCACGAGTCAAGAGCCACCGTGCCGGTCGGGCTCGGGATCTTGATGAGCGCGCCGACAGCGCTGAGCGCCACGAATATCGCCATCCGGGCGACACGCCTGGGGGTCCAGTATGTCTTGCGCAGGTCACCTTCGTGCTTCAGTTCGCTCCCCTGAGAGGGAGGACTCTTGAGCTCGGGGCCGATTGCCATTGGACTCTCCTCCTTGTAGACATTGTGTCAAGATCGAAGATTCCTAAGGGAGACTCCTAAAGGGAAAAACTGCTCTCAACGTGCACATGGCTCAGGATACCTGCGTCTTGATGCCGACAGTCTGCTCTCCTGTTTCCGCGCGATTCGTCCTCGTTCCCGCTCCTATCCCTGTTCCCGTCTTTCCCTTCGCTCTGGTAGTCAGCGTCGCCGTAAACTTGCACCTATCACCTCGCAGCACGGATTTTACGAACTCGACGGGCGTTCCGTTCCTGTCAAACGTGGTCCTCCGGACCAGAAACGCCGGGCTTCCGGGGGTCACAAGCAAGACCTTTGCCTCATATTCGTCCACCGTGACCGCGCTGAGGACCTCCTCTGCGCGCACGAGCTCCAGGCCGCAGGCCTCGGTGAGCAGCGAAAACAGCGACTCGCGTGCGAGGTCGCGGTCAAGGATGGGCCGACACAGCTCGCAAGGCATATACGATGTCTGGAGCGATATTGGCACCCCAGCCGTAAGGCGGACGCGACGGACCTCTATCACGGAGGCGGCCTGGGCCACCTTCAGGCGCTGGGAGACACCTTCGCTCGCGGCAACAATACCGGCGCCGAGGAGCCGGGTCTCGATCTCGATGCCCGCGCTGGCGAGCCCGGCCGAGAAGCCGCCAAGGTCCAGGATGTCTTGTACGACTGAAGGCTGCGACACGAACGTGCCCCTGCCCTGGCAGCGTTCCACGAGGCCTTCGCTGGCCAGCCGGGCCAGGGCCTGCCTTACGGTAATCTGGCTTACTGCGTACTCGGCGGCAAGCTCCTTTTCCGTCGGGATGCGCTCCCCCGGCGGCCACTCCCCGGCCTCTATTCGCTCGCGGAGCGACTCCTTCACCTGGTGATACAGGGGCACGGGTTTCGCCCGGTCAACGCCCGGATGGACCACGTTGCGACCTCCTTTGAGGGGTGGGTTGGGGGTGGGGACTACAGTATAAACATATAAGATTATAATCTTTATCGTTTAGCTTCGCCATGTGTCCAGGATCTCCTGCCGCGTCGTGAGAAACTTTTGTCCCTGCCTGCTTCTAGACCGACGCATTTTGTGGTAACATTACGTGTACCGGCTCCCTTTCGTACGTAGCTCTGCACTAAAGGCAAGTGCCTCAAGTGTAACCTACGGCTTACGATAATGGGAGCCGGCCTCATTCACTATGACTAAGTGTGGGTTCAGAGATCGCTGCCACTTTCCCAGAGGTTGCCGGTGTTGCACTCCGGGGGCGGCGCGCTTGCGGCGCGCCTCGTTAGGTTTGGCATTCAGGCTTGTCAAATCTTCAACGCCCCGTCGTGCAAGCACCGGCAACCCGGAAGCTTCTGCCAAACTGGCGCGGATTTGCAAACCCATACATAGCCAGTCCTGGTACTGCTCTGTTGCGTATGCGTTCTCTGCCAGAATCACGGTCTTGATACTGCTCTGTCAGATATGAAATGCCATCCGGGTTGGCAGGCGTGGCGGACGTGTTTGGCAGGGCGACTCCTGGCCCTGGTGGCTCATGAGCTCACAGTTCCTCGAGGACCCGTGATGTGCGGAACGGGTACGGCGGGAAGAGTGACGTGCGTCAGCGATTGGATTCGACGCATGAGGTAGAGAACGAGTGAGACTCGGACCAGTGATGTACATCACTGGATGGCTCTCAATGATGACGTAGAGAACGGGTCAGAAGGAACCCGTGATGTGCGTCACTGGTCCCGCTTCGATGCATGACCTGTGGAACGATTCGTGGAGAACCCGTGACGTGCGGAACGGGTGAAGCGGCAACGATGATGCACATCACTGATTGGCCGCGAATGCGTGACGTATGGAACGGTTCGTAGAGAACCCGTGACGCAGGGAACGGGTAAGGCGGCAACAATGATGTACGTCACTGATTGGCTTCCGATGCGTGACGTATGGAACGGGAAGAGCCAGACGAGTGATGTACATCAGTGGATGGCTCTCAAGCGTGACGCAGGGAACGGCTCAGCAGGAGGAACCCGTGATGTACGTCAGATGTCAGCTCAGGCGACGGCAGTACCAGAGGCTCCATACGTAACAGAGTAGCATTAAGGGCTCCTAAGGCTGCCGGTTTCGCGCGACCAAACGGCCCAACCAGCTGCGCTCGGCCGGAGGTCGTTACGTATCGTGAGCGCAGTACTGGGCGGCGGCTGCCATCCCCAGGGAAAGGCGCCGGTGCCGGGGAGGTGCGCAGGGCGCCGGCACGCGGATGCGGCCGTGGGTGCGGGGATGGGCGTGGGCGTGCGGGGATGCGAGCCTTGGCGTTGTTGCCGGTGCCGGTGCGGGCGTGGGTGTGCCTGTGGGTGCAGGTGTGGGCGCGGGCAGACTGCCGGATCGCGGCGGTGGGCGGGTTGTTGCGGGCCTGCGGGGATGCGAGCGCTGGCGTTGGTGCCGGTCCAGGTGCGGGCGTGGGTGTGGGTGTGGGTGTGGGTGGATGGTTTTCAGGCACCTCCCGGGCGTGAGCTGACCGGAAATCATCCACGTCGTTCGGCGAAAGCTGCCGGTTGGAGGAAAAACAGTAGTCAATCTCCGTCCAGCCTTCCCTGTGAGGCCGGACAGGCTGTGGGCGCGGGCGCGGGGCGCAAATGGGCGTTGGCGTGGGCGTGGGCACAGAGGTGGGGGGCGGTAGGCTCAGTGCGCTGGTCGGCGTCCCGACCGCCCCGACCGTCCCGACCGTAAGGAATCGCTTTGGAGGGAGGCTGCATGGACTTCTCTATACGCCAGGCGACTGCGAACGACTTCGAGGCGCTGTGCGAGTTGTTCGAAGAGGTAGAGACGTTTCACCGGAAGGCGCTGCCCCACGTGTTCCGAAAGCCGGAGGGGCGCGGGTGGATTCAGGAGGCGGTTGCCGCCGCCACTGCAGGTGATGACGCCGTCATCTTCGTGGCCGAGTCCGGCGGGCGTGCCGTCGGCCTTGTCCACGCATCCATTGGGTGTGCGCCCGATCTCCCGATCGTGGTCCCGAGGCGCTATGTCATGATCCATGATCTTGTTGTCGGAAAGGATTTCAGGCGCGCCGGGATCGGCCGCGCCCTTGTCGAGAGAGTCCACGAGTGGGCCCTCGCCAGGGATGTCGCGGAAGTGGAGCTCAACGTGTGGGAGTTCAACAAGCCGGCGTTGGCGCTGTACGAGGAGATGGGGTATGAGACTGCGAGACGCAGGATGTCGAAGAGGCTGAAATGAGTCGCGGTTTCTGGACCGCCGCCTGCCCATGTCTAAGTATGGCGCCATAAGTTTGCGACACTTTTTCTGAATCCTCACTTAGCTGCACTGCAGTTCGTCGACGTCGGCCGGATAGATCGTGACACCCTGGACCACCCTGTTGATGGCCCCGCGCGCCGATGGCTCGTCCGGGGAGATGCCGAGGTCGAGGGCCTTGAAGAGGCCGAGCATCTGCCCGGCGACCACATCGACCGGCGGGCGTAGGTCGTCAGGGACCTGGGCGCGGCCGTCCGGGTCGAACTCGATGCATTCGTCCACGAGGCCCCCGAGTCCGAGGGGGGCGCGGGCGGTGACCGCAACCCGTCTCAGCCCGAGGTCCTTGGAGGCCAGCTCGCGCACGAGGTCGAGCTCGTAGCGCTGCCTCGAGC
>JASEJE010000012.1 GCA_030024085.1 Bacillota bacterium | reverse complement strand
AGAAAGACGTTTCGGCAAGCCGCACCGGCGAGAGACGAGAACTGGGCGGTAGGCAGTGCATTGGGTTCACATTCTCCCAGCGGATAGCCGACGGCATCTTGAAAGGTATCGCCTGGCTGGACGAGGCAACCGGGGCTCCAGTCGAGGCGCATGTCGCCGGCGGTGGGATGCCGGGGGTGGCAGGGGTCCGGGCTGTCGTGGTTCGTTATGGACCCGTCGGCGGAGACGGCGGGGGCGCGTGGTGCGCGAAGGAGATGTCCATCGAAGGAGTCCTCGGCTTCATGTGGATGCGAAGATCGTTCCGGATTGCTGTGGTCTACGCTGACCACTGGAGGATAGGTAGAGGGCGTCCCCACGAAGAAGGTGCCTGGTAGTCCTGCCTCGAGGCAACGGATGGCATGAAAGACAACGGTGCCGGGAGAGCACACGGTGGGCTGGAGGAGAACCATGAGCAAGAACTGCTGGGATATCGTTCGCTGCCCTTTCTGCGACACCGAACCTGAGGCCTCCAGGTGCCCTGCATACCGGCTGCAAATGGCATGCTGGGAGTTTGACTGGGCCGGGTATTACGGACGCATGTGCGAACGCCCTGGTACGGAGGAGTGGCGCACGGCTATGCTCGCCAGGTGTAGAGGATGTCAAGTGTACGCCTCACACAGAGAGCAGATGGAAAGGATCCTCGACAGGCTCCTCAGGGCATGACCTTGTATGCGGCCGAGTGGGCGGCCACACTCAGCCGAGAGTGCCTTCCTATGCGCCTGCGCCGCGCCGCACGGTCTCGAGCGCATCCGTGAGACCTTCCCGAGCGGCCTGATCCTCCAGGTACGGCCAGTCGATTTCGGACGCGTGCAGAGCGATGATCCGCGCGGCCCACTCGCCGTCTGCTGCCGACTGCCAGTAGACGAATGCCCGTAGTCTATCCATCAGGAGATCCTCGAGGCCGATGATGTGGACTGTAAAGCCCTCCACTTCAACAGCGACCACTCGCTCCAGAGACCCTGCGAGGACGCTGTCCGGCGCTTCGATGGCGAGGTCCAGCTCTTCGCTATACCAGTGCCGCTGGCCCGTACCTTTCGAGAATCCCAAACTCCGCAGGACCTCATCGAATTCGTCGCGCCCGGATACGACGACGTCGACGTCCTGGGTGGCGTAACTCCCAAGAGTATAGAACTCAACAGCGCATCCTCCGACCAGGATGGGTACGATGCCCCTTGGAGCGAGCGCGGCGGATATCACGCCAAGCGCGTACATGCGGCGTTTGAATGGCTCTGCGATGTCAGCCGCCCTCTGTAGATGTTCCCGCAGGTGGGCGATCTCTGGGCTGATCGAAGACACGCAGCCGATACCTCCTCGGCCCGATCCAGGTGAGCTCCCTTGTGGCCAGCGCACGCCGGAGTCGTGCTCTGGCAAGAAGCGTGAGTATCTTTGCTTCCTCCTCGCTCCTCGGGCGCCGCCTGACGCTTCGGGGCCGCCCGAGGCGCGCGCTTTCCGCTTCGAGCCAGGCGCGGCGTGCGAGGGCCTTGTATGTCGCGACATACTCCTCCAGGTCAATACGGCGCATTGCGGAAAGACCGCTCCTCTCACGTCGCCACGTTATGACATCGCGTTATGTGGACCACCAAGCACATAATACCATAGCCCTTGCAATGGCGTCACCAGGTTCTGAGTCATCGGGGCTTGATATCGCTGTTCAGGATCACCCTCGCTCGCTATTGACGGCCGAGAGCTGAAGAGGTAGAATCAGGGTGCAGTGATATATTAAGGAGCATTAAACAATTAAGCTAACGTGTTTTCTGCGTATGCATTGGTATACCTTCAAGGGGGAACTCTCACGTGCTTACACCCGCGGAGTGTGAAGCGGTCGCAAGCTTCCTTCAAGGTTTCTCAAATCCAGTGAGGGTCCGTATTCTGTGCGCCATTCACGACGGAGAAAAGAGCGTTGGTGAGATCGCAAAGGAGATAGGGGAGAAGGAGTCCAACGTGTCCCAGCAACTTCGGATCCTCGAGTTCAGAGGCGTTGTCGCCAGGCGGCGCAGCGGACAACATGTCTTCTATAGGATCAGGGACCACGCGATATGCGCCGTCATGGAGCGCGTAAGGGACATCGTCGTTGGCGGTAGCGCGACACAGACCTTGAGGGATTGCCCGGGGAGCCGATCTGTGTAAACCGGGCCTGGGCGCCACGGCTCGTGTGTTGGAAATGGGGGGCGTCCCTACTTGCCGAACCAGGGTCTTCGCGGTCGCACACCGGACCCGGACCGCCAGGATCGGAATCAGTTCCATGAGGATTCTACGCAAATCGCCCGCTGAGCTGAGCGACGTTCCCTGCAGCGGGCGCCGGAGGTGGGGATTGTGAGCCAGGGGAAGCACATGTGCATCATCGTCCAGACAGGGCCCTACCTTTCCGAAAACTTCGATACCGCGTACGCTCTCGCCATGGCCGCAAGATCTGCAGGGCACGAGGCGAGCCTGTTCTTCTATGTTGACGGGGTGGGCAACCTAAACCAGAAGATCTCGTCGCCCGGCGAGCGCAACATCGCCCACATGGTCGAGAAGCTGGTCGAGGCCGGAGTCAGGGTCGCGGGATGTGGCGCGTGTGCGCGCTTTCGCGGGATAACAAAGGACATGATGGTAGCAGGGGCTCACCTCGGTAGCCTCGTTGACCTGGCGGAGATGCTAGGCGAGGCCGATGCAGTGGTGAGCCTCGGCTTTTAGCCCGACATAGCATCGCGCCGCGTGTGTTGGGGGCAGGTCGGAGGCTACGCCTGCATGCTGAACCGATGATTAGAGGTACGACGGCGCAAGAGGCGAGATCGGGGTTGATGGGGAGGTGGGCCAATTGGATAGCGTAATGGTGGTTGTGACGAAGGCCCCTTACGGCACGTCCCTTGCCGCCGAGGGGTTCAGGTGCGCTATCGGGTGTGCGGGGATGGACATCAAGACAACGCTTGTCCTCGTCGATGACGGGGTTTTCTGCGCGCTTAAAGGTCAGGATCCCTCGGCCATAGACATGAAGTCTATGGGTGAGGCGATGGCGAGCGCGGGTTCCTACGGGATAGATCTCATGGTGTGCAAGGAGTCCCTTGACGAAAGGGGCATAGGTCCTGAGAATCTCGTTGCGGGCCGAGTGGTTTCGCTCGTGGAGGTCGCCGATGCCATGGACGCGCCCGGGGCGGTCATCAGGTTCTGATCCATGGTGGCAAGATTGCGCATCGTGGGGAAGAGTTCTCACGTCCGAGCGCAAGACCCTGCGAAAGGCGCGTCCCACAATGCAGGTTCCCCACGATTGAGCGTCGTCTGCATAAGGAGGATGGCGGATGGCACTGTTCCTGATATCCCGGTCCCCCTTTGAACGGGAGGAATACAAGACTGCCCTTAGACTGGCTGCGATGGCGCCGGGATCTGCAGTGGCCCTCATCCAGGATGGGGTGGTGGCCGCGCAGTTCGCGCCGCCGGCATTCCGTAAGATGGTTGAAGAGGCAAGGAGCCGTGGAGTCAGGTTCTACGCCCTTTCAGAGGACCTCGCCGCACGGGGGATTGCGGCGCGGCAAGTCGAGGTCATCACCATGAAAGACCTCGTTGACCTCATCTTCGAGCACAGGAAGGTCTATTAAGGCCAGGCGGTTGTCTCTGAACTCACGCCTTGAAGAGTCACGGAGTAGGCCGCGCGTCGCGCTGCTGTGGCGCAGGAGCGGACGGACACGGAGGCGGGCGAGCACGCCGCGTAGCCGAGACGGTAACCAAGGTGGGAAAGGGGGGAGCGCAGGTGAAAGCGGATGAAGTGGTTGACGCAAGAGGGCTTCTCTGCCCTATGCCTATCGTGAAGCTATCCCAGAAGATCAAGGCGTTGGAGGCCGGGAAGGTACTTGAACTCGACGCCGACGATGAGGGCGCAAAGGCGGACATCCCGGCATGGTGCGGCAAGACAGGTAACGAGTATCTGGGCATGGAGGACGCCGGGGGTTTCTACAGGTTCTTCGTACGAAAGACCACGTAGAAGGGCCGCGGACCTGCGAGAGCTTTGCGGTGAGTTTTCTCTGAACACGCGAACGGAGGGGAGAAACCATGGCGGGCGACGTGCGCGACAAGGTCTCCATCATCTGCTTCAGCGGCGACCTCGACAAAGCCCTTGCCGCCTTCAATATTGCCACAGGCGCAGCGGCATCCGGGATGGAGGTCACCATGTTCTTCACTTTCTGGGGCATCAGCATGCTCAAGAAGCCTACCGGCCGCAAGGGGGCGGCGAGCCTCCTCGGCAGAATGTTCGATTTCATGCTCCCCAAAGGCCCCGCGAAACTTCCCATCTCGAAGATGAACGTGTGCGGTATCGGGGCTGCTCTGATGAGGCGACAGATGCGAAACAAGAAAGTGCAGGCCCTGCCCGAACTCATCCAAATGGCCAGGGAACTCGGGGTGAAGATCGTCGCGTGCTCCATGTCGATGGACGTCATGGAGATTCCGCGCGAGGACCTGGTCGGCGTGGACGAGTTCGCCGGGGTGGCCTCGTTCCTCAGAGAGGCCTCCGAGTCCAGGGTTACATTGTTTATTTGAGCATAGCGGAGACGCCCCTATCCCCATCCTCACCTGTGTGACCGGACCATATCCCGCTGCCAGCCTCGCAGGGGCCCAGGGGAGGCACACGGTTGAGTGCCTGTGGAGCGCCTGCTAGTGGCACAATCCGCGTCGGAATGGCGTCGGAAGGGCGACGTCTTCCGATCTTCTGTGGGAGTCCGGAGGAGGACATCGACGATTGCTGCTCACCCGGGCGAGGCGGGGGTGCCGCCCAGGGCCTCGCTGGCAATGACATGGGTTCTTTCAGGCGCGAACGCAACGAATGCCTCGCCACACGTCATGGTCGCGGTGCCGGGGTCTGATACATCTACGGTCCAGGGCGTCCCATCAGGGAGGCGGACGGTGTGCCTGGACCTGCTTCCCAGGAAGGTGGTCTTGACCACCTGACACGGAAGCACGTTCAACTCACCAGGATCCCCGCGATGTTCCTCGCCTGCTGGGGGCACGGTCGCGGCGATGTGTACTGACTCTGGCCTTACGGTAAGAAGAACGCTTTGGCCGGGCGCGAACCTTCGCCCTGGGCTCGTGGCTACGAGGGTGGTTCCCGCGGCTGCCAACACCACATGCTCGCGCTGAGCTGTAAGAACCACCGCGCTGAGGAGATTCGTGGTGCCCACGAACTCTGCTACGAACCGGTTGGCGGGTCGATAATAGATGTCTTCGGGGGTGCCTACCTGCTGGATCCTGCCCTCGCTCATGACCACCACCGTGTCTGATAGGCTGAAGGCCTCCTCCTGGTCGTGGGTCACGTAAATGGATGTGATGCCGGTCCTCTGCTGAATGTCCCGAAGCTCGCTCCTCACTGCCTCTCTCAGCTTGGCATCGAGGTTTGAAAGGGGTTCGTCTAGAAGGAGGGCATCCGGCTGGATGACGAGGGCCCTCGCAAGCGCGACGCGTTGCTGTTGTCCCCCAGAGAGCTGCGCGGGGAAGCGGTTCTCCATCCCGGCCAATTGCACGAGCTCAAGAGCTTCGGTCACCCGTTTCTTGATCTCCTCAGGCCTTACCCCGCGGATTCTAAGGCCGTACGCGACATTGGAGAAGATGCTCATGTGCGGAAACAGCGCGTAGTCCTGGAACACCATCGCCGTGTTGCGCAGGTACGCTGGGAGCACGTCCACACGCCTGCCGCCGATGTATATCTCGCCGGAATCGGGTTCCTGGAACCCTGCGATCATTCGCAGGGTCGTCGTCTTCCCGCAGCCGGACGGGCCGAGGAGCGTGGTGAGCTTTCCGGGTTCTACATGGAGATCCACGCTGTCGACCACCCGGGTTCGCCCGAAAGATTTTGTGACATTCTTCAGGTCAACTGAAACTGCAGCACGTGCGATCCTCATTGAGGTCCTCCTATATTTCGAAGAGTCTGACCTTCTCGCCCAGGACGAACCTCGCCACACCCAGGACCACGAATATCGATCCGACCACCGCGACACCTAGCGAACTCGCCTGACCCCAGTAGCCGTGGTCCGCAAGGTTTATGATGGATACCGACGCCAGTGTCCAGGTTGGAGAGATCAGGAATATGGGGCCACTCACTGAGTTCATGGACCTGATAAACGTGTACAGAAGTCCTGTGGTAAATGCCGGCTTCATAAGAGGCAACATCACCGACCAGAACGACCTCAAGCTGTGGGCGCCCAGGTTCGTGGAGGCCTCCTCGATCCCTCTATCAATCTGTTTGAGCATGCCGGATGCTGTCCTGTAGCCGACTGCCATGTAGTGAAAGATCATGAACGTTATGATTATGAACGCGGTTCCTGTCATAGCGAGGGGTCCGGAGTTGAACGCGAGAACGTACCCGATGCCGAGCACCGTTCCTGGAACAGCCGACGGCAACACAGCCGCGAAGTCCAGCACAGCCTTGCCGGGTACTTGCTTGAACTGAACCACATAAGCCAGCACGACTGTAAAGAGAGCAGAGAACGCCGCAGCGGCTGCGGAGAGCATCAGGCTGTTGCCGAGCTCTCTGCCACGTATTACGGCCATCACGAAATGATACGCTGTGAGCGTGAAGTCGGCGCCCCATGTTTTCACGAACGCACAAACCAGGACCACGCCGTATATGGCCAGCACGAAGAGGGCGATGGCAAGGCAGAAGACTGTCAGCCCCCACTTCAGCCAGGGGACCGGGCCCATGCGCGTGCCCTGGATGGGCTTGCCTGTCACTGTTACGAAGGAGCGTCGCTCTACTATGGAGCGCTGGACAAGGAACACCACGAGCGCAGGCACGAGCAGCACCGCCGAGAGCACGGCAGCCCGCGCGGGGCTCCAGTTGGTGATGAGCTCCAGATAAGACTCGGTGGCAAGTACCGTGAAGTCCCCAGCAATGAGCATTGGATTTCCAAAGTCTGCGAGGACCTGCGAGGCGACGAGGAGGGCGGCCCCAGCGATACCCGGGGTCGCAAGCGGCAAGACGATGTCACGAAAGACGCGCCACCGACGTGCTCCGACGTTTACGGCTGCGAACTCCAGGTTTGAACCTGCGGCCTTGAGCACCGAGGATATGGACAGATACGCGGTAGGGAAGAATGCAAACGTCTGAACGGCCCAAAGACCCTTCCAGCCGTATATGTCCGGCCTCAAGCCGAGGAGGGTCCATGTGATGAGACCACGCCGTCCGAACAACAGTATGAACGCCAGTCCTGTGACGAACGGCGGCGACATCAATGGTAGGAGCCCAATGATGCGGAAGATGCGGCTCCCCGGGACCTCGGCGTACGTAACAGCATATGCGAACGCGAATCCGAGGATGGTCGCAGACGCCGTCGAGATCGCCGCCATGAACAGGCTGTTGAGGGTAGCCCTTACGAAGCGCGGCGTCTCGAAGTAAGAGAGCCAGTCGCCGGCGCCGGGCATGGCGAGCACCTTCCCGAGTGGCAGGAAGAGGAAAACCACAAGAAGCGCCACTGATCCCCCGACAACGAACACCAAGGCGGGCTCGCGCATGACCTTGCCAGCACGGGTCAGTGTCCGGTTGTGTCGTCCTGTGTGCCGTTGAGCTTTGCCTGCAGAGAGTTCCACGACCATCCCCCGTTCCAGGCGTGCGGTAGTTAGCCGGCCAGGCCCTTGCGCTGCAGCCAGCGGCCGCATTTGATGGGATGAGGAAGGGCCTGCCATCGGACCCTATAGCGGGCAGGGGGAACCGGCACGGCGTGAAGGCCTGGTGGCGGGGCAGGCTCTGATATCCTCCGGGCCATGCAGGCGTGTTCAGGATACCAGCGCGTGCTCCTCGGCCGGTTCCCCTGCCCTGGGAACTGCAACCCAGCCGTCAGCGGGCGAACTTCTTGCTCCAGATGTTCAGCAGAGCCTCCTTATCCGCTGCGGCCTTGATGATGTCGAATTCCTCGAAGATGTCCATCTCGGTGAGGGGCTTCACGCCGGGCGGAAGCTCAACGTCGGGGCGCGTCGGGATCCTCATGGTGAGGTCCGTGTGCAACTGCTGCGCCTTCTGGCCTATCACGAAGTCGATGAACTTCCTGGCGTTCTCGGGGTTCGGGCCGCCCTTTATGATAGACACAGACCCAATTTCCCATCCCGCACCCTTCGGGACGATGATCTCCACATTGAACCCGGCCTTCTTCATGAGAAGCTGGTCATGCAGGAAGTTGATCCCGATGAGGAACTCGCCCGTCGCCACGAGCTGGGCGGGGGCAAGACCCTTCTTCGTGTAGTGGTTCACGTTCTTGTCCAGCTGTTCGAAGAACGCCCATCCTTCCGCCTGCCCATACTTCTGGAGGTAAGACGAGAGGAACGTGTATCCCGTGCTGGAGAGCTGCGGATTGGGCATCACGATTTCACCCCGGAATTCGGGTCGCAAGAGGTCCTTCCATGTCTCCGGCATGGGGATGTTCTTCGGCTTGCATTCTGCGTCGAACCTGTCCTTGTTCACGATGATGGCCACAGGTCCCAGGTAGATGCCGGTCCAGTATCCGTCCTTGTCCTTGAACGCCTTCGGGATCTTTGCCGCCTCAGGCGATGCGTACTGGGCAAGAAGGCCTTTCATCTTCATTGCCTCATGGTTTTCCGCACCCGCTCCGAGAAAGATGTCTGCCTGCGGCGAGGTCGCCTCCGCCTCCACCCTCGCTACCGCCTGCCCCGTGGCGAGCGCGAGGTACTTAACCTTGATTCCAGTTTCCCTTTCGAAAAGGGAGAAGAGACGTTTTGCCTCGTTTTCGTGGAAAGTGACGTACACGACGAGTTCCCGCGACCCTTGCGCCGCTGCGAGCGCGGTGCAAAGGCCGAGCACCATGACGGCTACGATGGCTGCGGCTATGCAGCGTCCAACAGCAGGGTTTCTCATGACACGCACCTCCTGGGAGATTTGAGACTCTCGGCAGAGCCTTGCCTGCACGTCTTGTGCCAGCCCACCCCATCCGGGCGGCCGCTGCGCGTGACGGGAACCGGCTGTGCGCTGCGGTCGCTCAGGGGCTCTTGCAGAACTACCCACGCGAGCACCGCACGATGCACCATTTTGGTGCACCGTGGCACCATTCTGGTGCCGCATTTCGTGCCCTGAGTCTTGAGTGAGCGCTGCCGATGTGAGCGGGCGCCGAACGGCTCCGATGGTCGACGATAGAGAACGGTCGGGCCATTGAGATGCGGGGAGATCGAATTCGGCTGCCACTGAGTGGAGGCTTGCATGCCCACTTCATCCTGTCGGCACGCCTGCGTTGCCTGCATTGCCCGAGGCTCGGCGGGCGTAACCCTGGGGCCGCGTGCCTCCAACGTGCCGCGGAGGAATCCCGCGCTAGACTGACATCTCCTTGGAAGGCGATGCCGGCATCCTGGTTCGCGACTACGACGTGCCGATGGGGGGAGCTATACTAAACTCTTCGAGCTTGCGCCTCAAGGTGTTCCTGTGGATGCCCAGGACCTCTGCAGCCTTCCTCTGGTTCCAACCGCAGCTCTCGAGGACTCTCCGGATGTGATCGCGCTCCACGCACCTTATGGAGGCGTTCTTGCGGTCAGCGTGCTCACGCACCACGGCGGGAAGGTGCTCCGGGGTTATGCGGCGGCCTGTGCCCAACAGGACGGTTTGCTCGATGACGTTCTTGAGCTCCCTGACGTTCCCCGGCCAGTGGTACTTCATCAAGAGATCCATCGCCTCCGGCGATGGCCCTTCGAACTCCTTGTGAAATGCAGCGTTGAACATGTGAATGAAGTGCTGAACGAGAAGGGGTATGTCCTCGACACGGTCTTGCAGCGGGGGAAGGGCTATGGTCACGATGTTCAGACGATAGTAGAGGTCCTCCCGGAAAGCACCGTCTGCCACTGCTTGGGCGAGGTCCCTGTTGGTTGCCGCCAGGATCCTGACATCCACCCGTATGGTTTCGCGACCGCCGACGCGCTCGAACTCCTTCTCCTGGAGCACCCGGAGAAGCTTCGCCTGCATGGAAGGGCTCATGTCGCCCACTTCATCCAGAAAGATGGTCCCCGTGTTGGCCGCCTCGAACTTGCCCGGCCTCTGGAATTGCGCCCCGGTGAACGCTCCCTTCTCATGGCCGAAGAGCTCGCTTTCGAGGAGAGTGTCGGGGACCGCAGCGCAATTCAGCTTGACAAGAGGCCGATCGCGCCTGACACTGTTGTCGTGGATCGCCTGAGCCACGAGCTCCTTGCCGGTGCCGGACTCACCGACTATGAGGGCGGTCACGTCGTATGGTGCCACCTTGTTGATCATCTCATAGACACGCTGCATTGCGGGACTCGTCCCGATGATCCCGGGAAACGGGCTTCTGCCCAGCATTCTCCCACGCAGGTGAGCGTTTTCCTCGGCAAGGTCCCTCATTCTCAGGCCCTGTTCGATGACGAGGAGAAGCTCATCCATCTCGAAAGGCTTCGTGATGTAGTCGAACGCGCCGGCGCGGACAGCCTCGACGGCGGTTCTTATGGTGCCGTACGCGGTCATGATGATGACCACGGCCCGGGGCGCAACAGCTTTGATCCTGGGAACAGCCTCCAGGCCGCTCATGCCCTCCATGCGAAGATCAACGAGCACGACGTCGTAGTGCTTCTTCTCGAGAAGTGCGAGCGCCTCGCGTGCACCTGCGGCGGCGTCGGCCAGATAGCCCCTTCCACGCAGTATTACGGTCACCGCCGTGCGAAGACTGTCGTCGTCATCTACCACGAGTATCCCCACGGGCACCTGGAATCCCTCCTTCTTTGAGAGGGCTTGAAGAGGACTCGCAGCGCGCGGCATCCCCATTCTCGGGCGTGAGGTACTCATACGGCGCGGGGAGCGAGATCTCGAACAGAGCCCCGTGTCCGGATGCAGCCGGATAGGGACTTGCCACCGACACGGTTCCCCCGTGCTCCTCGACGATCTGCTTGACGATCGCCAGCCCGAGTCCGGTTCCGCGCTTGCGAGTCGTGTAGAAAGGCTCGAAAATGTGGGGCAACACGTCAGGATCGATGCCCGGGCCGCTGTCGGTGAACGCCACCCGTATCGATCGAGCGGCGACATCGTAGGAACACGAAACGTCCAGGGTGCGTTCCTCCTGAGAGCTGTCTTCCCGAGATCTGTCCGCGTCCTTTGCTTCCATCGCATCCGTCGGACCCCACGTTCCCCGTGTTACCCCTGCTCCCTCCATTGCCTCAAGAGCGTTGATGCAGACGTTTAGAAACGCCTGCCGTATCCTGTCCTCGTCCACAAAGCACCCTGGTGTGCTGTCCACGCTGAGCGACACGTGGATCCCGGCAGCCTCGGCGCGCAGGCTCACGAGGCTCACGATATCGGACAGGATCCTTCCGACGTCAGTGAACTTCGGCATAGTGGAGTGCGGCTGCGCGAAATCGAGGAGCTGCTGCACGAGCACGTTGAGGCGGTCCGATTCCTTGACGATGATGTCAAGAAGCGCGGAGATCTCCTGGTCCGCGGCCTTTGATTGCATGTAGCGTGCGCAGGACCTTATGGATCCGATGGGGTTACGCACCTCGTGCGCGATGGCCGCGGCCAGGCGGCCGAGCTCCGTGAGGCGGTCCTGTCGGGTGGCCTTCGCCTGCAGGTCTTTCTGCGAGGTGATGTCCTGGAGCGTGACCGCCACTCCTGCAAAAGCTCCCCCGGGCTCGCTCATGATGGCGGTGTTCACCAGGAAAGTGGCGCGGCGCGGCATCTCCACAGAGATCTCCCGACCGCAGCAGGCCTTCCTGCTGGCCAGGGAATCGGCGATGAGGTCGATGAGAGGGGGGAGGCTGTGGAGCGCCTTCCGGAATGGACCCGATGCCGGCGCCACGTCGCGCTCGAGATCCAGCATCTCTGACGCGGCACGGTTCACGGTGATGACGGCCCCCGAGGCGTCCACGGTTATCACGCCTGTAGGGATGGCGGCAAGGATGCTGTCAGTGTACTCTTTGAGTTCGCAGATGGTGGCGATGTGGCGCTCGAGTTCCCGGTAGGCGGTCCTGAGGTCTGCCATGGATGCGCCGAGGTTCTCAGCCATCACGTTGAAGGTGGCTGCGAGATCCTCGATCTCGTCTCCTGTGTGCACGTCGATTCGGGCGGAGAGGTCGCCGGAGGCCGCCCGCCTGGCAGCTGCCGTGAGGACGCTCAGCGGTCGTGTGATCTTGAGGGCCAGCCACAGAACGCCGAGCGACCCCACGATTATCGCGGCCACGGTGAGGCCGACCGATTGCAGCGTGGCCTGATGGATGGCGGCGCGCATCGTACCGAGGTCCATGCCGACCTCGACGGCCCCGACCATGCTTCCGAAGAAGTACAACGGGACCATCACGCGGAATATTGTCTCCCCGGATGGCAATCGCTGGAGTTCGTCGGCGGGCGCGCGAGTGGCGATTACCCTGGCTAGCAGCACGTCGTCAGGTTCGACATCGAACTGTGAGAAGACGTCCATGGGCGGAGTTTGCTCCTCGGACAGGAGGTCGGCCCGTGTGAGGAATCGGCCCTTCTGCCCGTAGATCCGCAGGTACCTTATGCCCGCGGACGTCCTCGCCTTTTCCACGATGCGGGAGATCCCGGAGTCCGTCACCATGGCGTTCTCGATTGAAAGGGCGTATGATTCGGCGAGCGTCACCCCATCCTTACGCATCTGATCGAGGATACGCACGCTCTCGCTCCGCACGCCGATGGCGGTGGTAACTGCCATCACGGCTACGAGGAGCAGCGTGACGTACAGGATCAGGCGACCAGCCAGGTGCCGCCTCTGTAAGGTGAAGCCGCCGTTCATGATTCCCGCCGTAAACGCTCCCTCCACGCGGTATCAGGGCCGACGATGAGGACTTCGTGCAATAGCAATTCGATGCCGAACGTCCGGTCCCTGCTGGGAAGCTATTTCTTGCAGCTGCAGACGGGGTTGCCCGGGGGCGGCGGGCAGGGCAACCGGGGCGAGTCCCCCGGTGCAGGTAATGACCGGGCATGGCTCCAACGATACGCGACATCGCCAGGGCGGAGGGCGCAACCGCCATGTTTGCCGCCAACGACTACATGGCCATTGGTGACTTGGAGGCCATATTCGACTCGGCGCCGAACCCCAGCGGAAGATCGGCGTCCTGCGGCTGCTCGACACGCACAGGATGCGCCGGGTGACCGAGGAGGCGCCGCGGGATATCGGCATCTCGGTGCGGTCCGCAGGGGACGAGGTCTCGGTGCTCTCAGGCGGCGAGCGTCAGGCCATCGCCATCGGCAGGACAATGCACTTCGGCGGCAAATTACTCATACTGGACGAGCCGACCTCGGCCCTCTCGGTGCACGAGACCAACAAGGTCCTCGGGTACATCGACGAAGCGCGCAGGCGTGGCCTTGCGGTCATGTTCATAACGCACAACCTCTACTACGTCTACCCGGTCGCCGACGGGATCATCGTCCTGGAGCACGGCCGGAAAGTCGGCGACTTCCGCAAGGAAGAGACGTGCGTGGAGGACCTGGTGCAGATCGTCGCCCACGGGATCGTGCGCACGCGCCAGGCGCCGGCGGCCATGGGTGGGAAGAACCCGGTTGAGCCCGGGTCATAGCGGGCCGGCCTCGTCGAGAACGCGGAACAGGCGGTGTGTCTCCATGCCCAGATTTCCAATCGTGTTCGGGGACGAGTCCATTGAGATTGACCTGCCCGGTGGGACGGAGTGTCTCGCCATGTCCGGGCCCGCCCCGATCGCCAGGCCGAAGGACGCCATCATGGAGGCCCTTCGGAACCCGATAGGCGCTTCTGACCTCGCCTCGCTGGTGCGACGCAAGATGGAGTCCGTGGCCGATCCCGGAGTTGCCATCGTCATCTCCGATAATACCAGGCCCGTCCCGTACGCGGGCGAGTCAGGGATCCTGGCCCCCGTGGTGGACCTGCTGGTGAGCGCGGGCGTGCACCCCGAGTGTATCACGATCATAGTCGCCACGGGGACGCACAGGAAGCTCTCGGGGCAGGAACTTGGAGAGATGCTCGACCCGTCGGTGCTCGCGCGTCCCGTCCGCATCGTCTGCCACGACTGCCGGGACGAGTCGAACCTCGTCCCCCTGGGCACCACGTCCCGGGGCACGAGGGTCCTCATCAACCGCCTCTATCTCGAGGCGGACATCAAGATCCTCACGGGCCTCGTGGAGAGCCATTTCATGGCCGGGGCCTCGGGCGGCCGCAAGGCTGTCTGCCCGGGCCTCGTCGGCGAGGAGAGCACCTACGTTTTCCACGGACCCGAATTCCTCTCGTCTCCCAACGCCCGAGATCTCGTCCTCGACGGCAACCCCTGCCACGAGGAGGCCCTGGAGGTCGCGAAGATGGCCGGCGCCGACTTCATCGTGAACGTGACGCTGAGCCATGAGTTCCAGATCACCGGGGTGTTCGCGGGGGACCTCGTCGCGGCGCACGAGGAGGCTGTGAAAAGGCTCAGAGAATACGTGGCGATCCCGATAGACCGCGAGTACGACATCGTCGTGACGCACGCCGGGTTCGTGGGGATCAACCACTACCAGGCCGCAAAGGCCGGGGTAGTGGCCATACCTGCGCTGAAGCGCGGTGGGTACCTTGTGATGGTCGCCCGCAACACCGACCAGGACCCCGTGGGCGGCCCGCTCTACCGCACCGTGCTCCACCTCCTGACCCTGAACGGCCCCGAGCCTTTCATGCGCCTCATCAAGAGCCCCGAGTGGAGGTTCATTCCCGAGCAGTGGCAAGTGCAGATGTGGTCGAAGGTGTTCGAGAGGATACCGATGAACCACTTCATTTACTGCGCCCCGCACATAACAGCCCGCGACGCGGCTATCCTTCCGGGACGCGATGGCAACCTCCTCCTTTCGCCGGAGCGTCGCTACTCGCGCTCGCTTGCGGACGTAGCCTCCATGGTGCGTCTAGCTGTGGACGAGGCCCTCTGCGACTGCGGGAGGCGAGGCGTCACGCCGTCCATCGCGTTCCTTCGGGATGGACCCTACGGTATCCCCGTGCCCCGTGGTTCCGGTCACTGAGTGAAGGTTCGTAATCCCTCCCCGTTTTCCAGCGACTGTCGGGTTGCCGGTGTGCACTCGGGGACGGCGCCCCAGGCGGGGCGCGCTTCGCCGAAATCCGGTCCGTCTGGCCACCACCCGGATTCTGATACCCCTCGCGCAATCACCGGCAACCCCGCCCAAAGTCGGGAGCGTTCATGCATCCTCCCTCAGGCCGCGCGTGCTTGGAAGTGGCGTTTCGGTTGCTGTTTGCACATTCACACCCCCGCACTCCCGCATTCCCAGACTCTCACACTCCCACACTCACGCAGATCGAGGGTCAGGCCCGACCCTGCGAAGTCGGGTGGTCCACATCGGGCTTGCGCGAACCTCCATTGTACCGTAGGATTGGAGGGGACGTGAAAGCGCGAGACGCTGCAGGGAGTGGGAATCGGATGATCGCCATCCAGGCAGAGGGAGTATGCAAGTCATACGGCATAGACACAGTGATCGACGGAGCATCGTTCCGGATCAGGGCCGGCGAGAAAATCGGTCTCGTAGGGCGGAACGGTGCGGGCAAGACCACTCTCCTCCGGTTGCTCGCCGGAACCGAAGCGCCCGACGCTGGGCGCATCGTGGTTCCTGAGGGAGTGCGTTTCGGCCTCGTCGAGCAGGATCCGTCCTTCGATTCGACCGCATCCCTCATTGACGTGGTGTACAGCGGCCTTCGGGAACTACTCAACATGCAGAAGGATATCGCCCGGCTCTCGCGCGAGATGAGCGCGCCGGAGGTCGCGTCTTCCCCCGAGAAGCTGAAGCGGGTGATGCGCGACTTCGCCGCGCTCACCGAGGAGTTCGAGAGGCGCGACGGTTACTCGCTTGACAGCAGGGTCCTCGGTGTTCTATCAGGGCTCGGCTTCTCCCGCGAGGAGCATGGGAGGCCTGTCGGCAGCTTCAGCGGCGGCGAGAGGACGAGGATAGCGCTTGCGAGGGCTCTTCTCGCCCGTCCCGACGTGCTTTTGCTTGACGAGCCCACCAACCACCTGGATATCCCATCAACCACCTGGCTCGAGGACTTCCTCGCCGGCTACGAGGGAACTGTGATCGTGGTCTCCCACGACAGGCAGTTCCTGGACTCCGTTGTCACAAGGATACTCGAGGTGGAGGATCACAGGGTCATCGAGTATACGGGGAACTATTCGGCGTACATCGAGGAGAAGCACCGGCGGATCGAACAGCAGCAGACGGCCTACGAACTCCAGCAGAAGGAGATCGCGAGGCTCGAGGGCATGCTCAGGCACTATACAGCCCTTTCTGCGCGGAACAACAAGTTTGCCAGGCGCGCGGAGGATGTGCGCAAGAAACTTGCCCGCATAGAGCGCGTCGAGAAACCCGCTCTGAAGCGAAAGAGCATCGGGCTTTCCATCTCAAGCTCGGGGAATAGCGGCGAGCAGGTGATCAGGGTGAAGGGCCTTGCCATGAGATTCGGCGACAGAGTCCTCTTCGAGGACGCTGACATTGTGGTGAGACGCGGTGAGCACATCGGGATCGTGGGGCGAAACGGCGTCGGCAAGTCCACGCTATTGCACATCATCACGGGCCGCACCGAACCATCCGCCGGCACCGTGCGCCTTGGGGCAGGCGTCGTGATCGGGTATTATGACCAGCAGCATGCAGACCTCGCACCTGAAAGGACCGTGCTCGAGGAGGTGCTCGGCTCGACAGGCGTCACGCCCCAGGAGGCGCGAAACCTGCTTGGGCGCTTCCTTTTCAAGGGGGACGACGTGTTCAAGTGCATCCGCGACCTGTCGGGAGGCGAGAGGAACAGGGTCGAGCTCGCCAGGATCATGGCGTCAGGCTGCAACCTGCTCATCATGGACGAGCCAACGAACCACCTGGACATCGACTCCATCGAGGTTCTGGAGAGAGTGCTCGCGGGGTATGAAGGTACGCTCCTTCTCGTGTCTCACGACAGGTACTTCCTCGAGCGGGTCGCGGACAGGATCATAGAGGTCGAGGACGGCCGGATAGTGGACTACCTTGGAGGCTACACACATTACGTCGAGAAGAAGCTTGCACGGCAGGCAGGCGGCGGCGACGGTTCTCCCTCCAGAGGCGAGAGGGCCGGGGCGCATGCCACGCCAGGCCGCGTCGCCCGGAGCGTGCCCACTGGCGCGCAGGTCCGGGGCGGACGGCCGCAGGCGGAAGAAGAGGATGCCCGCGATATCGACGCCCTCGAAAAGGAGATCGTCGAACTGGAGACCACCATCAAGCAGCTCAATGCCGAGCTTGCTGACCTCGAGATCTACCTGTACCCCGAGCGCATGGCAGAGAAGGCCAGGTCTCTGGCAGATGCTGAGAGAAGGCTCTCCGAGTGCTACAGAAGGTGGGAGAGATCAGTCGAGGCTCTGTAGGCCGGGAACCTCCCAGTCCCAGCCCGATGCCAGGACGAGCCTAACGTACGGTCCTGGCGGTTGCGGGTGCCCTGCGGCAGAGCCTCCCGCCGCGGCGAGCGCCGTGCGGTAGCCAAGGACGAGCCTCGCCCCGGCGGCGATGTCGTACGCGGCCCTCGCGTCCACTCCGAGCACCGACACTCCTCCCGGGTCCTGGTGGGCCCATGACCCTCCTGCGCCGAGGAACAGGCCTGGAGCTACCCGGCGGTGGATATAGGCTGCCAGAGTCCCGGTTGTGACGCGAACGGGCACCGGGGGCGTTGCATCATCGACCCGCTTCACCGATAGGAGTCCTGATGCAGTCGTTCGTTCGTCCAGCACGAAGGAGCAGGAAAGTATCCCCTCAAGCTTTCCGGCTGTGACGCCTCCATCGATGAGCTGCCTCTCACCAATAAGCGCCAACGCCGCCACCGCATCGAGATGATCCGGCAGGGTCGTGCCGAGCTTCAGCGACAGAGTCTCCTGGCGGGGCCCGAAGCAGGCTCGAAGGTCGACCCGGTATGCCCCTCCTCCTGGCATGCCCCCCGCAAGGACAAGCGACCCGCTGAGTTCCCTGTCGTCAGGCTCATACTGAGCCGCGAGTGTGAATGGTGAGCCTGAGCCGCCGCGCGGGGAGTACCACAGTCCCACGACCGTGTCGGCTGCACCTCCGCTCCGACCTGCGTGGGCGGCATCTCCGATGGAACGGCGGTGCGCGAGGGATAGGCCAGCGCCCTGGCAGAATGGAAGGGGGAAGGCGAGTTCTGCCGTCAGGCGCAGATCCCCTTCCATCGAGAGCCTGCCTGTGACTCCGGACGGCCCTGTGTACGCGACACTCACCTGGGGCGCAAGGACGAGCTTCTCGCTGCCGTCGCCAGTGCTGCGGCTCTCACCGTCATCTGTATCAGCCCTGGGCCCGCCGGGCACGGGCGCGCTTGTGGAGATGCGGGCACCTGCCGACAGCGTCAGGGCATCTGTCAGGCGCCCCTGCCAGCATCCCGAAACCCACGGCGAGCCATCACGTACGCCATAGCCTCCCGCTAGCTTCAGGCCATCCGCCGGCATGATCTCCATTCCAACGCTCAGGCCAGGATGGCCCTGGCTTGTTTCACGTCCGGAGGAGAGTCCCACGACAAGCCTGGCGTTCCTGCCGAGCGGGGCGGCGAGTGCCGCCCGCCCGGAAGACCACGGTTTCGGTCCGGACGAGGCCAACTCACTTGCCCCCTCGTCCGTCATGTAGATCGCGCCGCTCTCGCCACCCAGGCTGAGCTCGAGCCCGCTTCGCGTGGTTGCTTCAGCGTGCCCCTGCACCTTCCATGAGGTGCGCCCGGCACTTGCCTCGGCCTTGACGACCGCGGTTCCCGAAAGCACCACGGATCCCCCCACGCCGGCGCGAGGCGGGTCATCGGCTTTACGCAAGGGGATATCCACGCGCGCTGTCTCCCCCGGGGCGATGCTTACCAGGACCGCCGCTGACATGGGCTTCCACCCTGGCGGCAGGCTTGTTTCAGCCACCCGCAGAACGTAATCCCCCGGGGTCGACACTTCGATGACGAATCCGCCGTTTCCGTCGGATCTGACCGTTGCGCCAGTGTCCACAGCCAGGATGATCCCCTGCGCGGGCCGATCGCTATCACTCATTCCGCCATCGCCGTCGCGGTCCATGAAAACTCTGCCCACGATGGCTCCCCGGCTTGCTCCCGTCCCGCTCTCGATGACCAGAGGGACACAGACCTCCTCCGATCTCACCATCAATCTTCCGAAGGTGCCCGATGCGCGCGCCCGGACCACACCCCCCGCAAGTCGGGCGTCTGGTCCTACCGCTGCCTTGAAGGATAGTCCCGCGACGGCCCTCCTCTCAACTGTGCCGAGATCCCACGAGATCCCCGTCGCTGTGTTCGTCCACGCGGCAGGGCGCCGTCCCGGGCCGGCTTCAACGAGCCCAGTCTCCGGCACAGGGCGAAGGCCCGGAGGGAGTACGAAAGTCACTTTCACGTTGGCAAGGTCGAGCGGGCCCGTGTTCGTAAGTGAAACGCCAATTGCCACGATGTCCCCGACGGCGGCGGATACCGGGCGGGCCAGGGCCGAGAGCTGGAGGAACGTGCCGGGGCGCTGCTCACCCGTGCTGTCATGTGTCGATGCTCCTCGCGGACTGCGTTGAACTCTGATGTAGCCCCCGGCCACTATGTAGATGGACGCAGTGATCGAGTACGAGTATATGCCGTCAGGGACCACCTGGCCGTCACTACTCCTGCCGTCCCAGGTTTCCACGTACCATCCATCCGGGGGTCTGGAAAAGGACCTGGTATAGACCGCCTTTCCCTGGGAGTCGGTGATCCGCACGTTGACATACGGGTACGCAAGCCGGGAGTAGTAGTACTTTATCGCGACGGTCGGGTGGATGGCGGGGTCGAAAGGGTTCGGATCCACGTACGACGCTGCGAGCATACCGTAGCTCGTCGTGTATACCAGGCTGCTCCGGTACGGCGCTCCATTCGCTGGAACCGCTGCATCGTATCCGACGCTCAGGCGGTAATCCATGGCCACGACGCCTCCGCTTACCGGCCCGTTCGTAACGAGCGTCACAGGAGACGTGCTGCAGCGCTGAAACGACGCCGGCTGCCCGTTCAACCGCCCGGCGACCTCGAGGTTTCCGATGGGGAAAGTCGCGCCGCCCTCGCCGGCTGCGAAGTCGCCCGTTGCCCTCACCGTAAGGTTCCATGGTCCTGTCCTCTGCGTCTTGACCGCGATATAGACGGCGTCCTGAAGGGTGCGAGGCAAAGAAGCCGGACTCATCTCCCCGAAGTCCACCTCTCCTGCCTCCACCGCCATCTCGAGCAAAGGCTGAAGACCCGAAGTTGCCACCGGGGACGCGGACGCCATCACCGCCACGATGCACACAACGATTCCGACTGACGCCACGCGCCTGCACCTCGTTGCCATCCGCCATGTCACCTCTTGCTCCCGACAGTGATGCCGCCGCCCACCACGAAAGGCGTTGAGACCGAGAGACGTTCGTTGCGCCATTGCAGGGTGGCCCTGACCGTGTAGTAACCGGGCAAGAGGACCTCAGGCCATGCGAGATGAATCACCGTGGAGTTCCCCGGCGCCGCGCTCGCACCTTCGAGGGCGACCACTCCCACGCGTTTCATCTGGTAGTCCCAGATCTCCACGTAGCCGAGGGGATCGGGGTGCGAGCCGTCCGGGTTCTCCAGCGTCAGCTCGATGGGGAGATCGCGCCCTTCGCTGACCGCGGGCACGCTGAGCCGCACTATTCTGGGGACCGTGCCGGGTTCGTTCTCCGGGACCACCGGCTTCGGCCGGAGGTCGACGCGGGTGGAAGCCACGCGGACGCCATCGAGTATCCTGAACGCGATGATCCCGGAATCGGCGGCCCGTCCGCCGCCGGTGAGCCGCACCTCCGCGATGTACGTGCCCTCTCGGAGGCGTGCGGTGTGCACCAGGCCCGACAGCGCACGGACGCACCCCGGAAGACACAGGGCCGACGCCAGCGAGGCTTGCGTGACCACCTTGCCATCCCGATCCCTGACGAGAACCATTCCGGCAAAGCTTGCATGGATATTGCCTGCGTTCTCGCACCTGGCGATCACCCGGATACCGTCCCTTTCGGTGCCTTCCTCGATGGCCAGAGAGGTGAGCACGGGCTCCGCCTCCAGGCGCGCTGCCGGACTGCGCGGCGCGACTGTCAGGAGCGTGAGCACGGCGACCTGCGAGCTGGCGCCGATGTTGCCCTGGGACGGTCCTTTGGCCTGCCTGGCCCGGAACACTATGACAGGATATGCACCCCCGGAGAAGCCGCGATTGACGTGGACCCTGGCACGAACGAGCCTCGACTCCCCTGGCGGCAGCCGGAACTCCGCGGGGTCGAGGGTAACATACACCCCGACGGTGCCAGGATCCTCTATAGCCTGGTGCACCGGCACACCCGCGTGGTCATGGCCGCCCGCCTCACAGGACCCCCGCACGTCAAGGGTGGAGGTTCCTGGATTCGTGACGAGCACCGGCCCGATCGCGTCGCCGTCTCTTACCGTCGTCGCTATACTAGCGGGGCTGACGCGGATCGAGACGCCCTGCGACCCCGCGCCAGGCGAGGCAAGCGAAACGACGCCTGCGCAGACAAGCGTGGCAAACGCCGTCGCTCCCCTGCTCAACCAGATGGCCCTCGACACAGGTTCGCTCATGCTTATCACCTCTTCCACTTCGTCCTTAATGGTCTGAGATCCGGAAACCAGACCGTCGATCCGGATCATCAGCGAGTATGCGTTCATGGCAGTCGTTGCCAGACACACGCTCAATAGGTCTGCGTGGCCACGTACGTCACTTCGATTCTGTACGCGTGCCCCGGATCGGGCAGCGCCTCGTCGTCATAGCTTGCTGCCTGCCTGAAGATGACTGACACGGCGGCGCCCGAGGAACCGGTCGGCGGCATGCCTGCGGCGACGACGGTCCCGCTTCCTGAGATCGGGGCGAAATCGGCGCCGTCCTGCCGCTTCCACTCGAGCGGAGCCGCCATTGTCCGGGGAGCCGGCGTGGCGTAGCCCGTTCCGGCCCACTGCCTCATGCGCCCGTCCTGGGCATCCGAGCGGATCTTGAGTGCCCATGGCGCGTTGGACCGCACTGTCACGGTTTGCGGCGTCGATAACGCTGGGGGAGCGCCTGTGATGAGATCCCCCAGGCTCACCGCCCCCGGGAATGAGGCTTCGAGCGAGGCGAGCACCCTGCATGTGACGGGGACCGTCGCCTGGTCCGACGTCCCGGCGTCAGTCGGGACGCTCAGCCCGACCACGGCGATCATGGCGAGGACAACCGATGCTGCGGCGATGCTGTGCAGGCCTCTGGGAATGAGACGAGAACTCATGATACCACCGCCCTTTCCGATTTCTTTGCCCGGCGCCCCTGGGGGCTTCCGGATGTGGGGGATGGTTCGCCGGGACGGTCCCGGCGTCCTGCCAGCTTATGGGTGATCAAAAGGGGTGATCCAGGGAGCGTCCGGTGCCGGGCGCCTACCGCGGTTCGGCGGCTCAGCGGCTTTAGCTGTGTGCGGCGCACAGCGCAACGGCGCATGGCGCACGATGCAGCGGCGGAACGCCGGAACGGCGCCGCAATGCCGCGGCGCGTCTGCAGGAGTTCCCGGCCGGGTGTAGAAACGATCCGGCGGTAGAGGAGGGAGTCTGTTGGAAGTATCTGCACGTATAGTGGAGTTGCCGCTCGCGACGCCTTTTACGATCTCCCGCGGAACACAGACCATCGCTCGAAACGTGGTGGTGGAGTTGAGCCATGATGGTGTAGCCGGGATGGGGGCGGCTGCACCGTCTTCGTTCTACGGGGAATCCGCGGAACACGTGATGGCGACGGTGCCCCGGCTGGCCGAGTGTCTTGGCGATGATCCCTTCGCGATAGAAGCGGTGTTCGACAGGATGAACCGCTCCATCAGGCTCAACCCGGCGGCCAAGGCGGCCGTCGACATGGCCATGTGGGACCTTGCCGGGAAGCTCTCCGGCCTGCCCGTTCACCGTATGCTGGGCCTCTCCGGTCTTGCGCTTCCGAGGACCTCGTTTACGATCGGAATAGACGATCCGGGCGCCATGGCGCAGCGCGCTGCCGAGGCGGCGAAGAGGTTCTCCGTGCTCAAGGTGAAGCTCGGGAGCGCGGACGACCTCGAGATCGTGAAGGCGATCAGGCGATGTACCGGCGCCACGATCCGGGTTGACGCCAACGCAGCCTGGACGGCGAAAGAGGCTGTCACGCTCGCAGCGCAGATCGCGCCGCTCGGGGTCGAACTTCTGGAGCAGCCGGTGCCTCCCTGGGACCTGGATGGGCTGAAGTTCGTTCGGGAGCGGGCGGCCGTGCCGGTGGTCGCAGATGAGAGCGCCGTGACCTGGGAGGACGTGCCCCGGCTGGCAGGGGTCGTGGACGGCATCAACATCAAGCTCATGAAGTGCGGGGGCATCACCGGCGCTCTTCGCATGATAAGGGCCGCGCGGGCCTGCGGCCTCAAGATCATGCTCGGGTGCATGGTAGAGACGTCTATCAGCATCGCGGCTGCGGCCCAGATAGCCGGGCTTGTCGACTGGGCTGACCTCGATGGAAACCTCTTGTTGTCGCACGATCCCTGGAAGGGCGTTTGCGTGCGGGATGGGGGCGAGCTTGTGCTCGCCGACGCGCCTGGCCTGGGGGTCTCGCCCGCGGAGTGAGGAGGCTATGCCCGCGCTCCGCAGGTGCTGCGCAACCCGCCCTGGTGGCAGATACGCGACAACGTGGAGTAGAGTTATGCGGTTTGCGCCGCCCGATCCAGCAGGTATCCGTCGCCTTCCGCTTGCATAGGGATAGTGCAGGGCAGGTTGCCGACCCAGGACTGCCCGAAGCGGGTGGCAAGAGGTGTTCGTGCCAAGGCGGATCGTGGCCTACTGGCTCGTGGGGTTTACCGTGGTTCTGGCCAGCGCTGTGTCCGTGGGCAGCGTCTACATCCTGCCTGCCGCCACGGCGCGGCTTTACACCAGGACGCACGGGTACCCGGAGGTCGTGTACGCGCCCTATTACACCGAGGGGCCGTGGGTGACCGCAGCGTCAGCCGTCCTCATCGAGGGCACCACGGGGACGGTGCTTTATGGAAAGAACGAGCACGTGCGCATGCACCCCGCCAGCACCACGAAGATCATGACGGCGATCCTCGCCATCGAGCTCGGCGACATGGATTCGGAGGTGGTCGTGAGCGGCAATGCGGCAGGGGTGCCCGGCTCATCGCTGTGGCTTCGCAAGGGCCAGAGGCTGCGTCTGGACGATCTCGTCCGAGGTACGATGCTCAGGTCGGGCAATGACGGCTGCATCGCGATCGCGGAGCATATCGCCGGATCAGTGCCGAACTTCGTGCGGATGATGAACATCAAGGCCCAGAAGATAGGGGCCCTGCACACGAGGTTCGCGAACCCTCATGGACTGACCGAGCCGAACCACTACTCCACCGCCTTCGACCTTGCGCTCATGGCACGGTACGGCTTGCAGTATCCGCTGTTCGCCGACATCGTGAGCACGCGCGAAGCAGAGATAGAGCTCACGCAGGGCGAGGCGCTCGAGCGCCGGAAGCTGGCGAACACCAACGCCCTGCTGTGGTCGTTCGAGGGGGCCGACGGGGTCAAGACCGGCACCACCGCTGCCGCAGGGTACTGCCTGGTTGCGTCGGCCACGCGGGGCGGGGTGCACTTCATCTCGGTGGTCCTCGATTCCGGCGCGAGGTGGGCTGACTCGGCGAAGCTGCTGGACTACGGGTTTAGCCACCACAAGGTAATGAGCTTTGCGTCCCGGGGCCAGGTGGTTACGAGAACGCGCGTTGAGGGGGGCATGGATCGCGAGATCTCCCTTGCGGCAGGGGATGATCTTCGCGTTGTAGTGCGTAATGATTTGGCCCATCTCATCGAGGAGAGAATACTCATCGACGGGGTTCCACAGGCGCCGGTCCGGCGCGGCGAAAGCCTTGGGAGACTGGTGGTCCTGTTCGATAAGGACGAGATGGCATCGGTGGACCTCGTGGCGGCGACCGGGATGCCCCGCAGGTCTCTTCCCCGTGCATTCCTGGAGAACTTGAAAGGCATCATTCGAAGGGCGGGGCGCAGGTCTTCGTCGAGGTAACGCCGTAGTGGAGTGGTACGATGCTGCACCGACCTGCCGACGAAGGAGTGAGACGGCATTGGCGACAAGGATACCGGTGAGAACTGAAGTTGCGGTGATAGGGGCCGGCCCTGCCGGGCTTGCGGCCGCGCTCTACGCAGGGCGAGCAAGGCTTGCCACGGTCGTCCTCGAGCGGGGCGCTGCGGGTGGACAGGCCTCCACCACACATCTCATCGAGAACTACCCCGGGTTTCCCGAGGGGATTGCCGGGCCGGACCTCATGCAGAGGATGGAGCAGCAGGCCCGCCGGTTCGGCGCTGAGTTCCACTACGCAGAGGTCCACGCTGTTGCGACTGGCGACGGAGGGCTGGTCGTAAGTTCGAGCGAAGGGGACCTCCACGCAGCGGCAGTGATCGTCGCCACAGGGACGGAACCGGTGCGTCTTGGGGTTCCAGGCGAGGACAGGCTGCGCGGAGCCGGTGTGTCATACTGCGCCACTTGTGACGGCGCGTTCTTCCGCGATGGGCGCGTCCTGGTCATCGGCGGCGGAGATTCGGCGATAGTCGAGGCGCTCTTTTTGACGAGGTTTGCATCGAATGTGACGGTGGTCCACAGGCGGGAGCAGTTGCGCGCGACGAAGGTGGTGCAGGAAGACGCCTTCAGGAACCCGAAGATCGACTTTGCGTGGAACTCCGTGGTGGAGGAGATCCTCGGCGCGCGGAAAGTTGAAGGGGTCATCCTCAAGGACACCAGGACAGGCGAGACGCGACGCCTGGACGCAGACGGCGTCTTCGTCGCCGTCGGCAGCCGACCTGACACTGGATTCGTGGCGGGTCTCGCAGACATGGATCCCCGCGGCTACATCGTGACGGACGACCGCATGATGACCCGAACGCCCGGTCTCTTTGCGGCGGGAGATGTCCGTGCGAAGGCGGTGCGACAGGTCGTTACCGCAGTCGCCGACGGCGCCATAGCGGCCGTCGAGGCGGAGAGGCACATATCAGGGCACTGATACTGCGCTGCTAGATACGAAATGCCATCCGGTTTGGTGGCCGTGGCGGGCTCGTCTGGCAGGGCGACTCCCGGCCCCGGTGGGTCCTAACTGTGCAGTCGTGTAGTTCCTGGCAAACCCGTGATGTACGGAACGGAAAGAGCCTGACGAGTGACGTACGTCATCTTTCCTCTTGCATGCGTGACACAGGGAACAGGTAAGGTCCCGACCAGTGATGTACATCACTGGATGGCTCTCAATGATGACGTAGGGAACGGCTCAGGAGGAACCCGTGATGTACGTCACCCGTCCCGCTTTGACGAGTGACGTATGGAACGATTCATGGAGAACCCGTGACGCAGGGAACGGGTGAGGCGGCAACGATGATGTACGTCACCGATCGGCTCCCGATGCGTGACGTATGGAACGGAAAGAGCCTGACGAGTGACGTACATCATCCTTCCCCTTGCATGTGTGGCGTAGAGAACGGGTAAAGCCCGGACCAGTGATGTACATCAGTCGATGGTTCTCAACGATGACGTAGGGAACAGTTGAGGAGGGACCCGTGACGTGTGTCGCCCATCAGCTCAAGTGACGGCACTACGAGGAGGTCCATATGCGACAGAGCAGTACTAAGTGGGGGTGCAGAAATGCCCCGACTTTGGGACGGGCCGCCGGCGAGATGAGGCGCGGCGGCCCATGACTCCATGCGCAGGCGAGCACGTTCGCGGGAGCGTTCGTGGTACAGCGGGAGCCGCCGAAGGCACCCCATGGATGGGGACCTCGGCGGCCTCCGCCGGGTTTTGGGTGGTCTATTGGCGTGGGTCGGTTGTCGCTGTTGTTGCTGCCGGGAGGGTGTGTTGTTGCCCTGTCGGTTCCCACACGGTATATGGTAAAGGGCGCGCGCCTCGAACACTCCTTGATACCTGGTGGTCCTTTCTGGTCGTTCCCTTTTCATCCGGCTTTCACTAACTCATAACGCGCGTCGCGTTCCAAGGTTCCCGGGTGGAGCGCAATTTCGTCTCGTTTTCCAGCTTTCCGTTTGCTGCCTCCCCGTCCAAGGAAGGAACTCCCGCTCTCATGGCGAAAAAGTAGGAGCGTTGGCCCGTCCTTTGGGGGCCCGCTGAAGCCCTGGTGGGAGTGAAACCAGGGTTTTGGCCTGCGTGCAGGGGTTGTTGCTTTGTACGCGTTGTAGTAGAATAGGTGACGGTCGGGAGGTGGGAGGCTTGGCTTATGAGGCCCTGAAGCGGTTGCAGGACGCCGAGGCGGGTGCTGACGAGGTTGTCAGGGAGGCCGAGGCGCGTGCCAGGTCTATCGTCCAGGATGCCCGCGCCTCCGCGAAGATGATCGTGGAAAACGCGGCGGCGGAGGCCGCAGCCGAGGCTACAGCGAGCGCAAAGGCCCAGGAGGCCGAGGCTCGGGCTGCCGCAGCCAGGATCGCGGAGAGGGCGGCGGCCGGGTGCCGCGACCTGGAGATCCAGGCGCGGGCCCGGATGGCTGAGGCGGTGGATCTTGTGGTGGAGAGGATCGTGACGGCAAGTGGCAATCGCTAGGATGAAGAAGGTCCTGCTGGTTGCACCCACGCCTGAGGCTGAACGTATCACTGAGACCCTGCAGGAACTCGGGGTTCTCGAGATCGCAAAAGGCGACTACGGACTCGACGGCGGGGATTCCTCCGAAGGCGCGGGCCTCCACGATGGGCGCGCACAACGCGGTGGCGCCCCTCCGTCAGAGCAGGTCGCCGACTTCGAGGAGATCGACCAGCGCCTCGCGGAGCTCAAATACTGCATAGAGTTCTTCGACGGGTTCGAGAAGGTCAAGAAAGGCTTCATCCAGCAATTCGCCGGAGGCAAGATCCCCCTCGATGAATCGTCGTTCGAGGCGTACGAGGGCCTGTGCGATGAGGGCCACAGCATCTATGAAAAGTGCCGCAAGCTGGATGAGGAGATCACGAGGATCCGCAACGAAGAGAGCCGTGTCAACACCACTTTGAAGCAGCTTCAGCCATGGGAGTGGCTGGATGTTCCACTCGCGAGCATTGCAGAGGGGCATGCGTTCTGCCTCATTCCATGCGAGATTCCCGTGAAGGCTTTCGATGAGGCCGTAAAGGAGCTCGAAGACGCATGCTACGCAGTGCACGTGGAGCACGGCCCGGAGGGCAAGCGCACGGTGGCTGCCGTGATCATGTGTCTTGCCCCAGACAAGCAGCAAGTCCTCGACATCCTGGCCGGATGCGGGACATCGCCATCTGGGTTGCCGGCGCTCGAGGGAACTCCTGCCGAGGAGATCCGCAAGTGTTCCGACGAACTGTCGCGAATCGGGGTTGAACTGGCGCGTGTTCGGGAGGAGGTCAAGCCGCTCCTTGCGGAGCGCGTCAAGGTGCTGTCCCTGTATGATAGCCTGTCCATGGAGCGCGAGAGGCGACTTGTCGAGCGTGATTGCCCCGCGACCCGTACGGCGTTCGCGGTCGAGGGTTGGGTGAGAGCGTCCGACGTGCCGGCCTTGCAGGAGGCGCTCACGTCGAGGTTCGATCTCATTCACATCGAGTCCCGTGATCCGCTCGCAGACGAGGTCCCACCGGTTGCGCTCGATAACCCCGGCCCGGTCACTCCGTTCGAGGCGGTGACGGAGATTTACAGCATGCCGCGAACCGGGTCGGTAGACCCAACGTTCGCTCTGGCCCCGTTCTTCTTCATATTCTTCGGCATGGCCCTCGGCGACGTCGGGTACGGGATTGGGCTTACGGCCCTGTCGCTGTTGCTGCTGAAAAAGGTGAAGATGGCGGGCCTTGCGAAGAAGCTCTTCACGCTCCTCGCCATGTGCGGGGTGTCGTCGGCGATAGTGGGAGCGCTGACCGGCGGCTGGCTGGGCAATCTGGTCAAGATCCCGCCGCTGTGGTTCAACCCGATGGATAACCCCATGCTCATGCTGGGCGTGTCGTTCGGCCTTGGGGTCATACAGATCTATGTCGGTCTTGGAATCAAGTTCTATGCCAATGTCAGGCAGAGCAGGGTGCTCGACGGGATCTTCGATCAGGGGTTCTGGTACGTGTTCCTCACGGGCCTCCTTCTGATTCTGGGCGGCTCCGGTCTGAAGAACGCCTCGCTTGGCGCAGCTGGCCAGTGGCTTGCCATCGCCGGCGCGGCAGGCCTCATCCTGACGCAAGGCCGCGCGCACAGGAACCCCATCAAGCGCCTTGGGTCCGGGCTTCTGAGTCTCTACGGCGTCACGGGCTATCTCAGCGATGTGTTGTCCTACTCGAGGCTGCTTGCCCTAGGGCTTGCGTCCTCCGTGATCGCGGTCGTCATCGATGACATGGCCCTTCGGATGCTCGGCATCCCGTTCGTGGGGTGGATACCGATGACCCTGCTTCTCGCCGTTGGGCATGGGTTCAACCTGGCCATAAACGTTGTCGGGTCTTACGTGCACTCGAGCAGGCTCCAGTACGTGGAGTTCTTCAGCAAGTTCTTCGAGGGCGGCGGTCGGAGGTTCCTGCCGTTCAGAAAGAGAACGAGGTACATCGAAGTCCTGGAGGAAGGGGAGGCTTAACACAAGATGGGCGTCACTGTTGGTATGATTCTCGGGTTCCTTGGCATAGCCCTGGCGGTAGCGCTACCGGGTGTCGGGTCGGCAGTGGGGGTCGGTCTGGTCGGCTCCGCAGGGTCGGGGGTTGTGACGGAAGACCCTGACAAGTTCGGACAGATATTGCTGCTGCAGGTCATCCCGGGGACGCAGGGGATATATGGGCTGCTCACGGGGTTCGTCCTCATGATGAAGCTCGGCGTGTTCAGCGGGAACGTGCTCAGGCTGACCACATTTGAGGGGCTCCTCGTCATCATGGCGGTGCTCCCTATTGCCATAGTGGGGTGGCTCTCCGCCATCCACCAAGGTAAGGTCGCCGCTGCCGGCGTCGGGGTTGTGGCCAAGAGGCCAGAGGAGCTCGGCAAGCCCGTCACTTTTGCAGCTATGGTGGAGACGTACGCAGTGCTGGCGTTCCTCGCCTCGCTGCTTCTCATCATGTTCGGCCTGCCTCTTAAAGGAGTGGCGTGAATGTCTGCTCTCGAGAAGATGCAGGAGAAGATCCTGGAGGATGGAAGAGCCAGGGCCAAGGAGATTCTTGGGGCAGCAACGGCTGAGGCCGAGGCGATACTGGCCGAGGCGCGAGCTGAGGCGGCGCGTGAGCGCGATGAGGAGCTTGCGCGGGGGAAGGAGAGGGCTGACGAGGATCGGCGGCGCACCCTCACCCTCGCGGAGCTCGACGCTCGCAAGCAAGTGCTGGCGACGAAGGCTGCCCTCATCGATGAGGTCTTCCAGGAAGCCCGGAAGCGCCTGGCTTCGCTCGATTCCGCCCGGTACAGAGCCTATTTGAAGCGGGAGATGCTGAAGGCGGTGGAGAGCGGCGACGAGCAGGTCGTCGTGTGTCCGCGTGACCTTGAAACCGTGGGTCCTGAGGTCGTCGCCGAGGTGAACGCGGAGCTGGCACGGCAGGGTCGCAAGGCGGCTCTTCGGCTCGCAGACGCTCCAGGTGAGTTTGACGGTGGCTTCGTGATACGCACAGGCAGCATGGAAGTGAACTGCACGTTCGACGCGATCCTGGGGCGGGAGCGGGAGGCGCTCGTGGTGGATGTAGCCAGGGTCCTCTTCGGCTGATGCCGAACACCATGGCATCCCGGGAGGTGACATGTGGCAGATGCTTGGGCTTGAATCGAAGTATGCGTATGCGACCGGGCGCGTGAGGGTCCTCGAGACGAGGCTTCTCGACCGAGGTCGTATCGATCGCATGATCGATGCCCCCGACGTTGAGGGCGCGCTGAAGGTGCTCGCAGAAGCAGGCTACGCCGGTGCGCAGCTCTCCGAAAAGGCGCGTCCGACCGTCGATGACATCGTGTCCGGCGAGGAGGAGAGGCTCGCGCGACTGGTCCGGGAAACCACACCGGACCCGCGGCTCATGGAGTTCATCACCGCCAGGTGGGACTTCCACAACCTGAAAGTCATGCTCAAGGCCAGGCTGCACCGGGTTCCTCCGGAGAAGGCCGTGGCCAGGCACGGGACGGTCGATCTCGCCGTCATCGAGCGGGCCATCGAGGGCGAGACCAGGGACCTTCCTCCCCATCTCGCGAAAGCCCTCGGTGCGGCGAGGGCCGCCCATGACATCCGCGCCGTGCCTGAGACCATCGACATCGCCGTGGATCGGGAGATGTATCGCTACCTTCTGGCCGGAGCGAAGTCCCTTGGCATCCAGTATCTCGTGGACCTCGTGGAGATGGAGGTGGACCTTCTCAACCTCTCGGTGTTCTTCAGATCCAGGAGGATGGGAAGGGAGAGGGACATGGCGGCGGAGGCCATGGTGCCGGGGGGAAAGATCAGCCCCTTGCGGCTCATTGCCTGTTATGAGCAACCCCCGGAGGCGGTGGCCGCGGGGCTTGCGGGCACAGGCTATGAGGCCCTGGCACGGCGGGCGGCAGCCGCGCTTGCCGCGGGGGAGCCCCTTGCTGAGCTGGAAAGGCTCTCGGAGGCCGCGATGTGGGAGGGTATTCGCAAGGCTCGGTACGTGCCCCTGGGTCCCGAACCCCTTATCGGGTTCATGTTCGCGAAGCTGCATGAGCTCAAGCTGGTAAGGCTGGTCCTTGTGGGAAAGATCTCGGGCATGTCCAGGGAGAGCGTGAGAGAAAGGCTGCGTGATGCCCATGTATAGGTTCGCAGCCGTTGGCGAAGAAGAGACGGTTTTCGGCTTTCGCGCACTTGGGGTTGACGTGTTTATCGTGGGGCGCGAAGACGATGCTGCATCCGTTCTCCAGGAGGCGCGCAAGGGCGGGTACGCCGGCATCTTCGTGACAGAGCAGGTCGCAAAGGCCGTGCCCGACGTCATCGAGGGGTTCGGTGGCGCACCGCTTCCTGCGGTGCTCATCATTCCGGGCGTGGGCGGTTCTCTGGGGCTTGCCTCGCAAAGGATGAAGAAGATCGTCGAGAAGGCGGTCGGAGCCGATATCCTGTTTCAAGAGAGAGGGTAGGATCGTCCATGGACTCAGGAAGGATCATCAAGGTTTCGGGGCCGCTCGTCGTAGCCGAAGGGATGCAGGACGCCAGGATGTACGACGTGGTGCGCGTGAGCGAGAAGAAGCTCATCGGCGAGATCATCGAGATGAGGGGCGACAGGGCATCGATCCAGGTCTACGAAGAGACCGCCGGGCTCGGGCCCGGGGAGCCGGTGTATTCGACGGGGGAGGCCCTTTCGGTTGAGCTCGGACCCGGCCTCATCGAGTCCATCTACGACGGGATTCAGAGGCCTCTCGACAAGATCCGTGCCGCAGTCGGCGACCGCATCGAGCGCGGCGTGGAGCTACCCGGCCTCGACCGCGAGCGCAAGTGGCACTTCGAGCCGCGGGTGAGACCCGGCGACCAGGTAGGCCCAGGCGACGTGCTCGGGGTGGTCCAGGAGACGAGCGTGGTGGAGCACAGGATCATGGTCCCCCGCGACGTCGAGGGAACCGTTGAGGATATCCGGGCCGGCGAATTCACCGTGCTCGATGTGGTGGCCAGGGTCAAGACGGCGTCAGGAGTAAGGGACATAACCATGCTCACGCGCTGGCCTGTGCGGCGGGGCCGTCCTTACAGGGAAAAGCTCGCACCCTGCCAGCCGCTCATCACCGGGCAGCGCATCATCGACACGTTCTTCCCGGTGGCCAAGGGCGGAACAGCGTGCGTGCCCGGCCCGTTCGGCAGCGGCAAGACAGTGGTGCAGCACCAGCTTGCGAGGTGGGCTGACGCTGACATCATCGTCTACGTCGGATGCGGCGAACGAGGGAACGAGATGACCGAGGTGCTCATGGACTTTCCGGAGCTCACGGACCCGCGCACCGGGGAGCCGCTCATGAAGCGTACGGTGCTCGTGGCGAACACCTCCGACATGCCGGTCGCGGCGCGGGAGGCCTCGGTGTACACGGGGATTACGATGGCCGAGTACTTCCGAGACATGGGCTACAACGTGGCGCTCATGGCCGACTCCACTTCGCGGTGGGCGGAGGCCTTGCGCGAGATATCCGGGCGACTCGAAGAGATGCCGGGCGAGGAAGGATACCCTGCGTACCTCGGCTCGAGGGCCGCGGAATTCTACGAGAGGGCCGGCCGCGTAAGGTGTCTCGGCAGCGACAACCGCGAGGGCACGCTCACAGTGGTGGGGGCGGTGTCGCCTCCAGGCGGAGACCTCTCGGAGCCGGTGACCCAGGCCACGCTGAGGATCGTGAAGGTCTTCTGGGGCCTCGACGACTCTCTTGCGGCGCGGCGGCACTTCCCGGCCATCAACTGGCTCATCAGTTACTCGCTATACCTTGAGAGGCTCGAGGAGCACATAACTGCGACCGTGGCGTCCGACTTCGGGGTGCTTCGCGCGGAAGCGATGAAGATCCTCCAGGAAGAGGCCGAACTCGAGGAGATAGTGCGGCTGGTCGGCGTGGACGCGCTCTCTGTCAAGGATAGGCTGACGCTGGAGACCGCGAAGAGCCTGCGCGAGGACTTCCTGCACCAGAACGCGTACCACGAGGTGGACACCTACACGTCCCTTGCGAAACAGCGCCTGATGCTCAAGGCCATTCTCGAATTCCATCATGCGGCGCTTGCCGCTGTAGAGCAGGGCGCGGGCCTCGACGCCATCCTCGACCTTCCCGTGAGGGACGTCATCGCGAGGATGAAGTACGTGCCGGAGAGCGATACGGCCAGGCTCGATAAGGTCCGCGAGGACATAGCGAAGGCGTTCGCCGCCCTGACCCAGGCTGGGGGTGAAGAGGTTGCTTAAGGAATACCTGACGGTTTCGGAAGTCGCGGGGCCTCTCATGATGGTCGAGCAGGTCCAGGACATAAAGTACGGGGAACTGGTGGAGATAGAGATCGCCTCGGGTGAGACCAGGCGCGGAAGGGTCCTCGAGGCGTCGGGCTCCAGGGCCCTCGTCCAGCTCTTCGAGGGATCTGCTGGGCTCAACTTGGCCCGGGCGAGGGTGAGGTTCCTCGGGAGAGGCATAGAGCTGGCGGTATCCCCCGACATGCTCGGGCGGGTCTTCGACGGGTTCGGGCGTCCTCGTGACGGCGGCCCGGCGGTGATCCCCGACAGGAAGCTCGACATAAACGGCAACCCGGTGAATCCTTACGCCCGCGACTATCCTTCGGAGTTCATCCAGACGGGGGTCTCCGCCATAGACGGCCTGAACACCCTGGTGCGCGGCCAGAAGCTGCCCATCTTCTCTGCGTCGGGCCTTCCCCACGCGAGCCTGGCGGCGCAGATCGCAAGACAGGCGCGGGTGCTGGGCACCGAGGAGAAGTTCTCCGTCGTCTTCGGCGCAATGGGCATCACGTTCGAAGAGGCGGACTACTTCATCACTGACTTCCGGCGTACAGGCGCCATCGAGCGCGCGGTGCTCTTCCTGAACCTTGCGAACGACCCTGCCATCGAGCGCATATCCACGCCGAGGATGGCCTTGACGGCAGCGGAGTACCTGGCATACGAAAAGGACATGCACGTGCTCGTGATCCTGACGGACATGACCAACTACTGCGAGGCCCTGCGCGAGGTGTCCGCGGCGCGCAAGGAGGTGCCGGGGCGGCGCGGCTATCCGGGGTACCTCTACACCGACCTCGCCACCATTTATGAGCGGGCCGGAAGGATCAAGGGGCGAAAGGGGTCTATCACGCAGATCCCCATCCTGACCATGCCTGAGGACGACAAGACCCATCCCATCGTGGACCTGACGGGCTACATTACCGAAGGGCAGATATTCCTCTCGCGCGAGCTGCATCGCAAGGGCATCTACCCGCCTATCGACGTCCTGCCGTCCCTGTCGCGGCTGAAGGACAAGGGCATTGGCAAGGGCAAGACCCGCGAGGACCACGCAGATACCATGAACCAGCTCTACGCCGCGTACGCGCGCGGCAAGGAGGCCAAGGAACTCGCGGTGATCCTTGGCGAAGCCGCACTCTCCGAGGTTGATAAGCAGTTCTCCAGGTTCGCGGATGAGTTCGAGGCGCGTTATGTGAAGCAAGGCCCGGAGGAGAACCGGTTGATTGAGCGGACACTCGGCATAGGCTGGGAACTCCTGGCGATGCTTCCTGTGAGGGAACTTAAGAGGGTGCGCGAGGAGTACATCGAGAAGTACATGCCGAAGGCGCGGACCGCGTAGGCGGCTGGCCGGCGGGCCATGTGAAAGGGAGGGAACCGCGAGGCGCGCCCCGTTCGGCGACGGAGGCCGGGGGCGCCGGTGCGGTGCGCTGATGGAGGTCAGAGTGAGCCCTACCCGCATGCAGCTTCTGAGGCTCAAGAAGCGCCTCGCAATGGCTGAGCGCGGGCATAAACTGCTCAAGGACAAGCGTGACGAACTCATGAAGAGGTTCCTGGACCTCATAAAGAAGGAGCAGGCCCTGCGCGGGCGTGTGGAGGCTGGCCTCGGCCGAGCGCTGCCCGCTTTCCTCCAGGCCAGGGCCGCCATGTCAGGCGAGGCGCTGGAGGAGGCCTTCATGGCGCCCAAGGTGTCATGCGGTGTCGACGTGTCCACCACGACCATCATGAACGTGAGGGTGCCCGAGTTCACGTGGCGCGGCGAGAAGGCCAGTGACATCTACCCGTACGGGTTCCACGGCACAAGCGCGTCGCTCGATGACGCCGTGGCGGGCCTCGCCGAACTGCTTCCCATGATGGCGGAACTCGCCGAGGTGGAGAAGTCCATCGAGCTCCTGGCGGACGAGATCGAGAAGACGAGGCGCCGCGTCAACGCGCTCGAGTACGTGCTCATACCGAACCTCCGGAGCACGGCCCGGTACATCACGATGAAGCTGGACGAGATGGAACGCGGAAACCTCACGCGGCTCATGAAGGTGAAGGACATCGTGCGGGCGAAACAGGCGTAAGTAGATCGCCACAAATTCGCGCTACTTTTCAGCGCGCAAGTCCTCTCCAGCGTTGCCGGTGTTGCCCTCCGGGGACGGCGCGTGCGGTGAGATGCGTTCGAATTTGGCGCTTAAGGCTAGCCAAATTCTAGACGCCCCGCCCTAGCAAGCACCGGCAACCCTAACGCCCTCAGAAAAAGTGTCGCAAACTTATGGCGCCATACCTAGACTGCCGATCTCGCACGTCCCTCGCGAATGCCGATGGTTTTCGCGCGCGGCAGGCGCGCGGCAGGCACCGCCAGGTTCGCTTGCGGCCGTTCCTCGCTCCCCTGGTCTACTGCTTTAGCCTGGGGTCCAGCGCATCGCGCAGGCCGTCGCCCAGCAGGTTGAAGCCGAGCACGGTCACGCATATGGCGATGCCCGGGAACACTGACCACCACCATTTGCCTGCGAGCAGGTACTCCTGGCCTCGCGAGATCATGTATCCCCAGCTCGGGGTGGGCGGCTGGGTACCGAACCCCAGGAAGGTCAAACCGGCTTCGAGCATGACGATCCCGCCCATTCCGAGGGTGGCCGACACGATCACAGGCGCGATTACGTTGGGCAATATGTGCTTGAAGATGATCCTCGCATCGCTCGCACCCGAAGCCACAGCGGCCTGAACGAACTCCGTCTCCTTGATGGCCATCACCTGGCCCCTCACGATCCTCGCCACCCCTATCCACGATACCACGCCGATCGCGGTGTACACCAGAGTATCGCTGGGGGGGAGGTACGCGACTATTGCTATGACGAACAGCAGGAATGGGAAGGCGAAGATCACGCTTATGAGCCACGATACCACATCGTCGATGAACCCTCCGTAGTAGCCTGCGAGCGCCCCAAGAGCAGTGCCGATGCCCACCGAGATGACCGTCGCGGCGAGGGCCAGCCTGAGGGACACGCGCGTGCCGTAGACCACCCGGGAGAACACGTCCCGGCCGTACAGGTCAGTCCCGAACCAGTGCTTTGCGCTCGGGGGAGCAAGCTGCGCTGAAGCGCCTTCCGTCCAGATGAGCTGTTCGATGGGATCATACCTGGTTACCCAGGGCGCGAAGACCGCGGACAACACTATCAGTAGGACAAGGGCGAGACCGAACATGGCCGATTTGTTTCTCTTGAGACGCAGCCACGCGTAGTACCAGAGGCTCCGGCCCACCTCTTCCTTATCGGCCTTGCCTGCCTTGCGGGCAGCGGTCGCCCAGGCCCCGCTGGGGGGCACTGTGGCGCCGCCGGCTTCTGGAATCCTGGTTCCGGTATCCGACATGTTGTGCCGTCCTCCTACTCGTAACGTACCCTCGGGTCGAAGAACCCGTAGGACAGGTCAACGATGAGAGTTGCCCCGAGGAAAACAAGGGCCATGAAGAGCACAACCCCTCGCTGGATCGGGAAGTCCCGGTTTATCACGGCTTCGACGGCAAGCCTGCCGATCCCTGGCCAGCAGAAAATGGTCTCGGTGAGCATGGCGCCGCTCAACAGGCTGGGCACGTCCACGCCTATGACGGTGATCACGGGGATCATGGCGTTCCGCAGAGCGTGTCTCCACACCACGGACCCCTCGGGGACCCCCTTCGAGCGGGCGGTCCTTATGTAGTCCTGCCGTACGACTTCCAGCATGCTCGATCGAGTGATCCGGGCAATGAGGGCGGCGGGCCGTAGACCCAGGGTTATGGCGGGAAGGATGAGATAACGCAGGCCCCCATAGCCGGTGCCAGGGAGCCACCCGAGTCTGACGCAGAACACCACGATCATGAGAAGCCCGAAGAAGAACACGGGCACCGAGACTCCGAGAAGGGCAAGGATCATGCTGGCGTAGTCCCAGATGGAGTATTGCTTGACCGCCGATGTGATGCCGAGCACCATCCCGAAAGGCACGGCAACCAGGAGAGCCGCTCCCGCCAGCTTCGCCGAGGCCGGGATCCTGTCAGCCAATGCCTGGGTGACCTTCATGTTATTCCGGTAGGACCGTCCCAGGTCGAATGTGATGGCGTCCCTGAAGAACTTGGCCATCTGGATGTACCACGGCCGGTCGAGGCCCATCTCGCGCCGGATCCGCTCGATGGTCTCGGGATCGCCCCTCTGACCGGAGAGGATCCTGGCGGGATCTCCCGGCACGACGGTGCTGAGGATGAACACGACCAGGATCACCCCAGCGAGAACGGGGATCACAGCGAGCAACCTGCGCACTATGTACCTTCCCACGGCCGAAACCAGCCTCCCTCGGACGTTTCTGCTCTTCCGGGGGGTGCCGGTGTTGCACTCAAGGGGCGGCGCGGTTGCGGCCCGCCTCCACCCGCTTCCATGGGACTAAGTACATCGCCAGAAATCCGCGCTGCTTTTCGGCGTGCAGGGGCCCTCCAGGGTTGCCGGTGCTTGCACTCCGGGGACGGCGCGCTCGCGGCGCGCCTCGTTCGAATTTGGCACACGGGCCAGCCAAATTCCAGGCGCCCCGCCCTAGCAAGCACCGGCAACCCTAACACCCTCAAGAAAAGTGGCGAAAACTTATGGCGCCATACTTAGGCATTCGGGCATACCCGATTCCAGGGGTCTCGTCGTGCAAACACCGGCGACCCGGAAGCTTCTCCCAGACCGGCATGGATTCCTGAACTCACGCTTGGCGCACACTCACGAATCCAGACTCAGACTCAGACTCAGACTCGGATACCTCGCGATTACAGATCGAGCCAGATCTCCGTGAACTTGTTGCAGTACTGGCCGAACGACGGGAGCCTGTAACCGCGCACGAACGGCTTCAGCATGTTGTGGCTCGTGTAGTGGTAAATGAAGACCCATGGTGCATCCTCGACGGCGATCTGCTCGGCCTTCTGGTAGAGTTTCCTCCGGACCTCCTGGTCGGTGGCGAGCCTGGCCTGCTTCGTGAGGTCGTCGAAGAGAGGGTTCTGATACCTCGTATAGTTGCCTGCGTCTCCAATGTTGTCGGAGTTCAGCAGCACGTAGAGGAAGTTGTCCGGGTCAGGATAGTCGACGACCCAGCCCATCCTGAAGAACGGCACGCTGCCCTGGGTACCGCACGTATCGAGGTGGGCGCCCCAGTCCACGTTCTTGAGGTCGATCTTGATGCCCGCCTGGCCGAACTGGGCCTGGAGAGCCTCGGCTATCCTCTTGTGCCCCTGGCTCGTGTTATACTGGAGTGTCACCTGGATGCCCTTGGGATATCCTGCCTTCTTGAGGAGTTCCTTCGCCATCTTCGGGTCGTAGGTGTACCCTTTGAGGTTCTCGTTATAGGCGAACATGCCTGGAGGCAGCACACCCTTGGCAGGCATGGCGCGGCCGTTGAGCACGAAGTCGATGAGGGCCTGCCTGTTGATGGCGTAGTTGAACGCCTGCCTGAGGTACTTGTTGTCCTTGAACGGCGGGAGCGTCTGGTTCATGCCGTAGTAGTAGGTACCAAGCTGCGGCCTCTCGAGGTAGGTGCCGAGTTCGTTCACGGCGGTCTTCACGCCTTTGATCACTTTGAGGCCCTTGGACGCTTCGGGGTAGTACGGGTCGTCCACGGTGGCGGCATAGAGGTTGCCGAGCTTGAATTCCGTCCACTCAATGGTGGCGTCAGTTATGATCCTGAACTCGATGCCGTCGAGGTAAGGCAGCCTGTTGCCCCACTTGTCCTTCATCCAGTAATCCTCGTTGCGGGATAGCACGAGCTTGTCATCGTGCTTCCACGATTCGAACTTGAACGGGCCGGTGCCCACCACGTGGAAGTTCCAGTCCTTGCCCCATTTCAACACGTCTTCCCTGGGCAGGACCACGAAGGTGTTGTAGCTCAGCACAGCGATGAACGGTGCGAACGGGTAGGTGGTCTCGATCTGGAGCGTGTACTTGTCGAGAGCCTTGATGCCCGAGATCGACTGAGCCTTACCGTCGCGGAACTCCTTGTACCCCTTCACCATGTCGATGAAGTACGCGCGCGGGGAGTTGGTCTTCGGGTCGCAGATGTAGTTGAACGTCCACACCCAGTCGTCCGCGGTGACCTCGCGGCCGCCGTTGGCCGTGGGCTTGCCGCCCTCGGTGGTCCTGTGGAAGTGGACCCCCTTGCGGAGCTTGAACGTGAAGGTCTTGCCGTCGGCGGAAGCCTTCCACGACTCCGCCAGCAGCGGCGCAAGCTCACCATCGGGGTCGATTGCAACCAGGGTCTCGAATACCTGGTAGCCGACCTCCGCGGAAGTGGTGTCAGTCGCCATCACCGGGTCCAGGTCAGGGGGATCTGCGCCGAGGGCGTCTTTCCAGATGCCGCCGTACTTGGGCTTCTGCTCTTCGCCGCCGGCAAGCGCCGTGCTTCCGATCACCATGGCAGCCACCAGCAACAACACGACTGTCATGCGGCCTCTATGGAACATTGCTCTACCTCCTTCGTTGCTCACGTGCGCTCTCTCGAGATTCCCGGAACTCTGAGCATCAGACGGCTTCACGAAGACTCCTTATCGTGACCTGACCACCGCCCACCTCCCTTCAGTCTTGTGAGTTATGCGTGATAAGATTGGGTAATCTTCGCTTCAATCAATATTCTGCGCATAGCGGTCATTTCCTTCTAGAAGTGCAAGTTTTGGCACTCCTGTAGAAATGCAGGGAACCCGGATGGCGCGTCGAAACGCCCCATTAGTAAGGTTTTCCCGATACCGTCCTGTCACACGCGCATTCGTCGCCGGGATCATGGAGTCGAAGGCCGCTGACGGCAGTGATTCCCCGGCCGAACGGTCCAGCAAGATCCGAGTGCTGCCGGACGGGCCGGATTCCGGCGAAGCGCGCCCCGCCTGCGGCGCCGCTCCCGAGCGCGACACGACGAGCCCGGCAACCGCTGGAAAACGGGGAGGAGCTACAGGGAGGAACTGACAAACCCTCAGGGAAACCTGGGAGGAACCTCGCGTGATCTTCGAATGGGACGGAAAACCTAATAGATGGTCGCGGGGCGACCTGTGACAGCGGCGTCAAAGGAGGATGGACTACCGTGGTGTCAGTTGAGACCCTGGACAACGGCCTTCGCGTGGTAACCGATGAAATGCCCCACATGAGGTCCGGGTCGGTAACGGTCTGGATCGGGGCGGGGGCCAGGTATGAGGATCCTGAGACAAACGGGATCTCCCATTTCATCGAGCACATGCTCTTCAAGGGCACGCAAAAGCGCGACAGCAACCTCAAGATCTCCGAAGGCATCGAGGGAGTCGGGGGCATGATAAACGGGTTTACGAACAAGGAGACCACGTGCTTTCTGGTGAAGGTGCCCTCGGAGCGTTTCGGGCTCGGACTGGACGTCCTTGCGGACATGGTCCTTCACTCGCTCTTCGATCCGGCGGCCCTCGAAATGGAGCGCGGGGTTGTCATAGAGGAGATCAGGATGGTGAGGGACAGGCCCGACACGTGGGTCCACGTTCTCCTCGAGGAGATGATGTGGCCGGACCAGCCTCTCGGGCGCAGCGTTGCCGGCACGGAGGAAGTCATCCGCTCCCTGAGCCGGGAGAAGGTGCTCGACTATTTCCAGTCCCTGTATCAGCCGGCTAACATGGTGATGTCAGTCGCGGGCAAGGTGACCGCCAGGGAGGTCGGAGATGCGGCGGCGGGCCACTTCGCAGCGCAGTCGGGGAAGAAGCGCAGGGATTTCGCTCCTGCCCGGTTCACCACGAAGGGGCCTCTTGCGAAGGTCGAGAAGCGTGACACCAAGCAGGCCAACCTCGTCCTGGGCTTTCCGGGCTACGAGCGACTTCACCCGCGCCGCTACGCCCTGGAGATCCTGAACGCCGTGCTCGGGTGGGGCATGAGTTCCAGGCTGTTTCAGGAGATTCGGGTGAAGCGGAGCCTCGCCTACTCGGTAGGATCTCAGTACTCGGCGCACCTCGACGCCGGGATTCTGCGGGTATATGCAGGTGTAGATCCGGCCAGGGGCAGTGACACAGTGGCCGTGATCCTGCAACAGCTTGTGCGGTTGCGCGACGAAAGGATCGGAGACGATGAGCTTCGAAAGGCGAAGGATTTCTACAAGGGGAGCCTTGCGCTGCGCCTGGAGGACACGCTCAACCTCGCTCTCCGCAACGGTGAGCACATGGTGCTCACCGGCAAGATCGTGCCTGTGGAGGAGGTGCTTGCGAAAGTGGAGGCAGTGACGCCGGACGACATCGCCGAGGTCGCCTCGGATCTCTTCAAGAAGGAGAACATGCGCCTCGCTGCGGTGGGCCCGTTTGAAAAGGAGGACGAGATGGCTGCCGCGCTCGACGCGTCTATGCTATAATACCAGCGTGGGCGAGGGGCGGGCGAGGGGCGAGGGGCGAGCGCCGTGGGCCACCCCGGTGCTATTGTGATACGCGAGGGCAGGGGTCCGGTCACGGCACGGGTCCGGCCGCGCGACCACAGGCAACTCAAATACATCCGGGGGACTGCCATGGGTCTATAGACCCATACCGGGACCCGGCGCCGGCCTTGCGGGGGAGGAGGACGCTGCGTTGCACAACGTCACGGAAGACGTAAGACACGAGATTCGGACCGCCGTATCGGAGGCCATCGCATCGAGCGAGCTGGGCGTGCAGGTTGGGCGCGTGCAGGCGTGCGATGTGCCTGTGGAGCTTACGCGGGACAAGTCCTACGGCGACTTCTCAACCACTGTTGCCATGTCTCTTGCGAAACAGCTCAGGCGACCGCCGAGGCAAATCGCCGAGAGCATAGCCGAGACTCTAAGGTCGACGGCGCGGAAAACCTGCTACATCCGGCGCGTCGAGGTGGCCGGAGCGGGGTTCATAAACTTCTTCCTCTCCCGGGCGTGGCTCGAGGACACTATCCGCGCCGTGCACGCCGCGGGCCCCGCCTACGGGACGAGCGACGCCCCGGTGGGCCGGCGCGTGCAGATCGAGTTCGTGAGCGCGAACCCTACCGGCCCGATGAACGTCGTAAACGCCCGGGCTGGCGCCGTGGGGGCGGCCCTCGCGAGCATCATGAGGGCTGCGGGGTACGACGTGAGCACCGAGTACTACATCAATGATGCCGGAAACCAGGTGGCGGTCCTCGGGGAATCGGTGGAGCTGAGATATCGACAGCTTCAGGGTGAGAGGATCGAGTTTCCCGAGAAATGCTACCAGGGCGCGTACATCACGGACATTGCCCGCGAGGCGGCGGCGAAGCACGGAGAGAAGCTCAAGGCGATGGCGGCGGACGAGCGGACCCGGTTCTTCCGGGAATTTGCGCTCGCGAGGATGCTCGAGAGCCAGAAGCGGTCGCTCGCCCGCTTCGGGGTGGACTTCGACGTGTGGTTCAGCGAGCGCACGCTCGTTGAAAGCGGCGCGCACCGGGAGATGTTGGGGATCCTGCGCGAGCGGGGGATGGTCTACGAGAAGGATGGGGCGACATGGCTTCGCACCACCGATTTCGGCGACGACAAGGACAGGGTGCTCGTGAAGAGCGACGGCGAGTACACCTATCTCGCCGGGGATATAGCATACCACAGGAACAAGCTGGGACGGGGTTTCGATCTCATCATTGACATCTGGGGGCCTGACCACCATGGTCACGTGATACCGACCCGGGCCGGCCTCCAGGCGCTAGGATACCCTGGCGAGTGCCTGGAGGTGCTGCTGCTCCAGTTCCTGTCCATCCTGTCCGGCGGCGAACGGGTGAAGATGTCCAAGCGGGCGGGGGAGTTCGTGACCATGGACGACCTCGTCGACGAGGTCGGGCGCGATGCGGCGCGCTATTTCCTGCTGATGCGGAACATCGAGAGCCATCTCGACTTCGACCTCGACCTCGCGAAGAGCCAGTCGCAGGAGAACCCCGTATACTACGTGCAGTATGCTCATGCCCGTATATGCAGCATCTTCAGACAGGCAGAGGAGAACGGCGTCACGATCGTGGAACCCTCCGGCGCGGACCTGTCCCGCCTCGTGGAAGAGGTGGAGCTCGATATCGCCCGTAAACTTGCGGCTTACCCGGACGAGATCGCCACGAGCGCCGCGGATCGCGCGCCGAACAGGCTCGCAAAGTACGCTCTGGACCTTGCAGGATTGTTCCATTCATTCTACAATAGTTGCAGGGTGATAAGCGACGACGCCGGGCTGACATCGGCGAGGCTCGCGCTTTCGGGAGCAGTTGGTACCGTTCTCCGGAACTGCCTCGACATCCTCGGCATTTCGGCGCCTGAAAAGATGTGAGCGCGGAGTGCCGGCACCCGGAGGTTGCGATGTCAGGACCCAGAGAAGAAGTAGTAAGGGCAGGTGCCGTGGTAGGGGGGTCGGTGAGAGACGCCTACGGGTACCTCGGCACCGTGGTGCTCGTTAGCCTTGCGTGGTTCGGGTGGTTCGCCTGCGGCGCGCTCCTGTTGAGCCTCTTTATCAAGTCCCTCATCGTCATGGTGCCGGTGCTGGTGATCCTCGCCGCCCCCCCACAAGGGGCGGCCTTTCACGTGATGGCACTCATAATGAAGGGGCAGGACGTTACGCCTCGCGACTTCGTCGAGGGTCTCAGGCGTTTCTCCCTGCGCTCGCTCGCGATCGCCGCGACAGCCGTCGGCCTTGGGACGATCGTCGTAGTCGACATCATCTGGTTCATTACGAGGCCGGGCGTAGCGTTCAAGATCATCGGGGGCTTGTGGCTGTACGCTCTGATCTTCATGGCAATGATGGCGCCGTATTTGCCTGCTATCATGGTGCAGCAGGATACCGGGTTTCGCAAGGTCTTCAAGAGGGCCGCGCTGCTTGCGCTGGCGAACCCGTTCTATTCGCTGCTCGTCGTGTTGTTCGAGGCGGCCGTGACGGTTCTCTCCGTGGTCCTGGCTCCAGCCTTCAGCCTGTTATACATGGGCGTCATCGCCTTTGCGAGCAACCGGGCCACGAGGTCGCTCCTTGAGAAGTACGGGGTGCTCGATGACGACGAGTCATCGCCCGAGGTAGATTCGGAAGCCAAAGAGTGAGGGGGTGTTTCTGTGGTTGCGAAGGTGGTTCTGGCTGGTGCGGCGGTTGTCGCGGCAGGGTGTCTCGTGGGCGGCGCGGCCAGGGCTGCGTCCCGCGGCGAGATCACGGTCAGGTGGTTCGGACACGCATGTTTCCTCATCACCTCGCCGAGTGGTGTCAGGATCCTGACTGACCCCTTCGATTCCACGGTTGGCTATCCTGTGCCGCAGGCCGAGGCAGACGTGGTGACCTCGAGCCACGACCATTTCGACCACAACAACGTGTCCGCGGCGCGCGGCAACCCGACCGTGCTGAAAGGGAACGGCCGGTACGAGAAAGACGGGGTCAAGATCTACCCTGTTGCCAGCTTCCACGACACCGAGCAGGGCGCGAAACGCGGACCGAACACCATCTTCGTCATGGAGGTCGACGGCGTGAGGCTGGTGCACATGGGCGACATCGGCCATGACCTCTCCAGGCGCCAACTGGACGACATAGGCAGGGTCGACGTCTTGTTTGTGCCTGTAGGCGGCACGTACACTATCGATGCCGCCGGGGCCAAACGGTTGGTCGAAGCGACCTCGCCGCGGGTGGTGATCCCAATGCACTACAAGACCGCAGCCGTCCAGATCCCTATTGCGGGGGTTGACGTGTTCCTGAAAGGCCTCGACAACGTGGTCAGGTGCGACTCGAACGAGGTCCGTCTCAGTGCCGCGTCGCTGCCGAAGGCTACAATTGTGTACGTACTGGACTATAGATAAAGCTCTCCAAGTGTGGGGTTCGCAGCTTCGTCCCGGGTTGCCGGTGATTGCGCAACGGGGCGTTCAGGGTGTGGCAGCCCCTGGGCGTCGGATGTGACGAGGCGCGCTGCAAGCGCGCCGTCCCTGCGTTGCATGACTGGCAGCGACTCGCAAAGCGGCGCCGATTTCTGAACCTGAACCTGAACCTGCACATGGCCTTGTAGCTTCGAGCGCCGTGGCGGAAGGGAGCAGAGAACTTGGCAAAGTACGTGTTCGTAACCGGTGGGGTTGTCTCAGGGCTTGGTAAGGGCGTCACCGCTGCTTCCATTGGGCGGCTTCTCAAGAGCAGGGGTCTTCGGGTCACGGCGATAAAGCTGGACCCGTACATCAACGTGGACCCGGGGACGATGAGCCCGTACCAGCACGGCGAGGTCTTTGTCACCGACGACGGTGCTGAGACCGACCTCGATCTCGGCCACTATGAGAGGTTCATCGACGTGGACCTGGGCAGGCTCAACAACGTTACCACCGGCATGATATACTGGTCCGTGATCAGCCGTGAGCGAAAGGGTGACTTCCTCGGCGGGACCGTTCAGGTGATCCCTCACATCACCAACGAGATCAAGTCCAGGATAACGCGGGTAGGCAAGGAGTCGGGGGCCGACGTGGTGCTCGTCGAGGTGGGCGGCACTGTCGGCGATATCGAGGGCTTGCCTTTCCTGGAGGCAATAAGGCAGCTTCGGAGCGACGTCGGCCGAGAGAACGTGATGTACATCCACGTGACGCTGGTTCCGTATGTCGGGGCCGTCGGCGAGCTCAAGACCAAGCCTACCCAGCACAGCGTGAAGGAGCTTCGGAGCATAGGCATTCAGCCCGACGTCATCGTATGCAGATCTGAACGTCCGCTCTCGGAGGAGATCAAGGCCAAGATAGCGCTCTTCTGCGACATCGACGAGCGAGCAGTGATCCCCAATGTGGACGCCTCGACGATATACGAAGTGCCGCTGGTGTTTGAGCGTGAAGGCCTCGACGACATAGTCATCGACAGGCTTGGCCTCCAGGGCGCTGCCGGCACTCGGGACCTTGCCGAGTGGCGCGATATGGTGCATAGATTCCTCAACCCCAGGCAACGGGTGAGCATAGCGATCGTCGGCAAGTACGTCACTCTTCCGGATGCATATCTTAGTGTGGTGGAGGCCCTGCGCCATGCGGCGATCGCACACGAGGCCGAGCTGAGGGTGATCTGGGTGAACTCCGAAAACCTCGGGGCGGGGGACGTCGAGAGAGAGCTTGGGTCAGCCGACGGAATTCTCGTCCCGGGCGGGTTCGGGTGCAGGGGAGTGGAGGGCAAGATCCTCGCAGCGGCGTACGCGCGGGAGAACAGGATTCCGTACTTCGGCTTGTGCCTGGGGCTTCAGTGTGCGGTCGTCGAGTTCGCCCGTTCCGTGTGTGGTCTTAAAGATGCTCACAGCTCCGAGTTCGATCCCGATACTCCTCACGCGGTGATTGACCTCATGCCGGAGCAGAAGGGCGTGGAGGAGATGGGCGGGACGATGAGGCTGGGAACCTACCCATGCAAGCTCGTGCCGGGGTCCCTCGCGATGAAGGCGTATGGTAAGGAGATCGTCTACGAGCGTCACCGCCACAGGTTCGAGGTGAACAACGAGTTCAGGGACGTGCTTGCGAAGGCCGGGCTATGGGCTACCGGGGTTTCGCCGGACGGGCGCCTGGTGGAGATAGTCGAGGCCAAAGATCATCCATGGTTTCTCGCCACCCAGTTCCATCCGGAGTTCAAGTCCAGGCCCAACCGGCCGCACCCGCTATTCCGGGACTTCGTGTCCGCCGCGCTGCGCCGGTCGTCCGCGACGCGGGGTGTGGGTGTGACCGGGGAGTGATTTCGCAGGGATCCCACCGAGCGAAGCGGAAGGAATTGCCGTTTCTGTGGCGAAGTATCAAAACGGGTCATGCGTGCCATCCCGCGTTCGACATGTCGAGCCTTCTTGTCCCTTGGCAAGGGGTGGATGCCCCGGTATCGCAAGAGGTGTTCCTGGATTTTACGTAATCCCCCTGGCAATGCTATAATACCGGTGTGTGACCAGGCCTCCACTGACGCTGCGTGTTGTTGCCAGGCACTTGAGGTGTTGGCGCTATCATCTTTTTCACGTATTTCCTAAACTGTTCCTCTTGTTAACCTTCTATCATGCGACCTTGACGGTCGTTCCCGTGGCATGGCTCCGTAATCCCATGGCGAGCGTCTCGTGGCCTGGAGGGCATGGAGCCGATAACCGGATGAATCTATAACGAAAGGACTGGATATATCGATGGCACGAAATGGACAGGGCATTCCCGAGGAGTCGATGAACATCAGCGATCTGGAGGCCAAGACCATCCACGACCTGTACGAAATCGCAAAGGACCTCGGGATCATAAGCCCGACGAAACTCAGGAAGAAAGACCTGATCTTTGAAATCCTGAAGGTGCGGGCCGAGAAAGAGGGCCTCATCTTCGCCCAGGGTATCCTGGAGATCATGGCGGAGGGGTTTGGATTCCTCAGGGTGTCAGGGCTCAACCCCAGCCCCGACGATATATACGTTTCTCCCTCCCAGATCAGGCGGTTTGCCCTGCGCACCGGCGACATGATCTCCGGCCAGGTAAGGCCGCCGAAGGAAAGCGAAAAGTACTTCGCTCTTCTAAGGGTAGAGGCGGTGAACGGTACAGACCCCGAGATGGCCACGAGGAGGCTGTTCTTCGAGGACCTGACGCCGATATACCCCAACGAGCGCCTGCGCCTGGAGACGACATCGAAGGAGATAACCACCCGCATGATCGACCTCATCGCGCCGCTCGGCAAGGGACAGCGCGGCCTCATAGTATCTCCTCCGAAGGCCGGCAAGACGACGGTCCTCAAGAAGCTCGCGAACGCCGTAACAACCAATCACCCCGAGGTGGAACTCCTGGTGCTCCTCGTCGACGAGCGCCCGGAGGAGGTCACTGATATGGAGCGGTCGGTGAAGGGTCTCGTGACGAGTTCGACCTTCGACCTTCCGCCGGAGAACCACATCCGTGTGGCCGAGATGGTGCTCGAACGCGCGAAGCGGCTGGTGGAGCACGGCAAAGACGTGGTGATCCTCATGGACAGCATCACGCGTCTGGCGCGTGCGTACAACGTGGTCGAGCCACCAAGCGGGCGCACGCTGTCGGGAGGCCTCGACCCGAACGCGCTCCGCAGCCCCAAGCGGTTCTTCGGAGCGGCGCGCAACATCGAGGAGGGGGGCAGCCTCACCATCCTGGCGACCGCCCTGGTCGAGACCGGAAGCCGCATGGACGACGTCATCTACGAGGAATTCAAGGGCACGGGCAACATGGAGCTGCACCTCGATCGGAAGCTGTCTGAGCGGCGCATCTTCCCGGCGATCGACATAAACAGGTCGGGAACGCGCAAGGAGGAGCTCCTCTTGACCGAGGAAGAGCTCGACATGATGTACGTGCTGCGCCGGGCCATGGGGAACCTTGGCACCGCGGAGATGACCGAACTCATGCTGGAGCGGCTCCATCACACGAAGAACAACGAGGAGTTCCGTCAACTCGTGGTGAAGTCGGAGTTTGCGGAGAACGTAAGGGCGCTGAGATAGGGGAGGGTCAGCCGACCTCGCCTGGTCCGGATCTCAACTGGTGTCGCGCGGCGGCCGTGAACTATCCTGGGCCGAGCCAGCTGCCGGCCCCAGACAGGCGGTGCAAGCAAACCCGCAGAGTCGCGGGTGGCCTGTGCGCCCAGGGTAGGATCCGAAGCCGGTCACCCAGCACAGGAGGCCTGGCAAAGGCGGCCTGGTCTTGAGTGTGAGTTCACAAATCCATGCCGGTTTGGGAGAAGCTTCCGGGTTGACGGTGCTTGCACGACGGGGCGCTCTCGATTTGGCAAGCCCGAATGCCAGCTCTAACGAGGCGCGCCGCAAGCGCGGCGCACCCGGAGTGCAGCACCGGCAACCCCCTGGAAAAGTGGCCGTGATTTGCGAACCCGCACTTAGTAAAGGTGGCACGCTGCAAAGTGGCCCGGCGCCACCTGTTTGAGCTTCGGGTCTTCCTCCCGGCATATGGGCTTTACGGTCCTGCACCGCGTCTGGAACCTGCAACCCCTCGGCGGGTTGACAGGGCTCGGGACCTCGCCCTCCAGCACGATCCGTTTCCTCTCCCTTTCAACCCTGGGGTCCGGGATGGGAATAGCCGACAGGAGGCCCTGGGTGTAAGGGTGCACCGGGTTCTTGTACAGCTCCGCACTGGGGGCAAGCTCAACCAGCCTGCCGAGGTACATCACGCCGACGTTGTCGGATAGATGCTTCACCATGGCCAGGTCATGAGCGATGAAGATGTACGTGAGGCCCCTCTCTTCGCGCAGCCGCGAGAGAAGGTTCACGACCTGGGCCTGGATCGAGACGTCCAGCGCCGAGATGGGCTCGTCCGCGACGATGAACTTCGGGTCCACGGCGAGGGCGCGCGCTATCCCGATGCGCTGGCGCTGACCGCCGGAGAACTCGTGCGGGAATCTGTTGGCGTGCTCCGCCGACAGTCCTACGACGTCGAGGAGTTCATGTATCCGCGCGAGACGGTCCCTGCCCGTGGCCAGACCGTGGATGTCGAGAGCCTCTCCTATGATGTCCCCCACCGTCATCCGCGGGTCGAGCGAGGCATACGGGTCCTGGAAGATTATCTGCATGTGGCGCTTGAACCGTTTGACATCGGCCCCGCGCAGCTTGCTTACGTCTTCTCCTTCATACACGATCCTGCCGCTTGTGGGGGTGTACAGCCCCACGATGGTGCGGCCCGCGGTGGTCTTGCCGCAGCCGCTCTCGCCCACGAGGCCGAAGACCTCGCCCTTCTTCACGGAGAAAGTCACGTCGTCGACGGCCTTCAGCACGGCCTTGCGGCTGAACTGAAAGTACTTCTTGAGGTTTATGACCTCGAGCACTACATCATGAGCATGCGTATCTTGAACCATCAGCTTGCGCCTCCCCTGGCCCCGGCAGCCTCGGCCCTGCCGGCGTGTCCGTCCCTGACATGCGCCGCCCTGGGGTCCATGAGCCAGCAGGCCACGGCGTGGTTGTCTCCTGCCGGGAAGGCCCCGGGCTGGTGGTCCAGGCACACTCTCATCGCGTAGCCGCAGCGGGGCGCGAAGGCGCACCCTTTCGGAGGCACGAAGAGATCCGGAGGTGTTCCGGGGATCGCCAGGAGATCCCTCCTGGCCTCCTCGTGAAGCCTCGGTACCGACTTCAGGAGGGCCTGCGTGTATGGATGCTGAGCGTCATAGAAGATATCCTCGGAGCTGCCGGCCTCGGCCACCTTTCCCGCATACATGACCACTATCCTGTCAGCGAGCTTCGAGACCACGCCGAGGTCATGGGTTATCAGGATTATGGAAGTGTTCATCCTTGTTTGCAGGCTCTTCATGAGGTCGAGTATCTGAGCCTGGATGGTCACGTCGAGGCCCGTGGTGGGCTCGTCCGCGATGAGGAGTTTGGGGTTACACGATAGCGCGATGGCGATCATGACCCGCTGTCTCATTCCGCCGCTGAACTGGTGTGGATACTGGCGGAACCTCTCCCTCGGGTTCGGCATCTCGACCAGCGACAGCATCTCGATGGCGCGCTGCCTCGCCTTCTCGGCGCTGAGCTTCTGGTGCTTTATGAGGCCCTCTGTGATCTGCCTTCCCACCGTCATCGTGGGGTTGAGCGATGTCATGGGGTCCTGGAATATCACTCCGATCTCTGCGCCTCTCACACTCTGGAGGTCGCGGTCGCTCATGGCAGTGAGATCCTTGCCGTCGAAAAGCACCGTGCCTCCCTCGATCTTTCCCGGAGGCATCGGTATCAGCTTGATGGTCGACTGCACGGAGACGGTTTTGCCGCAGCCTGATTCGCCCACGATCGCCAGGGTTTCGCCCCTGTTGACGTGGAACGAAACGCCGCGCACCGCGTGGACCTTGCCGGCGTAGGTGTAGAAGGAAACCTCCAGGTCCTTGACGTCAAGAAGCCTTTCTCCGGCCATCCCTCTCACCTCCGTAGCTTCGGGTCAAGCGCGTCTCGCAGGCCGTCGCCCACGAAGTTGAACCCGAGCATCGTCATGATGATTGCGATTGCAGGAATGATCAACTGGTAGGGGTATATCCGGAGATACTGGTACCCGTCGTTCGCCATGGTGCCGAGGCTTGCGAGGGGCAGTGGCACCCCGAGCCCGATGAAGCTCAGGAACGCCTCGCCGAATATCGCTCCAGGTATCGTGAAAGTCATCTGAACGATGATGACGCCCATGGCATTCGGGATGAGATGCCGGAGGATGATCCCGAGGTGGCTTGCGCCAAGGGCCCTTGCCGCCAGCACATACTCCTGCTCTTTGAGCTGGAGCACCTGGCCGCGGACCAGCCTCGCCATGCCGACCCATCCGGTGATGGTCATGGCCAGGATTACCGACCAGAGGCCTGGCCCGATGACCACGAGGAGCAGGATGGCGACGATGATGTACGGGATGCCGTAGAGTATGTCCACGACCCTCATCATGACGTCGTCCACCGCGCCGCCGAAGTACCCCGAAATGCCGCCGTAGATCACGCCAACCACGAGGTCAATTAAGGCTGCCATGACTCCCACGAAGAGCGAGACCTTGGTGCCGTAGCACAGCCTCGCGAACATGTCGCGCCCGAGGTTGTCGGTGCCGAACCAGTGCTCTCCAGACGGCGGCTTGTTCGTGTCGAACAGGCTCTGCTCCCTCGGGTCCCAGTGTGTGAAGAGCGGACCTGCGAATGCGAATACGAGGAGGGCGATGAGGATGACGAGGCCCACCACGGCAAGGCGGTTGCGCCTGAAGCGCCTCACAACCTCCCGCCAGTAGCTTATGGGAGGGCGCGTGATCGCCTCGCCCTCGCCGGCTCCGAGCTGCAACGGTTCGAACATATCCCGGGTTATCTCTTGCGCTGATGCCAATCTCATCACTCCCTGCTTCTCATGAGCCGGATCCGCGGATCGACGATTCCGTAGGCCACATCAACCAGGAAGTTCAGGAACACCAGGAGAACGGCGTAGAAGATCGTCGTCCCCAGGATGAGGGTGTAGTCCCGGTTGAAGATGCTCTGCACGTAATACTTGCCGAGCCCCGGTATCCCGAATATCAGCTCGATGACGAAGCTGCCTGTCACGATGCCCGCGGTAAGCGGACCCAGGATGGTCACGATCGGGAGGATCGCGTTCCGGAGAATGTGCCGGAAGACGATCTCTCTTTGCGAGAGGCCCTTCGCCTTGGCAGTCTTTATGTAGTCCTGGTTTGTGACTTCAAGCACGCTCGTGCGCATCATCCTCGCCATGACCGCGAGCGTGCCGAGGCCCAGGGCGGCGGCGGGCATGATCGTATACCTGAACCCCTCCCACCGCGCTATCGGGAGCCACCCGAGCTTGAGGCCGATGACGTACTGCATGAGGCCGCCCATGATGAACCCCGGCACTGATATGCCTATGAGCGCCACGAACATCGCAAGGTAGTCGAGCCACGTATTGTGCCTGAACCCTGCGAGGGTACCCAACACGAGGCCGATGGTCACCGCATACGCGAGCGCCTCGAGACCGAGCAGCGCCGAGACGGGGAATCCGTCGCGGATCATGTCGTTCACAGAACGGTGGAGCATCTTGAGGGAGGTGCCGAAATCGCCGCGCAGGAGGTTTCCGAGGTAGATCACGTACTGCTCCCAGAGAGGTTTATCGAGGCCGTACTTGCGCAGCATGTTCTGGCGAATCGCCTCGGTCACCTTGTCGCCCAGGAACGGGTCGCCTGGGATGGAGTGCATCAAGAAGAAGGTCGCCGTGACGATTATCCAGAGTGCGGCGAGCATCAGCCCGAACCGCCTGAGTATGTAGCGTCCCAAAACACCCACTCCCTTGTCGCGACTGAACTGCAATCGCGATCACCACAGAATCGCATCCGGCGACAGCGAGGCCCTGCTCTCCCGGCGCAGGGCCTCGCCGCCTTCCTATCGGGATAGTCCCATGCCGGCCCGGCCGTACTTGCGGAGGAGTTCGACGTCCCTCAACGGATTACGGCCGTAAGCCCGACTCTATCACTCGGTCGCGCCGCCCGCCGGCGCTCAAGGCATGGCGTAGCCCAGCTCGGCCAGGCCTTCCGCCAGGAGCTGCTTTGCCAGCTTGATGTCGGCCTTCTTGGGCAGCAGGTCACCCACGTACACGTCGTGGAACGACACGCCGTCCTTGCCGTGGATGGTTGGCGGCACGAGCGAGGTCGCCGGCAGCGAGCCGTTCTTCAGCACGTAGTCGACGTAGGCCTGTCTGTCGAGGGCGAGGGAGAAAGCCCTGCGGACCTTCGCGTTCTTGAAGATCTCATGCTTGCAGTTGAACTCGAGGTACCAGGCAGTGGCCTCGGCGATGGTTCTCATGCCCTTGTTCCGGTACTGCTCGATATAGGTGCCGGGCACGCCGACGAGGTCGAGCTCTCCCGCGTCGAACATGTTGAGCGGGGTCGCGATATCCTTGATCATGTCGGCCTCGATCCGCTGCAGCTTGACGGACTTGGCATCCCAGTACGCGGGGTTCTTCTCGAGGGTGATCTTGTATTCATGCTGCCACTTGGTGACCTTGAAGGGACCGCACGCCACCATCTTGTCGACCTCGGAGGCGTACTCGTCGCCGAGTTTCTCCACCATGTGCTTGGGGCTGGGCATGTAGGTGATGAAGGTGATGAGGTCGAGGAAGAACGGGGTGGCCGCCTCGAGTTCCACACGGAGAGTCTTTGCATCGAGGGCCTTCACGCCGACGGTTGCAAGCGCGTCGTCGATGGCCTTGTTCTTCTCGGCCTTCTTGGCATCCTTGTCGTCGGGAACCTCCATGCCGTTGACTTTCTCGGCGTTCTTGAGGACGTACATCATGTACGCATACTGCGATGCCGTGCGCGGGTCGATGGCCCTCTTCCAGCCGAACTCGAAGTCGTACGCGGTGACGGGCTGTCCGTCGCTCCACTTTGCATCGCGGAGCTTGAAGGTGTACACCTTACGATCCTTCGATACGGTCCAGCTCTCGGCGAGGCCGGAACCCTGGAGGATCTTCATCTCCGCGTTCTTCCTGGCAAGGCCCTCGTATGTTGCGTTGATGACCCAGAAGGATACCTGGTCGGTGGACGTGGCCGGGTCGAGGTCCGGCGGCTCCTCGCCGAAGTTCATGCGGAGGAACTGGTCCTTGTCGCCGCCCGGACGCCCCTCGGTGTAGGCCCACTTCCATTCGAAGTCAGATCCGACGGTCTTGCGGATGACGTTCTTGACGTAGGGATGCTCTACGAAGTTCCAGGCCGGCCAGTAGAGAGGCGCAATTGGCGTCTCGCCGATGAGGATCTTCTCAGCCTTGGCCATGGCATCCATGCGGACCTTCTCGTCAGAAGAAGTCTTCGCCACCTGGATGAGCTTGTCATAGCTGGAGTTGCTCCACATGACGTCGTTGAAAGGCCCATCGGTGATCCACATGTCGAGGAAGGTCATGGGATCATCATAGTCGGCGCCCCACCCGGCGAACACGATCTGGAAGTCCTTATTTCTCATCTTCTGGAGTCTTGTCTTGAAGTCAACAGCCTCGATCTCAAGAGGGAGGCCCAGGTTCTTTCTGATCATTTCCTGGACTCCCTGGGCGTACAGCCTGGCGATCTGGGAGTCGCCCGAAAGCAGTACCAGCTTCGGCAGGGGTTTGGCTGCACTGACAAGCCCGACGCTCATGGTCGCAAGCACAACGGCGGCCACGAGCACAACAAGCACTCTTCTCATCCACGTTACCTCCTTATGGTTCTCGCTCGCCTTGCTCGCAGGTAATCACTGCCTGCTTCGTGCAATGCGGGTTTCCCGTATACCTGCCTTTGGAAGCGTCAGGTTACTTCGCAACCAGTAGGCCATCACTCCCTTCCGGCGTCGAGTCGATCCTCACAGGTCTACAGGCCCCAGGCCTTCTGTCGAGGGTGTGCGGGGCGCGGAGGCCATCCGAAACCAGCGTCGGCCAGACGGCACTTTCTCATGCTCCCTGTCCGGAGAGACCATCGAAACAGGCAAAGCCCCTCGTGAGGGCCCTAGCCAGACCCGGTGATGACGAGCTCCCGCGCGGCGACACTGGCGGGCCGACCGCGGGCGCTTGGCACCCGTGGGTTGAACCCGCCATCCCCGCAGTCGACGCGGTGCCGCGAGACGCATGCCGCTGCATCTCCGATCAATATTCGCCGACACCAGGCGAATTCCTCCCGGCAGATCTTTCAGAGGTGCTGACAATCCGTAGTCGCAATGGTAGGATGTATGGCGATAATTCCGACGTACCGGCACACCGGCGCACCGGTCCGCCTCCTTGCGACCGACTGATGGGGAAGGTATAATTGTTCAGCAAGACTGCGGGAGCGGCACCATTATGGCGAGATGCCGCGGTGATGCGAGCTGAATAAAGGCGGGGGATGCAGTCTCATGTTTCGGGCTCTATACTCGGACGACCGGGGGAACATGTTTGATGAGGGAAGCCTCGCGGCCCTCGGGCGTTCGTGGAATGAAATCTGGGAGCTCCGTGGCGGCGACATGATCCCTCTCCCCGAGGGATCCACTTTTGCCATGCTGCCCGGCCGACAGGCCGTCGGCATGAGCCCGGCAACCGGCGAGGCGCTTGCGATATGGCTCCGGCCGCGCATGTCCCAGGCGTCCCGCACAAGAGGTGGCGAAGGCGAGACGCCCGGCTGGGCGGTGGGGGCGCTCCTGCCAGCGGGCTTCACCCGCACGTTGCTGCCGGCTTTTGTGCCTGCCGGGACCAGGCAGGCGCATCAGGCCCTTCCACTATACGGGTACGCGGCGGTGGGAATGGGCGACGGGCAGCCGTACGTCGCGGCAATGAAGACGGACGATCCTTCCAGGTGGGACCCGCGCGAATATGACTCGCCCGGACTTCGCGGGCTCGTCGATGCGCGGCTGAGGGAATGCCCGGGCAACCGCATCCTCCGGCAACTTTCCAGGTGCTCGCTGGAGTACCACTGTTTCACGGCGCAGAACGTGTTCTACCGTCGCTGGGAGGCGGGGATTCCGGTATCACCTGCGTGCCCGGCCTCATGTATAGGCTGCATCTCGCTTCAGCCCGCAGAGTGCTGCCCGTCTGCGCAGACCCGCATCGACTTCGTCCCGACGCTGGACGAGGTGGTCGAGATCGCGCTCCCGCACCTTCGCGACGCGGCCCACGCGATCATAAGTTTCGGGCAGGGGTGCGAGGGCGAACCCTTGCTGCAGTCCGACCTCATCGCCCGGGCCATCGCGAGGGTGAGGGCAGAAGTGAGAGGGAGAGGCTTCATAAACGTTAACACAAGTGCAGGGCTTACCGGCGCCGTGGCGAAGATATGCGAGGCCGGCCTCGACGGCATGAGAGTGAGCATGGTGAGTGCCAGGGAGGAGATCTACCTCGGGTACCATCGTCCGAGCGGGTACGGGCTGGCCGATGTGGAAGCATCCATGGCCATCGCGAAGGCGAGCGGGGTTTTTGTTTCCCTGAACCTTCTGGTGTTTCCCGGCCTGACCGACCGGGAGGAGGAGCTGGACGCGCTGTGTGCTCTCATCGAAAGAGCCCACATAGACATGGTACAGCTCAGAAACCTGAACATCGATCCTGATGTGCTCACCGGGGCCCTTCCCGGTCCCAGGGGGCGGGTGCTCGGAATCGATGTCTTCGTACGCGATCTCCAGGCGAGGTGCCCCGACCTGCGAATCGGGAGTTTCACTCCTTCGCGGGAAGAGGTTTCGTGTTCCGCACGGCCCGGATGACCGGATGAAAGGTGGGACGACGTGGCTGAGCCGGGAAGCCCGAGAAGCACGAAAAGCCTCGTGCAGGGAACTGCAGGCGCGGTCCTGTTCAGTGCCCTTGCCATGTTTCTCATCATGCGTCTCACAGCGGGCCGTGAAGGCTGGTCGAGCCTGTTCCGCGTGGACCGCGTGTCCCTCGCGGCCGCAGGGCTGATGGTTGTAGTCGGGTGGATCCTCGAGGCTGCCCGCATAGAGACGCTGGTAAGGGCGCTCGGAGGAACACTCCGGTTCTGGAGCGCGCTCCAGATAACCCTGGCTGGGGCTTTCGCTGCCTGTGTCACCCCGTTCGACACCGGCGGCGAGCCGCTGCAGGTATACCTACTGCACCGGCACGGCATCGGGGCCGGGGAATCCACCGCGGTCATTGCGGTCAAGACGATAGTGAGCTCCCTTGCCAGACTTGCCCTGACGCTCATCTTCCCGGTATGGTACATTGTAGGTCGCCGGTCGTGGGACCTGCCCGGAGGGATCGAGGTCGCGCTCTTCATCGGCCTGGTTCTCTACATCCTCGTTCTGACGCTGATGGGCTTCTTTGCGCTTTACCCCGAGTCCGTCGGAGCAGTCCTCGACCGTGTTCTTCACAACAGGTTCGCGATGCGGATCGTGCCCGCTCACGCCGCGGACTTTCTCCTCGAGAAAGTGAAGACGGAGGTCAGGGACTTCCGGGCGGCGTTCAGGATGTTCGTCCGCGAGAGAAGGCCCGCGCTCGTCGCTGTGTCGATCCTGAGCCTTGTCAGCTGGGCGATGGCGTTCTCCATCCCGGTTCTCGTGTTGCGGGGTCTCGGCGTGGACCCGCCCTTCGCTCAGACCATGGGTGTGGCCGGCATATTCTATCTTGCCGCGGCATATGCCCCTACGCCGGGGTCGAGCGGAGCGGCTGAGGCGAGCCTTGCGGTGCTGTTCGGGTCGATAGTGCCGTTCAGGCTGCTCGGAGTGTTCGTGCTCCTGTGGCGGGGTGTGACATATTACCTTACGCTTTTCGTCGGAGCCGTCGCGGTTGCGGCAAGTTACCTGCATGGCCGTCCGCCCAAGAAGGACGGCGGCCGAGACAAATCCGCTGGTTAAAGGGCAGGAATCATGGCAATCACGGCAATCAGGGCTATGGTCAGAGGCTGCGCGATTCGTAGTCTCATACCGAGGCGACGGCGGCCGGAGTCAAGCCGGCCGGGGCCGCGCCGTGGCACGGTCGAGCGTCAGGCGGCACGACGGCGCACGAGCAGACCATTCAGCACGGTCCGGCACAACTTCATATACACGACGCTCGAGGGAATGTCCACCAACACGGCGTTCGGTCTCGTCAACCCTTTCCTCGGGGTGTACGCGATCGCTCTTGGAGCCTCCAGCTTCTTTGTGGCACTCATCACCTCGGCCCCGGCCCTGGCCAACGCGCTGGTCTTCCTCCCTGCCGCGAGCGTGGTGGAGCGGAGGAAGGCGCGGCTTCCCATGGTCCTTTTCTGGGCCGGCCTGCACAGGATGCTCTATCTGCCCCTCGCGTTCATCCCGTTCCTGCCGGTCCCTCCGGCAATGAAGGCCGCGGCGCTCGTGGCCGTTGTCACCTTCATGTCCGTCCCAGGCGCGATATCGGGCCTGGCCTGGACGGCGATGGTGGGGGACATGTTCCCTGAGAACCGCAGGGGCGAGGTTTTCGGGCTGCGGAACATGTATGTCGGGCTCACAGGCGTCCTGGGAACCCTTGCGGCCGGGCACCTCCTGGATATTGTGGCCTTCCCCGTCAACTACACTGCGCTGTTCGTTGTGGCCACAGCTTTCGGTGCCCTCGGGATAGCGTTCATGTCGAGAATGCGCGAGGTGAAGCCGCCACACGACGGCGCAGTGGGGGCGAGGCCGGGCCTCATCCTCCGGGTGAAAGACCTTCTCACCGACGAGGAATACGGCCGCAAGTTCAAGTTCTTCTCGCTGAGTTGCTTCATGCTGTGGTTCGGGTTCGGGTTCACGGCGGCCATGTGGCCGATATACCACGTTGAAGTGTTGTCCCTGTCGAACACCACCATCGGGGGGTTTGCGACGCTCGCGGGGCTCGCCACGGTCGCAAGCTCGGTGTACTGGGGGAAAGTGGTATCGCGCTGCGGGAACAGGATCGTGCTGCTCATCTGCATGACCGGGCTCGCGCTGTTCCCTGCTACCTACATGCTGTCGAGGTCTGTGTCTTACCTTTACGCGATGCAGGTGGTGTCAGGGCTTTGCATCGGCGGGATCAACCTTGCCGTGTTCAACCTGGCGCTCGCCTATGCGAAGCCAGGCAGGAGCGCAAGCGCGGTTGCGGTGTTCAACATGATGATAAACGTCGCGTCCTTCGTGGCGCCGTTCCTGGGGGACGTGTTCTACAGGGCGTTTGGGGTCCAGGTTACTTTCTACGCAGGGACGTGCGTCCGTCTGGTGTCGCTATTGTTCCTCTCCAGAATCATGGAGCGGCCGCTTCGAGTGATCCCGCGTGTACAGTGGGTGCGCCGCGGGCGCGCAACCATCTCAAGGGAGGGGTGATGGGGATGAGACTGGTGTTCGCCATCGTGAGGGACAGCGACGCCTCGGCTCTCCTCGATGCCTTCGCTGAGAGGCACATCGGCGCCACGCGCCTGGCGTCGACAGGAGGGTTCCTGCGTGAAGGCAACACCACGTTTCTCATCGGCGTGGAGGATGAAAGGGTGCAGGAGGTCATCGGCATCATCGCGGAGTGCTGTCCGAGACGGGTCGAGGCGTCTCCCCAGTTCACACCCGGGATGGGCCAGATGCCGTCGGCGGGGGTTCCGGTGGAGGTGGAGGCCGGGGGCGCCATAGTCTTCGTCACCGAGGTGGAGGACTTCATCCGGATCTAGGTATGGCTCCATGTGATGGTTGCGCAAGGGCCGGCGAGACAGGAGTCCAGCAGACGGCTGTAGAAGATCCTACTTATGAAGCGCAGCACATCCGAGGCGGGGTGCAGCGAGCCCCGGCAGTTCACGCAGTCCAGAACGATAGCTGCAGGTATCCTCATAGGGATGGTGGTCACCTGCCTGTACGGCACAGGCGCCGGCGAGCGCGCGGAGCTTGCCGCGTACGACCTGTTCCACAGGGCGGCGCCCGGCCCGGGCCCGACGTCGCGTATCGTCATCGTGGCCATCGACGACGAGTCTCTTGCAAGGCTCGGGCAGTGGCCCTGGCCGAGGTCGTACCACGCGAGGCTGATCGAGATCCTCACTCGCGAAAAGGCGAAAGCCATAGGCTTCGATATCATCATGCCCGAGGAGTCCGGCGACCCCGGAGCCGACGACGCCCTTGCGAGGGCCGCAGCGGCCTCGGGCCGCGCTGTGTTCCCGTTCCATGCCGAAAACAAGGTGCTTCCGCGAGGCGCCCACGTGTTCTATGCCTCCGGAGCGCGGAAGCCGCCGTACCCAGCGCTGGCGCGCTCGGCCGCTGTCGGCAGCGTGATCGCAGTGCCGGACGGCGACGGCATCCTGCGCCGCCATGTCCCCGTCGTGCTGGACGGAGGAAGGCCGCGCTACTCGATGGACGTGGAGATCGCCAGGCTCTTCCTGGGGCTTCCGCCGTGTGCGATCTCACTCGCCGCCGGCGAACTCAACATAGGCCCGGTCAGAGTCCCGATGGACGCGACAGGCCGTGTGCTCATCAGGTACTCGTCAGGCTCGCCCGGCGGCCCGGGCTACAGAACCCTGTCTTATTACGAGGTCCTTCGCGGCGAGTTTGCCACTGGCGAACTCGAGGGAAAGATTGTCCTTGTCGGCGTGACCGCCCGGGGCCTCTACGACTTCTATTTCACGCCCCTGTCCTCCGCAGGGAACCCGGTCCCGGGTGTGGAGGTACACGCCAATACGGTGCAGGCGATCCTCGAAGGCCGTATGGTGCGCGAGCCCCCTGAGCTTTTCACGGCGGTGCTTCTTGTGGCACTCTCCGTGACGCTTGCAGTGGCGTTCCGGAGGCTTCGCCCGGCCGTCGCGGCGTCCGCCTCCCTCGCCCTTGCGGTCTTCACTGCGTCTCTTAGCCTTTTTCTCTTCGGGCGGATGGACGTCTGGGTCGACCCTACGCCCGTCATCGCCCTCCTTGCTCTGGGCATGGGGCGCCATCTCATCGACGCATACGCGACGACCGAGGCCGAGAGGGCCAGGATCAGGGCAACGCTTGGCCGGTATCTTTCGCCCGCGGTCGTCGATGACATCCTGAGGGCCCGCGGCGCGGTGACCCTCGGCGGAAGGCGGCTCGATGTGACCGTCATGTTCGCCGACATCCGGGGGTTCACAGCATTCGCGGAGAAGGAAGATCCTGAGCGGGTGGTGGACGTTCTGAACGCGCACCTCTCCATAATGGTGGAGGCCATCTTTAGAGAAGGCGGCATGCTCGACAAGTTCACGGGGGACGGTGTCATGGCCGTCTTCGGAGCGCCGGTTCCTCAAGGGGACCACGCCATTCGGGCTGCCAGGGCGGCAATTGCCACCAGGGAAGCCTGCTCGTCGCCAAGGGCGGAGACCGAACGCGGCGACACGGCCCCCGGCGGCGACGTCAGGCTCAGCGTGGGTGTGGGGATGGCCTCGGGCGAGGCCGTGGTGGGCAACATCGGGACCCTTGCCCGGATGGACTACACCGCCATCGGCGATGCCGTGAACCTCGCGGCGAGGCTCGAGGGTATGGCTCTGCCGGGGCAGGTGCTTGTGTGCGAATGGACCTACCACGCCATACGCGGCTCAGTGGCTGCGCGCAGGGTCGGCTCCATCGAGATAAGGGGCAGAGCCGCGCCTGTGGACGTCTACGAGCTCCTGTGATGTGCTGTGATGTCCTGTGATACCCGGCGGGGACATTTACGCCGGGATCTGTGACGCCGGTCACAGAAAACGCGTGCCGGTGACACCAAAGTAAAGGTGGGGACTTCCAGGCCCTCCGTTCCCGATACACGCAGGCTGGGCCCGCCCGGCGGGCGAGTGTGCCATCGCCCGCGCGACAGCGATGAGGCGGGTCCGGCGAAGGGAAGAGATCCTGAGGCTGCGCGGGGCACGGCCTGTGGCCCACCCAGGTGGTGAAAGAGCATGGTGCAACTCAGCGTAGGTTTGCAGGTAAGGCAGGGGACGAGGGCGCTCTTTCTCTTCCTTGTGCTTGCGGTGCTCTGCGTGTGGGTGGGACGGGGACTTTTGGGCGGTGCCCGCGCGCAGGCTATTGCAGCGGAGGCGGTTGCCACCGTTGCGAAAGTCGAGGGAAGATGCGTGCTGCTCCCTGCAAGGTCCGAGAAGTGGGCCGACATCGAGGTGGGCCGCCTCATATGCCGCGGGGACCGCATAAGATGCGGCCCGGACTCCTGGGCGGTCCTTGGCCTGGCGGATGGGGGCTCCATCACGCTTGGCCCCGGGTGCGAGGTCCGGTTCGACTCCCTTCTGTACTTGCGACTCTTCATTGGAAGGCTGTGGGCGAAGGTGAAGTCCGCCGCGTCGGGCGCCGCCGGCTTTAGCGTCGAGACCCCCAGCGCGGTGGTAGGCGTGCGCGGGACGCACTTCAGCGTGTGCGTGAGCGATGAGTCTGCGACAACGGTCTCGGTCGCATCCGGGGTCGTTGAAGTGTTCGGGGCGGGCGAGGCCGTACTCGTGCCTCAAGGCTACGCTACCCGGGTCAGGCGAGGCCATGCTCCTGCAGAGCCCGAGCCGATGGGCGACGACGAGAAGCGGGTATGGGCGGAGGAGCAAGGCCGGTTCGCAAACGGCGATAGCGATGACGGGGATGAGAACGACAACGGCGACGACGATGAGAAGGGCGGCAAACAGGACCCGGGCGCCGGGAACCCTCCCGACCATGACGGTGGCCATGTCGGAGGGCCGCCCGGCGACGCCAAGCCCGGCGACAACCCTGAAGATGATTGCGCGGACGTTGACGACGACGGCGACGACTGCTGCCGAGGCCCGTGGTCGCCTGTGGTCGGCAGGTAACGGAGGTGGCGTCAATTGCTGCAAGGCTCTCAGCCCCTCGAAATCCTCGGGACGGTGCCTCTCTTCAGCGGCCTGGACCAGGCAGGCCTTGCAAAGCTTTCGGGCATCGCGCGCAGGCGCCGCTATGAACGCGGCAGCCCGATATTCTTCGAGGGCGACCCCGGTGGCTCTCTCCTCATAATCGCCGCAGGTGCAGTCAAGATCCACAAGGTCTCTGAGGACGGGCGCGAGAAGACCCTTGCCATCCTGGAGGCCGGGGACTTTTTCGGCGAGATGAGCATCTTCGATGGAGCGCCCAGGTCTGCCGCCGCCCAGGCCCTTTCCAACTGCGAGGTGCTCATCATCGATCGCGACCCATTCCTCGGTCTGATGAAAAGCACCCCGGGGCTCGCCACCGACATCGCACTTACCCTTGCCGAGCGCTTGCGCAGGACCAACGAGGACCTGGAGCGCCTTGCGTTTCGCGATGCGCGCGGCAGGATCATCGAGGCCCTGCTACAGCTTGCGCGCGCTCACGGGGAGCGGGCGGCCCAGGGCGTGCGCCTCAAGGTCAGGCTGACCCACCAGGAGCTTGCAAACTACGCCGGCGTGACAAGGGAGACGGTCACAAGGGTGCTCGCTGAGCTTCACGACAGTCGGCTCGTCGCGGTCGAGGACGACAGGCGCCTCGTCATCCAGAACGAGGACGCCCTGCGCGGGCTCGTGACCTGAGACGCTTCCGCTTTCGGCCGCTGTCCGCGTTTTCCGCTCCGTTCTGCATACCCCGTGCTGCGTGCGGGCCTTCACTGCTTGTGGGAATGTGATGAAAAACACACCCCCCTTGTGACCGCGGCAACGTGCTCTCGTTCGCCGTGACCTGATAATGGAAGCAGAAAACGCGCGGGACTCTGTAGGCCAGACCGCGCGACTACAACAGAAGGGGGTACATGCACCATGAAGCGGCGGGTCTGGAAATGGTGGAAGGTTGTGATGGTAGGGATCTTCGTCCTCATGCTTGCCTTTGCGCTTCCTGCATGGGCGAGCGGCTCTGTGGGGGCTCCGGGGACGGGCAGCCCGGCGCTCAGGGCCGACGGCGGTTCCACGGGCTCGGGCGGGCCTGGCGACGACGATGACGACCAGGGCGGCGGGGACGGCGCGGGCAACGGCGGTCAGGACGGCGATGACGACGGCGGCCATGATGACGATGGTCGCGATGATGGCAACGGCGCCGGGAACGGGCATGATGACGGCCAGGACGATCCGGGGGATGGCGCAGGCGGCGGCGGCGACGGCTCTAACAATGACAACAACAATGACAATGACAATAACAATGACGATGGCAACAATAACGATCATGACGATTCCTCTGACGGTTCGGATATGGCGGGGTACGCGCGGTCGCTTGGACTGGGCGAGGAATTCGCTGCTCGCGTGGCGTACCAGGCGAGGAGGGCAGGGGTCGATAAGGAGAAGCTGGCGGCCACGCTCCGCCTCATGGCCGAGCTTGTGCAGCAGGGTTACTTCCCCGACCTCGCGCAGGGAGCGGACGGATCGGTCGACCACGATGCGAGCGGCGCGCCGTCTTTCGACGAGCTCGACGAAAGCACCCAGGCTCGGCTGGGCGCGACTCTTGCGGAGGTTGTGCGCACCCGCGACCAGGAGTGGATTCGCGAGAATCTCATGGCCTGTGCCAGGACGGGCATGACCGCGATCGAAGCTATAGAAGCCCTTGCAAGCCAGTGAGGCTTCCAGGCGCGAGACCAGCGGCGCCTCCCGCTTTGTCAGGAGCGCCAGGGATCTTCAGCGCCCCAGCGGAGGCGAGATAACGTATTGCCACAGCTACGTCCCCGGGTCCCGCTGCAGGTCGGCGTGGGCCCGGGCGTTGCTGTGGCAGGGATGATACTGCCGCAAGGCAGCGATCCCGTTGCTCCCACGCAAGCCTGCAGGCGACAGAAGGAAGAAAGACCCTCGAGTCGAATGACAGATGAGCGAGAACGCATGAAAGAGAGTTGAGGCACGGACGCGCGGCTGAGCGGTCGCACGCTCAGTGCCTCGGTGGAGGTTCTGACTGTGGCTATCGCATCGCAGGGCTGTGGGTGGGTGGACCGGGTTTTCCATTCCACGCTGGACTCACCTGTAGGGAGGTTGTGGCTTGCCTCGACACCGGAAGGCCTTGTGAAGGTGGCCCTCCCCGGCGAGGACGGAATCCTAGCGTGGCTAGCGCTGAAGTTCCCGCGAGCCATCCCCGTCCCCGCCGCGGGTGAGAACGCGGAGTTCCACGCGCAGCTCGATGAATACTTCAGGGGCACTCGAAGCGCCTTCGATTGCCGGATTCACCTTACTGTCAGCGCATTCGTCCGACGAGTCCTGGAAGAGACCCGCCGGATTCCCTATGGTGCGACAGCATCTTATGGCGAGGTTGCCGCAGCCATAGGCACGCCCCTCGCGGCAAGGGCGGTAGGAAAGGCGCTTGCGACAAACCCGCTGCCCATCATCATCCCATGTCACCGCGTGGTCGGAAAAGACGGGTCGCTCGTGGGGTTCGGCGGCGGCCTCGCGCTCAAGGAATGGCTCCTCGCCCATGAGCGGCGCGTGTCCTGCGCATCGCGGACACAGTGAGCCCCCGCCTGATGATGCTCTGTCGGATACGAAATGTCATCCGGTCTGGCAAGTCTGGCGGGCTCGTTTTGTAGGGCGACTCCTCGCCATGGCGGCCCTTGACCGTACAGTTCCCGGGGAACCCGTGATGTACGGAACGCGTACAGCCTGACAAGTGACGTACGTCATCGATTCCCTTGCATGTGTGACACAGGGAACGGGTAGGGCCCGTACCAGTGACGTACATCACTGGATGGCTCTCAATGATGACACAGGGAACGGTTGGCGAGGAACCCGTGACCTACCTCACCCGTCCCGCTTCGACGAGTGACGTGTGGAACGACTCATGGAGAACCCGTGACACAGGGAACAGGTGACGCGACAACGATGATGCACGTCAGCAATTGGCTCCCGATGCGTGACACACGGAACGGGAGGAGCCTGACGAGTGATGTACGTCATCCTTCCCCTTGCATGTGTGACGCAGGGAACGGGTAAGCCCCGGACCGGTGATGTACATCAGCGGACGGCTCTCAATGAGGACGCAGGGAACGCTTGAGGACGAACCCGTGACGCCCGTCACCTGTCAGCTCAGGTGACGTCGCTACCAGGACATCCCCATGTGACACGGCAGTATCAGGGGCCCGGGTTGCCCCATGCCATTCCCCGTAGCTCAGCCCCGGCCTCTGGATCTCCCCGGACAGGGCACGCAGAGCCTGGGGGCGCTGCGCCAGGGCAATGCCTGGCCTGCCCGCGAGCCTCGTGCGTAGCTGACGACCTGACTTCCGGGGCGCCGTGGGTATCCCTGGTCCCTGTGAGTCCCCAGGTCGTGCAGAAAGGCGGATGGATGCACCCGGCCAGAGAGGTCGTCCGAGCATGCGCGCCCGCGCGCGGACGCGAGATACAATGGCACAGCGATCTCATGGCGAATGGCCTGCAAGCGCGGCCACATATGGCGCTTTGCGCCGGCTATTCGGAGATGCACGCTTCGGGAATGGAAGTGTTATAATATGCTCGAAAGGTCAGGAAAGGTCAAAGGCGTTCCCGGCAATACCACATTGTAGATCCGGTAACGTTAAGGGATATCGGGAAGGGTCATCCGTGGGCAATCTTGCAGACTACATCGAAAGCTATCTCAAGCGGCTTCTCGAACAGGCCGAGCAGGGCATGATAGAGTTGCAAAGGCGCGAGCTTGCGGAGATGTTCAGTTGCGTGCCTTCGCAGATCAACTACGTGCTCACCACGAGGTTCACCCCTGACAGGGGCTATGTTGTGGAGACCCGCAGGGGCGGCGGCGGCTACATCAGGATAGTCCGGCTGTCCTTTCGGCCGAGCCAGAACCTTGCGTCCCTCATCGAAGCGGAGATCGGCGACGAGATCACCGAAAGGCGAGCCGATTCCCTGCTTCTGAGGCTCGAAGACGAGGGCCTGCTCGACGAGGGTGACCGTGCGTTCGTGAGGGCCGTCCTCGAGCGCGAGACGGAAAGGCTCCATCCGAGCTACCGTGGGACGGTGCGGGCGAGCCTTCTGAAGGCCATGGTCATGCTGCTGCTGCGGGAATAGGGTGTGGCAGACGAGTCTGCGAGACAGGGCCGGCTGGATGGAGCCGGCGCATCTCTCGGGATCTCTCCGTATCTTTCGGAGAGATGGGACCCCGGGGTCCAGCCCGATGATTTCGTGGACCGGTCCGGGCATCATGTGTGATGTGGGGGTGTAAGCGATGATGTGCGACGAGTGCGGAAAGAGGCCTGCGAACGTCCATCTGACAAAGATAATCAACGGGGTGAAGAGCGAGTCGCACCTCTGCGAGCAGTGCGCGCGTGAGAAGGGCGAACTCGACTTCTTCGCCGAGCCGAAGTTCTCGTTTCCGAGTCTCCTTGCGGGGCTGCTGCAGCACGATCCCGGCTTCATGACGGGGCCTACCGGCCTTCCCGCCGGCGTGACCAGCCGCTGCCACAGTTGCGGCCTGGATTTCTCCGACTTCAGAAACACGGGGTTCCTTGGGTGCCCCGATTGCTATGATGAGTTCCGCCCGAGGCTGGAGCCGCTGCTGAGGCGGATCCACGGCAGCACGCGCCATACCGGAAAGGTCCCTGGGAGGGCGGGTGCCGTGACCGGCAAGAGGCGGGAGGTCGAGAACCTCCGGGCTGAGCTTGCCAGGCTGGTTGCGAAGGAACAATACGAGGAAGCCGCGAAGGTTCGCGACAGGATCCGCGTCCTGGAGAAGGACCTTGCGGGCGAGGGTTGAGGGGAGGTTGTCGCCATGTCTCTCGGGGACATAATAGACAGGACGTCCAGCGCATGGATGCGGGCCGACGCCCCGTCCGCCGACGTGGTGTTGAGTTCCCGGGTGAGGCTCGCCCGGAACATCGCCGGCATTCCATTCCCGCACCGGGCGTCCGAGGCAGACCTCGCGAAGGTTGCGGACGAGGTCCAGAGGGCGATGAGATCAACCAGTGGCCTTGCAGATCTCGTGGTGATCCGCCTGTCCGAAACCCCGGCGCTGGACAGGCAGATCCTCGTCGAGAAGCATCTCATCAGCCCCCAGCACGCACAGGGCGCGAAGCATCGCCTGGTGGCGATACGCCCTGACGAGAGCGTCAGCGTGATGGTGAATGAAGAGGACCACCTCCGCATCCAGGCGCTCCTGCCCGGCCTGCAGCTCGAGGACGCCCTCAAGCTGGCGAGCCAGGTGGACGAGATGTTCGAGAGCAAGCTGAGTTATGCATTCGACGAGAAGCTGGGGTACATCGCCGCCTGTCCGACCAACGTCGGCACAGGGTTGCGGGCCTCGGTCATGGTGCACCTCCCTGCCCTCGCCGTCACAGGCCAGGTGGGCCGCGTGCTGGGTGCCGTCTCAAACGTCGGGGTCGCCGTCAGGGGGCTGTATGGGGAAGGGTCCGAGGCCACCGGAAACGTGTTCCAGCTCTCCAACCAGGTGACTCTCGGCCGCTCCGAGGGCGAACTCGTAGATAACCTTGCGGGCGTGACAAGGCAGGTTATCGACCAGGAGCGCACCGTTCGGGGGAGACTGGTGCGCGAGAGGAAAGACCAGCTCGAGGACAAGGTGAACAGGGCTTACGGCCTGCTGTCCCATGCGCGGCTCATAACGTCCCAGGAAGCCCTCGGGCTTCTGTCCGATGTCAGGTTGGGCGTCGAGGCCGGGCTGCTTGCGGGCGTTGACGCGAAGACCCTTAACGAACTCATGGTCATCACCCAGCCTGCTTACCTGCAAAGGATAATGGGGAAGGAACTTGGACCCCAGGAAAGGGACGTAAGGCGGGCGGCGCTCATAAGGGAGAAGATCAGGGCCAGGAAGGAAGGGAGATAGATATGATGATGTTTGGAGGACTTACCGAGAGAGCGCAGCGAGTGCTGCAGCTCTCGCAGGAAGAGGCCAGGAGGCTCGGTCACGACGTGGTCGGCACCGAGCACCTCCTGCTCGGTCTCGTCGGTGAGGGGCAGGGCATCGCCGCCCGGGCCCTTCAGAACCTCGGCATAAACCTGGACAACGTCAGACAGGCGGTGGAGAGCATGGTCGGCAAGGGCGACCCGGAGCGGGTGCGCATGCTGACGCTCACGCCGCGCGCCAAGAAGGTGCTGGAGCTTGCCATGGCCGAGGCGAGACAGCTCGGCCAGGGATACATCGGCACGGAGCACATCCTTCTCGGGCTCATACGGGAAGGTGAGGGCGTGGCCGCGCAGGTGCTCACGAGCCTGGGGGCGGACCTCGACAAGGTGCGCAAGGAGGTCGTGAGCCTGCTCGGGGAGGCCCCGGGCGCGGCGGCGAAGGGGAAAAAGGCGCACAAGACGCCCACTCTCGACCAGTTCGGGCGCGATCTCACCGCCATGGCCGAAGAGGGCAAGCTGGACCCGGTCATCGGCCGAGCGAAGGAGATCGAGCGGGTCATTCAGGTCCTGAGCCGCAGGACCAAGAACAACCCCGTGCTCATAGGTGACCCCGGGGTCGGCAAGACCGCAATCGTTGAGGGCCTCGCCCAGAATGTCGCAAAGGGCGACGTGCCGGAGGTACTGCGTGGAAAGCGCGTCATCACCCTGGACATGGGGTCCATAGTGGCGGGCACGAAGTTCCGCGGGGAGTTCGAGGAGCGCCTCAAGCGCATCGTCGACGAGATCAGGGCCTCGGGAGACGTGGTGCTCTTCATAGACGAGATGCACACCATAGTGGGCGCCGGAGCCGCCGAGGGGGCCATAGACGCGGCGAACATCCTGAAGCCCGCGCTTGCCAGGGGCGAGCTTCAGTGCATCGGCGCGACGACGATCGACGAGTACAGGAAGTATGTCGAGAAGGACGCCGCCCTCGAGCGGAGGTTCCAGCCGATCATGGTCGGCGAGCCCACCGTGGACGAGACCATCGCCATCCTTGAGGGTCTGCGCGACAGGTACGAGGCTCATCACCGGGTGAAGATCACCGATGAGGCACTCCGGGCCGCTGCGCGCCTGGCGGACCGGTACATCACCGACAGGTTCCTGCCGGACAAGGCCATCGACCTCGTGGACGAGGCGTCGTCGAAGGTGCGGCTTGCGACCACCATCGCGCCGCCGGACCTCAAGAAGCTCGAGGACGAGTTCAACAGGATCAGGACGGAAAAGGAGGCCGCCATCAAGAACGAGGAGTTCGAGAAGGCTGCGGACCTCAGGGACAAGGAGCAGAAGATCAAGGAAGAGATCGACGCAAAGAAGAACGAGTGGCAGAGCAAGCGGGGAATGGACGAGGCCACCGTCACGGCGGAGGACATCGCCCAGGTCGTCTCGTCGTGGACGGGCGTGCCTGTCTCGCAGCTTGCCGAGGAGGAGACCGAGCGCCTGCTGAAGCTGGAGGAGATCCTCCACAAGCGGGTCATCGGTCAGGACGATCCCGTCCAGGCGCTCGCAAGGGCCATAAGAAGGGCGCGGGCGGGGCTCAAGGACCCCAGGCGCCCCATCGGGTCGTTCATCTTCCTCGGGCCGACCGGCGTCGGCAAGACCGAGCTTGCGAGGGCCCTCGCCGAGGCGCTGTTCGGCGACGAGGACGCGATGATAGCCTTCGACATGTCCGAGTACATGGAGAAGCACACGGTCTCAAGGCTCATAGGCGCGCCTCCCGGCTACGTCGGCTACGAGGAAGCGGGCCAGCTCACTGAGAGGGTGAGGCGGCGTCCGTACTCGGTGGTGCTCTTCGATGAGGTGGAGAAGGCCCACCCCGACGTGTTCAACGTCCTCTTGCAGGTGCTCGAGGACGGAAGGCTCACCGACGGCAAGGGGCGGACCGTGGACTTCCGCAACGCCGTCATCATAATGACGTCAAACGTCGGCGCGAACCTCATCGACCGCGAGGGGAGGCTCGGGTTCACGGCGCGCGAGGACGAGGAGTACAGCTACGAGCAGATGAAGGAGAAGATCACGTCAGAGCTTCGGCGGACATTCAGGCCGGAGTTCCTGAACAGGGTGGACGAGATCATAGTATTCCGCGCCCTGACCCCGGAGCAGATCAGGCGGATCGTCGATCTGCAGCTCAACGACGTGGAGGCGAGGCTCAAAGACCACGACATCCGCCTCGAGGTGAGCGATGAAGCCAGGGACCTCCTGGCGAAGGAAGGCTTCAGCAAGGAGTTCGGCGCGCGCCCGCTCAGGAGGACCATCGAGCGCCTGATCGAGAACAAGCTCTCTGAGGAACTGCTTCAGGGCCGCATCAAGGACGGCGACACCGTGTCGGTCTCCGTCGAAGACGGCCGGATGATCGTAGAGCGCGTCGAGCCGAAGGAGAGGGTCGCCGCGAGCCAGGCGCGCGAAAGGCGGGCATCGACGGTATAGCGGCATAGCCTCCGATGCGTGGGCGATTCCGGCGGCATGCGCCCCGGCGGGATCACGCGCAAGTCGCATCAATCTCCGGGCCGTGCCGGTGGCATCGGCCAACCGGTGAAACGCGGGAACGGCGGCCGGGCAGGGGCTTCATCCGAAATGGTGAGCCCCGACCCGGCCGTTTCATGCTTCCTGGTGACAGGGATCTCTGCGTCGGTGGCGAACCCTGTGGCAGACTGGTTTCCCTGAATAAACCGCGTTCCACAGCGTCTAACCACGTGGGGTGTGATGCGGGGCAGCGGTGAGGAGGGTCGCGGGAATGGCGACGCCCGACGATGCCCTCATACGGCGATGCCGTGCCGGGGAGGAGGCGGCCTTTGAGGAGATGGTCGCGGCCTATCACCGGCGGGTCTGGAGCATCGCGTACCAGATGAGCGGGGATCCTGACGATGCCGACGATATCACACAGGAGGCGTTCGTCAGGGTTTACCGGTCCATCGGCAGGTTCCGGGAGGAGTCGTCGTTCTCCACATGGCTTTACCGCATCACGATGAACCTGTGCACCGACTTTCTGCGGCGCCGTCGCCGGCACGGCGAACCCCTTTCACTGGACCAGGTGGAGGCCGAGGGGTGCGCGGAAACGAGGCAGAGCCCGATCGCGGCCGGAAGCGTGGCAGGCACGCATAATCCTTCCGGCAACCCGCTCCGGGAGGCCGAGACCGCCGAACTGCGCGCCAGGCTGACAGAGGCCGTACTGTCGCTACCAGACTACTACCGTGCGGTAGTGGTCCTCCGCGACATCGAAGGCCTCTCTTACCGTGAGATCGCGTCGGTGCTCGGGTGCCCCGAGGGCACGGTCATGTCGAGGCTGTTCTATGCGAAGAGGGCTCTACGTGAGAAACTCCGCGGCTACGTGGAGGGGTGATGCGGTATGCGAGAGCTTCAACGCAACAGGGGTCGTCCGTCCAGATGCCGCGACCTGCGCTACAGGGTCCTGATGTATGCCGAGGGTGAGCTCGAGGGCTCGGAACGTGACGCGGTCGAGGCTCACCTCAAGGGGTGTGAGGCCTGCAGGCGGCTGGCTGAGGAACTGGGGGCTGTCACCCTTGCCGTAAGGGCGCTTCGCGACGAGGCCGCGGCGGGGCCTGACGCCGCCTGCCTCGCCCGCATCGTGCGGCAGAGGGCGACGGAAAGGCGGGGGCTGAGGAGCCTGGTCGCACAGTTGAACTCGTGGGCGGACGATGTGGCAGGCCCTGTGCTCGAGCATCCCGCGGAGGCGCTGCTCGCGTCAGGGCTGGTGCTGTGGCTTGCCATCTCGAACGTGGCAGGCGCCTTTGGCCTCGAGAGGCTGATGGCGAAGTTGGCGGCGCTGGCGCTCGCGCGCGTGAGCCCGCTTGGGATTTGAACACGGGTTTATGGGATCACGAGAGTCTGGTGGTGCGATCCGTGTTTGTCGGTGTCCGGATTCCGCCGAGACGATCCGCGAGTGCGACACCTGTCGCGAGCGCGCCGCCCCCGGAGCGGGACCACCGGCGAGCCCCGGCAAAGCGACGCGTGCTTCTGAAGTGGTCCTTGAGGTGAGGGAGGGGGAACGAAGAATGCGGGGTGTCCGGCTCTGGCTTGCGAGGTTCATCCTACATCCCGGTGTCCTTCTTCGCGACATGAAGGCGAGCGTGCCCATGTGGCCTTCCCTCGCGATCGCGTGGCTCGGGTGGTGGGCGACGGGCACTTACTTCGCGGAGGTCCTTCTTCCTGGGATCGAGTGGTTGCCCGCATATGTTCTCACTGGAGCGCCCGTGGGTCTTGTGATTCTCCTCCTGTTCCTCGGTGTTCTGCACCTTGTCGCCCGCACGCTCCGCGGGCGAGGTCGGATAAGCGATCTGGCGAGGCTATGGGGATATACATACCTTCCTGAGACAGTAATCGGAGTCATCCTGGCCATCGTCCTCAGGTTCACGGTCTTCAGAGGGTCGCCTCCAGGAAGCCCTCAGGGCTGTCTGGGTCCGGGATGGCTCGTCGGGATCGTCGTTGTCGCCCTCATTACCGCAATATGGTCGCTCGTCCTGCGTATCCAGGTGCTCAGGGTGACGTACGGGCACGGGGTGCTCATGGCTGTGCTCGTGTTGGTCGTGTTTGAAGCGGCGACAGACGTCGTGGGCTGGGCCCCCCAGCTGGCGCTCAAGACTGTGGGCGCCCGGGGCGTCACCTTGGCCGGGCTCATGGACCCCATGGACGAGCGGGTGGCGCGCGACATACGGGTGATCCGCGAGAAAGAGGCGTCCTTCGTTGGCGGGTCAGAAGTCACCACGGGGGTGACATACGTCCCGATCAACGTGCGGGCATTTCCGCCCAAGAGGGGCGACGTGGTCGTGTTCTGCCGTGATGACCACACGCGCCGCGATCTCAGGCGCCCCTTCATAGCGATAAACCTCGGCCTCGGGGGAGACGGCTCCCAGGTCACAGCGGATGTCGGTGTCGCGCGGGTGGTGGGCTTGCCCGGCGAGACGGTCGAGGTGAAAGGCGGGAGGGTGCTTGTGAACGGCGAGGAACTCGACGAGCCGTACGTGAAAGCCCCTGGTAACATCGATCTTCCGCCCGTGGAGGTACCAGAGGATTCGTTCTTCCTGCTGGGAGACAGAAGGTCCATCGACCCGGCAACGTACGGTGCAGGGGTTGTCGCACGGCAAAAGATCCTCGGCGGCCTGCTCAGGACCTGGACGGACATCTTCATCCCGCTCGTGCGGGCACTCGTGTTCGGATGACTGCCCGCGTCAAGGCGCGGGTTTACCGGTGTTGCGGCGATCCTTAAAAGCATTCCTCGGGTATCCTCAGGGATGCTGCAGGTATGGTAGAATTGGTTCGTGGGGGGCGGCAATCGCGTATCCGTTTCCTCGCGAACTTTCGCTTTGGCAGGAGTGCTTCCACATTGAGCTGTACAACGCGTCGCTGTAGGATCGAGGGAGATATCCAGCTTGCACGCAGCTTACTTCGCAACGGCGATCTCGGCCTCGTTGCAGTGAAAGATGGTAAGGTCGTTGCAAGCTCGCGCGAGCGCGGGGTGCGTCCCCTGCTTCATGCTGTGCTCGGCGCCGGGAAAGGCCTGGAAGGGGCGGTCGTCGGGGACCGGGTTGTGGGGAGGGCATCTGCGATGCTATGCATCTACTGCGATGCGGGCGCCGTGTACACGCCGCTTGCCTCAGAGGGCGCCCTCCTGGAGCTTCGGTCGGCGAGGATCCCCGTGGTCGCCGAGGCGACGACCTCCGCCATCCTGAACCGCGACGGCACCGACAGGTGCCCGTTCGAAAAGATGACCGATGGCCTGGGCTCGCCCGCCGAGGTCGTTGCCGCCTTGCGAACGTTCTTCGAATCAAGGAAATGATCTGGTTGGCAAATCGCCCCTGATTCCGGGGGCAAGTCAGGGACCGGCCCTTGCACGACGACGCGCTCTCGATTCGGCAAGCCTGAATGCCGAATCCGACGCGGCCCGCGGCAAACGGCCCGCCGCAAGCGCGCCGTCTCCGGAGTGCAACACCGGCGACCCATGGAGAAGTGGCGGTGATTTCTGAACCCGCACTTAGGGGGGAGGAGTCCGACGATGTACTTGTACCGGTTGGGGAAGATTCCGGGGCAGCAATCAATGGTCATTTTCCACGCTCTTGCCAGGATGGGACGGGAGGGGGTCATACTCGTATCGCCCGCCCGGCCCATAGTCAGCATCGGGTACTTCCAGGACACCCGCAAAGTGGCTGACCTCGACTACTGTCGGGCGCACGGCATCTCGGTGATGCGCCGGGAGATCGGCGGCGGCACGACATTCCTCGACGAAAACCAGATCTTCTTCCAGCTCGTGATGAGGCGGGACAATCCCGCATTCCCCAGGAAGATCGCGGCGCTCTATGAGCTCGTGGCCGGTCCCTGCGTGGATACCTACCGGGATCTCGGCGTCGACGCCGCCTTCCGCCCGGTGAACGATGTGATCACGCGGGACGGCCGCAAGGTGTCGGGGCTCGGCGGGGCCGACATTGGAGAATGCATGGTATTTGTGGGAAACATAATCCTGGACTTCGACTACAGGTCTATGGCGAGCATCCTCAAGGTGCCGAGCGAGAAGTTCCGGGACAAGGTCCATAAGTCCCTCGAGGAAAACCTCACGACCACCCTCCGCGAAACCGGGAAGATCCCGCCACGTAGGGAGGTGGAGGACCTGCTCGCAAAGCATTTCGCCGCGAGGGTCGGCCCGCTCGAGGAGGTGCCCCTCGGGGCTGACGTCCTCGAGGCATCTCGCGAGTTGGAAAAGGAGTTCATGCGAGATGAGTTCCTCTTCAAGAAGGGCAAGGCCCGCGAGGATTACGTCAAGATCGCAGAGGGTGTCTCGGTGCTGGAGCAGAATTACAAGGCTCCCGGCGGGCTCATTACCGTGACGTGCGCGGTCTCGAACGGGACCATACGGGATATATCTCTTTCCGGGGATTTCACGTTCTACCCGAGGGAGATGCTTGGCAGCCTCGAGGAAGCCCTCGCTGGGGTGAGGCGCGAGGCGGCGGAGGTCGAACAGGCCATAGGCCGGTTTTACGAGGACTTCAGTATCGACTCGCCGGGTGTCACCCCGGCGGACTTCACGACGGCCATCTGCGCAGGCTGAAAGCGAGCCCAGGGCTCGAACTTGAACCTTGCTCGCAAGGGAGCGTGTGACATGGCGAAACCGAGGACGCGATATGTGTGCCAGGAGTGTGGGTACGAGACCCCGAGGTGGCTCGGGAAGTGCCCGGGGTGCGGGGCGTGGGCGTCCCTTGCGGAGGAGGTCGTGGCGAAACCTGTCGCCGCCTCGTCAGGAGGAGGGGTTGCCGCGAGCGTGCCTGTGCCCATCACCGAGATCGAGTCCACGTCGGAGTATCGTTTCTCCAGCGGTTCGCCCGAGCTCGACCGGGTCCTGGGCGGCGGGATAGTGCCGGGCTCCGTCGTCCTCGTGGGGGGCGACCCCGGCATAGGCAAGTCCACGTTGCTCCTTCAGGTTTCGAACGCCGTGAGTGCCGGCCTCTCGGTGCTCTACGTTTCGGGCGAGGAGTCCGCAAGGCAGATAAAGCTCAGGGCAGAGCGTCTCGATGTGCGCTCGCCGGGGCTTCTCGTCGTCGCCGAAGTCGACATGGACAGGATCGAGCAGCACATCGACGACGTCCGCCCCGGCCTCGTGGTGGTGGACTCGATACAGACCGTGTACACCCGCGAACTCGAGTCAGCGCCTGGGAGCGTGTCCCAGGTCAGGGAGTGCGCGGGGCGTCTCCTCCGAAAGGCCAAGGAGGCGCAGGTGCCCATCTTCCTCGTGGGGCATGTGACGAAGACCGGGGTGCTCGCCGGTCCCCGGGTCCTGGAGCACGTGGTCGACACGGTCCTCTACTTCGAGGGCGAGCGGCACCACAGCTTCAGGATCCTGAGGGCGGTGAAGAACAGGTTCGGCTCGACGAACGAGATCGGCGTGTTCGAGATGAGCGATTCAGGGCTTGTAGAGGTGAGGAATCCGTCCGAACTCTTCCTCTCGGGTCGGGTGCGCGAGGTAAGCGGCCTCGCCATCACAGCGAGCATGGAGGGGTCGAGGCCAATCCTTGCGGAAATCGAGGCTCTGGTGTGCTCCGCGCCGTTCGGCACGCCGAGGCGCACCACCACGGGAGTGGACACGAGCCGCGTGGCCATCATCCTGGCAGTGCTCGAGAAGCGCGCCGGCCTCCTGCTTTCCACGTATGACGTCTATGTGAGCGTGGCGGGCGGGGCGCGGCTCGACGAGCGTGCCTCCGATCTCGCCATCGCATGCGCGATAGCCTCGAGTTTCAGGAATACCGTCTGTGACCCGAAGACGGTGATAATCGGAGAGGTAGGGCTCTCGGGCGAGGTGCGGGCGGCCAGCCGCGTTGATGTGCGCGTGGCCGAGGCAGCGAAGCTGGGTTTCGGGCGGTGCATAGTGCCGATATCCAATGCCAGGGCCATGAAGGCTCAAGATGGCCTCGCCGTGCAAGGCGTCGCGACGGTCGGCGAGGCCCTGGAGATCGCGCTGGGGGGGTAGCCTGGTGCCTGTTACGGACGGGAAACCTTCGGAGGACACGCTCCTTCGGATGCTCAGGACGGTCGCGCCCGGCACCGTGCTGCGCGAGGGGCTGGACAGCATAATCAGCGCCAGGACCGGTGCCCTTATCGTGATAGGAGGCTCCCCGGAGGTCATGGGGATCGTGGACGGCGGGTTTCGCCTCGACTGCGAGATTACCCCCGCGCGTCTGTACGAGCTGTCGAAGATGGACGGCGCAATCCTGCTGAGCGAGGACGCACGAAGGATCCTCTTAGCAAACGCCCTGCTCGTCCCCGACCCAACCATTTCGTCGGGCGAGACCGGGACGCGCCACAAGACCGCTGACAGGGTGGCGAGGCAGACGGGAGAGCTTGTGATCGCCATCTCGCAAAAGAGGAACGTCATAACGCTGTACAGGGGCGGCATCAGGTACGTCATTCCGGAGATCAGCGTAACCCTGGCCCGGGCCAACCAGGCCCTGCAAACGCTCGAGAAATACCGCAGCGTGCGCGATCAGGCCATGGCGAGCCTCAGCGCGCTGGAGTTCGAGAACATGGTGACGATCGCCGACGTCGCCGCGGCAGTGCTCCGCACAACGATGGTGCGCCGTGTCGCAAGGGAGATCGAGAAGTACATCTGCGAGCTTGGCAGCGAGGGTCGCCTCGTTCGCATGCAACTTGCCGAACTCATGGTGAACATCGAAGACGAGGGCGATCTTCTGATAGAAGACTACATCGCGAAGCCGGATGGGCGGTCCGTCGATGCTGCAAGACGCGACCTCTACACGTCGCCTCAGGACGACATCCTCGAGCCCGGCGCCATCGCGCGGGTCCTGGGCTACTCCGGGGGCACGGCCTCTCTCGACAGTCCCGTCTCACCCCGGGGCTACCGGATTCTCTCCCGGATCGGGAGGCTGCCGAGATCGGTTGCCGACAACCTTGTTGCGAGGTTCAAGAGCCTGCAGGGAATACTCGACGCGTCAACCGATGACCTCGACCAGGTAGATGGAATCGGCGCGGCCCGCGCACAAACGATAAGGCATGGCCTCGAGCGTTTGCGCGATCAGGCGCTACCGGACGGACTGGCGCGAGGCGGCTGAAACTCGAACAGCGTTGGGATAAGGTTCAGGTAAGGCTGAATATCCCGAGGGTCGATAGTCTCCTGCGCTCTACCTCCATGATCTGTTCCATGTCGAGGTGCAGGAGATCGCATAGGGCGGCGACATAGAAAAGCGCCTGGCCGAGCTCGGTCTCAACCACTTCACGGCATTCGGGGCATAGTGTGCCGTCGAGATGGGATACGGTGTATTTCTTGAGATCGGCAAGGGACGCATCGGGTGGGTATGTCTGGCGAGAAGCGGAGATCTTCACGCAGCCGCAAGTCGTGACGGCCTTGATGATTGCACGATTGACCCGCGCGGTCGCCTCGTCGAACTTGGAGATGCAGTCGAGAATACTCCTGTGCCTGATCAGGTATTCTGAGACCGCTTCCTGGAAAGACGGAACGTCAACGTGCTCCACGCGCGTCACCTCGCTCCATAAGTCTCACGCAAGGCGCCGTGGCCCGTGCGGCCACGCCTTCATTATACCGACGCGTTTCGCAGGTTGTCAATGTGGCAAGGGCGACGGAACTCCCGGGGGTGCTAGCAGTATGTCCCATGAGTGGAAGCCTATGTCAGAGAATTGACACTCCGACGGCGCGCATGTTAGAATTAACAGGTAAGAAGTGCCTCAGATTCTGTCGTTATCCCCATCTCAGATACCATGAACCCCGGGCGGGCCTGCGGCAGGCGGTGCGCGTGATGCCGACACGCGAAGACGAAAAGCCGCCTTTCTTTTGAGGTCCGGCGGAGTAGGAACCCGGGTCGTGCCGCCGCGATACGCTGGACCGGCCGGGCTGGGTCGGGGCGGGGCGGCGACGTGTGATTGGGGGGAACTTGGCCGTGTTCAATGTCGGGGACAAAGTAGTCTACCCCATGCATGGGGCTGGCGTGATAGAGGCCGTTGAAGAGAGGGAGGTCCTCGGCGAAAGGCAGAAGTATTACATCCTGCGGATACCCCTGGGTGACATGAAAGTTATGGTCCCCCTGAACAGCGCGCGCGACATCGGCTTGAGAAGCGTGATTAGCGAGGAAGACGTCAAGAAGGTGTACGAGATACTGGCCGGGGCGAGGACGAAAATGTCATCCAACTGGAACCGCAGGTACCGTGCGAATCTGGAGAAGATGAAGAGCGGTGACGTGTTCGCCGTGGCCGAGGTCGTCAGAAACCTGGCTTACCGCGACAGGGAGAAGGGCCTGTCCACAGGGGAGAGGCGCATGCTCGACAATGCGAAGCAGATCCTCATAAGTGAGCTCGTGGTCGCCCAGGAAGCCGAGGAGACCGAGGTGGAGAGGGCCATCGAGGAGGTCCTCCAGTAGTAAAGCGAGGGTGCAGGGGAACCTGTACACCTGTAAGTGCGTTTCAAAGTTAAGGCAGGTTGACACCGGGCATGGCCCGGAACCGGAAGAGGATCTCTCTACAGAGAGGCATGGATATCGATGGCGCGCAATTCCCATAATAACCGCGAGAGCCAACACGAAACGTCTCAGAACCGGTTGCGCCCCCGGAACCCCAGGGGGCGATCAACTGTTTCAAGCGGAATGGAGGTGAGAACCCTCGTGCTTGACAAGTTAATCCGCCTGATCTTCCTTGTGGGTGGGTCTCTTCTCGGGGTGTTCGTCCACAGGATGGTCGTGGGAGTGGCTCCCGCAGCCCTGGGAACCAGCAATGATACTGCCGTATTCGTCCTCCTGGCATCGGGCGGCGGGCTGGTCGGACTCCTCATCGCCCCTGTGGTCACCCAGGGGCTTCGACGGGTCACGTCCAAGGTGGAATCGAATCTCCACAAGACGCCCACCCAGGATCTCGTGGTCGGTGCGTTCGGCGCCATAGTCGGCCTTCTCATTGCTGTCCTTGTGACGCTGCCGTTCTCGCAGTTGCCGTACATAGGAGTGTATCTTCCGATAGGGTTCACGCTTTTCATGGGTTACCTCGGGATGCATGTTGCCGTCAGGAAGAGGGAGGATCTCCTCAACCTGTTCATGGCCGTCCCGCGCTCCGTCGAGCGGGCCGTGACCACATCCCGGGAAAGATGTCCGAAGCATCAGGGTGCCCCTACCTGTAAGCTGCTGGACACCAGCGTCATAATCGACGGACGAATACTGGACATATGCAAGAGCGGCTTCATAGAAGGGACTCTCATCGTCCCGGCTTTCGTCCTGGAGGAGCTCCAGCGGATAGCGGATTCGTCGGATCCGCTCAAGCGCAACAGGGGGCGCAGGGGGCTTGACGTTCTCAACAGCATGCAGAAGCAGGAAGGCGTCCAGATCCAGATAGTTGACGCGGATCCCGGCGAGGGCCTCGAGGTCGACTCCAAACTCCTGAAGCTTGCCGCGGAGCTCGGCGCGAAGATATTCACCAACGACTTCAATCTCAACAAGGTCGCGGAGCTGCGAGGCGTCAAAGTGCTGAACATCAACGAGCTTGCCAATGCCCTGAAGCCCGTGGTGCTGCCCGGCGAGGAGATGACGGTCCACGTCATCCGCGACGGCAAAGAGGTGGGCCAGGGTGTGGGGTACCTCGACGATGGCACCATGATCGTCATTGACGGGGGCAGGCGCTACATTGGTGAAGAGGTCGGGGTGATGGTCACGAGCGTGCTCCAGACCGCCGCCGGCAGGATGATATTCGCAAGGCCGAAGGCCATCTGAGCCACGGGAACAGCCGCCGGTTGCCCGTTTGGCTGTCTGCCCTGCGCGAGGATGGCGAGGATGATGAGGGGTGTGGGCGCGTGAGCGTGTGCGCTTTGATAGCCGCGGCGGGGGCCGGGCAGCGGATGGGGGCGAACATCAACAAGGTGTTTCTGCCCCTCTACGGCGAGCCGGTGTTGCGTCACACCCTTCGTGCGTTCGAGACATGCGACTGCGTGGATGATGTCGTTGTCATCGTTGCGCCGGACGAGGTAGAGCCGACAAGGCGCCTCATCGGGGATTGGGCCGAGGTCTCCAGGGTGAGGCATGTCGTGGCCGGCGGCGCCACGCGACAGGAATCGGTCTCACACGGACTCGGGCATCTCGACGCCGCGTGCGAGATCGTGGTGGTCCACGATGGCGCGCGGCCTTTGATTCGCCCGCGCACGATCTCGCGGGCTGTGGAAGCTGCGCGGGCGTCCGGAGGCGCGGTCGTGGCTGTGCCCGCCAGGGACACGATGAAGGTGGTGCGCGGCGACGAAATAGTGAGCACGCTTGACCGCAGCGCGCTGTGGGCAGCCGCCACCCCTCAGGCATTTCGCAGGGAGATCATCGAGAGCGCTTACGCGGTCGGTGTCCGTGACGGGGTCCACGCGACCGACGACTCCATGCTGGTGGAAAGGACAGGCGTGAGAGTCAAAGTGGTCCACGGGGAATACGATAATATCAAGGTCACGACCCCGGAGGACCTGCTAATCGCCGAGGCGCTCCTCGGGGCAAGGGACGAGACTGGACCGAAGGGGGAAGGGGCGCCCTTCATGGCGAGACAGGCGCCGGGGTCTGCGCCCGGAGTCAGAGTTGGCGTGGGTATTGATGTGCACAGGCTCGTCCCGGGGAGGCCTCTCGTTCTGGGCGGGGTCGTGGTCCCGTTCGACCTGGGGCTTGATGGCCACTCCGATGCCGACGTCATCGTCCACGCTATCGCCGACGCGATTCTGGGTGCCTGCGGGCTCGGCGACATCGGGCACCTCTTCCCGGACACGGACCCGGCGCTTGCGGGCATATCCAGCATGATCATCCTCGGGAAGGTCCGGGACAGCGCCGGCGCGGCCGGGTTTGTCGTCAACAACGTGGACGCAATGCTTCTCGCCGAGCGTCCCAGGATAGCAGGGTACGTGCCGGCGATGCGGGCAACGGTGGCCCGCGTTCTGGGCGTGGCAGTGGAGGACGTCAGCATAAAGGCTACTACCATGGAGGGAATGGGGTTCGTCGGGCGGGGCGAGGGAATGGCCTGCTATGCCTCGTGCAGCGTCCGATATACGCAGGAACAACCCAGACACGAAACGAGCAGCTTGGGAGGTAGAGTAGGTGACAGTTAGACGGATAATGGATTCGAACCTGGTGACGGTCGAGCCTGGCACGCCCACCGGGGAACTCCGGAGGATCATGCTGAACAGTGGCACCAACCTTCTCCTCGTAACCGAGGCCGGCCAGGCGATTGGCATCATATCGGACAGGGATCTCCTTACTCCGGCCAGGGATGCTCTGGTTGCCCGCGACGTGATGGACACGAGGCTCATCAAGGTATCTGACGAGTGCACCGTGTCCGAGGCATGCTCCCTTCTGAACGACTCCAATGCGCCGGCCCTGGCCGTTCTGGACGGGGAGGGCATGCTTGTGGGGGTCGTATCCCCGAGAGACATAGTCAAGGGGATGGCGGAGGACGAGGGCGCCACCACGATTTCCGTTGAGGCGGCATCGATTTACCTCGTGATGACCCGCAGCCGGGAGTATGAGAAATACTGGCTCGAGAAGGTCCGAGGGTACGGGTACAAGGGCGCCATCACGCAGGTCGGCGCGAGCGCAGACCGTCTCGCGGCAAAGCTGAGAGAGAGCATGATCGCGGCCGCCGTCGCGCTCGGCGTGATCTCCGAGGATGTGCGCGAGAAGATCGCAGTCTCCAATGCGGTCAGGGACGCATATATCCAGTTGTCCATGATCAATCCCGGGCTCGGCGGGGGGTTCAAGATGGCCGTCGTGCGCGGCGACGGCAGGGTCTCAGTGGCCATCTTCGGACGGTTCGGCCATGCCCTCGTTGATGGCCCCGAGCAGCTTGCCGTCGGCTATAGCGTGATATGATAGGGACTCCGCGCCTGGCCGGTCGCGTCTGGCTGGGGCCGGTCAGGGTTGATCGCGGTTGGTCGCGGCTGGTTGTGGGTGGTTGCGGCTGGTTGCGGCCGGTCTTCACGGGGTGAGGGTTGTGGGTCTATGGAGGGGTGGCTGTGGCGAAGCTCGTGGTGACCGGGGGAAGCAGGCTTTCCGGTTCGATTCGGTTGACCGGCTCGAAGAATAGCGCTCTTGCAATTCTTGCAGGGGCGGCGCTTGGGGCGGGGAAGACCGTCCTGGACAACGTCCCGAACTACACGGACACACATGCCCAATGCCAGATACTGGAGGAGCTTGGTGCGAAGATAAGGCCTGTGGGACCGGGGAGACTCGAGGTGAACGGGTCGGGCATCGCGAACCACCGCCCCTCGTATGAACTGGTGCGGCGTCTCCGGGCGTCGTTCTACGCCGCCGGGCTGCTCCTCGCCCGGCTGGGCGCTGCGGAGGTGCCTTTCCCCGGCGGCGACGTGATAGGAGCGCGGGGTATCAACTTCCATCTCGACGGGTTCAGGGCTCTTGGCGCGGAGGTCGCGGTCGAACACGGGTACGTGAAACTACAGGCGAAGCGGCTGCGCGGGGCCAGCTTCTACGTGGGCAAAGCGAGCCACGGCACCACCGTCAACCTGATGCTTGCCGCGACGCTCGCCGAAGGTACGACCATCCTCGAGAACGCCGCTCGGGATCCGGAGGTCGTCGACCTCGCGATCCTCCTCAACTCGATGGGCGCGCGCATACGCGGGGCAGGCACGAGCACCATAAGGATCGATGGCGTCGATCGGCTGTCCTCCGCAAGGCATGAGATAATCCCAGACAGGCTGGAGGCCGGCACGTTCGCCATCGCCGCCGCCATGACCGGGGGCGATATCACCATTGAGAACGCCGTGCCGGAGCATCTGCGGACAGTCATAATCCAGTTACAGGCGGCGGGGGCGGCGATCGAGGAACACCAGTCAGTGCTGCGCGTGTGCGGGCCGGAGAGGTGCAAGGCAGTCAACGTCGAGACCCAGCCTTATCCGGGATTTCCCACGGACCTTCAGCCTCAGTTCGTGGCGATGATGACGCGGGCGTCCGGCGTGGCTGCGATCACGGAGACCCGTTTTGAGAACAGATTCGGGTATGCGGACGAGCTTCGAAGGATGGGCGCAGACCTGCAGGTGGACAGGGACACGATCATCGTGCGCGGCGTGGATAAGCTCACGGGCGCCCCTGTGGAGTGCCCCAGGGACATACGTGGGGGCGCTGCGCTGCTTCTTGCCGGGCTCGTCGCGGAGGGCGAGACGGAGATCCGCGAGGTCCAGCATATCGACAGGGGCTACGACCGGATAGAGGCCAAGCTGGCCTCGGTGGGGGCCCAGGTGAGAAGGGTCAGGGAAGGCGATTTCTGTGAATTTGGGCGCGGATAGACGTGACGGACGGGTTGGCCGGGGTGACCAGGGCGACCACGACGACCGGGGCCACCCGGGCCACCTGGGTTGCCGGGACCGCCGGAGCCGACGTGGCTGCTTGGACCGACGTGGCTGCTGGGACCACCGAGGTGAGCGGCATAACCAGGGCGACCGGGGCGACCAGGGTGACTGGGGCGATGCGCGCAGCAAGGACCAGCGCTCGCACGTGAAAGCCCGGCTACCGAGTGTCGCTGGGGCGTCCATCGCGGTGCTGGTGCTGGTCCTGGTGCTGGTGCCGGTGCTGTTGGTGTCTGCCGCCTGGCTGGGTGGTGGCGTTCGGGCTCGTGAGACCGGCGTCATCGTCAGGGTCCGGGAGTCGGCGACGGTCCCGGGGGTCTGGGAGGTGGCTCTTGGGAGCCACGTCGTGATGCGCATCCGGGCCCAGGCGGGGGGTATGTCCGCCGGAGAGCGGGCCGGCGCCGTGGCGCAGCGGCTTCGTGAGAGTCTGGCGGATTCAGGCGGGGAGGGCGTGAAGCCCGCGCTCGTACGCGGTAGCTTTGCCGTGGCCGCCGGTGATCGACTCATCGTCACCGTGGACAGCGAGCACGCGGCAGCAAACCGGAGTTCCTGCTACGAGCTGGCGCTTCAGTGGGCGAACAACATCCGCGCCGCCCTCGGCGTGCCTGTGTTGCGCCGCGTTGACGGCGGGCACCTGGTGTCGCTGGACGGTGAGAGGCGGCGGTCGGTGCACGTGGGGCGCGCCTCATGGTACGGCGGCAGGTGGCACGGGCGCCCGACGGCGACGGGCGAGATCTATGACCAGGAGAGCCTGACCGCAGCCCACCGGACCCTGCCCTTCGGCACCGTCGTTCGGGTCACCAACCTCTCCAACGGCAAGCATGTCACGGTCAGGATCAACAACCGCGGCCCGTATGTCGCCGGCCGTGACATCGACCTCTCAAGAGCTGCTGCTGAAGCCATCGACCTCATCGGGCCGGGGGTCGCTCCGGTGGCCATCGAGGTCGTCGGCAAGGAATGAAGCGTGACACTAGGTAGATCGCCACAGAGATTCGCGCTGCTTTCCAGCGCGTAGGTCCCATCCAGGGCCGCCGGTGTCGCCCTCCGGGGACGGCGCGCTTGCGGCGCGCCCCGTTCGAATTTGGCGCTCAAGGCTAGCCGAATTCTCGACGCCCCGCCCTAGCAAGCACCGGCAACCCCAACACCGTCAGGGAAGATGGCGCAAACTCATGGCGCCATACTCAGGCGGTGCGGGAGGAATTCCCGCATCCCTGGCGTATTGGGCAAGTTACAGGTTGCAGCGCGGGCAAGACGCAGGTTGCAGCGGGAGACCGCAGGGCGCGCAAGGAGGTGCTGATATGGCGCTGCGTGTGTACAACACGCTCACCAGGACAAAACAAGATTTCGTTCCCCGCACACGGGGGCGGGTGGATATCTACCAGTGTGGCATCACACCGTATGATTACACCCACATGGGCCATGCGCGCCAGTACGTGTTCTGGGACACGGTGCGGCGGTATCTCAGGTGGCGAGGCTGGAAAGTGTTCTGCGTCCAGAACGTCACCGACGTCGAGGACAAGATCATCGCAAGGGCGAACGAGCGCGGCACCTCGCCCGCCAAGGTCGCTGCAGAGTACCACGAGGATTTCCTGGACGTCATGGACAGGCTGGGCGTGGAAAGGCCAGATGTGTTCCCGAAGGTCACAGACCACATGCAGGACATCATCCGCATCATCGAGGGCCTCGTCGAGAAAGGCTACGCCTACCGGGTGGACGGTGACGTGTTCTTCGACGTGACGCGCTTTCCCGGCTACGGCAAGCTATCGCGGAGGTCGTTGGACGACATGATGGCGGGAGCGCGGGTGGAGGTGGACCCGAGAAAACGAAACGCCATGGATTTTGCGCTCTGGAAGGCGTCAAAGCCGGGCGAGCCTGCGTGGGATAGCCCCTGGGGTCCCGGGCGCCCCGGATGGCACATCGAGTGTTCCGCGCTGGCGCTGAAATACCTCGGAAGCGGGTTCGATTTCCACGGCGGCGGCGACGAGCTCATATTCCCGCACCACGAGAACGAGATAGCCCAGTCCGAGGCGTACACGGGCCAGGAGCCATTCGCGCGCTACTTCCTCCACCATGCCATGCTCAACGTTGGCGACGCCAAGATGTCCAAGTCGCTCGGCAACTTCTTCGCCGTTCGAGACGTGCTGCGGCAGTATGAGCCGGGGGTCATCCGCTACTACTTCGCTTCCAGGCACTACCGCAGCCCGGCAAGCTACAGCGCCGAGGAACTCGAGGCGGCCCGGAGGGCTTATGAACGGCTCCGGTCCACGCTTGATGCCGCCAGGCGGCGCATCGCCGATGCCGGGCGCGCTGGGGCAGCCGGGGTAGCCAGGGCGGCGGGGGCGGCCGAGGTGGCCGGAGACCCGGCGGGGGAGCCAGCCGGGAGGTCAGCCGGGGAGCCAGCCGGGTGGCCCACGGCGGCTGGGGTTTGCGCGGGCGCATTCGCGGGCGAGGACCTCGCGAAAGCGGCGCGTGAGGCGCGGGAGAAGTTCATCCAGGGAATGGACGACGACTTCAACACGGCGGTCGCCCTCGCGGCAGTCCACGATCTCGCGCGGTCGGTCAACGACGCGCTCCATGGACGTGGCGAGGCGGACGCCGAAGGCCTTCGCCTCGCGGCAGATACCATACAGGAGCTCGGCGGCATCCTGGGGCTGTTCCGCGAGAAGGAGGGCGCGGCCGCTGCCGACGTCGGGCTGGTGGACGGTCTCGTGGGGCTCCTCGTGGAGGTGCGCCGCGAGATGCGCGCAAAGAAAGAGTGGGCCCTCGCAGACAGGATACGCGACGGCCTGCGCGAGATGGGCATCGCTCTGGAGGATACGGCGTCGGGCACCATCTGGAAGCGAGAGAAATGATGGGGTTCAGCACCGACGAGGTGGACAGGCTCCCTGCCGGCGTGCTGGCTTATGTCGGGGATGCCGTATACGAGCTTTACGTGCGGACGAGACTCGTTCGAGACGGGCACCGCGACCTCGACGAACTGCACAGGGAAGCCACCATGCGGGTGAACGCGAGAGCTCAGGCGCGCACCCTTGCCGGGCTGGACGCATTTCTCCTTCCTGATGAGCTGGAGGTGGCGAGGCGAGCGCGGAACGTGCACACCGGGCGGGGGCCGAGGAGCATGGCGGTCCTCGATTACAGGCATTCCACCGGGTTTGAGGCAGTGATAGGCTACCTGTACCTTCTGGGCCGGGAGAAGCGGCTCCAGGAGGTGCTCGAAAGGGCGCTGGCCGTGGCAGGCACGCATCCGAGTATTGCGCCGTAAGTTTGCGCCACTTCTCCTGACGGTGCTGGGGTTGCCGGTGCTTGCACGACGGGGCGTCGAGAATTTGGCTA
>JASEJE010000011.1:74675-95020 GCA_030024085.1 Bacillota bacterium | reverse complement strand
ATGGGATTTGGCTAGCCTCAAGCGCCAAATTCGAACGCATCTCACCGCACGCGCCGTCCCCGGAGGACAACACCGGCAATCCTGGACAACACCGGCAATCCTGGACAAGACCGGCAACCCTGGACAGGACTTGCGTGCTGAAAAGCAGCGTGGGTTTGTGGCGATCTACTCAGGCCCACAAAACCTGACCGAACACTTGCGTTCCGCCGAACCGCAGGCTCGGGGCCAACCTCCCCAACCTGCGGCTCGGGCCGGGCGCGGGGGGTCCGCGGAAGCCACGGCGCGACCATTGCATTCCGTCGAAAGGGTGGCCGCATCGTGAGAAGCGGTGGTCACCAGGAGAGCCCCCGGGGCAATTACCCCGGGGGCTTTTCATATACTCTAACGTCCGGGTGTTTGCGCAGGGAGAGGGAGCCTGTGGCGGCGCAGGTAAGGCAGGTTCTCGGGGGCCTTATGCCTGGCAGGCAAGACAAGTTTACCTTCCGGAAGGAATCTCAGGGTGGTCTGGCGAATGATACCTCAGAATACCTGCGAGATGGCCAAAAAAGTTCCGTCCAATTGAAGGAATTCTTGGCATAATGGAGAATAGACCTAGGCGAGGTCAGTATTGGCCTACGAGCCATCTTTATCCCATACGGCAGTGGGCGAGAGGAGGTGAAAACCTGAGGTTTCCCACGAAGGCCGGTGAGGGATAAACCGAGGGGCGTGAGCCGGGTGCCGCCGGTTGCGGAGGCTGAGGGAACAAGGCTACTCACCGCCGAACCTGCAGAGCAAGGCACACGACCCCGAAGACGAGTAAAACCAAGGGGGTATATCATGATGAAGAGGTACATGCCCATTGCGCTGGCAGCCATACTCGTGCTGGCGATGGCAGTCCCCACGGCGGCTGGTCCGTTCGCCGACGTGCCTGAGAACCACTGGGCATACGAGGCGGTGAAGCAGCTCGCCGCCTACGGGCTCATCGAGGGCTTCCCCGACGGCACCTTCAAGGGCGCCGAGCCGATGACCAGGTACCAGATGGCCATGGTGGTCGCACGGCTTCTAGTCTCCCTCGACGCGCAGATAAAGGCCGAGATAGAGGCCGCCAAGGCAGGGGTCACTCCTCCGCCTGCGCCCGCTCCGGCCGCTGCGCCAACCGAGAAGATCATCGAGAAGGAGACCGTGACCGTCGAGAAACCGATTATCGAGAAGGTCATTGAGAAGACCATAGTCGAGAAGCTGAAGACTGAGGAACTCGACGCCCTTGCGGCGAAGGTCGCCGCCGTGGAAGGCAAGGTCGCCAACGTCGAGGGCGCAGTCGATGCGGTCTCCGGCAAGGTCGACGAGGTCGACAAGAAGGCCGACGATGCCAACGCCAAGCTCGTTGAACTCGATGGCGCTATCGCCCTTCTCGAGGGCGAACTCAGCGTGAAGGCCCTCGACCTCGAGACCAAGGCCGCCGCGGGCGACGCGGATCTTGCCGAGAAGCTCGCTGCCATCAAGGCCGAGCTCGAGGAGAAGATCGCCGCTGGCGACAACCAGCTCAGCGCTGCGATCGAGGCGAAGGCGAAGGAGTTCATCGTCCTCATCGACGCCCTGAAGACCGAGTTTGGGCTGGAACTCACCGCCCTCGGTGTCCGGGTGGTCGCCCTCGAGGAGCAGCTTGCTCTTGCCAACGCCAAGATCGTCGACCTTGAGCAGAAGCTCGGCGCGGTTGACGAGAAGGCCACTGCGATCGGTGCCAAGCTCGACGCGCACATCGCCGGCCACGAGAAGGTCACGATAAGCGGGTCGAGCGAGGTCGTGCTGAGCGATGTCGACATCTATGCTCCCTGGGATCTGACATGGAACGAAGGCACGGGCAAGTTCGAAGGGAGCGTAGCCTGGAAGGATCCCAACGACATCTTCGATACCGGGCCCCACAGTGATGGCGCGTACTATCCGGGTTCCGTCTTCGAGCACAAGCTGAATCTCACGCTGACCGCAAAGCCTGCTGACGACGTGGTCGTGAGCGTCGGTCTCGCCACGGTGAAGAACCTCTTCGCCGGTAGCGACGTGACCAACTTCGCGCTCGACAACATGTCGCTTGAGGTCAAGACGCCTGGAATGCTTGCGCAACTGAACGCTGGCGGTGCAGTGCTCCCTGAGGGCTCCTTCACGGCCTACACAATGACTGGCGACATGCTCGAAGACGACTATGGCGATCCGGCTTACGAGGGTGTAGTCGCCCAGGTTAAGTACGGCAAGTTCTCCGGCACTACGCTGTTCCTCAGACCCTCCGATGACGTGGGGAACGAGACTCCCGCGGTGTACGTCTGTGCAGCTGACGGCAAGGTTAGCCTTACCGACAACCTGAAGCTCGGCGTTGCGTACGTTCGCCACTATGAGGATCCTCAATCGATTGATGTGGCGAACCCCGGCTATGATCCGCACGCCTCATACAGCGACACGGTGCTCAGCGTTTACGGCAGCTTTACCATGGCGCCTGGCTGGACCGTGTCGGGCGAGTTCGCGAAGGATGTCTGGTACGGCTGGACCAATCCGGAACAGGGCTACGGCGAAGACGACTCCGGAACGGCCACGAAGATCGACGTCACCGGCAAGGTAGGCTCTCTTGAGCTGGCCGGGAACGTCACCCGGGTAGAGTACAGCTTCTATCCGGACTTCGTGAACCTGGATCCCGATAACGGCGGCATCCAGACCGACATCAAGTCCATCAGCATCGATGGCAAGCTGCCCATCGGCAAACTCGAGCTGAGCGGCGGCTACAAGGTCGAGGGTGACGCCGACCAGGTCAAGGACTGGGACGAGTGGAAGACCAACACTGCCACGGCTGGCGCCAAGTACGAGACGTTGTGGGGCGCTCTTAGGGTAACCCCGAGCGCAGATCTGAACAACACGCTCTATGTCAAGGATCCAGCCGGTGTCTATGCTGACAACGTCAACGTGTTCAAGCTAACGGGCGGCGTGAAGGGCGAATACGTTGCGAAGTTCAAGACCGACACAGAGGACGAGGTCGTCCCGATCACTGCCGAGTACACCGTCACTTCTGCCGGCATCAAGGAGAGCGGCGGTGCGGCTGAACCCTACTACACGAAGAGCGTCTTCGACCTCAATGTGGACTACGGCCTGACGGATAACCTGAAGCTGACCGGCGGCTACAAGTGGACCAGGATGGAAGACAAACTCGACGTTGAGTATGACAATGCGGACTACGGTGTTGTCGACTACAACAACAGCGTGTTCAAGGCCGGCGCGGAGGCCAACTTCCAGCTGACCGAGGCGACCAAGGCGACTGGCAGCTACAACTACGAGATCAAGAAGAACCTCGCTGCGGACACCGATGTCTACAAGAAGAGCATTCTGAAGACTGGTCTTTCGTCGCAGCTTACGGCCAAGGCGAGCATCGATGCAAAGGCTGAGTTCTACGCGCTCATGAACTCGGCTGAGGCAGTCTACTCGCCGCTCAACAACCTCATCGCCGAGCTGAACTACACCTACAACATCACCACCAACACCACGCTCAAGCTCGGCTACAAGGTCGTGAAGTCCGACAAGACCGAGGGCGACGATAGCCTGGTGGACTACACGGCGCGCATCATCAGCGGTTCGCTGAAGGTCACCTTCTAGTCCGACCTGATGCGATGCCCCGGGGGAGGCGACTCTCCCGGGGTTTTCCTTTTTTGTGGGGAGGCAACGCTCTTTATGGCAGACGATCGCCTGTTCGGGTGGTTTTCGGCAAAGGGTATTCCCGCCCGCGACCAAACCTGGTAGAATCTGAAGTGCGGGTGGGATGTGCGGATGTGTGACGAGGACAGGAGTAGGCCGTCCGGTGGCGGCCGGCAGACAAGCCGGGGCAAGCCGCCCGAGGTGGTCATAGCCGTGGACCCGGGGCAAGACAAGTGCGGCTTGGCGGCGGTGATGGCTGACGGTACCGTCCTGGCAAAGGAGATAGTGGCGAGGACGCGTGTGGGTGGGCGCATACTTGAGTTCGTTCGCACGCACGGTTCCGACACGGTTGTCCTGGGCGACCGCACAGGCTCAAGGGCGCTGGCGAGGGAGATCGAGACGGCACTTGACCGAGCCGGGTCAGGGTCTGTTCGCGTGGTCTTCGTCGACGAGCATGAGAGCAGCATGGAGGGGCGGAGGAGGTACCTCGAGGACCACCCCCTCCGTGGGCTGGGAAGGCTCGTTCCCCTGTCTCTGCGCACGCCCGGCGAGCCGTTTGACGATTATGTCGCCGTTGTCCTTGCCGAAAGATTTTTCCATTCAGTCGAAACGTGAGACCTCGGGGAGGGATTTCTCGCGGGGTCATAGAATACATATTAGGGCGAGTTGGGGCAAAACAGGGCTGGGCGGGCTTGCCGGGGGTAGTACGAGCTCGAGGCAAGCAGGGCCGGTTGGGGTGTGCTGCTGGAGTGTGGTGGCACGTTATGTATCGAAAGGACATGAATGGAGGGGCATCGGAAAGCCGTGGCGGACGTGTGACTGCGCGCAAGGGGCGCAAGGGTGCACGTCATGATGGGGCGCTCGCTCTTCTGGTAGTTGGGCTTCTCACGGCGCTTGCGGCTTCAGCGGCAGGCGCGGCGGCAAACCCTTTCGCGGATGTCCCGAAGGGGCACTGGTCGTACGATGCGCTCGCCGAGTTCGCACGCCTGGGGCTCGTGGAAGGCTACTCGGCCGATGCCTTTCGGGGAGGCCGGGCCATCACGCGGTATGAGATGGCCTGGGTGATCGCGCGCCTCGGAGACCGTGTGAAGGCCGGGGCGGCACTCACGCCTCCGCAGCGGGAGTTGCTGACGCGGCTGCAGGAGGAGTTTGCCGGCGAGCTTGCTCTGGTTGCCGGAACGAGCAAGCCTATCCTGTCAGGCGTCACACAGGGCAAGGACGGTGCAGACGGGCCCCTGGTGATTGGCGGAGTGGGGGCGTCCTCTGGCGCGACCACGACGAACGACGCTGCCGGGGCTGGGAATGGGACCATGGCTATAGCGAACGCGCCGGGACCGTCCCCTGTAACGGGAACTTCGTCGCTCGCTCCGTTCGCTACATTGCCAGGAACGCCCGGGTTGCCTGAGTCCTTCCAGGCGTGGTCCTCGTTACGGCTGCATCCGGATCCCGGGGTTGTAGCCGCTCTTTCGGCAATCCCCGGTGACGCGGGGCGCCAGGCCTTCTCCGGCGGTAAGAGGCTATCTGAGCTTCTCGGAAGCGGCGGGGACCGTCAGGCCGCCGCTCCGGAGAATGTGCTCGCTACGAACAGAAGCGCCGAGAGTGCGAACCAGAAGACGGCGCTCAGCATCCCGCTGGACGACGGGGCGAAGGCGGAGCTATCACTTGGTGGGCCGCCTGCTCCAGGCGGTATCGCCCCGGGGGAGGGCGACGATGTCATCGCCCGTCTCGACCTGAAGTACGCTCTGAGCCAGCTTGCTATGTTCCGGGCCAGCTACGAGCTGGTCAAGGGAAACGAAGAAGGTGCCGACGATAGCGAGGGCAAATCCAGGGCGACTACGCTCCTCGGGATCGACTACAGGTTTGCCCTGTCAGACTCGGCCTTCATCAAGGCAGGGTACGCTTATTCGCGGATCACGGATCTCGTGCCGAGGGGCATCGAGGTGAGCGGTTCCACGTCGCAGGACAAGGCCACTGACTCCAGCTCGAAGGCGGCGGGCGTGTTCGGCGACTACACCCTCCCGGGTCTCTCACTGGACGCGCGAAAGACCACCGCCAGCTTCGGCCTTGGCTACACGTTCGGCGGCAGCACGTCCATCGTGCTCGGCTACAGGCTCATCGATTTTCAGGACCTGGATCCCGAAACCATGTTGTCGGGATCGCACAGGACAAACGTCGCCACGGCTGAGCTGACCATCAGGTTCTGACGGCCCTGCGGCGCGACGTGTCAATCCTCGTTTGGTTTATGGTCAGAAATGGGTTGGGTGGGGCGTGGCCGGCTGTGGTAGAGAGGAGAGGGGGTCAGTGTGCGTGTACGTACGCAGCGTGAGAGGTATCCAGAAGGTAGGCGTGGTCGCGGTCGTTGCAGCTATGATCGTCGCAACATCGCTCGCCCCGGCCTTCGCCCAGGAGCAGCCGACGCTATTCCAGAGCCTTGCCGCCATCGAAGTAACCCTGTACGGTAAGGAGCTCGGCGGGGCCATCGTGGATCGGGTGTCCCGGCTGGAAGGCGACCTGCTGGGCAAGCCCCAGGAGGGGTCCGTAATAGACCGGATCGCGAGGCTTCGGCTCCTCGCGGGCGGTGGTCCCGGGGTGGGTCCGTCTGTGGGGTACAAGCTCGGCGCGGTCGAGTGGTTCGTGCAGAGGCGCGTGACCTCAGAGCCGGCAGTCACCAAACTCGAGAAGCTCGAGACAATGCTTCTGGGGACGCCCGGTCAGGGCTCGGTAGTAGCGCGGGTAGATCACCTGGCGGCGCTATGCCTGCCAGAGGGGACGCTCAGGACCAAGGACACGATGCTTTCGAAGGGCCAGCCTGTCAGGATCAGGCTTCTTGGGAAACTCGACTCCAGCGTCACCCAGAAAGGCCAGAAGGTCGATATAGAGGTGGCGCGCGACGTGGTCATCGGGAGCGAACTGGTCATCCCGAAGGGGACGCGCGGCCACGGTATAGTCACCGAAGTATCGCCTGCAGGGCGCCTCGGCCGTGACGGCAAGATCACCCTTGAGCTCAAAGACGTGCGCACGCTCGATGCCGTCGCGGTCCCACTTGCATTCGACGAGAGCACTCAGAAGCTGAACGAGTCGATGCAGCTTGCGCTCGGCGCGGGCCTGGCCGGGTTCATAGTGTTCGGGCCGGTGGGGGCGCTCGGCGCGTTCTTCGTCCAGGGCAAGGATGTCAATATCCCGGACGGCACCGAATTCTACGTGGCCGTCGGTGCCGACACGAAGGTCCTGGGCATGACGCTGCCCGTGGACACGGCTGTGGAGATCACGAAGGAAGCGCCGACCGTGCAGATAAAGCCAGGTAAGTAGCCGGGCACGCCGGAAGTAGGCTACGGAGTTCGCCTGTGCAGGCGACGAACTGGCTTCATGTCCTTGCGGCTGCACAGTTCAGGTTCCCTGCTGGTCCTCGTACCGTTGCTCAAGGCCCCTGGCGCGGCCGTCCGAGGCTGCACAGGGATCAGGCCGGCATGCCTGCAGGTTTGGTCCGGCAGTTTGGCGAGCGAGGCCCCCCGACATCGCTCGAGGGGCCTTCTTGAGGAGTGACGTGGAATAGCAGCGCGGCGCACTGACAGGTGGCGAATGGGCGCCTGGCGAACAAACAGGCGGTGCGAGAGTGCCCTGCGGACAAGCAGCCGAAGCGGGCGTGGGCTGTGGGCGATCGTCCTCCTTGCCATGCTGATCCTTGGCGCAGGCCATGGCATGGTGGCGGCGAGCGTGCAGGCGCAGGCCGCAGCGGGCGCAGACGGGCTCATCCAGGATGCGCCAGCCGGTCCTGGGGAGGATGCAAACCCCGGAGATACGCCGGTCGTCATAGAAGCCCAGACCACGCAGTATCAATATGGGCGCGACGGCACGGTCGTGGAGGCGTCCGGCAACGTGCGAGCAACATACGGCGACCTCTTCGTGTCCGCTGACTATCTGCGCGTCAACGTGGAGGCCGGCGAGCTCCTGGCGCGCGGAAATGTCCTGGTGCGGCGCGGCTCGTCGGTGACCAGATGCAGCCTGTTCGCATATGACCTCAAGGCCGGCACGGGGCGGGTGCTCGACCCGAGCGGGGCGGTGCCGGGGGTGTACGTGCGCGGCAAGGAGATGGACGTGTTGACGGACAGGCTGACGCTCGCCCAGGCGTACGCCACCGGGTGCGACCTTGAGGACCCGTGCTACCGCGTGACCACCAGGAAGCTGGTGATATACCTCGACAGAAGCGTCGTGGCGGAGTGGCCGGTGCTGTGGCTGGAGCATGTGCCGGTGCTGGTGGTGCCCAGGCTCACGATTCCCTTGCGTGGGGAACGGGTGGGCTGGGTGGAGGGCGAGGGATATCCCGTCCCGAAGCTGGCGTATGACCCCACGAACGGCCTGGTGATCGGCCTTTCGTATCTGGACCGGTCGCGCGAGGGCCTCAGCATCCGCTATGAGGGCGCCTACCTCACGCGCCGCAGGGGCGTGCAGGTGGAGGCCAGGGCCGAGGCGAGGCCGGGGCCAGGCATGAGCGCCACGGTCGTCGGAGGGGTGCGGTCCTGGGAGGGGCTGTACGCGTCCGGCGAATGCAGGCTCGATCTTTCGAGCGCCGTTGGGTTCGCGGCGGCAGGGCGGGATGCCTCGGCCGTCCCCTCCGGCGCGCCAGTCGCGCTTTCGCTCGTGGCTGATGCTCGCTATCGTTCCGGGACGAGGACTGATGCGGGTGTGCAGGGCGGCATCACCGCCCTGGCCGACGTGGGCCCGGTGGCTCTGAAGGCCGTGGCCCGCAAGGACCTCTACGGCACGGGCGCCGCGTACTCGCTGCCTGCGGTGGAGGCCACGCTGGACCCGGTCAAGCTCCCGGGCGTGTCTATTACGCTTTCGGGTGGGGCGGGGCGCCTTGAGGAGCCGGGGCGCGGTGTGCTCTCAACGCGCACTTTCGCGTCTGTCTCGGTCGCCCCGAAGCCGCTGAGGCTCAGGCTTGGCGGTGGCGTCGCCGCAGACAACGGGGCGGGCGCGGATGGCACGAGCAGCGGCGGCGCCGGCGACGTTACAGTCGGGATCGCCGTGAATGCAAGGCGCGCCTGGTACGGCACAGGCGACGCCCTGGACGCGCGCACCGCCACCATCAGCCTGGATGGGCATTTCGGCATGCTGGACGCATTCGGGCGAGAGGCTCCGCGCCTCGTCGCGGGTCTCGATTACACGCTTCGGACCGTCTCGGGCTCAAGCCCGTTCGCCTTTGACAGCATCGGTCCGCTCAACCAGGTGGCGGCGGACATGGCGGTGCGGCTGAACCAGTCCTGGACCGTCGGCCTCGCGGCGACCTACGACGTCACCGCCGATGCCGTGAAAGACCTGGACCTCGCCGTCACAAGCCATCACCACTGCTACGACGTCCAGGCCATTTGGCGGGAGAAGAGGCAGGAGTTCGGGCTGGAGGTGCGGTTCACGAGATAGGTGCGGTTTATGCGGCAAGTGGGGAAGGTGTTCTCGGAGTGAACGTGCTGGTAGTGGGCGGAGCGGGGTACATCGGGAGCCACGTGGTGCGGGAGCTTCTGCGAGCCGGTCACCAGGTCGTGGTTTACGACAGCCTGGAGAAAGGCCACCGTGAGGCCGTGGCCGGATGCCCGCTGGTGGTCGGGGATATCGGCGATAATGCGGCGCTCGACCCCGTGTTCGCCTCGTACCGCTTTGACGTGGTGATGCATTTCGCGGCCCACACATCGGTCGCCGAGTCGATGGCTGATCCGGCCAGGTACTACCATAACAACGTGGCCAGGGGGCTTGTGCTGCTGGACGCCATGCGCGCGGCAGGCGTGGGGCGGATGGTGTTCTCGTCCTCGGCGGCCGTGTATGGCGACCCCGAGCGGGTGCCCATCGAGGAGGACGCCGACTGCCGCCCGACGAACGTGTACGGCGAGACCAAGCTTGCGTTCGAGCGCGTCCTCGCCTCCTACGACCGTGCCTACGGGCTGCGCTACGTGGCGCTGCGCTACTTCAACGCTGCCGGGGCGGATCCGGCCGGGGACATCGGCGAGGACCACGACCCCGAAACCCAGCTCATCCCACTTGTGCTCATGACCGCGCTGGGCCTCCGGCCGCGCCTCCAGGTGTTCGGCACCGACTACGACACGCCCGACGGGACGTGCGTGCGCGACTACATCCACGTGTGCGACCTCGCGTCCGCGCACGTGGCGGCGGCCGAGGCCCTTGCGGACGGGCGCGGCTCGCAGGCATACAACCTCGGCAACGGCAGGGGCTACACGGTGCGGCAGGTCATCGAGACGGCGCGCCGCGTAACAGGGCGCGACATCCCGGCCGTGGACGCGCCGCGCCGCCCGGGGGACCCGGCGGTGCTCGTGGCAAACTCGGAGCGGATAATGCGCGATCTCGGCTGGAAGCCGCGCTACGCCGACCTCGAGACCATCGTGGCCACGGCCTGGGAGTGGCACAGGCGCCACCCGCGCGGCTATGCCGCCGGCAGCGCGGCGGCCGCCGAGAGGGCCGCAGAGGGCCCAGCCGCGCACTGAGCGCTGGGCAGCACGTGGACCTGCCGCCACAGGCGCCGTCGAGCCGGTGCTGTCTATCCGGTGGCGGCATTATCGCATATATGCTGTATCGCCGGGTCGTCAATGGCGAGTAACGGCCCGGAGTATCGGGGAATGAAGACGCGCTGCGCGTTTCCAGGGCAATGCTTTGTGCCCGGTACCATCTGGCGCGCTCGGACAGGGAAAACGGGAGTACGCAGTGTTTCTGCCGAACCATCTCGTATATGCGATATTGTCGGCATGAGCTGCCTATTTCGCACCCCGCGTCTCCAAGATAGTCGCCCATGTCAGCTGCTTGCCGGCATCCTCGAGCGACGAGAACGGGCCACGCGTTCTGAGAGTTACATCCGACAACGAGCGCCCAGGAGGTAGAAGCGCGTGCAGGTTCACGATAAGCCTTGCTGCACCCCGCTTGGTACACGTATCGCCGCGGCAACCGTGGCGATCGTAGCGGCCGTGGCGGCGCTGGGCGCTCCGGCGGCCCTGGCGTGCCCAGCCACCACCTCATCCGGGGGCATGCTGGCATCCTCCTTCGAGTATGCCCCGCAATTGCCAGCTCTGGCTCCAGCGCCAGCATCAGCAGCAGTGCCAGCTCCGGCCCCGGCCGCCACCACCGAGCCGCGAATCCCGCCTTATGTGGTCGCCTTGAACGCTGACCCTCGCAGGATTTCTGTCGGAATATCTGTTGGCTCCACAAACCTACTCTGCGACGACCTGCATCGGATCTACGGCGGTCGCCTCGAGATCGATCCCGGCAAGGCGTGCCTCGTCGCCCTGGCTGGCGGCGCCATCCTGCTTGTGGATCAGGACCTCTATGACCAGATCAGCTCTGGCCCACGAGATCCTTGGAGGGACCGCCTGGGCGATGTCATAACGGGCCTCGGAAGCGGCGAGGCGACCCTCGGGATATCGGGCCTCGTGGCCCTCGGCGACCCGGAGACCGGCTATCTCGCGGCGAACGCCATCATCTACTCCGGCCTGAGCTGCGCGGTCCTCAAGGCCGCTCTGGGGCGCGCCCGCCCTGAGCTGGGCGAGGGGCCGTACGCGTTCAGCGGCCCCTGCATCCGGGACGGCTACAACTCTATGCCGTCCGGTCACACCGCCGCCGCCTTCGCCCTCGCCACAGTCCTGGCGAGGCAGTATCCCAGATACCGCGTGTTCTTCTATGCCGGTGCCACCCTCGTTGCCATCTCCCGCGTCTACGAATACACCCACTGGCCTAGCGACACCCTTATCGGCGCTGCGGTCGGCATCTGGTCCGCAAATCAGGTGATGGGCCGCAGCCGCCTGTTCGAGATCACCTGGTAGTATCGTTATGGTCTGCTCTCCGCGCCCAGGCCGGTTCCGTCCGATAATAACGGTCGTATTCGAGGTTTTCCCCGGTAATCGGGTTCCTAAGGAAATCGGGCCTGAAGTTGTCAACTGCAGGTTTAGCGGATACGGGAGTCTGCATCAGATGCGGCCCTCGGGGTGCCGAATCCTACGCGAATATCGGAATCTGCGGATGAGTGCGCTTCAGGTATTCCTCCTCCATTCTTCTTCTGGCCTCAACGTAGATGGCTATGGATTCGCCGATTCTTCTTCGCGCCGCCGGATCCTGGGTGCGCGAGAGTTCGCGGCGCAGATTACGGATCCGCCAGGAGATCTCGAGGCGAAGGAGGATGAGCGCGAGCCAGGCAAAGCGAGGGCAATAACGCCTATAGTAGTAGATATTGCTCCCGTATAGCTCGGCCACGATGCGCGAAATGTTCTGTTTCCGTCCCTGTCCGACGAAGTGGATGACGCCTCCGCACGGCACATAATAGAATACGCATCCGGCGGCCTTCGCTCTCGTCGCCCAGTCGAGGTCCTCATTGTAGAAGTAGTAGTTCTCGTCATAGCCCCCCACTTTGCGGAATGCGCGCGCGCGTATCATGGCGAACGAGGTGCCGGGAAAGTCCTCGCGAAAAGGTTTCGTCCTATCGATGGGGAAGAGGCGCACGATGTGAGTCCTCGTTCGCTGCCGCGTCATGTCGGGGTTGAGGAGCGGCCCGGAGACCCCATCGACCTCCGGGTGGTGCGCGAGGAACGCCAGCATGGCCTGCACCGTCCCGGGCAGGATCACGACATCACTGTTCATGACCACGACCGCATCCGATTCCTCGAGAGCCTTCGCGATCCCGAGGTTGAAGCCCCTTGCGGGGCCGAGGTTCTCGGAGTTCACCGTGAGATGCACTGCGGGAAACTCGTCTCGCACCATCTCCGCGGTTCCGTCAGAGGACGCGTTATCCACCACGATGACCCTGCTCAGGGTGGGGTTTGGTAGGGATGCGCATTCCTCTGACACGCTGGCAAGGCACCTGCGTAACAGATCGCGAGTATTGAAGGTGAGCACCACGAATGCGAGACGGCCAATCCTCCCGATGTTCCCGGTGCCCCCGATGTCCTCTGGCTCTGCCTCACTCCGGGAGGCTTTGCCCGGGCCAGGGGCCCCGGGCTGGCACTCGGCAAAGCACCCACGCTCACGGAGGGTCTCCCTGGGGTTACCGTTTCCCCGTGATGTCCTGGGATTGCCCAACATATGCGCTACCATAGTCCTGTCACGTGTCAGCCGCTTCCTCCGGACTGCTTCGAGTCGCAAGGAGGGGCTGCTTCCTCCTTTCGGCCGGCGTGGATCACTCCCCCAGGATTCTACCAGTGTTCTCGCCACCGGGCGACCGGGAATTCCTGCCTGCCATTGCTGTTGATGAGATGAAGGCCTGTCGCCGGGAGGCGATGGGCCCGACGTCAACCATGATGAAGCCTTCTGCGCCCGGCTCACGATTCCTGCACGTGACAGATGGCGCTGCCCCCTGCATCCGCCGGTGACCCCTGCGAGGTCCGCCGGGAAGGATTCCGCTCCCCCAGCTAGAATACACTGGTAGCTGGACAGTGAAACGAGCTGGGCGCGGGGCTTCGTCGCATCCCTTCTCGCAGGGCCAGACGGGGGAAGCAGGATAGCGTAAAGGTGAGGCAAGTAGCAACGATGGAACGGTTCCCTGGCTGGCCCGGGTGTCAGCCGGGTCACGGACCAGGATGTGGGAAATGCGGCCGCAAACAGAGGTGGAGACGCGGATGGCAGCGCGGGCTGCGACAGGGAGCGAAACAGGTGCCGGAACACGGATGGGGACAAGGACAGGCACAACGACGACGAGGAGGAGGACGGGGGAAAGCGAGGAGGCGGAGGCACGTGACCTCGCGATGGCGGCGACCCGCCCATATCGGGCGGAGGTTGTCGGCTGGTATGTGGGCGTAGCAGGCCTCGCACTCGGCCACACGCTCGTCGCCCAGCTCATCCTCCTCATCTGCGCCGTTTACCGGCTCCTGGCCGACCCCAGGTCACGTCGGGTCAGCCTTACGCCGTCAACCACCGCGCTGCTTGTCCTCGCGGCGTGGATGCTCGGCACGGCGCCGTTTGCGTGGAAACCTGCCAACGCCTTCGGGAGCACCCTTGGAGCGATGCTCACGGGGTGGCTCGTCCTGGGTGCCACCCGGAAGGCGGCGAACAGCGGCGAAGGAGCGCGGCTCGCGACGGTGTTCCTTGCGGCGGCATCTGCGGGAGCCATATACGCGCTTGTGGGGTTCGGAATGTTTGTGCTCAAGCGCGGCGGCGTGCCCAGGGCAGAGCTCCCGTTTGTGGGATGCAATACCGCGGGAACCATCATGGCCATCGCGACGATCATCGCCATCGGGCGCCTGATACGGGCGGTTCGCGCCCTGGAAAAGCTGGCATGCGGAGCATGTGCAGCGCTGACCCTCGCTGCCCTCGAGGCAACCCAGTCCAGGGGCGCGCTGGTAGGATTCGTGGTGGGGCTGGCGGTGCTGCTCGTGGCGCAGGTCTACTCTTCGCGAGGGAGGCGCGTTGCCCGCGCCATCCTCGTCCTGACAGTGCTCGCGGCCTTGCTTGGCGCGTTCAGTCTCGCATATCCGCCCGTCCGGGCCCGGTATGCAACGATCTTGAATCCTTCAGCCAACCGGGACCGGATGGACATCTGGCGCACCGCCCTCGCGATCATGAGCGATCACCCGGCCGTGGGGGTGGGCATCAACAATTTCGACGAAGCCTATATGGCTTATCCCCATGCCAGCAATCCCGTCCAGGAGCAGCCCTTTGCCCACAATGTATTCCTCGAGTTCGGCGCGGCCACGGGGATTCCCGGAGTTCTGCTGGTTGCGTGGGTAATCGCGGCCGGGGTCGCAAGCGGCGTCCGCGCCTGCAGGCTCGGAATCCTGCCGGGTGTGACCCCATCTGCCCTGGCGGTCTTCGTCGCCCTTGTTGTGCACTTGCAGTTTGACCTAAGCATCTACTCCATAGACATGTTGGCGCTCTTCTTCGTTCCCTACGGGGTCCTCGCGTGGACAGCAGAGCGAGCGCGGGGGAGGGATAGGGTCCTGCGAAGCCGAGGCGTGAGGGCCGCGCCGGAGCCTGGGAGAGACTAGTAGACAGCCAACCCGCTCGCGGATTGGATTACGGACAGGATTGGGGAACCGCTGAAGGTAGACTCGCGAGACTGCCACAGCAAGACTGCGGATGTCACAAAAAGACTGTAGAAGTGGGATCACGGGCCGCCACAGGTCGGTTCCCCGGGGACAGGTGCTGGAGATGCCGCCGTTTGTAAGTGTGATTGTGCCTACCTACAACCGCAAATGGGTTCTGGAGAAGTGTCTGCGCTCGCTGCTGGCCCAGACCTATTCCACCGAGCTTTACGAGATCATCGTAATCGACGACGGCTCCACCGATGGGACGCAGGAGATGGTGGAGCGGCTCATCGAGGAGTGGCAAGGGAGGCCCGCAGACGGCCCCGTGGCGCGGGGAAGGTCTGAGGCCGGGCCTCAGCAGCACAAGTCCGACTCGACGGAGGCGGGAGCGACTAGCAGGCCCGGCGCCGCTGTCGATGTCGGTGCCTGTGCCGACGCTGGGGCTGATGCCAAGGGTGGTGGTCGTGGTGATGCTGACCGTAATGCTGATGGTGACGATGGTAGTGGCGACGATGCAAGTACCGACGCCGACGCAGGCGGCAAGGTCTACGAGGCCGGCGCGGGCGTCTGCCCGCTGGTGTACCGCTACCGCGCCCATACCAGCGCGGCCGCCGCTCGGAACGAGGGTATCAGGCTTGCCAGGGGCGCGTTGCTCATCTTTCTGGACAGCGACATTGTGACACGCCGAGACTTCGTGGAAGCCCATGTCAAGGCACACATCGGCGAGGCCCTTCGGGAGGGCAGGTGGGGGGGGCCGGGCAGGCGGGGTATGATGTGCGTGCGTGCCGGTCTGCGTGGCGTGCGGAGCGCGTCGTCGGCCTGCTGCCATCATGGGGAGCAGGGAGGCACCTCGGGAGCTTCGCGCCGGGGCGAACATCAGGGGCTGCGCGGATCCTGCCGCGATGCGGTATTCGAGGCGAGGCTCGCTACCGGCCGTCCGGACGAGGACGCGGATGAGCGCGGTAACGATAACGGCGATGCGGCCGACTGCAGACTGACCGACTGCAGACTGACCGACTGCGGACTGACCGACTGCGGACTGATCGGCGGCGGACTGACCGGCGCCGGCCTGGCTGGCGACGATTTGGCCAGCGTTCTGGACAGTAGTCGCGTCATAGTGCACGGGCGGGTGGTGTACACCACCAACCTCGACCGGCCGACCACGGAACCCAGGAAGCTCTCCGACGTGTCGATGGCGTTCTTCGCCAGCGGCAACGTCTCCATCGCCCGCCGCTGGATCGTCCAGGCAGGCCTCTTCGACGAGGACTTCGCGGAATACGGCTGGGAAGACCTGGAGCTTGGAAAGAGGCTGAAGAAGCTGGGTCTCCGGGTCGTGCGGTCCGGCGCGCCCACGGGTTACCACCTCAAGCACGAGTTTCGCGTCGCAAACCTCCCGGCCGTCAGGCGCAGGGAGATCGAGCGCGGCCACATGGCCGTCCTTTACCTGAAGAAACATCCCACTTTCAGCGTTCGAATGACCACGATGATCGTCCGGCCGTTCTTCTGGCTTGTGGCCCTCCTCACGCCCCGCGGCTGGCCCGACCGCCCCGGCGCCGCCCGTCTCCTCGACCGCCTCCAGCGCCGCGGCCACCGTACGCTGCTGGGGGTTGTGCTGCAGATCATGGTCTATTACTGGTACGTCCAGGGGATAAAGGAAGCGCTGGCGCAGGCGAGTCGGTAGCCTCAGAAGAGGTCGGTAGCCTCGGAAGACGCGGGGCACGGCTTTAGTAGTCGGCCCCGCCGTCAGTTCAGCCCGACTGGCTGCGCCGTCGGTGCTGAGATGGACCGTTACGACGTCGCCAGGCACCGGGTCGTCCTGGACGTGGTGCACACGGCGGGGCAGGGGTCTTTCACCCGGTCGCCCGGCTTTACTTGAAGGCGCTGTGCCATCTTCGCCGGGCGTGCGGGACGCCACCGGCCCAGCTGAGGGCGGCGCGCTGCGCGGCCCTCAGCCGGACAGCGCGCCCGGGCCTCCGCTCTTGCGTGGGCCCCGCCTCACCCACGGCTGGATACGGGAGCGGCAGCCCCCTTAGCTGGGCGATTCCAGGGCGGCCGCGAAATCCCCTTGCAGTTGGGCGGTCTCATCGGCCGAGAGGACCTTCCCGAGGTCCACCAGGATGATGAGCCTGTCGTTCAGCTGTCCGATTCCCCGCAAGAATCTCGAGTCCACATCGGCGACGATGTCCGGCAGCGGCTCAATCGCATCCATTGGCAGGCGGATCACCTCGCAAACCGCGTCCACGATGATCCCCACGGCAGGGCTGCCCCTGATATTGGCGACCACGATGCGACTGGAGTCGGTCCTCCTGCCAGCCCCAGACGCAACGGGCGTCCCGGACGCGCTGGACGGTCCGGAGGCCCCAGATGCTTCGGCGGTCTGGAGCGCCTCGGCTACCCCGAAGCGTTTGGCGAGGTGGATGACAGGCAGGATCTGCTCCCGCAGGTTGATGACCCCCTCGACGAACTCGGGCGCCTTCGGCACGTGCACTATCTCCGGCAGCCTGATTATCTCCTGGACCTGCATTATGTCGATGCCATATTCCCCGGCGCCCAGCTTGAACGTGACGAGCTGGATCTCGCCTGACTGGCCCCTTGCTTCGTCTGCCAACTCGATGACCCCCCGATCCTCTTGATCAGACCTTGAACCTGCTTACTGCGTCGCGCAGCTTTTGGGCCAAGTCGGCGAGGGACTCCGCCGAGGCCGCCATCTCCTGGATCGATGCGCTGACCTGCTCAGACGACGCCGAGACCTCCTCCACCGACGCCGCCGTCTCCTCGGACACCGACGCGATGGCGTCCACCGCCTTCTTGACCTCCTCGGCGCTCGCGGCCATCTCCTCGGTGGCGGCGGTGTTCTCTTCGGCCACGCTCACTATGTCGTCTATGGCCTTCTCCATCCTGGCGCTTGCCTCGGCGAGAGCCTGCGACGATTCAATGAGCCTGGATATGAGCTGGCCGCCTTCCGCTGCGTTGGACGATATCTCCTTCAAAGCTTTGCCGGCCTCTTCCGAGAGCACGCTCCCGGCCTCGACCTCCTTCAGCCCTGAGTCGATGGCGGTCACGGCCTTCTCCGTCGCCTGCCTGACCCGGGCGACAAGCTCGGCGATGGCTTTGGTCTCGCTCGACGAACGCTCGGCGAGCTTGCGCACCTCGTCAGCCACCACTGCAAACCCACGCCCGTGCTCACCCGCCCTCGCCGCTTCGATGGCTGCGTTCAGGGCGAGCAGGTTCGTCTGCTCCGCGATGTCGTCGATGACTTCGAGTATCCTCCCGATCTCCTGCGAGTGCTTGTCCAGCTCGCTTATCCTGTCGGCGACGGCGCGCGTAGTATCGCCTATCCGTCCCATACTGGCGATGACGCTGTTCACCGACTCCCTGCCGCGAGCCGACGACTCTGCGCTGCGCCGTGACGACTCGCCCACGGTCTGGAGGGCCTGCATCGTCTCGTCCAGGGACTTTTTCATCCCAGCCACCACGCCGGACGCCTCATGGACGCTCTTGACCTGTGACTCCGCGCCCTTGGCCACCTGGACAATCGCCTGGTTCACCTGGCCCACCGACGATGCCACGTCGTTCACGCTGGAACTCTGGTCCTGCGCCCCGGCGGCCACTTGCTGGACGGTGTCGGATATCTGCTGCACTGCCTTGGCCGACTCCTCCGCCGACGCCGACAGCTCCTCGCTCGTGGAGGCCACGGATTGGGCGGAGGCCGTGACCTCTCCGATGAGGGACCTCAGGCTTCCCAGCATGGCCGCAAATGCCCTGGTCAGCATACCGACCTCATCCGTGGACTGAGCCTGCAGATCCTCAGAAAGGTCACCTTGGGCCGCCTCATTGGCTGCCCTGACCAGCTTCTGGACCGGGTCGGCAATGGTCTTGGCCAGCAGCAGTCCGAGCAAGATGCTCAGAATGCCGGAAACTGCTATGATGACGATGATGTCACGGGTCGCAGCGGCTGCCGTAGCGTCGGCTTCCGACACGACCCCCGCTGCCTGGCTGTCGATTATGGCGACGATCTTATCAACCGATGCGGCCAGCCGGTCCCCGACCTCTTGGCCGCGCTCGCGGAGCAGGGAGATCGCCTCCTGGTTTCGCATCTGCCTTGCAAGAGGTACGGCCTCGTCGACGATGGACGCATATTCCCCCCAGTCCTGTCCCACGGCGGCGTGTATCTGCTTGCCCTCGTCGGTCACGAGTAGAGACCCCACGCGCCCGTAGTCGGCCTCGAACTCGCTGCGGTCATTCTGGATCTTCTCTTCGTATTCCTTGAACTCTGCCTCTGTCGTGCTCATGGCGTGCTGGAGCACGTGCCGCCTCAGGTCGGATGCATGCCCCTTCAGGTCCCCAAGGTACTTGGTCTTCGGGAGCCAGTTGGTGGCAAGAGATGTGGCGTCGGCCTTGATCGCCTCGAGCCTGGTCAGGGCGAACACTCCGATGCACACGGCGACCCCGAGAAGCATGACCACCAGGGCGATGATCTTGGATCTCATGCGCATGTTCAGGAACCACTTCACCTCAAGATCCCCCCAACTCCGTTTTCTGTTGCACGTCGTTTACGCGGACGCGTGGATCGTTCGCTGTGCCCACCAGGTCGGTTTGCATGTCGCTGGATGAAGGTCATGTGGTGCACTACGGGAACTGCAGGCTCGTGCGCAGGAGGTGAGCCTTGAGTGCCTCAACCACGGCAGGATCGAACTGCGTCCCGGCGCACCGCTCGAGCTCGGCGATAGCCGCACGCAGCGGGAGCGGCGACCTGTAGGCCCGGTCGGTCACCATCGCGTCGAAGCTGTCGGCGACACACAGGATCCTGGACCCGAGCGGGATTTCGTCCCCGGCCAGCCCGGCCGGATATCCGTGGCCATCCAGCCGCTCGTGGTGATGGAGCACGATCTGTGCGATGTGGATGAGGCCCGGTACCTCCGACACGATTTCGTAGCTGAGGCCCGGATGCCTACGGATCTCAGCCATCTCTGCGTCAGTGAGCTTGCCTGCTTTCTGGAGGTACGCCTTCGGCACACCTATCTTCCCGATATCGTGGACCAGCCCGGCAAGGCGGAGGGCACTCTGGATATCAGGGATCAGCCCCAACTCGCGGGCGATGATGGCACTGAGGTTGCCTACCCTTGCGGAGTGCTCCGCCGTGACCGGGTCGCGCATCTCGACAAGGGCGGCGACCGCGAGAACGAGTGCCCTTTGGCGGGACGCGTCCAGTGGTTTGTGCGAAGACAGTTCAGCGATGAGTCGATCCACCATCTAGCTCGTCCTCCAGGTCCATACGTAATGTCCAATGAAGTTGTGATGAAGGCGTGGGGCCCCGCGATTGGTTGTTCAGCGCGCTGTAATGGTTGCTGTTGCGATAAAGCATCGGCCACTGAGGCAGCAGAGGCACGGAACCTGTTAATGCGATAGTGGCATGGGGCCCCAAGGCTTATGTGAGATCCGGATCCTGGAGAGAACGCTGTGGCTCCAGACACCGCACGCAGCGCCAGGAACTGCGGGACACGTGTTTCAGTAAAAGCGCGGTGTCCGTAACGCCATCTTGTGGTGGCCCGGCGCGGGGTCTCGGCGTCGAGGGGGTGAACGGCGTGTGCTGCCGACAGGCGCCTGGGTGGGCAAGCGTGTGCCGCGGCGTACCGCGACATGATCGGATCATGCACTATGGAAGCATAAGGAAATCGGACGGGGGGGGGG
>JASEJE010000011.1:0-74665 GCA_030024085.1 Bacillota bacterium | reverse complement strand
AAGTGATGGAAAACCGCGCGGTATCGGACGCATGTACGCCTGTGGGTATATCTCTGCACAGCCTCAATTACAATTGTATCCACACCAGCCATGTGTGCCATTCCGACCGCACAGCTCCAAATCTTGCTGGATTTACAGATGGGCCTGGTTGCTACAGGTATTGCTGTCAATCCTACCCGTTTATAGGTAACGCTATTCGACGCCGATCGAGCAATTCCTTCAAGATGCCGTCGCTATCGGAAAAACTCGGATCCGAGGCGGTCCGGCGGGAGACTGGAAGCGTGGCGGCGGATCGGTCCGGGTCGCCCCGCAGGCCGCCGGGGTGCGGCGGCCTGCGGGGCGCGTCCTCGCGGGTAGACACGGGCGTGGTGGAACGGGAGAGGCTATTCCTGGGCAACGATGTCCTCGAACTTGTAGGTGAACTCCACGAGTTTGGGGGACATGTAGATGGGGCAACCGCAACGCACGGCGAGCGCCACGGCGTCGCTGGGGCGGGAGTCGAGCACGAGCGACCTCCCGTCCTGTTGCAGGTGGACTTCGGCGTAAAAGACGCCCTCCCTGGTGTCGGTGATGACGACCTTTTCCACGGCTGCGCCGAGGCTGTCGCACACCGATTTCAGGAGATCGTGAGTGAGCGGGCGCGGCGGCTCCTCGCCTTGCACCGCAAGAGCTATCGACTGGGCCTCAAACTGGCCGATGCCTACGGGCAGGATAACCTTCTGGTCCGCATCGGTGAGCAGCATCGAAAAGCCGCTGTCCATGTCGGCGATCACGCTCAGGACCCTCATTTCGAGCACCGCAATCACCCTCCTCCGCACTTCTATTCTACCACACTGACGCCGACCCGTTCCTCCTTCGACTGCGAAATTGTTGCATGGCCCGGGCGGCCGGGCATCGCGCAGGCGGGCCCTTGCCCGCACGGCCGTGTCGGGGAAGCCGCCCGGCGTTCCCGGGGAAAGATTGTGCGGATATCCGGTTGGTGGCCGGGCGCACCGCGTCCGGCCCGCACATGGTCCAGGTCTGAGCCTGGCTATCAGCAGATTTGAAGGAGACACAGCGCTGCACGGCGAAAATGTAGAAGCCGGGCGCCGGGTATCCTGGAAGCCTGCTCCACGACGCCGCCGGAGCCCGTCAGGGCCCCCTGTGCCGCGCCCTGATGGGCCGTGCGTTGAAGTCGTGTCCGCTGGGGAACGGCGGGCTTTCGAGCGGGCTTCCAGGGCGAGGTTGCTCCGGAGGTAAACACCCGGAACCCGCGGAAGAGCAAGTGGAGGTCATCCTCTTGGCATCTCGTGAGGGTCTATTCAAGGCCGCAGGGATAATCGTTTTCGTCTCGATCGTCAGCAAACTGCTGGGGTTCGCCCGAGAAACGTCGCTCGCCGCAGTGTTTGGCGCGACGTACGCTACCGACGCGTACCTCGTGGGCCAGACCATACCGATGCTCGTCTTCGCCGCCGTCGGGGCAGCCCTCGGGAACACGTTCATCCCGGTGTTCTCCCAGGTCAGGCGGGACCGCGGACGGGAGGCGGCGTTTCGCATGGCAAGCTCCGTGATCAACGCCACGGTGGTCCTGTCGCTTGCGTGCGTCCTGGTGGGCGAGGCCTTCGCCGGTCCCCTGGCGCGTCTCGTAGCCCCAGGCTTTCAGGGGCCCGTCCACGCGCTCACCGTGACCATGAGCCGGATAATGTTCCCAATGGTCCTGTTCCAGGGCCTTTCGGGCATCCTCACGGGGATGCTCCAGACAGAGGGGAACTTCGCCGTCCCGGCCCTGGTGAGCCTCGCGTTCAACGCGGTCCTCATAGCCTCAATCCTCGGGCTTGGGCCTGTATTCGGGATCGGTGCCGTTGCCGCCGGCACCGTCGTCGCAGTGGCTGCGCAGGCGCTGCTCCAGATGCCGGCGCTGGCGCGTCTGGGCTACAAGTGGGAGCCTGTTGTGGACTTCCGCGATCCGGGCCTGCGGCGCATCGGGGCTCTGGTGGGGCCGGTGCTGCTGGCCACGGCGGTGGGACAGCTCGGCCTCGTGGTGGACCGCGTGTTGGCCTCGGGCCTCGCCGAGGGAAGCGTGGCGGCGCTCAACTACGGAAACCGGCTGATGGGGCTGGTTCCAGGGGTATTTGGTCTTGCCATCATCACGGTGATGTTTCCAACGCTGGCGGGCTTTGCGGCGGCGCGGGACTTCGCGCGCTTCGGCAGGGCGTTCGCCGAGGCCGCGAAGATGATCAACTTCATCCTGGTGCCTGCGGCGGTGGGCATGGCCGTGCTGCGGGTGCCGCTGGTGCGGCTCGCGTTCGAACGCGGGGCGTTCGATGCCCGCGCGACGGAGGCCACGGCCTGGGCCCTGCTCTTCTTCTGCGTCGGGGTGAGCGTGTTCACCCTGCGTGACATGGTCAGCCGGGCGTTCTTCGCGCTCCAGGATACCACGACTCCCATGATCGTGGGGGCGGCCAGCGTGGGGATCAACATCGTCCTCAACTTGCTCCTGGTAGGGCCTCTCAAGCACGGCGGGCTGGCGCTGGCGACATCGCTCGCCGGGGTCTTCGGGGTCGCAGTCCTGCTCTGGATGCTACGCGAGCGTGTCAGGGCGCTCGGCGCGATGGCCCCCACGACAACGACGGTCTCCACAGCGACGACGGCCCCGGCGGCCCCGACGGCCACGACGGCCACGACGCCGATGATGGCCACAACGGCACCGGCCGCCGCGTCACCGACCGGGACACTTTCGGTGGAAGCCGCAACAGTAGTTGCTGAGACAGGCGCCGCAGAAGGTGCAGTTGCAGGCGCAGCGCGATGCATGGCCATGCCGCAAGCCCCGGCGGTCCCGGCATCACCCGCTCAAGCGAATGTAGATGCACCCTGCCTGACTGGTGGCGCGGACACGCTGGGGCTTTCTGGCGGTTCGGCCCCGCGGCAGCCTGCGGCTGTATTCGCCGCCGCCCGCCTCGACCGGACGGAGACGGGCTCGCCGCCAGGGATCGGCGGGCGAGCCATCCTGAGCTCCCTCTGGCGGGTCGTGCTGGCCTCGGCGGTGATGGGGGTGCTCGTGCAACTCTCGTACCCCGTGCTGGAAGCCCGCGTGCCTGGCGGGAGCATCCCCGCCCAGGCGGTGCGCCTGTTCGGGGCGGTCGCCGTTGGCATCGTGTCCTACGCGGCCCTGGTGTGGGTCCTCCGTGTCCCCGAGGCGCGCCTCGTGCTCGACACCACGCGCAAGGTGCTGCAGCAAGCTATTGCCACCGCACGCCGCCGCTGCAAAGCACTTGTCCGCGCGTGATCTCGTGCTTCTCATCTCGTGCTTTGCGGCCCCGACGTTCTTGCGGGTAAAGGAGCTGGCAACAAGCGGGATTCCGGAATGGCCGTCGAGCGCGGGTTTCGCACTTATCGGCAGCCGCAAGCTGCGAGCCGCCTTCTGCCCGGGGCCGCGCTCCTGGCCCGGCGCCATGCGCTTTCTGCCTCTGTCGTGCGTTCCTGCGCCACCGCCGGTCGGCTGTTCTGCCTTCAGATGCCGATATGCCGTGCGACCCACAGCCTGAGCCTGGACCATACGAAGTACAGTAAACCCAGAGCCAGCCAGCTTGCAGGCATGGCTGAGCCCAGCGGGTCCGGTTCGCCTACAACGTACTCGGCCCCTCGCACAATGGCCACAGGAACCCCTTCTGCTGTTTGGCCCATGACCAGCGCGGATGCGCCCGCGATGAGGTCGGCAACTGCGTCCATCCCGCCGATCCTGGGATGCCCGAACCTGTCCGGATTGCCCAATTGCGCCCTGATAGGCTGGATTTCGGCCGTCCCCACCCCCACATCGGTCGTGCCCCCAAGGTGTGCGGCGGGATAGCGATTGCGTCGCGTGCGCCGCGGCACGTCGTGGTATGTTGTGATATAATGCACGTGTATCCTGGACATCTGGTGGCGCCGGGTAACGGGTCGGTGCCGCCGGTACGACGCGGCAAGTAGGAGAGGGAAGACGATGAGGGTCTTAATCGTACAGCTCGACCCGACGGTCGGCGATATCGATGGCAACAAGCGGAAGCTGCTTGAAACGCTTGCTAACGTGTGCGCTGCAGGCGGCCGCGCCATGGCGGGGGCCAGGGTTGACGTTGACCTTGTGGTATTCCCCGAGCTTTTCCTCGTGGGCTATCCGCCCAGGGACCTCCTCGAGCGCGAGTGGTTCATCGAGGCATGCGAGCGGGCCGTGGACGAGATACGGCAGGCGTCGGCTCGGCTTCCAGAGGTCGGGCTGCTGTTCGGTGCCCCGGTGCGGTCCGCGGTGCCCTCAGGGAAGGGGCTTTACAACTGCGCTATCCTCGTGTGCGAGGGGCGGGTCGTTGCGCGCCAGGCCAAGTCGCTCCTTCCCACCTACGACGTGTTCGACGAGGCGCGCTACTTCGACCCGGCTACCGAAGTGAAGCCCGTCCCGTTCAAAGGCGAGATGCTCGGGATCTCCGTCTGCGAAGATGCCTGGAACGACCCGGAGTTCTGGCCCAGAAGGCGTATGTACGACCTCGACCCCATCGAGGTGCTGGCCCGGGCGGGGGCCACGCTCATCGTGAACATCTCCGCCTCGCCCTTCCACGCCGGGAAGGACGCCACGCGATATAGGCTCATCAGCAACCACGCTAAGCGGCACGGCGTCCCGTTCCTTTATGTCAACCAGGTCGGCGCCAACGACGAGCTCATCTTCGACGGACGCAGCATCGCCGTGGACGCGGCGGGGCGGCCCATAGCTGTCTGCCCCGCTTTCACTGAGCACGTCCATGAGGTGGACATGTCCGCGCCGGGTGCCGCGGCGCCGTATACACCCCAGGACACGGTCGAGTCCGTCCACGACGCGCTCGTCCTCGGCGTCAGGGACTACATGAGGAAGACAGGCTTTACGCGGGCGGTCGTGGGCCTCTCGGGCGGCATCGACTCGGCGCTTACATGCTGCATCGCCGTCCGCGCGCTGGGCGCCGAAAACGTCCTCGGGATCTCGATGCCGTCCCCGTATTCGTCCCGGGGGAGCGTGGAAGACTCGCGCAAGCTCGCCGAGAACCTCGGGATCGAGTTCAAGGTTATCCCAATATCGTCCATCTATGCTTCCTACCTGGACGCCCTCGCCCCGCACTTCGCCGGTGCGGAGCCGGACATAACCGAGGAGAACATCCAGGCGCGCATACGCGGCAACATCCTCATGGCCTTCTCGAACAAGTTCGGGCACCTCGTGCTCTCGACAGGGAACAAGAGCGAGCTTGCGGTCGGCTACTGCACGCTCTATGGCGACATGAGCGGCGGCCTTGCCGTGCTGGCGGACGTGCCGAAGACTATGGTGTACGAGCTTGCGCGCTACGTGAACCGGTCATCGGGATCGGAGGTCATCCCCCGGGCCATCATCGAGAAGGCGCCTTCCGCCGAACTCAAGCCCAACCAGACGGACCAGGACACCCTGCCTCCCTACGGGGTGCTCGACGCCATCCTCCACGGCTACATCGAGGAGGGCGAGTCGCCTGAGGACCTCGTGCGGCGGGGCTTCGCCCGCGAGACCGTCGAGTGGGTGGTGAGTGCGGTACGGCGGAGCGAATACAAGAGACGCCAGGCCGCCCCGGGCCTCAAGGTCACAAGCAAGGCCTTCGGCATCGGGCGCAGGATGCCCATCGCGGCGAGGCACAGCTGGACGGCTCACTGACTTTTGGCGGGAGAGCGCAGAGGAAGCGGGGGGAGCCCATGCGTATTCTCGACAGCATCCTCTACTGTTGGCGCACCCGACCCCCAGCAAGGCGGGCACGATAGCCGGCACCGGCAGCGGCTGTGTTTTCAGGGCCACCTCTGGTTTGCTTCCGCCACGGCCCGCTTGCTGTCTCGGCCCTGTGGGCCTCTGCCAGGCGGCTTAACGCTTCGGGTTATCCCTTCGCGCCTGCTCCGGGCTTAGCGACGAACAGGAAATCGCCGCGATAGGCACCTGCCAGCCCGCCAGCATGGTCTGCGTTTCTCATGGCGCGCCCAGATGTTGACATCCCTCGTCCCGATGTGGACGCGGCATTTCCGGGAGCGTTGTGAAATGCAGGCCAGTGCGAGTCACCCCTGTCAACAGCCAGTGTGAGTCACCCCTGGCATTTCCTGCAGGCTCGTGGTAGAATATGCATCAATATACATTCCGGGTGCATCCTCTCGTGCACCTGGGCCCCGCTGTCACACCCGGGGCGCGCGGAAGGACGGGATATGCTCATGTCGGACAGGCCACCCATGCGTTCCGGTGGGATCATCTCCAAATACGGTGACTACCTGCCAGAGATCGACCCTGCGGCCGCCGTGACCCTCGGGGAAGGCCAGACGCCGCTCGTCGAGGCTCGGGCAGTCTCGGAGGCTGTCGCCGCCGGAGTGTGCGTTTACCTCAAGTGCGAGGGACTCAACCCCACGGGCTCCTTCAAGGACCGGGGCATGGCCTTTGCGGTAAGCCGTGCGCGGGAGGCGGGGTACCGCGTTGCGATGTGCGCATCCACAGGCAACACTGCGGCATCAGCTGCGGCGTACTGCGCCAGGGCCGGCATGCGATGCGTGGTGGTCATCCCCGAGGCGGCCATCGCCGCCGGCAAGCTGGCGCAGGCCGTGGCCCATGGGGCCGTGGTGGTGGCGGTCAGGGGGAACTTCGACCAGGCGCTCGCTATCGTGCGCGACATGGTGGAGCGGCACAGGATAGCGCTCCTGAACTCGCTCAACCCCGACCGCATAGAGGGGCAGAAAACGGCTGCTTTCGAGGTGTGCGACCAGCTCGGCGGGCGGGCGCCCGACCACCTCGCGATTCCGGTGGGGAACGCGGGCAATATCACGGCTTACTGGAAGGGGTTTCGCGAGTACAAGGAACAGGGTAAGGTGTCGTCCATGCCCATTATGCTGGGATTCCAGGCCGCCGGGGCAGCGCCAATTGTCGTGGGCCATCCCATTGAGCGACCCGAGACCGTCGCGACGGCCATCAGGATCGGGAACCCTGCGAGCTGGGCAAAGGCGGTCGCGGCCCGGGACGAATCGGGCGGCCTCGTCGAGAGCGTGACGGATGAGGAGATCCTCGACGCGTGCCGTCTGCTTGCGGCGCGCGAGGGGGTCCTCGTGGAGCCAGCGTCCGCGGCGTCGGTTGCGGGCGTGCTGAAGCTGGCGCGCCGGGGCTACTTCCGGGAGCGGTCGGGTGCCTCCCGCCGGCAGGACGCCGTGATCGTGTGCGTCCTGACCGGGCACGGCCTCAAGGATCCAGATGCCATGATGCGACTTGGGTCAGGCCCGCTTGTGGCGGAAGCGGACACGGCGTCAGTAGAGGCCACCCTCGTAGCGGCGGGTACCCCTCTTGACGGCCGCTGAGAAGACTGCGAAGGCGTTGGGTTGCGGTCCTCGGCGAACCCGTGACGCCACGCGCCGTCCGTAATCTGGGCGTGGCATGTCCCACCTGCGAAATGCGGGTTATTTAAGGAAGGAAGGTGATCTTCGTGGCCGAAGTGGTTGAAGTCCGCGTACCGGCGTCTACGGCGAACCTCGGGCCAGGCTTTGACACCGTGGGCATGGCCCTCGAGCTTTTCAACGTGGTGAGGATGAGCACTACGACTACCACCGGCGGCCTGGAGATCACCGTCCTCGGGGACAGCAGGGACCTGCCGCTCGACTGGACGAACCTCGTCGCGCGGTCCGCCGCCGTCCTCTTCGAGGAGGTCGGCGTGCCGGTCCCCGGGCTGCGTATCCACGTGCAGCAACGTATCCCGGTCTCGCGGGGGCTGGGATCGAGCGCGGCGGGCATCGTGGCGGGCCTCCTTGCCGCCAACGCCCTCGCGGGCTTCCCCTTGGGTGACGACGAGGTGTTTCGGCTTGCGGTCGAGATCGAAGGCCACCCCGACAACGTGGCGGCGGCCCTCTTTGGTGGCTTTGTCGTCAGCGTGCGCGGGTTCGGCTCTGAGGCTGCGGCCATGGGCACGGACGGCGGCGCAACCGGCGCCGGACTCCCGTCTGTAGGCTCTATAGGCTCTGTAGGCTTCGTAGGCTCCGCAGGCTCTGGAGGCTCTGGAGGCGGAGCGCTCCTCGCCGCCCGAGACGCCGCTACCAAGGCGTCCGCGCAGGCCGGTGCAGGCACTACAGGTACTGCAGGCACGCCATCCGGCAGGGGGTGCCTCCGGTATCTGAAGCTGGATGTGCCAAGGAGCCTCCACGCCGTAGTTGCGATACCCGACTTCCAGGTGCCAACCGAGCTTGCGAGGCATGTGCTCCCGCGCAATGTTCCGATGGCTGACGCCGTGCACAACATCGGCCGGACCGCGCTTCTCGTGGCGTCGATTGCGTTGGGCAGGCTGGAACTCCTGGCTGACGCCATGGAGGACAGGCTCCATCAGCCCTACCGGGCCGATCTCACGCCGGGCCTGACGGACGTCCTGGCGGCAGCGAGGAAGGAGGGGGCCCTCGGCGCGGCGCTCAGCGGCTCCGGTCCGTCGGTGCTCGCCTTTGCGTCCCACGACCCGCGCGCTGTGGCCGAGGCCATGGCCGCGGCCTTCGCAGCGCATGGCGTTGCGTGCCGCACCGTGATCACGCGGGCCTCGTCCCAGGGCGCCACTGTAGACAAGGATCCGAGGATAGTCGCTAAGGAGCAGATCTCCGGGCGCGCCGGGGCTTTCGAAACGAGATAGCCGCCCCGGACGAGACGACACAACACAATCTGTATCCACGCCTATCGCCTCATTTATCGGCATGACTTCTGATTACGGGAGTATCAGAATATCAGAAGGCTGTCAACGGGCTTGAGCTGGGGAACTCGGGAGCCGGGACCAGGAATTCTGCATATGCGGGCCTATCGGCGTGCAGGTCCGGTTGTCTCCCCCGCCGTGAGCTGAGCCGAGAGTCGTAGCGAGCGGGGCTTTGCGTTCGGATCCTCGACGCGTTCGAGCAACAGCTCAGCTGCGATCGCACCCATTTCCGCCGCGGGCTGCACGACCGTCGTGATCCTCGGCACGCACACGGTGTTCGGGGCGTCGAATCCCACCACGGAAACATGCTTCCCCGGCGTGAGTCCAAGCTCCGCGAGGCTGCGGATGACAAGCACGGCGCTCTGGTAGTCGAAGCAGAAGAGGGCGGTTGGTGGGTCGGCGAGGCCCAGGAGTCGCTCCACGATCTTCGAGAACTCGCGGTGGGCTGCCACCGGGCTTCTCGCGAGGTCCACAGTGTGGTCGAAGTAGCCGTTCTCTTTGAGCAGCGAGGACAGGGAGACAAGCATCTCGGGACGAGGCTCGAGGTCGTGGAGCTTGAGGCCGTTCTGGAAGCCGCGCAGGCGCTCGCTGTTGACGTCGCTCTCGAAGTCGATGGCGATTACTCCGATCTGGCGATGGCCGAGGTCGGCGAGATGCTCGACCCCGAGCATCGCTGCGCCGGCGTTGTCTACCTCCACAAGCGATATCTTTGGCTCCCCGACCGGGGACTCGATGGCCACCACCGGGATCCCCGCCCGGACGGCATCGTGGACGGTCTTTCGGTTTGCCACGTAGTTGACGATGATCCCGTCCACGCGGTGGCGCACCAGGCGGCGGAGGTAGTCGGCCTCACGGTCCGCCGCAAGCGTGGTGTCGCACAGGAAGAGGCCGATCCCCTCCCTGTATAGCACCCGCTCAGCGCCGCGCGCCACATTCATGAAGAACTCGTTGGTGATGGCGGGCACCATGTAGCCCACAAGATATGAGCGCTTTGTATACAGGCTTCTGGCTGCCATGTTCGGTTCGAAGTTGAGATCAGCCATCGCCTGAAGGACGCGCTGGCGCGTCTCCTCGCTGACCTTTGGGATGTTGTTCATCACGTTGGAAACAGTGGTGTGCGAGACCCCTGCTCGCTTCGCCACGTCGCGTATGGTTGTCACTACATCACTTCCCTGGTTGGTGGCGGGGCAGGCGATAGCAACCGATACGCCCCGTTTCCCGGTAAACATCCTGGCAGCCTCATCTTACCGCACGGTGTCCGGCATGTCAACGGCGTGCACTTACGACGTGCACTTGCGGCGAGGCCCTGCGGCGTGCACCTGCGGCGTGAACAGATGGCAAAGAACCCCCTTGACAGAAGGACCGGACGGTGCTACATTCAGATCGGAGGTTGACCGGTCAACCTCATGTAAACCATCGTGCACAACAGGGCAAGGTGCGATACACCGCGAGAGGGAGTTGAGACACACAAAGGAGTGTGAACCTCGTGCCAGACCTGCGCGACCGCAGCATCGAGATAATCCAGCGCTATCAGGCGCAAAGCGGTGCTTACGTGGCATGCCCGAATTTCGCTCCGTACAGATTCTGTTGGCTCCGCGACGGCACGTTCACCGCGTACGCCATGGACCGGGCCGGCCACCACGACTCCGCACGGCGCTTCTACTTGTGGGTGGATTCCGTACTGAGGCGCGAGGCCCGGCGCGTGGACCGCATCGCGGATCTCCTGGCCTGCGGGCAGGCCCCCGACCACCGCGACATGCCTCCCACGCGCTACCGCCTTGACGGCGTCCCCGAAGAGGACAAATGGCCCAACTTCCAGCTGGACGGTTACGGCACATGGCTCTGGGGTCTCGCGGAGCACGTCGCCATGACCGGCGACACCACGCTCCTCGAGCAAGTCCGCAAAAGCGTCGATCTCACCATCAGGTACCTCTCCCTTTGTTGGAAGATGCCCAACTATGATTGCTGGGAGGAATTCGGCGACAGGCTCCATCCTGCCACTCTGGCCTGCCTATACGGAGGCCTCGCTGCCGCAGGCCGCCTGCTTGCATGCGGTGGCGCGGCCGCACAGGTCGTCGGGGTTTCTGAGGTCCCAAAGACCCCCCGGACCGCCTGCACGGCCCATACCGGGCCGGCCCTATGTGCTGTCGAGTCCAGCCGGTGTGCCGATGTCGCTGAAGCCGTGGAAGCCGCCGAGGCCATCCACGCTACCCAGGCCACTTGTGCCACTTGCGCTGTCGACGTCGCTTGGGCTGCACACGTTGACCGCGCCGTACACGCGGCACCCTCCTCATACGCTGGGCATGCTGCGCACGCCGCTCGCGCCCTCGGCGCCCCGGGCGCCTCCAACGATCCCAACGCCAGCGGTATTGCCGGCCTCGCCGAGAGCATCCGTGAATACATACTCGACCACGGAGTCGCCCAGGGACGGTTCGTGAAGTCCCTCGGAAACCCCAGCATAGATGCAAGCCTCCTCTGGCTGGCCGTGCCGTTCGCGGTCGTGGAGCCATCCGACCCCTTGATGTTGTCCACTGTGGAGGAGCTTGAGCGACGCCTCTATCACTCCGGTGTCCACCGCTACCCGGAGGATACATACTACGGCGGCGGCGAGTGGCCGCTCCTTGCGTGCTGGCTGGGGTGGTATTACTGCCGTGCCGGGCGTCCGGCCTCCGCCGCGCCGATCCTGGACTGGGTCGAACGCTGCGCCAACGAACGCGGCGAGCTCCCAGAGCAGGTGAGCGACCACGTGAACGACCCGGCCTTCCTGCCGGTGTGGCACGACCGCTGGGGTCCAGTGGCGACTCCTCTCCTCTGGTCGCACGCCATGTACCTCGTGCTATTGGATGAATTGGCAAAAGCACACGTAGAAGCGACACACGCCTCTGTATAAAGCAAAGGGTGACCGGACAGACAACGCGAGGCCGATGTGAGGTACGGCGCTTCAGGCCTGCATCAGGGGGGTGAGCGAAAGGAAGGGCAATGCAGGAGGACGGGCAACGCGGACCGAAGACATACTGTTACTTGAGGGAGGGATAGGAGGCCATGCGGCAGAGGTTGAGTAGCGTGGTTTTCATCGCGCTGATTGTATTCCTGGCCATATCCGGCGCGCAGGGCGCCGAGACGCCGGTTGTATCGCTTGCCGATCCGGCGGGTGATGATTATGGGCCAGGGACATACGTCTACCCGACGAACTCCGTTTTCTCTCCGGGGGCCTTCGACATTGCGAAGTTCGAGGTGTACAAGGAAGCCGACGAGGCGCGGTTCGAGATCACGCTCGCTGAGTCCATCGCCAACCCGTGGGGCGGTCCGAACGGTATCAGCGTCCAGATGTTCCAAATCTATGTAGACAGCGAGAGGTCATCGGGATTTGCCGAATGTATACCCGGAGCAAATGTGGCGTTCGCGGACGACTCCCGCTGGGACAAAGCCATAATCTGTGAGGGCGGATGGGGCACCGAGGTCGAGGACATCATGGCGGGGCTTGTGGACGACGACATGCGATCCTGCATCCACGTGGCGAAAAAGGCGAGCGTCACTGGGCGTACCATCAGAATCTGGGTTCCCGTCTCGTGGCTGGGGACACCGTCTCCGGGCTGGGGATACCAGGTGCTGCTCATGGGGCAGGAAGGCAGCAAGGACGTAATGGATGGGATCAAGGTTCGGCGGGTCCTCCGCGAGAGGACGGAGTGGCAGTTCGGGGGCAGCGACGAGAGCGGGTACCACCCGAACGTCCTGGACATGCTGACCGAGCCCGGGGCGGACCAGAAGGCGATACTGGGGTCTTACAGCAAGGAGAAGGACACGTTCGCGATCGTCTCTCATGTTTACCGGTGATCCTGTTGCTCGAGGAGGCGAGCGGGGTGGGCGGCCGCGGCAAGCCCGACCGGAAGAGGAACGGCGTGGAGCGCCTACCTCGCCTTCTCCCGCTGGCGCCGCTGCCCTCACCGCTGGCGGGGTACGGCGCCTGCGCACACAGCAGAACGGAGGTGATCCTGAGTGAGAACGGTTCTCCTACATGCTGTCTGTGCTCTGTTGCTGCTTGCGGCCCCATGTGCCACAGCGCAGGCTGCCCAGACGGGCACGACCTACGTGCTTGTGAACCTCGGCAACTACTTCAACAACGATGGCATCTCGTGGGATCACGATCCCCTTGATGGCGATCTGGACTTCAGCCGGACATCGTTTCCAGCGGAGCAACTTCCGCAGGCAGGCGAAGCGGCGAGTCTCTGCGACGTATACTTCGTCTTTCCGCCGACGGATGACGGACGAGACAACAACATCGTTTGCTACAACCAGGTCGTGAAGTTCCCGAGGACCCATTGCGTGGCGCTTCACATGCTTGCCACGTCGGTGTCCGGGACCAGAAGGGCCACGTTCACCGTCACCTACTCCGACGGGTCGAGTTCGGTCTTGTCGCAGCGTATCCCTGACATGAAGGGCGCTCCCGGGTTCGGCAGGTACGTTGGTGTGGAGACCGACCACAAGCACTCCTCAGAAGGGGATGAAGCGCCGGGAGGGAGACTGTATGTCCTCTCGTTCAAGGTCGACCCGGCAAGGGAGATCGCCTCTTTGACGCTACCCGAGGAGCCGGCTGTGAGGATATTCGCCATCACTCTGCAATCGGTTGAGGGATAGGTTCCCGATGGGAGGGGAATTGTCGTGAGACAGGTGCTTCGCCTTTTGGCTCTCGCCTTGTGCTTGAGCCTTCTCGCGACGATCACGACGGCTCAGGCGGCCGTAGCGAGCCGCGCCCCCGTCGAGATCGCACTTTGGCATGATTGGACCGGAGAAGGGGGAGATGGTGTCGTCGCAGTGGTCGATGCCTTCAACAAGTCCCAGTCGAACATCGTTGTCAAGGCGACTGTGACACCCGATCTCGGAACTAAGCTGCTCGCGTCCGTAGCCGGGAGAGTCCCGCCTGATGTGGTTCTCTTCGACAGGTACATGACCGGCCAATACGCGTCTCGTGATGCGCTCACTCCCCTTGACACCTACATTGCCAGGGACAAGATGGACCCTGGTGCGTTCTTCGAGGCTTGCTGGAACGAGACGGTGTACCGGGGCAAAGTCTATAGCATTCCTTTCGAAACCAACTCGCGTGTGCTCATGTATAACAAGCGGTTATTCAAAGAGGCAGGACTGGATCCCTCGAAGCCGCCGGAGACGTGGGACGATCTTGTACGCTACTCCCACGCGCTTACGAAACGGGACGAAAAAGGCCGGCTCGTGCAGGTCGGGTTTGTGCCCATATGGAACGGGGTCTCCCTTGTCCACTACCTGTGGCAGTGCGGAGGCGATGCATTCAACGCCGATGCCACCAGGGTTACGTTCAACGGGCCCGAGGGCGTAGAGGCTCTTGAGTGGGTTGTATCCCTGGTCAATTACTACGGGTACGACAACCTAGTGAGCCTGGCGGCGGGTTTCGGTAGCCACCTGTCCGATCCGTTCTACACGGGCAAGGTGGCCATGAAATCCGAGGGGTGCTGGATGCTGAGCGACATGCGGAGGTATGCGCCGAACCTCGTTGCCAATGATCTGGGAGTCGCCCCGCTCCCCAGGGGAAAGGTCCGGGCAACCATAGCCGGGGGGTTCTCGCTGGTGATCCCAAAGGGAGCCGCCCATAGCGACGCCGCATGGGAATTCATCAAGTTCGCCGTAAGCAAAGATGCGCAGATTCTTTTCGCCCGCAAGGCGGGCACCATCCCTGCTCTCAAGGCTGCCGCCCTTGACCCGCAAGTCGCCGGCGACCCTCTTCTCAAGCCGTTCATCGACGCCATGGAGCACGCGCGCTACAGGCCGGTGCACCCCGCGTTTCCGGAGGTCGAATCGTATATCTACCAGGCGGTCGACAAAGCCGTCCACGGGGAGATGTCACCGGAGGCCGCTCTAGAGTGGGCTGCAGGCAGGGCCCAAAAGGTGCTTGACAGGTACAACAGGCACCTTCGCCGGTAACGATCGGCAATGCGTGAGAACACACAGATCACCGGCAACAATCGGCATCGTGCGGTAGAGGGCGGTACTGCACGGAGACAAAGGGTGATATGGCACTCCAGGGTGGAGGGAGAGGGACAATGACGCGGGAAATCGACTGCACGAGTCCGGGGAAGGCTGACTCCGGGCGTCGGGGCCTGAGCCGCAACGCCGTGAGGGAGGCGCGGGACTTCTATCTATGTATCCTCCCCTGGCTTGTGGGTTTCTCCGGGCTCACACTTGGTCCGATGCTGGTGTCCTTCTATTACAGCCTCTGCGAGTACAATATACTTCAGCCCCCCACCTGGGTAGGCCTTGCGAACTACGTGTCCATCTTCACCGACGATCCCCTCTTCTGGACCGCCCTCTATAACACGGCCTACTACACCTTCTTCTCGGTGCCACTCGGGGTCGCGGGCAGCCTCGCGCTTGCTCTTCTTCTGAACCAGGCGGTTCGCGGAGTGCGGGTGTTCCGGACCATATTCTACATGCCTTCCATAATGCCGGCGGTCGCCTCGTCGATCCTGTGGATATGGCTCTTCAACCCCCAGTACGGACTTGTGAACCGGGCTCTGTCTTTGGTTGGCATCAAGGGACCATTATGGCTGGCCGACCCGGTCTGGTCGAAGCCGGCCCTGATCTTGATGGGACTGTGGGGAGTCGGGGGAGGTACGGTCATCTTCCTTGCCGGCCTGCAAGGTGTCCCCAGGCATCTGTACGAAGCGGCGGTTGTCGACGGGGCGACCACTTGGCAGCAGTTCCTGCACGTGACCCTTCCGATGCTATCCCCGACGGTGTTCTTCTCGTTCGTGATGGGGATCATCGGGTCGTTCCAGGTCTTCACCCAGTCATACGTAATGACTCAGGGTGGCCCGTTGAATTCGACCCTGTTCTACGTGCTTTATCTCTACAGGGTGGCTTTCGAGTTCTTCCAGATGGGGTACGCCTCGGCTCTGGCATGGATTCTCTTCGTGATTCTTGTGACTTTCACAGGTCTCCAACTCAGGTTGTCCCGTCGGTGGGTTTACTATGAGGGGGACCTCAGGAGGTAGGGCGCCACTATGGTTGGACGTGTCGGCATCCCCCGGCAGTCCGCGTCCCGGAGGACGCGAAGGATGAGGGCAATCCTCGTCAAAACCCTTGTCTACCTCGTCCTGCTCGTAGGCTCGAGCGCTCTTCTGACGCCGTTCCTCTGGATGGTGTCCACGTCGCTCAAAGGGTACGACCAGGTTGTGGCGTCGAAGTTCACGTGGATTCCGAAGCCGGTGGTCTGGAGCAACTATACCAGAGCACTTGAGTTCATCCCGTTCTGGCGTTACCTTGGTAACACCGTCCTGGTGACTTCCATGTGCCTCATAGGGGCACTATCAGCAAGCGCCGTCGTGGCATACGGGTTTGCCAAGCTCAGGGCGCCCGGGCGAACTGCGCTGTTCGGAGTCCTCCTTGCTTCGATGATGCTCCCTGGGCAGGTGACGATGATCCCCGTTTTCGTGCTGTTTCAGAGGCTCGGATGGTACAACAACCTCAAGGCGCTCATAATCCCGGCGTTTCTTGGGGGCGGCGCGTTCAACATATTCCTGCTACGCCAGTTCTACATGACCATACCGAACGAGCTTTGCGATGCGGCGAAGATAGATGGGTGCAGCAACCTCGGAATCCTAGTGCGGATCGTAGCGCCTCTGAGCAAGCCGGCCCTCACCGCTGTCGGCGTGTTCATCTTCGTTGCGAACTGGACCGACTTCTTCTCGCCCTTGATATACCTGAGCGACCAGGAGAAGTACACCCTCGCGTTAGGTCTTCGCCTCTTCCAGAGCCTTCATAGCACCGAGTACAGCCTCCTTATGGCTGCCTCCATCGTCTTTTCGCTGCCCATTCTCGTCGTGTTCTTCCTGGCCCAGCGGTACTTCATCGAGGGGGTCACTTTGACAGGTATGAAAGGATAGGCGGGCTTACGATGGTGGCTCGTACCAGGGCGGTGATAACATTGATGCTTTTCACATTCATGGCGTCGACGCCCTTGTTCGGCGACGAACATGCGCGGGCGAGGCACGCCGGCCTGTCAATCGACGCGTGCCCCACCAGGTGCTATTTCAAACCGGGTGAGCCCGTTTCAATCGAGGTGGCGGTCTCAAACTCGCGCGCGGACGCGGTGAGCGGGCGGCTGACAGTCTCTTTCAGGAGGTTGGCTGATGAGGTTCACGTCATTCGCGATGTCATCAAGGTGCAGGCGGACTCGACTCTCGTGCGTCTATTCTCGTGGTTTCCGCCGGAGGAGACAGCCGGGTATGGCGTCGAGGTCGAGCTTGACGCAGGCGGCGAGTTGCTGCACGCATCGACGGCCTTCAATGTGGCGGATTCATGGACGGAGGTCCCCAAGTACGGATTCATGTGCGACTTTCAGCCCGGCGATGGCGATGTCTCTGATGCCCACGAGCGAGCGGACCTCATGAACCGTTACCACATCAACGCCGTTCAGTTCTATGACTGGATGTACCGCCATGACACTCTCTTGCCGGAGCACGAGGAGTTCGTGGACAGCATGGGGCGCCATCTATCGATCCGGACGGTGGCCGACAAACTCCGCGCCGTGCAGGAGCGCGGAATGGCGGCGATGGCGTACGCCACGGTATACGCTGCGTCGAGGCAGTTCTTTGAGGCGCATCGCGAGTGGGCTCTCTGGGAAGGAGTCAATGTCCCCTACACGCTGGGCGGCGGATACCTCTACCTGATGAACCCTTCACGAACTTCGCCCTGGCACACAAGGATGATGGATGAGTATCAGAAGGTCGTGTCTCATATGGGGTTTGACGGGATCCACATCGACCAGTATGGTTATCCAAAGCGCGCCTTCACGACTCCTGAATGTGAGAGCGGGAGCGTTCTCCGCGTTGATAGGGCGTTTGCGGACTTCGCAAACGACGCCAAGCGTGCCGTGACGGCGGTTCGCCCAGGGGCCTTCGTCGCGTTCAACTGCGTCAACAACTGGCCCATCGAGACTATCGCCCCATCAGACGCGGATATCGTGTACATTGAGATCTGGCCGCCCCACGACACGTATGCAGACATAGTCGATCTCATCTTCGAGGGGCGAAGGCTGAGTGGCGGAAAGGCAGTGGTGTTGGCGGCCTATCTCTCACCTGCGCTTGAGGCCTCGGTAAGGTACCTTGATGCAGTCATATTCTCAGCGGGAGGTTCGCATATGGAGTTGGGCGAAGGCGCGAACATGCTCGCTGACCCGTACTTTCCCCGGTACGAGCGGATCCCTGAGCATCTTGCGACAAGCCTTCGACACTACTACGACTTCTGCACGAGGTACGCCGATCTCCTGTTCCGGGACGCCGCCGGACCAGACTTCAGCCCGGGTGCCGACCTGGAGCTGGCTGCGCTGGACTATCCATCCACGTCGGGCGACTCCGCCGCCGAGGAGATCTGGGTCATCCCGAGGCGCAAGGATGGCCTTATCCTGGTGAACTTCGTCAACCTTCTGCGAGTCACAGACCCGACGTGGCGCATTGAGCAGCCCCCGCCGCCAGTGCTGCGGGACGTGCGGTTCCGCGCCCGCCTTGACCGGCCTGTTGGGGAGGTCCTGTTTGCTTCGCCTGAATACCACGGCGGCAGGATGGAGAGGACGCAGCTGACCAGAGTCGGGGATGGAGCTAGGAACACCTATGAGTTTACCGTCCCATACCTGGAGTACTGGAGCACAGTGGCGATGTTCGAGGGACGGGAGTGACCAGCCGTCGGCGGCGGACCGTTTGATGAAGGAGCCATGCGATCATAACCACAATTGGAACCCTGCCCCCATAGCTTTTCCGTGCTCGCAATTTCCCCCACAACAAGAAGGACTTTGCGGCGGAACGGCGAACCTACAAACTAAAACATGATACCGCCGTGGGTTTTTTTGCGGACCATGACATTAACGTTAACGCGAGGTTGAGCTATGCGCTACCCGACCATCAAGGAGATCGCGTCCATCGCCGGAGTGTCTGCGAACACTGTCTCCCGGGCCCTGCGAGGTGAGTCTGGCGTGAGCCAGGAGACCACGGCCAAGATAAGGAAGATAGCAGGGCAGATCGGCTACGAGCGGAACGTCCTCGCATCTCACCTGCGTACACGCCAGAATCGCACGGTGGGCGTTATCATTATCGATAACTCCAACCCATTCTACGCCGAGGTGCTGAAGGGTATCGAGGCAGGGTGCAAGCTCCGGGGTTACCAGATCCTCATCTACAATACTCAAGGCGACCACGCCAAAGAAGAGCAGGCCATCAGGCTCATGTTCTCGTACCGGGCCAGGGGGATCATCATAGACCCCATCCCGAACTGCGGGGAGTCACACGTCAGGCTGCTGAAAGAAAAAGATTTTCCGTTCGTCCTGGCGAGCCACTACTGTAAGGACATCCAGGCCAACTGGGTGGGGTACGACGACCACGAGGTGGGCCGGACCCTCGGCGAGCTGCTCATCAGCAAGGGACACAGCAAGATCCTGTTCTTCGGGGGCTACCCGGGCGACTCGACATACGATGACCGCTTCGAGGGCTTCTGCGCCGCCCTACGGGCCCATGGCCTCGAGCCTCGCCCCGAGAACATCGTGAACTTCCAGGTAGATGGCGACATGGCCTACCGCAAGATGAAACTCCTTGTGGCAAGCCCACGCAGGTTTACGGCCATCATGGCATACAACGACATCGCAGCCCTCGCGGCCCTCAAGGCCATCAAGGAGGAGGGGCTGCGCGTGCCTCATGACATCGCGCTCGTTGGGGTCGACGACATCGCCATGACCGACCTGGTGGAGCCCGGCCTCACAACGATGCACCTTCCGAAGCAGCAGGCTGGCCAGGTGGCGGCTGAGCTTCTCATCGATTGTATAGAGAATCACCCGCCTGAGAGGCGGATTGTCCTGAAACCCAGGCTTGTCCTGCGTGGAAGCGTCTAGACGTGGCTTCGCGAGGCCGTGGCAATCCGATAGAAGCTGCAGGGTTGCCGGCGGATGAACGATCGGGCAACGATCGGGCGCCGAGGATTCGGGTGTTGCAGATGCGGCAACGGAAAATCGAACGACCTCTTGAGTTTCAACTTTTAGGTAGGTCATCTACAGTGTACAGTGTGGTGCAGCGTCCGGCGACGGCGCGTGGGGGGTATTCTCGTGGGAGATCTCGTGCTGAGTCGAGTCATGAAGAAGTTTAACGATAACGTAGCCGTTGAGATCGACGACCTCGAGATACGCAAAGGCGAGTTCATAGTGCTGCTGGGGCCGTCGGGATGTGGCAAGACGACCACGCTCCGCCTCATAGCGGGACTGGAATCGCCCACTCGGGGCGAGATCATCCTCGATGGCAAGGTCGTGAACGCGCTTTCCCCGAAGGAGCGCAACGTCGCCATGGTCTTCCAGGACTATGCGCTCTATCCGCACATGCGGGTCTACGACAACATCGCCCTGAACCTGAGAGTGGACAGAGTCCCAAAGGACGAGATAGACCGCCGCGTCCATGAGGTGGCGAGGCTGCTCAACATCGAGCACCTCCTCAGCCGCAGGCCCCGCGCCATGAGCGGCGGCCAGCAGCAGCGCGTAGCCCTCGGGCGCGCCATAGTGCGAAACCCCCGCCTCTTCCTCATGGACGAACCCCTCTCCAACCTTGACGCCAAGCTGCGCCTGACCATGCGGTCCGAGATCAAGAAGCTTCATACCAGGCTTGGGACGACCACCATCTACGTTACTCACGACCAGGAAGAGGCGATGGTGCTTGCCGACAGGATCGTGATCCTTGCGGACGGCCGCGTCCTGCAGATCGGCTCTCCCGAGGACGTCTACGAGAATCCCAGAAACGTGTTTGTGGCGAGGTTCATCGGTAGCCCTGAGATGAACCTCGCCGACTGCCGCGTGGAATCAGCCGATGGGGATGCGTGGCTCCTCGGTGAAGGCCTGCGCCTGAAGCTTCCCGCAGACGTCATGACGCGCGTCGCCGGGCGGGGCGACCTGCCAGCTAGGGTGGTGCTGGGCGTCAGGCCGAGGAATGTGAAGGTCGGGCGCGAGCTCGAGGACGCTGACGGGGCCGGCGAAGTGACGTTTTTCGAACGCCTGGGCGAAGTCAACTATGTGCATGTCGAAACCGGCAAGACCGGGGCAGGGATGGACGGCCCAGGTGGCGCAAGCGACGGGGGCGTGCGCGACACCGCCGGTGATGGCGCCGGTGCCGGCGTGGGTGCCGACCGCCCTGGAACCACGGTGCTGGTCGCGCGCTGGGATGAGGACCGCGAGGCTCGGGCAGGCGAGCAGGTGGAGTTCCGGCTGGATCGCGCTCATATTCATCTGTTCGATCCAGCAAGCGGCATGTCGCTGCTGACGTGCGGGCCGCGTTCGCGTTGAAACCGGGCTGCGCGGCTGCGAGGAAAGGGCCCGCGGTCGAGCTCTCGGGTAGTCGCAGGGGTGGCGCGCGGGAGGATTGCAGGATCTGACCGGGCGCCGCGGGGCGCGACAGGGACATGGTGCACAGGTGCTGCAAGGCGCGCGGGCGCGACAGGACGTGGCACTGTGCAGCACGGCGCGCAGGAGAAGTGAGGACGAAGGGGGGCGGGAAGGCGCCAGATCCAGGGGCGGCTGGAGGAAACCCGGGGCGGGGCCGCTTGCCACTGTGCGTCCACCGGTGATCTGCAGACCGGCAGCCGGGAGGCTGGCAGCCGACGGCAGCGCCGTCTGGCGGACGTCCGGACGGGTGCCCCGGCAGGCAGAGCCGTTCTGGCAGGCCCTTTGGTACGCGGTCTTGCAGGCGTTCCGGAGGTCGTTCTGGGAGGCGTTGGTTGGGCAACCGGGTGGAGCACCGGCAAGTCATGAAGTCACGATGGTTGATGGAGGCACGTTTCGCGGGAGATCATCCGGACTATGTCAAAGATGAGGAGGATGGCCATGAAGCGGAGAATGGGTTTCCTGGTCACGGTGATCCTGGTCTTTGCCCTCGTATCCGGCACGGCGCTTGCGAAGACCAAGATCGAGTGGTGGACGGCGGACGGCGGCGAGAAGACCATCTGCGCGTGGATGGACCGCGTCATCGAGGGCTTCATGAAGGAGAACCCCGACATCCAGGTCGTGCGCATCGACATGCAGGATGAGGATCTCAAGATAGGCCTCAAGTCGTCGATGGCCGCGGGAATGCCGCCCGCTTTCTGGCGCTCATGGGGCGGCGGCGTCCTGAAGTCCTACGTCGATGAGGGCCAGGTTGCGGACCTGACCCCCATCATCAAGAAGCTGGGCGGAAAGGTCCCCGCCGGCGCGCTCTCCACGAGCACGTGGGGCGGAAAGAACTACGGTCTCCCTTACACAACCTGGGCAGGGCACATCTACATAAACCGCGACCTGTTCGAGAAGGCCGGGGTGAAGGTGCCGGACGCGGCGAAGAACGAGACGTGGACATGGGATGAATTCCTGGACGCCATCAAGAAGTTCAAGGACCACGATATCATCCCGATCGCCGTTGGCGGCAAGGAGAACTGGGAGCTTTCGTTCTACTACATGTATCTCGTGGACCGCATCGGCGGATCAGAGCTATTCGCGAAGACCCTCAACCGTGCTCCCGGGTTTAGCTTCGAGAGCCAGGCCTTCGTGGAGGCAGGCAAGAGGTGCCAGGAGTTGGTATCCGCGGGCGCGTTCGAGAAGGGCTTCCTCGGCATGGGATACAGCGATGCGCAGCGCTACTTCTTCTCAGGCAAGGCCGCGATGTACCTCATGGGTACCTGGGTAATAGCTGATCTGCGCAAGCAGGTTCCCAACTTCAACCTCGACATAATAAGGTTCCCCACGGTGCCCGGGGGCAAGGGAGATCCCACGATGGTGCTGGGTGCGCCCCAGACGGTGCACTGCGTCTCTGAGAAGGTGAAACCCGAGGAGAAAGCCGCCGCGATGAAGCTGGTTGAATACCTCGCACGCGACGAGGTCATCTACGATTTCGTGAAGAACGTGGGCGACCTCATCGTGTTCAACGTTCCGCTCCCGGAAGGGGCGTACGATCCGGTCATCCAGAAGGTCATCGGCCAGGTCGGCAAGGCGAGCCACCTTCAGATGGCGTGGGATCAGTACTCGCCTCCGCAATTCGCAGCCGCCCATCTTGAGGGGCTGGCGGCGCTCTTTGCAGGCAAGATAACGCCCGAAGAGATGGCCAAGAGACAGGAGGCGACCGCGAACGAGCTCAAGGCCCAGGGCGTGCTTCCGATGTAGCGATGTAGCGATGTAGCGACGTAGCGACGTAGCGGGAGTCGCCGGCGCCCGCGCAGGACGCAAGCCGCGGCGGGTCGGGTCCGTGATCCAGGGGCGCCGGCGTTCTTCGGGGTTTTGCCAGTTTGAGGCGGGATAGTGCGGAAGGCCGCGCAGGTGCGGCCTGTCTGGGGGATGCACGATGTTTGCAGGAATCACCACGCCCAATGGGTCTGCCGGAGCCATGCGGTCCAGCGAGTCCGCCGCACCCACACGGCCCGCCGGGGGCGCCAGCGCCAGCAAGTCCGGCGAGGCCGCCAAGCCCCGCGAGGGCGGCACAACGGCCAGGACCGGTAGGATCGATACCGATAGGACCGGCTGGGCCGGTGGGCCCCGCGGAGACGCCGTGGAGAGGAGGATGAACGACAACAGGGTTGCCTACGCCCTCCTGTTGCCAGCGCTCGTCATCTTCGGGGTCTTCTTCGTGTACCCCAACCTCGAGGTCGTGTACCTCAGCCTCTTCAACTGGGCGGGCATCTCGCCCCAGAAAGCCTTCATAGGGCTGCAGAACTACCGCCAGCTCTTCTCGGAGGACCCGGTCTTCGCGAAGGCGATCCTCAACACAATGATCGTTGCCGCGCAATCGGTCCTCATCCAGATACCTGTCGCCCTCGCCGTGGCCGTGGCCTTGAACCGCAAGATGCGCGGAGGCAACTTCTTCGCGACCGTGTTCTTCCTGCCGATGGTCATATCCCTGGTTGCCGTGGGCATGGTCTGGACATGGATGTACGATCCGACCATGGGGACCATCAACCTCCTCATCGACCGGCTGGGGCTGCATTCCTTCCAGCCCGCATGGCTCGGCGACCCCGCGACTGCCCTCATAGCCGTGCTCATCACGATCAACTGGATATACATCGGGCTGTACGTGGTCATCTTCCTTTCGGGCCTGAAGAGCATACCGCAGAGCGTCTTCGATTCCGCCAAGGTGGACGGCCTGTCGGAGTTTTGGACCACGCTAAAGGTCACGGCGCCGCTTCTCAAGGAGGTCATCGCCGTCCTGGTGGTCATGAGCATCTCAGGTTCGTTCAAGTCGTTCGACCTCATCTGGTCCATGACCGGGGGCGGACCGGTCAACGCCACGGAGATCGCCACGACTTACCTCTACAGGAAGGCTTTTCGTTACATGCAATCCGGTTACGCCTCGGCCATCGGCGTGTCGATCTTCCTCATCTGTCTCGTCATCACGGTCGTCCAGTTGAGGATGATGCGGGTCCGGCCGGCCGGCGGCGGGGAGGAGGCATAGCCATGGCGGGTGATCTCTACTCGCTCGAGAGAAGGAAGCGCCGGAAGCAACAGGCTGGCCGCGTCGCGCTCTATGTGGCGCTGTCCGCCTACGCGCTCGTCATCCTCTACCCCCTCTTCTGGGTGGCCGTGAACTCGCTCAAGGACAACCAGGAGATATTCACGAACCCGTGGGGCCTCCCGTCACATCCCTTGTGGGCGAACTTCCGCGAAGCATGGTCCGACGGCCGGATCGGCATGGCCTTCAAGAACAGCGTGATCGTGACGGGCCTTTCCGTGGTCATCCTGGCCCTGGTCTCGCCGATGGCAGGCTATGCCCTCGCGAGGCTCAGGTTCGCCGGCCAGAAAACCGTCTTCTATCTCCTCCTGAGCGGCATGTTCATCGCGCCGATAACAGGCCTGATACCCCTCCTCAAACTGCTGCGCAATCTCGACCTCGTCAACTCGTACTTCGCGCTCATCCTCCCGAACGTGGCTTACGGACTACCGCTTTCCGTCTTCATAATGCGTTCATTCTTCATTGGGATCCCGAAATCCATCGACGACGCAACGATGGTGGATGGGCTGACCAGGTGGCAGACGTACTGGATCGTGATGCTTCCGATGGCGCTCCCGGCCCTTTACACCGTGATCATCCTGCAGACGGTGTACATCTGGAACGAGTTCCTCTTCGCTCTCGTGTTCGTGAGAGCGCCGGAACTCTTCACCTTGCCGCGCGCGCTCGTCACGTTCAAAGGGACGTTCATCACGTCATTCGGCCCGCTCAACGCGGCTGTCATCTTGTCCGCGATTCCAACTATCATCCTCTATGCCATCTTTTCGGACAAGATCCGCCGGGGCATGTCCATGGGCTTCTCAGCGAAAGGCTGACCATGAAGACCCGGTCCGAGCGACGCCTTGAGGCATGCGGCCTGCGGGCGGAGGCCTGTGACTTGCGACCAGTGGACCGGCCGGTGGGGGGTCCGGGGGATGGGCCGGGGCTATACAACACAGGGGGGCTATACGTAGTGGATGGGATTGGTACGCACGGTACACACGCAGTGATTTCTTTGAACGGCGAATGGAGGTACATGCTTGACAGGGAGGACCGGGGCGAGATCCTGCGGCTACACGACCCCGCGACCGACGACTCCGGCTGGGCCGGCATGGAGATCCCGGGCAACTGGCAGATTCGCGGCGTGGACGATTACTGCGGCAAGGCCTGGTTTCGTCGCACGTTCACGCTCCCGGAGGCATGCAGGGACAGCTACGTCTTCGTGCGTTTCTCCGGGGTCGATTACCTGGCGAAAGTCTGGCTCAACGGGTGTCTCCTTGGCGAACACGAGGGGTACTTCCAGCCGTTTGAGTTTCCGGCGGACCACGCCATCCTCCGGGACCGCCTAAACGTCCTCGTGGTCCGCGTGGATGCGCCTATGGAGGAGCCGGGCGTGAGGTGGCCGGATAGTAAGCGCCTCATCAAAGGCATCTTCTCGCACCACGACACGCGCCCCGGATCATGGGACCCTGCGACAGGCCAGAGCCTCGGCACAGGGGGCATCTGGAACGACGTCGAGATCGTGGCCTCCGGCGATGTCCGCATCACGAGCGTACGCGTCACGCCGACACTGCTAGATGACGGCACGGCGCGAGTCAGGCTCTCGCTGGAGGTCGCAAACTACTCTGGGGTCCCGACGGAGGGCGAGGTGGGAGTCGCGCTCGTCCCCGACAATTTCGAGGGGGCACGCCTCGACTGTGGGTCGCGCCATGTATGGCTCCAGCCCGGCACGAGCAGGCTGACTCTCGTCGAGGCCATCGCCGACCCTCATCTCTGGTGGACCTGGGACCACGGCCGGCCCGACCTCTACCGAGCCGAGGTCGCCGTCACCACGGAGCGAGGTGGGGACGTGTCGCAGGCCAGATTCGGATTGCGGCGCTTCGCGGTTGACGCAGACGGCAACTTCAGCCTGAACGGGCGGCGCATCTTCATACGTGGAACCAACATCATCCCGACGCAGTGGCTCTCCGAATACGACCGCGACATGATCGCGCGGGACATCGCCCTCCTCAAGGGGGCGAACATCAACGGCGTCCGCGTCCACGCGCACGTCAACCGGCGTGAGTTCTACGAGGCGTGCGACGAGGCGGGGATCCTCGTGTGGCAGGACTTCGCGCTGCAGTGGAGCTACGACGAGACGCCGGACCTCGTGGACAGTGCCGCCTCGCAGATAGCGGACATGGTGACGCATCTATACAACCATCCGTCCATATGCATCTGGTGCTGCCACAACGAACCCAGCATCAACCAGGGCACCCTCGACAGGATCCTTTTCGACGTCGTGAGCGCCCTCGACGCCTCTCGCGTGGTGAAGTCCCACTCAGACTTCGAGGAGCACCCCTACTACGGATGGTATACCGGCCATGTGGCCGAGTACGTGCAGGCGCCGCGCGGGCCGGTCATCAGCGAGTACGGCGCCCAGGCGCTGCCGGGGCGCGATGCCATGGAGGCCATGTTCAGGGACGGCGGCCTGTGGCCCCCCGATTGGCGGAAGTGGGCCTACCACGACTTTCAGTACGACCAGACCTTCAACGTGGCCGGGATCCAGATGGGCGGGTCCATCGACGAGTTCATCCGGAATAGCCAATCCTACCAGGCCGCGCTCCTCAAGGCGGCGACCGAGAGCTATCGCCTGGCGAAGTTCCGCAAGATCGCCTGCCTCTTCCAGTTCATGTTCGTGGATTGCTGGCCGTCCATCACGTGGTCGGTCGTGGACTACTATAGGCAGCCTAAACAGGGGTACTTCGCCCTGGGCCGGGCCTTCCAGCCAGTTCTGCCGTGTGCCGTCAGGGACCGGGAGCGACTCGTTACAGGCCAGCTCATCTTCAAGGAACTCCGGGTGGTGAACGACCTTCCGGAGACGTTCCCCGGGGCTCGTCTCGAGGTTACGCTGGAGGACCAGCACGGCGAGGCCTGCCTCGCGGAGACGTTTGTCGTTGATGTCCCGGAAAACCAGGCCGCCCTGGTCTTCAACGCCTGGCCGAAGAGCGAGGCGTGGATGGTAAGCGGCGCCCTCGCGCCTGGCCGATACACCTTGAAGCTGGTGCTGCGGTCGAGCGACGGGAGGCTGCTCGGTGAGAACGACTACCCGGTGGAGATCCTCGCAACCGCGGAAGCTTTCGACATGAGCTTCTGAGGACGGGATGGGGCGCCGGGGGGTTGGCGCACGTGTGTGGCGCGAGATACAGGCTTCGTGTCTGGCGACGAGGCATGACAAGCCCGGTAGGCGCCGGATCATTGTGGGAACGAGGTGCATCATGGACGACCGGAAGGTGAATGTGCGCGAGGAAAGCATAGTGCACCGTGGCGCGGTGGAGGCGCGGTGGGATTTCTACCTGGAGGACTGCATATCCGGTATGGAGAGCCGTCTTGCGCCGGGGAGCGTCGACGTGGTCGTCACGTCGCCCCCTTACAACCTGGGCGTCGAGTACGGGGCGTACGACGACACGATTGAGAGGAGCGAATACCTGGCCTGGACGGCGAGGTGGGCGGCGGCCGTGAAGGACGCCATGTCGGACGACGCCTCGTTCTTCCTCAACGTGGGGTCCAAACCCACGGATCCGTGGGTTCCGTTCGAGGTGGCCGCGGTGCTGCGGCGGCTTTTCCACCTTCAGAACGTGATCCACTGGGTCAAGTCCATCGCCATCTCGAAGGCGGATGTGGGAGACTACGGCGCAGTGACATCCGACATCGCGGTGGGGCATTATAAGCCCATCAAGGGCGAAAGGTTCCTCAACGACTGCCACGAATACATCTTTCATTTCACGAAGTCAGGGAACGTGCCTCTCGACAGGCTCGCCATCGGCGTGCCATACCAGGACAAGTCCAACGTGGGGCGGTGGAAGGGTGCGGGTGCCGGGCTGCGGTGCCGCGGGAACACCTGGTTCATCCCGTACGAGACCATCAAGCGGCGCGAGACTGACCGGCCACACCCGGCGACGTTTCCGCCGCGCCTGCCCGAGATGTGCATAAAGCTACACGGCGTGGACCGGTGCCGCCTTGTGCTCGACCCGTTCCTCGGCATCGGCAATACCGCCATCGCGTGCGTCAGGCTCAAAGCGTCGTTCGTGGGGTTTGAGATAGACAAGGCGTACTTCGATGAGGCTGTGCGGAGGGTGAAGGCGGAAGCAGGGGAGGCACGTCGTGCTCTGCAGTTGCAATCTTGATCATTTCACCCCCCCGTGCGCGTGGGCCGGTGGCGTGCGAGGTGGGCTACGGCCGGCCGCTCAGGACTGCCGCCACTTGGCCGACGAACCTCTCGAAACGGTGCTCCTGGCATAGAGCCTGGTGCCATCTCGGCCGGCGTGCCACTGTTCCTGGTCCGTGCGGCACCACCTCCTCCTGGCCGTCCGCGGGGCCGCCGGTGACGCGGTTGCCGACCAAACCTGAGTGTGGTACACTTATGGTGACAGTACAGTTGCTGGCAGCGGAGCTTACCGTCGGTAGGCCGGAGACTGTCAGGCACCGCGGCGACCTGGTCCGACAGGAGCGACCGGGGCCGACATATCGACATCGGCGACGCGCAAGTCGCGCCGGTAAGGGGGAATGGTGGCAGGTGCTAGCAGAGGCCAACTACAGCGGAATGAGTGGGGCGTCCGGTGCCACTCCTCTTGTCTCGGCGCGGGGCATCTCGAAACACTTCGTGCTTCACGAGACGCTCCTCGCGCGATACCTGGCCGGGGCAAAGGATCGCGCGGTCAGAGCGGTGGACGGCGTCAGCCTCGACGTTTACCCGGGCGAGACGCTCAGCCTCGTGGGGGAGTCGGGCTGCGGCAAGAGCACGCTCGGGCGGACGATCGTGGGGCTTTACGAACCCACCTCGGGGCAGGTCATGTTCGACGGGCGGCCCCTCTCGGGACCGGACGCCCTGCCGCGAGCGAGCCTCAGGCGCCAGGCGCAGATCATCTTTCAGAATCCGTATAGCTCGCTCAACCCGCGTCATACCGTTCGCCAGATACTTGGTGTGGCGCTCGCTGCGCGGGGCGTCCCCACCAGGGAGCGGGGGGCGGAGACCATCGCCCTGCTTCGCCGGGTCGGCCTGAGCGTGGAGCACATAGACAGGTACCCGCATCAGTTCAGCGGCGGCCAGCGTCAGCGCATAGGCGTTGCCCGCGCGCTCGCCACGCGCCCGAGATTCGTGGTGGCTGACGAGCCGCTCTCTTCCCTGGACGTATCGGTGCAGGCGCAGATCATCAACCTGCTCCAGGAGCTTCAAGAGGACCTTGGTCTCGCGTACCTCTTCATCACCCACGACCTGCGGGTCGTGTACCATATCAGCCATCGCGTAGCCGTGATGTACCTTGGGCAGGTGGTCGAGGTCGCTCCCACGGACGAGCTGTTCGAGAACCCGCTCCATCCATACACGCAGGCGCTCCTATCGGCGATCCCCAGCATCGAGCGGCATCGCCGGCGGCGGAGGATCATACTGGACGGGACTGTGCCTACGCCCATCGACCCGCCCTTGGGCTGCCGCTTCCATCCGCGATGCCCACGGCGCGCCCACCGATGCGAGGAGGATCCTCCGGAGCTGGAGCAGGTCGCCGAAGGACCAGGGTCCCGGAGTCACCTCGTGCGCTGCCACTTGGCGGCGTCGCATTGACACGACGGCGAGTCGCTGGCATGATGCCCTCACCTCGGCCCCGTGCCGCATGCCTTGCGTGCGGCACGCAATCCCAGCAGGCCGAGGCCCCGCCACAGGCTGTAACCCAGGAACCCCGCCGCGCTTGCAAAGGCGGCGCCGGTTTTCACCATCCCGGTTTCCGCGTCTATGCTCTCGCAGGCGAGCCCGGAATCCATCGGCGCTGCGGTCAAGAGTTCAACAGCGCTCCTCACGATACCGAGGTCGCAGCGCCCGGTTGCGTCCTGCGCCGCAGCTTCGGCCAGGACGGAGCTGGCCACGGCCATCGGCCACGGATGCGGCGAGTGCGCCGAGCCTGGGGCCGCGAAGCGGCCCTCGACGAAGTAAGGGTTGTGGAGCGAGCGTATCCAGCGTCTGGTGTTGGCCAGGATGGACGCGCCGTCCCCGTCCCGGCAGTAGCCGTAATGGCCCAGCAGTTCGAGGCTCCCTGGCGGGTCGTCGTACAACTCGGCTCCGGCGCGACGTGACCCTCGGTAGGATGCGCTTACCTCGACGGCCTGTATAGCCCCAGGCTCCCCTTCGACTCCGGACGGTTCGTGCGGCGTGACGCCCACGGCCCACGCATACATAGGGCCAAACGGCCCGTCCACAACGCAGTAACGGCGGATCGCCTCACCCAGCGTCTCTGCCGCCTCCCGGAGTTCACGGGCCTGTTGCCTCAGAACATGGCAAGCCTGGTCGTCGTCACCATCAGCCGCGATGCGCTCGAGCACGTCCGCAGCAACAAGCCACCCCTTTCTCACCAGCACGTTGTTGTAGGTCAGGAAAGGCAGCCTCACCGGGTCATCCGACGGGTCGAGGAAGGTCCGGCAGAGGACAGGCTTTCCGTCCGCGGTGCGCACCGTCCATCTCTCGATCTCAGCCAGGACCCGCCTTACCCCCTCCAGAACCTGAGGTTCCCGGATGATGTCGAAGTCGGAAGTCGCGTCAAGGTAGGTGCCGAGACCCACGAGAAAAGCTGCAGCCTCGTCAAGCTCAAACCCGGGGTAGAGCCCCCGGCCGTCGATATACTCCGCGTGGTCACCCACGTGCCTGGTCCCCACGGAGAACGCACGGAGCAGCACCTCGCGGCCCCGAGCGCGGTCCACCAGCATGAGCCCTGGCAGCGACCACAGAAGCACGTCCCGTGCCCAAAAGGCGGCACTCACGTAGTAACGCGGGCTGCGGGAGGTCACTGCCACGACCTCCTCCGAGTCCAGAGCCCGTCCTGTCGCGAAGAAGCGGCAAAAGAGCAGGTTTCTATTGAGGACTGCTTCCTCCCGGGGCTGGCCGGGAACCGGGATCCGCCGGTCGGTAAGCCATCTCCGGGTCTCCGCCTCGAGCGCCTGCCAGCCCAGCCGTCTCAAGTGGACGCCGGTGGTGCGAGCGCCATCCGCCTCCCTGTTGAAAGCCACGTAGAAGGCCACCGTGGCGCGCTCGCCCGAGGTAAGGGTGACAAACTTCGTGGCACGGACGACAACGCCCGACGTGCCGACGCCGTCTGGCGAACCTGGGGCTGGGATCGCACCGCCCGCCGGAGCGGCACAGTCCCACCCGCCTGCGCTCGCCGCCACATCACCCGCCGACCCCGCTACCTCCAGTCGATCGAAGTCTCCGGACGCGTTCAATGCAAATCCGAACACCGGAACAGGACCCAGGGCCTCCGCGACGACGCCATGGGTCCATCGGTCGTACCTGCACGTGCGAACGAGCGGAAGCTCGCGCGATGTGAATACGCGGATGCCGCTATAACCCCAGGCGAGATGCACTCCAAGTTCCGCCCGGATGGTCCCCGCAGCTTCTGGGTTGTGCTCCGCGCAACCGTCCTCGGCCGCCTCGCCACCCTCATGCCGCTCAAGGCCAAGGCGCTGAAGCTCAAGTATGTAACAGAAACCCTTTTCGTCCGGCGGCGCCACTATGCGTGCGGAGAGCCTCCACTCGACACCCCCTGACCCGGGCCCATTCCCGCCCGTCCAGGAGAAGGTCGGGATCCAGTCCTCTTCCAGCGCGAACTCAGGCACCGCGCCGGCAAGATCTACGGCCGCACCGTTCCACACAAACACGGGCGCAACAAACGGCGGGGCGTCCCTGTTGTCCGCCTGGTCGCCTCCGGCGGTGGCGCGGCTTGCAGCCCCGGCCCCGCCAGTCCCGTGCCGGCCTCCCCTCACTTCAATCAGGCCCGCGCACCCCGCATGCAAGAAGGTCACGCCCGCTATCCGGCCCCAGGCATCGATCTCCGGCAGCGACACGAAGTCGTTGCCGGTCACCGTGACAAACCGGTCCTCCGTTATCTCATCGGGAACAGTCACGATACGCGTACAATCGTCACTTAACTGAACGCCCATTCCCTCAACCTCGCTCGCCTGGCACCGCTCGATCATCCAGCTTCAAGAGTCTCTTGGCGTTGCCTCCGAATATCAAGGCCATGTCGTCTTCCCCGATCCTCAGTTCCCTGCACGCTCTGATCTGGTCAAGCAGGTAACGGTGGGCAAAGCCTCTCGGAAACCAGCTTGAGTCGCTTCCGAAGATGATCCTGCGCGGCCCCACAGTCTCGTAAAACAGCCAGAACAGCTTCTTCAGGTCAAGCTCATATGGAAACCAGTGCACCCATTCGTTGTTGCCGGACGTGTCCACCGACACGTTCGGACAAGCCCACGCGAGTTGCAGAAGCTCCCGGGTGTATCCGCACCCGAAGTGGGGGATGACGAACGTGACGTCAGGGAAAGCCTTCGCGACATCGTGGATGACCAGTGGATCGATGTTGGGCGCATTCCCAATGCCTCCGCCCCCACCAAGGATGCCAAAGTGTATGAGGATCGGCACCTCGAGGTCTTCCGCGGCCTGCCACACAGGGTAGAGCCTCTCGTCCGCAAGAGACCCCTCTAGAAGCGGCGCCAGGATCTTGTAGCCCCGCAGCCCGAGCTCGGTCACGGCCCGCCGCAGTTCCTCCGCGGCGTCCGGCTTCTCCGGGCTGTGGTGCGCGAACCCCACGAACCGCCGGGGCTCGCTCCCCAGAATGCGTGCCAGAAGGTCGTTGCCGCCGCCCGTAACGAATGCGATCCCGTCCAGGCCATAGCGGTCCACCTCAGCGGCCCAGCGGGCCATGAGCGCCTCCAGCGGCTCTCGCTCTGTGTCCGGCCTCAGGAAGCTCCACGCCTGCCGCCAGTCCTCTTGCAGCCTATCAGCCTCGCGGGCGATCTTCTCCCATTTTTCCCGGCCGAACCTGCGGATGTACTCGTCCTTCTTGGCAAAGTCCTCCTCAACGGGAAAGTGCGCGTGGAAGTCGAACACAGGAAAGGAAGGCCTGCGGTACCCACCGAAAGCCCCCTCTGTCGACTGGGATTCGCGGCCTGCATCAGCGTCTGGAATCATGCCCCTCACCTCACCCTTCACACTGTCCTCCCGCATCCGTGGCACATGCCTCACAGCGTCCCGTGCGCTACCCCTTCAGCCCGGTCATCGCTATACCCTCGACAAACTGCCGCTGCAGGACCAGGAACGCGATGATCAGTGGGGCCACGGCTATCACCGACCCGGCCATCTGCCAGTGGATGTTGGTGCCATACTGCTCCGCGAAACCCTGCAGGCCCACAGGCAGGGTCCGGCTGGCCTCTGAGGTCGAGACGATGAGAGGCCACAGGAACTCCTCCCAGTTGGCTGTGAGAGTGAAAACGGCAAGCGCCGACAGGGCCTGCTTGGTCAGCGGCAGGATTATGCGCACGAAAATAAACGGCTCCGACGCTCCATCGATCCTGGCTGCTTCGATGAGTTCCGTCGGAATCGTGGCGATGAACTGTCTCATAAGAAAGATCCCGAACGCGTCTATGAGCCACGGGAACATGACTCCAAGACGGGTGTCAATGAGTCGGAACGCAACCGCCATCCTGTACAGCGGAATCATGCGCGTCTGAAACGGAACCATCAGACTCGACAGGATAAGGAAGAAGATGAACGTCCTACCGGGCACGTTGAACTTCGCCAGGCTGTATCCAGCAAGGGAGCTCGTGAGAAGCACGCTCACAACGACCACCGCAGCAACGATGACGCTGTTGAGCAGGTAGCGGCCGAACGGGAACTGAACGAAGACCTGGCGGAAGTTGTCGAGCGTCGGTTGGAGGGGAACCCACGTTGGTGGGATTCTCATCACCTCCGACAGAGGTTTCAGAGAGGCGCTGACCATCCACGCCAGCGGCAGGAGCGTCCAGACGGCGCCCGCAAGCAATGCGACGTATGTTAACAAGTGCAGCAGGGCCAGAGGTCTTCTCTTCGAGCCAGGCATCCCGGTGCAAGCTGGCGCCTTTACTGTCATACCAGAAAAGATGTCAGGGCTCATTATCCTATCTCTCCTCAAACAGCAGATGCAAAAGCACTCGCTCGTGTGAGCTGCGATGCTTCGCGGGCTGTACAAATCCCGGAGCGCCGGAGCAGCGCCCTTCGCCGGCATGCGGAGCGACCTAATACTCGAAGGGTCTTTGCACCAGCTTGATCTGGATGATCGTCACCATCATGATGATGACGAGGAGCACAAACGCGGTCGCGGATGCGTAACCCACCTGGAACTTGCTGAAGGCCAAGTCGTAGATGTGAAGCACTAACACCCTCGTACTGTCCAGCGGGCCTCCCGGCGTTGCCCAGGTAAAACCGCCTGCGCTCATGACGTACGGGATCGTGAACACGCGGAAAGCATTAATTACCAGCATGACCAGCACCAAGACCACGGTGGGGTTCAGGAGCGGCAGGATGACCCTGAAAAACTGCTGGCTGGAGCTGGCACCGTCCACCGTTGCTGCCTCCTTCAGTTCCTTCGGTATCGTCTGCAGGCCTGCAAGGAATATCACCATGGCAAAGCCGACCTGCTTCCAGACACCCACGGCCATCATCGCAGGCAAGGCCCATGTTGTGCTCGCGAGCCAGCCTGGCCCTCGAATCCCGACTAGACCCAGAAGCCAGTTGATGACGCCGAACGTGGGCTCAAAGAGCCATTTCCATGCAAACGCCGCCCCCACCACCGATGTCACCACTGGTATAAAGTAGATGGTCCGAAACAAGCCCCGCCCCTTGAGAAACTTCGCCTCCAGCAGCAGCGCAACAGCAAGCGATATCACCACGGTAGCCGGCACCACGCAGCAGGTCCAGCATACGGTGTTTACGAGGGATTTGCGGAAAAGGGGATCAGAAAGCATGCGCGCGTAGTTGCCAAGCCCCACAAAGGTTTTCTCCCCAAAGACGGGCCAGTCATAGAATCCGAGCCACAGCGCGTACAGAAGTGGGTAGACTAGAATCACAGCAAACAAAGCAAGGGCCGGCGCAAGAAAGATATAACCCCAGACCACCTGCCTACGCCGTTCATGCGAGATGCTACGCAATGTTGATCACCATTCCTCTTGAGAGAGCGAACGCCACGCCCTTTCCCATCGGCCCATTCGGCATTCGGCCCTCTCAGGTCGATTGAAGCCAACCCTACCAGCTCAACCAGGGGCTTCATCCGCTCTAAGTGAGGGTTCGTTAGTTCCTCCCAGTTTGCCAGCATCTGGCGGGTTGCCGGTGTTGCACTCGGGGACGGCGCCCCAAGCGGGGCGCGCTTCGCCAAAATCCGGCCCGTCGGGCCAGTGGCCGGATCTTGACACCCCTCGTGCAATCACCGGCAACCCCTGCCAAAGTCGGGAGCATTTCTGCACCCTCACTTAATGTACTTCGCGGTCCCGACGCCCTATCCTGCCTCTCGGTCCGGAGATCAGCACAAGCAGCCACCTTCTCGTCACGACAAGGAACCCACGGACGGCCGTCTTGCGCGTCGCCTCGTCATGGGAGGCCGATTCCCGGGTCATGCGACCCGGCGGCTCGGCGCGGAGCCGCCGGGTCACGGAAACCAGCGGAACCACCTCGTCGCCCCTGGAACGTCTCTTGGTCTACTTTACTTGAGCACCCGAGCAAGCACCTCGTTCTCTCTGGCAGCCCCGTCTCTGACGGCCCGCTCCACCGAGGCTTTGCCCAACACGATGCTATCCCAGATTGTGGCGTGAATGGCGTCCACCTCGCTCCTCGTCACCTGCTGACAGGGACGGGCATAGAGCAGAGAGTCCATGCACACGCGAGCGTTCTCGTCGGGCGTCAACTCGGGCAAGCCAACCAGTCCCTTGAGCGAAGGAAGATCGCCCGCCTTCACGCACCAGGCCATCTGCCCGTCCTTCCCGGCGAGGAACTGCACCCACTCCCAGGCCAGCTTCTGGTTGGAAGCGCGTTTCGATACGACATATGCCCAATGGTGCCCGACCGTGAGCGGCTTGCCGTCCGGGGACGGGACAGGAGCTATCGTGTACTCAATGTCAGGGCACTCGAGCGAAAGGCGGCCTCGCGTCACGGGATGGTTGATGTAGAACATCGCGCGTCCCTGCTCGAACTTCTTCTGACCGGTCAGGAATTCGGGGGAGTCGACACCGTGTTTCACCATGAGGTCCGCGACAAACTGCCATGCTGCGAGACCCTCATCGCCGTCGTAGCGTACTCTCTTCGCCTCAACGTCCACGACGTCGCCCTTTACCTTCTGGTACATAAACAACTGATACACAGCCCACTTGTAACGAGTATCAAGGCCGGCCTGGGCAAGGCGGCCGGACGCGTCTTTCTTCGTGCCCTTCACTGCCTGGGCCTCGAATTCCGCCCACGTCTTCGGGGGTTTCGCAGGATCAAACCCTGCCTCGCGGTACAGCTTGTTGTTGATGAACAACACAAGCGTCTGCACGTCTGTCGGCAGTCCATAATACTGTCCCTTGTACTTCAGCTGGGAGGTCGTCCACGGCAGGTAGTCTCTCTCGATCTGCTCGGTGGTCAGCACTTCCTTCGGCACGGGAACCAGCATGCCGGAACGCGCCATTTGCTGCCCCATTGACATCGGGATCTGGAAAACGTCAGGACCCGTCCCGGAACTCAGCGACGTTATGAGCTTGTCGAAGTACGAGTCATAGGGAATGGGCTCGAACTTGATCTCGACGTTGGGATGAGTCTTCTCGAACTCGCGCGCCATTTCCTGCAGCACCGGCGTCCTCGCCTCATGGTGGTGCTGCCAGTGGACGATCGTTGTCTTCGTAGCAGCCGGGGCCCCGACCCCCGCTGCAAATCCAACCAGTGTAAGTACTAGCGCACACACAAGCGCTCTTGACGTAAGACGACGAATCTGTGTCCTTGCCACAGTAACACTTCCTTCCACTGAAGATTATCTGGATCGCGCCAACTCCACCCTTTTGCCTCTCACCTCTCACATTCCCCTCACATGACTCCCAAACCGCTTGCAGCTTGTTCCCCCTCTCACCCCCCTATCTCTTTGTTTTGCGTTGGTACTTTAGATCTCTCCCGCTCTCTCAGGTTTTCGCTTTCCGGCGGGTACCTGAGAGAAGTGGGGGAGCGTATGAGTCGTGGCGATCGGCTGCCATCGGTTCTGCCAGTTTAGGTGGTACCCTCACCACGTTCGCCCTCGGCTACCCTTCATGACGACTCGTGCCGCGTGCGCCCCCAGGCTGCCTCCTTCGTTCTGAGGAACCGCGAATGACGAGTTTGACATCCATTACCAGGTGCTTCCGTCGCAACGGCTTCCCCTCTATCAAGCTGAGAAGCATCTTCGTCGCGCGCGACCCCACCTGGTAAGCCGGCTGACGCACGGTGGTCAGCGGCGGCTCGAAGTACTGGGCGTACTTGATGTCGTCGAACCCAACCACCGCTACATCGTCTGGTATGCGAAACCCCAGGTCCTTCAGGGCCTGCATGGCGCCCATCGCCATGGTGTCGCCGCCCACGAAGAGTGCCGTCGGTCTGAGCGGTCCAGACATGATCTCCCTGGCGGCAGCATAGCCTGAGGACCGCGTGAAATCGCCTTCAACGTAGAGATGATGTTCGTCGAACGGGACACCTGCTTTCCTGAGAGCGTCCTTGACCGCTTCAAAGCGCTCGCGGCTGTCGAAGACCGTGAGGGGTCCGTTGATGAAGCCGACCCGCTGGTGCCCCAGCTGGAGAAGGTACCTTATGGCCTCAGAAGCTCCCTTGCGGTTGTCAACCACCACTGATGGCACATCCTGGCCCGGAGACTCGCCGCCAACAACGACGACTGGCAGCGTAGTGGCACTGACCTCTGCGAAACAGGGGTCATCCACCTTCGGAGCCGCCAGGATGATGCCATCCACTCGCCCATCTCTGAAGAGGTTGAGGTATGTGAGCTCCCGTTTTGGGTCGCGAGCTGAGCGGCAGAGGATCAGGTTGTAGTTTGTTGCGGCGGCCACCTCTTCGATCCCCTCGATCATCTCCGAGAACATCGGGGTTGATATGGTGGGAATGATCAGCGCAATCATGTTTGTGCGTCCAAGCTTCAATCCGCGTGCGATTGCGCTCGGTTGATAGCCAAGCTCGCGCACGGCGGCCAGCACTCTTTCCCGGGTCGTCTTGGCCACATAGCCGGTGCCGTTCAGCGTGTTCGAGACCGTGCATGGCGCGACCCCAGCCAGTCTCGCCACGTCCCTGATCGTCGGCATACCGTTATCGCCGTCCTTCGCTGCAGTGTTTCGATGCCTTCTCTACTGCCCTCTCTCCTGCCCACCCTCGATGCCCTCCCGCAAACCCGTCTCTTGGTGCCGCCCCTCGGCATGGGTGTCGATGGTGCAGAGTCCCAGACGTTGTGGATCTGCGGAGCGAGGTGGCCACGGTCGGTGACGCGATTGGATGTCGCTTCGGAGAGGCCGCCTTTCCAAAATCGGTTTTGCAAAAACGTTTTTCTATACGACCGCGTGAATTCCTTCCGAACGTCTGGTCGTGTTGCTCCCATCTTGCCTTCGCCTGAGAGCCGCCTCGACAATCCATCGGCGCTGAGGTCAGTAGTTCAACAGCGCTCTTTACAACACCGAGGTCGCAGCGCCCGGTTACGTCACACGCCGCAGCCAGCGTGCAGAAAAGTAGCGCTCAGGACTCGACCCCAGGCATCGATTTCAGGCAGCGACACGAAGTCGTTGCCCGTCACCGTCACGAACTCGTGCTCCGTTATCTCGTCCGGCACGGTCATTATCCGCGTCGACTCGTCTTTGCGCCCCGCGCTCATCTGCCCCACCCCGTTCGTCTGGTCCGCTGCTCCGCCCCCACGACTCTTGACCGCCCGAGAAGAGCAGTTCGTCGCGTGTGCGCTCTTTCCTCCAGCGGCACAGAGTAGCGGCTGAAGGTTTGTCCGCCTTGGCTCGCCAGGTGCGACACGCTCTGTCGCACACGAGCCAGTTCGGGCGAGTCTGGGCTCGACAGCCAGTTTGGGTTCGGGTTGACATAACCGGGGTGTGGGTGGTAATATTAGAACAACAGAATAGATGCGTCGGTTTTTGCCGCAGCAAAACCGCGTGCGGCCGCTGAGTCTTCCTTCGGGAAGAGCGGGGGAACCAAAGTCCCAGGTGTCCGGGGCGAGTCCTGCGGGAGAACGCAGGTAGGGCCAGCTCCTTCGGTCCGAGCCCGTCAGCTAACCTCGCAAGCGTCGTAAGGGGGACGCCTCTGTATTGCCCAGGGCTGCCCCTGGGCGATTGTTGTCTTTAGCCTCTTGCGAATTTGGCGCGCGGGCTAGCCAAATTCTCGACGCCCCCTCGTGCAAGCACCGGCAACCCCAACACCGTCAGGGAAAATGGCACAAACTTATGGCGCCATACTTAAGTGGTGCCGCGGAGAGCGAGAGTGGGCTGCGGAAGCTGAGTATGAGTTCGGGAGTCCGTGCCGGTTTGGCGGAAGCCTGTGGGTTGTCGGCGCTTGCGCGATGGGGCGTTGAAAAGGCAGCTCCTGGCAAAGTGGCAGTGATTCCTGAACCCGCACCTGCGCAGCGGCAACGACGACTCCCGTGAAGCAGCGTCCCTTCCAGGCCCACGCCATGTTGCTGCGGGAAGGCGCATCTGAACCTGCCATAACATGATAAGGAGGCGTGCGGGATGAGAGCAAGTCTGGTCCGTGGAAAGGTTTCTTTGGTTGCGGGCGCCGTGGTAGCTCTTGCGTTGCTCTCAATGGGGTTTCTGAGTGGTGCACCGCTCAAGGCGGCCGGGAAAACCTTGACCGTCGTCATCGATGCCGAGGCGAACAGGGCTGACGAGGCTGAGGCAATCGCAGCCGACCTGCGGGCCATCGGCGTTCAGGCTGACGCGCGAATCTGGGAGTGGAGCGCACTCAAAGACAGCGCAGTCAAAGGCGAGCGGCAGATGTATCTGACCGACTGGGGCAGCGCATACTTCGATCCCTTCGACCTCGCACTGCCAAAGCTGCGCACGGGGGACCGAGGCAACTACTCGCACTACAGCAACCCGGCGTTCGACCGTGCCGTCGACAAGGCGCTCACCACCATCGATCCGGAGGTCCGGCGAAAGGCCTATTACGAGGCCCAGTCGATCCTGTATGAGGACGCGCCCTGGATCTTCGGGTATTACCTCAGCGAGACCGAAGCCGCCAGGGCCGAGGTGCAGAACTGGCAACCGGCCATGGACTCCCGCATCAACCTTCACGATGTCGGGCTTACGCGCGGCGATACCATAGTCGTGGGCATGAAGACCGACAAGGCGGTGTCCCTGGACCCGGCGATGCACCGTGAGAGGGACACTGAGACCGTGCTTCGCAACATGTTCGACGGGCTTGTGACCCGCACCTGGGACGGCAAGGTGGTGCCGGAGATCGCCGAGTCGTGGACGACGCCCGCGGACAACGTATACGTCTTTAAAATCCGCAAGGGCATCAAGTTCCATAGCGGCGAGGCTCTCGATGCGGACGACGTGGTGTATAGCTTCGAGCGCGTTCTGAAGGAAGGCGCCATCGGCGGCCGGTCGTCGCCTCGAAAGGGGCTTCTCGGCCCGCTGGAGAAGGTGGAGAAGGTTGACCAGTACACGGTCAGGTTTACCCTGGCCAGCCCCTTCCCCGTGTTCCTGCAGGGCCTGGTGCACATTCAGGTGGTGCCGAAGGACTACATACAAAAGGTCGGCGACGACGAGTTTGCCAGGAAGCCCGTGGGCTGCGGTCCGTTCAAGTTCGTCGGGGGCAGGCTCGACGACCAGATCGTGATGGAGAGGTTCGACGACTACTACGGCGGATCGCCAGACCTGCCGCCCATGGGGCCGGCGAAGGTGAAACGGGCCATCTTCAGGATGATGCCTGACCCCACGGTGCGCATCGCCGCGCTCAAGGCAGGCGAGGTGCAGATCGTGCAGCAGGTGCCGCCCGACATCGCTGCCAGCCTCAAAAGGGACAAGAACGTGCAGGTGAAGAGCGTCGAGGGGACCCGCGTCTACTGCGTGGAGCTGAACTGCGCAAAGCCGCCCTTCAACGATGCCAGGGTGCGGAGGGCGATGAACTACGCAGTCAACTGGGACAGGATCCTGGAGACCATCTATGGGGGCACTGCCACCCACCTGGCCACGGCGTTCCTGCCGAGTGGGTTCGGGTTCAACCCCGATCTCAAACCCTATCCGTATGATCCGGCGAGGGCGAAGGAGCTGCTGAAGGAAGCGGGCTATTCTGTGAAATAGCGAGGTTGCGGAGGTAGCGAGGCAGCGGAAATGGCGAAGTAGCGCGGCGGCCGCGGACATCCCCGGGGCGGATGAAGGCGACGCCGGGAACCGTGGGGGGTTGCGTATGCGACGAACACACGTGCAGATTCTCGAACGGGTGCTTGCGACGATACCCATAGCCCTTGGCGTCGCCATCGCCGTGTTCATCTTCATGCGGCTCATGCCGGGTGACCCGGTTGACATCATGATCGGCGAGGCCGGCGGCGTCACCCAGGAGGACATCCACGCCCTCAAGACCGAGCTTGGCCTGGACCAATCCCTTCCCGTCCAGCTTGGGAGATACCTCGCCGGGCTTGTCCGAGGCGACCTCGGGTACTCCATTCCAAGCTCGCGTCCGGTGGCGGTGGTGATCCTGGAGGCGCTGCCGGCCACCATGGAGCTTGCCCTGTGTTCGCTGCTCTTCGCGCTCGTGATTGCCGTGCCCATCGGCGTTGTATCTGCGGTCCGGCAACGGTCGTTCATCGACCGGACCAGCATGGCCGCGTCGTTTCTCGGGATATCAATGCCCGCGTTCTGGCTGGGGATACTCGGGATCATCGTGTTCTCGCTGCACCTGCGGTGGCTGCCAACCTCGGGACGGATCACCTATGGGTTTGAGCCTGCGACGATCACAGGGCTCTTCACGGTGGACGCCCTTCTGACGGGCAACATGCCGGCCCTGTGGGACGCCCTGAAGCACCTCGCCCTCCCCGCCGCCACGCTGGGCGCCGGCGTGGCTGCGGTGGTGGCCAGGGTCGTGCGGTCGAGCATGCTGGAAGTGCTGCGCGCGGACTATGTCCTCTTCGCGAGAGCGAAGGGTGTCGTCGAGCGAGCGGTGACCATCCGCCACGCGCTGCGCAACGCGCTCATCCCCACGGTCACGGTGGTCGGCCTCCAGGTTGGCACGCTCCTCGGCGGGAACATGATCGTGGAGTCCATCTTCGGGTGGCCCGGCCTCGGCCGCGTGGTCGTGGACGCCATCTTCTCGAGGGACTATCCCCTGGTGCAGGCGGCTGTCATGGTGTATGCGCTGACATTCGTTGTCGTGAACCTGGCGACCGACGTCCTGTATACGTACCTCAACCCGAAGATGACGCTTTAGCGATGCGACGCTCCAAAGATGAGAGGAAGGGGTGAGAGCCTTGCGAGACTCGCCCATATGCCTGGAAGGAATCGAAGCGATAGACGAGGGGCGCCGTGCGGCGCCTGGCCGGGAGGTCAGGCGACCTTACGATTTCCAGGAGGCCTACGAGGTGCGGGCGGCCCGGACGCGCGGGTCGTGGGGCACCGGGCCGCTGGGCCTTGCGGTGAGGAACTTCCTGAGCTTCGCGAGGCAGATGGCGGGAAATCCGGCCGCGGTCATCGGCGGCGTGGTGATCCTGCTGTACGTCGCGGTGGCGATCTTTGCGCCATGGGTGGCGCCTTGCGCCCCCGACCAGGTGGCCCTTTCCGAACGCCTTGCGCCGCCATCCTGGATAGGTGAGTTCCCCCTGGGCACCGATCAGCTCGGGCGGGACATCCTGTCCCGGATAATCTACGGCGCGCGGGTTTCGATCCTGGTGGGAGTCCTCACCATCGCCATCTCGGTCACGGTCGGCGTGGGCCTTGGGGTGGTGGCAGGCTATTTCCGCGGTTCCTTCGACAGGATCGTGTCGAGGTTCACAGACCTGCTGCTTGCGTTCCCATACCTGATTTTCGTGATCGGGGCCATGGCCGTCCTCGGGCCGGGGTTCTGGAACCTCATCTGGGCCCTGAGTTTCAAGGGCTGGGTTGAGTTCTACCGGCTTGCGAGGGCCGAGGTCATGTCGGAGAAGACGCGGGAGTACGTGGAGGCGGCAAGGGCGCTCGGGCGGTCACACGCCGCCATAATCTGCTCGGAGATCCTGCCCAACGTCGTCCACTCGATACTGGTCCTGGGGACCCTCCGGATGGGGAACATGATCGTCCTGGAGTCGTCCCTGAGCTTCCTGGGCCTCGGGATACCGCCGCGCATCCCGGCGTGGGGGTCCATGGTGAACGACGGGCGCCGCTACATGCTCACGGCGTGGTGGGTTGCCACGCTGCCGGGGCTCGCCCTCGTGGGGCTGGTCCTGGCGATAAACCTCGTCGGGGAGGCGCTCCGCGACGTCCTCGACCCCAGGCTGAAGGAGGGGTAGGCGTTGGCATTGGAGACGGGGACCATCCCAGGCCCATGCGGACGCCGCGCCCCTGGGCGATCCGCAGACTGCGCTCCGGGCCCGGATATCCCGCGTAAGCAGGGTGGGACCGTAAACAACGCTCGTAGCCAATCCGCAGGCTACACCGCAGGCATTGAGCCAGTGCGCGAGTCGGGCGTGGCGGCAGGCTGGGCTCCTGCACGGGTCGCAGCAGACGCCGTTCGCCCCGCTGACGAAAGGGCCTGTGCTGTGCTGCAGGTGTCCGGCCTGTCCACGGTGTACCCCACCACCCGGGGCGATGTTCAGGCAGTGCGCGGCGTGGACCTGACGCTCGGGGAGGGCGACGTTCTCGCCATCGTCGGAGAGTCGGGTTGCGGGAAGAGCGCCTGCCTCCTTTCGATAATGCGGCTTGTGCCGCACCCGGGGCGGATAGTCGCGGGAAGTATCATGTTTGTGGGACGCGATCTCATGAGCCTCAGCGCGAGGGAGATGCGGGAGGTGCGGGGCAGGGACATCGCCATGGTGTTCCAGGACCCCATGACCACGCTCAACCCCGCGTTCCGGGTGGGAGACCAGATAGCCGAGTCCCTTCGGGTTCACGGGTTCCTGCCGGGTCTCCCGGCGAGCCTTACGCGCCGCAGCCGCGTGCGGCAGCGGGAGATGGTCATCGAGCTCATGCGGCAGGTTGGGATTCCGTCGCCTGAAACCAGGCACCTCGAGTATCCGCACCAGTTCAGCGGGGGGATGCAGCAACGCGTCCTCATAGCGACAGCGCTTGCGTGCAGGCCGAAGATTCTGCTGGCAGATGAGCCCACTACTGCGCTGGACGTGACCATTCAGGCCCAGGTGTTGGACCTCATGAGAGAGATCAATGAGACCACCGGCACCGCGATCGTGCTGGTCACGCACGACCTGGCGATTGCCGCTGAGTTTTGCCGTGAGGTTGCGGTCATGTACGCCGGGCAGATCGTGGAGCAGGGGCCCATCGACGCGGTGCTCGAGGATCCGGTACACCCCTACACGCGGGGCCTTCTGCGCTCCATCCCGCGCCTCGGCGAAAGGAAGCCTCTCACGCCGATCATGGGTGAGGTTCCCGACCTCGCTGCCCTTGGGCCCGGGTGCAGCTTCGCTCCCCGCTGCGATGTGCGCAGACCTTGCTGTGATATCTCTCAGCCCGAGCTTGTGGCCGTTGACGGCCGCCGCCTCGTGCGGTGCCACGCACGCCGCGATTAGCGCTCTGGTCCGCGATTCGTCACCACGGCCCGGCGGCAACGCCAGCGGCCGGCCGGGTGCGGGTCCTCGGGCAGAGGCTGCTCAATGAACATGAGTTCCCAGAGCCTTCGTGTGGTATCAGGCAGGGTCCGTGGGCCGTAGTAGTCCTCTACGAATACCTCTCTCACCCCGTCTCGTCCGTAACGGCGGAACAGCCACAGGATCTGTTCCCACGTGCCGCGCGCAAGGACGGTACGCACGATAAGGCCACGGTGGCGTTCGTCGTCCAGCGCGTCGAAACCGTAATTCCGGAATAGGCCTGCTAATGAATCGGGCAGTCTCATCTGCTTCCGGGACCTTCCCTATGTTCACTCGGACTCGTCTGGCGATCGACGAATTCGCGCACCTGCTCCCGGAGGAATGCCTCAACCTCCGGGGGGGTGAGGGCGCCACCAGTCACCATTGCTGCTGCGGCCAGGGATCTCAGCACACACTGGGCGTTCTCGTCGAGGATCGGGTCGATAGACATGCCTTCCTCCCTCTCCTACCGTTATATCCCGAGCCCTGCGCCGTCACAAACGATTATTCTCACCCGGGTGAAAGGTTTTGCCCCACCTCCTCGTCTAATACTCATGGAGAACGAACCCTGCATGCACCTGCAGACGCAGGCACGATTGGGAGGGACGAAGGTTGGATAGAAGGATACGGACGAGACGAAGAACGCTAGCATGCCTTGTGGCCATGGCGGCTGTGCTCTACGTGGGTGTGGCGCCGCACATGGTCGCCGCTGCCGACGACGAGCTCAAGCTCAGCATCGAGGACGCGCGCAAGCTGGCGATTGAGCACAATGGGTCTTACGCAGCGGCGAGGCTGGACTTCGAAGCCGCCAAGATACAGCTTGACATAACGCGCGCCGAGGGGCTTGTGAGACCCTCGGTGGTGGCCGCGAAGAGGGCGGAGAATGCGAGGAAGAACGCTGCAAGGGCTCTTGTTGCAAAACGGCAAGATCTCATGCTCGACGTTGATAGCGCCTACTACGCTCTGGTGGCTGCCCGGGAGAAGCTTGCCATCCGGCAGAAGGCGGAGGAGCAGGCTAAGGAGAACCTCCGCATCGTGAAGTTGAAATTCGACTCCGGGCTTGCAAGTAAGCTCGAGGTCCTGGCTGCAGAGATCCAACTTGCGCGCGCCTCGTCCGAAGTGTGCTCGGCCCGGAACGACCTCGAGATGGCGGAACTCGGGCTCAAGCAGATGATCGGCGTGGACCTCGCGACCCGCGTGATCGCGCTGGACTCCGCGGTTCCTCTGAAGGGAGACGTGGACTTCGAGGAAGGCCTGGCGCCGGCGCTCGCGAACAGGCCGGAGATCGTGCAGGCGCGCGAGGCGCTGGAGATTGCGGAGCTCGAGGTGAAGTTCTCGGATAACGACTATACGCCCGATCTCACGAAGCGCCTCAACCGGAACAACCTCGAGAAGGCGCGGATACAGCTTGAAGAGGTCAGACGAGCTGTCTATGTCGAGACGAGGCGGCTTTACCTTGCCGTGCGCGGGGCGGAGGAGGCGATGAAGATCGCCAGTGCGGCGGCGGGACAGGCCGAGGAGAACTACAGGGTGATGAAGCTGCGCTATGAGTACGGGATGGAGATAGCCAACTCCCTCCTGGGGGCGCAGGTCGACCTGACCGAGGCGAAGTTGGGGGCGCTCCAGGCCATCATGAACTACAATACCGCCCGCCTGCGCTACGAGAACTACGTGGGCTATCCCGCCGACGGGGCCGAATAGGGGGGCCGGGAATGCGAGTTCCACGAGACATAACATATAGGGCGTGGTGGCGCACTCTCGCGCGCGTCGCCACACTTGTAATCACAGCGTGCTGCTACCTTGCGCCTGTTGCCGCCAGTGGGGCGGGACCCGCGGTGAGCAAGCAGCCTGAAGGAACACTAACCCTCGACGAGGCGATCACCCTCGCGCTTGCCTCAAGCCCCGAGGTTGCCGCCGCCGAGAGATCTCTCGAGCTGGCGCAGATGCGTCTTTCGGCCGCCGAGGCCCTGCGCCGCCCGACGATAAGCCTTCGGGCCTGGCCGGCGCAGATCTCGCGCCCTCAAGACAGGGCCTCGCTCATGCCTGCTCCCCTTGCACCGGCGCCGACGCCGGAGCCAGAGGGCATACGGTTGCTCTCATCGGCAGGCCTCGACGTTTGCGTGCCCATCAGCGAGATGCAGATCACGCTCTCCATCGACGGGACCTATCTGTCGGGGTCATCCGTGGAGCCGGATACCGACCTCGGCTGGAGCCTTAGCGTGTCTCACCCCCTTCTGGGGCCGGGGTCGTCTCTGCCGGGCAGCGCCGCGAGCGCCGGGCGGGCCGGCACCGGACCGGTCGACTCCCAGGTGCGTGCGGCGACCGCGGCGGTGAGGAGCGCGTCGTTCGCTCTGGAGCAGGCGCGCGAGAAAGCCCGCGCCTCGCTGGAGGCGGCATACCATGCGGCCCTGCGGGATCGGCGCAAGCTCGAGGCGGCGGAGATGAACCTTGAGAGGGTGAAGCAGCACCTGGCAGTCACCGAGGCCAGGTTCGAGCAGGGAAATGCAAGCGGCCTCGACGTGCTCGACGCAAGGCAGCGCGTGGCGGCGGCGGAGGTTGCGCTGGATGCGGCAAGACACGCGGTCGTGCTATCAGACATGAGCGTCAACAGGGTCACGGGCCGCAGCCTCGAGACGCCTGTCAGCCTGGCACCCGTCGGCGAATACGTGCCCGGGAAGCTCCCCGGGGTCGAAACATGCGTGAAAACGGCCCTCGAACGTCGCAAGGAGCTTGCCCTGGCGGCGCAAGATGTCAGCGATCAGGAGGCCGAACTCGCATCGGCGCGGAAAGAGCTTCTCCCGTCGGTTGCGCTGGTTGGGGGCGCAAAAGACGACGGCTCATGGAGTATAGGCGTACAGCTCACGAAGACTCTCACCCGTGACCTCGGCGCCGAGGCCGTCGTAAAGGCCGCCGACGACGCCGTTGTGTCCGCGCGTGAGCGTCTGGAAAGCACGAAGACGGCCGTGGTGGTCGAGGTCACAGAGGCGTATTACGGCCTACTCGAGGCAGAGGCGACGCTCTCGCTGGCGAAGTCAGGCCTCGAGCGCGCCCGGCTTGCTCTCGACACCGTCCAGGAGCAGTACCGACTCGGGGCGGCAACGCACCAGGATGTGGCGACGGCCATCGCTGCCGTCCACGATGCCGAGGTTGAGCTTGCGGACGCGACGGCGGCTTGCTTCATGGCACGATCCAGGCTGACTCGCGCTATGGGCGCTGCGGGGTAAGACATCCGTGGGCGGTTCGCTCTTGTGAACTCGTGTGCGCCGGACACGAATAATCCGGCTCAAGCCGCGAATCATAAGAACATGGCACAACTTCCCAGAGCAAGGCACGGGAGGGGACGAGATGCGTGTTCTTATGCTTTCGTGGGAATACCCGCCGAGGATAGTCGGGGGGATCGCGCGGCACGTTGAGGACCTCTCGAAGGCTCTCGTAAGACAGGGCGTGCACGTGGACGTGGTCACCTGCGCCGCGGACGGCGCCGACAAGGCCCAGGACGACGCGGGAGTAAAGGTCTTCAGGGTGCCCTTCGGCAGCCCGCCGCCGCCCGATTTCGTCACGTGGGTCATGCAGATGAACCTGAACCTCCTCGAGCGCGCCGTCCCGCTGGCGGCGGAAGGGGCCGACCTCGTGCACGCTCACGACTGGCTCGTGGCCTACGCCGCCAAGACCCTGAAGCACGCTTTCAGGATTCCGCTCATCGCCACCATCCACGCGACCGAGTACGGCCGCAACTGGGGGCTTCACAACGATCTCCAGCGGTACATCAGCAGCGTCGAGTGGTGGCTCGGCTTCGAGTCGTGGCAGGTCATATGCTGCAGCGAGTACATGCGGGGTGAGCTTTCATGGGTGTTTCAGTTCCCCGCGGACAAGATGCGCGTGATCCCGAACGGGGTGGACCCGGGGAGGTTCGCGGTTGCCGAAGGCGACGACCTTGCCGGGTTCCGGTCGAGGTGGGCCGCGCCCGACGAGAAGATGATCTTCTTCATCGGAAGGCTCGTACACGAGAAGGGGACTCACGTCCTCATCGAGGCCTTCGCCAAGGTGCTTGCATACAACGACAAGGCCAAACTTGTCATTGCCGGCAAGGGGCCGGCAGACTCCCACCTTCGGCACCTCGCCGGATCCCTCGGAATACAGCATCGTATCTACTTCGCAGGGTTTGTGGATGACGCGACGCGCAACCGCCTGTACAGGTGCGCCGACATCGCCGTGGTGCCCAGTCTCTACGAACCCTTCGGCATTACTGCGCTGGAAGCCATGGCGTGCCGCGTGCCGGTGGTCGTTTCAGACACAGGCGGGCTCGGGGAGGTCGTGCGCCACGGCATCACCGGCATGAAAGCCTATGTGTCAAACCCGGGCTCGCTCGCGGACAACATACTGACGCTCCTCGGCGACGACAGCCTGCGCGAGCGCCTCCAGACCGCCGCCTATCGGGAGATCCGGGAGCGGTTCAACTGGGACAAAATCGCAGATACTACGAGGGCGGTGTATGAAGATGTCCTCGCCGCCTACCGCGCAAGTCCCTGGGCCGTGGCAGGACCGCGCTGGTTTGCAACCCGGGCTCAGGCTGCCGCCGAGGCGCCGCCGGATTACTCGCGCTACCTGGTGCCGGAAGGTGTTCACTGACCGCTGGCTGGTTGGGAGGTCCGGAACGAAATGAAGGCCGTGGTAATGGCGGGCGGGAAGGGCACGCGCCTGCGCCCGCTTACGTGCGACAAGCCCAAACCCATGGTGCCGGTGGTGGGCCGGCCCATCCTGGAGCACATCGTGCGCCTCCTCCGGAAGCATGGGTTTACTGACATCTATGCTACGCTGCACTATATGCCGGAAGTGATCGAGGAGCACTTCGGCACGGGCGAGGCCTTCGGGGTCAGCATGAGGTACGCCGTGGAGGACACGCCCCTTGGCACCGCCGGCAGCGTCAAGGCTTGCGAAGAGCACCTCGCCTCCACCTTCCTCGTCATAAGCGGCGATGCCCTGACCGACTTCGACCTCGCCGAGGCGGTGGAATTCCACCGGGCAAGAGGCGCCATCGCGACCATCGTCCTTACCCGGGTGCCCACACCTCTCGAATACGGCGTCGTGATAACCGATGACGACGGACGCATTTCGCGCTTCCTGGAGAAGCCGAGCTGGGGCGAGGTGTTCAGCGACACCGTCAACACCGGCATCTACGTGCTCGAGCCGGAGGTGCTGGGGTTCTTCGACTTCGGGCAGGAGTTCGACTTCAGCAAGAACCTGTTCCCTCTCATCCTCAAGAGGAAGATGCCGCTGTTCGGGTACGTCGCAAGCGGCTACTGGAGCGACATCGGGACCATCGACCAGTACCGCCAGACCCACTACGACATCCTGGAGGGCCGGGCCAAGGTGGACATACCCGGCCAGGAGGTGGAGAGGGGCGTATACATTGGGGCGGGTGCGGAGATCCACCCGAACGCCCGCCTCATACCACCCGCCGTGATCGGTGACTTTAGCCGCGTGAAGCGCAACGCCGAGGTGGGAGACGCAAGCGTCATCGGATGCCAGAACCTTCTCAACGAAGGTGCGTCTGTGAAGAGGAGCGTCATCTGGAACAATTCATACGTGGGCAAAGAGGCCGAACTGCGCGGGGCCATAGTGTGTTCGAGGACCAGCATCAAGGCGAAGACCGCTCTATTCGAGGGGTCCGTAGTCGGGGCCGACTGCTCGGTGGGCGAGCGGAGCATCATCAAACCCGGCGTGAAGATATGGCCTGACAAGGTCATCGACGCCGGCACCACCATCACCACCAGCCTCGTCTGGGGCGCGAAATGGTCGAGGAGGCTGTTCGGGTCGTACGGCGTGTCCGGCCTTCTCAATGTTGAGATTACCCCCGAATTCGCCGCGAAGCTGGGCGCTGCCTATGGCGCCTGTGTCGGCGAGAAGCGGGCCATCGTGGTGAGTTCAGACGCATACAAGCCGTCGCGGATGCTGAAGCGCGCCATAACGGCGGGCCTCCTCTCCAGCGGCACCAACGTGTACGACCTCGGGCGTATGACAACCCCTGTCACCCGGTACGCCGTCGCGGCCCTGGGGGTTGCAGGCGGCCTGCACGTGAGGCTCTCGCCTTACGATCCGAACATCGGGCTTATCGAGTTCCTGGACGAAAAGGGCATCAACATAGACAGGTCCATGGAGCGCAAGATCGAGAACGCTTTCTTCAGCGAGGACTTCAGGCGCGTGGACACCGAGGACATCGGTGAGGTGGCGTTCCTCACGCGGGTGGTGGAGCAGTATCTGGACGGGCTCCTCAAGGCCGTGTCCGTCGCGTCGGTGCGTGCCCGGCGCTTCAAGGTTGTCGTGGACTTCGACCCGGGCAATCTGTCGCTCTTGCTCCCGACGCTCCTGGACGCCCTCGGGTGCCAGGTGCTGGCGCTGAACCCGGACAGCGTCGTCGCCGCCCGGCCCCGACAACACTTCGAAATGCTCGACTCCCTCGCTCTTCTTTCCAGGGCCGTGGTTTCAAGCCGGGCGGACCTCGGCATCGCTGTGGACACCAACGCCGAGAGGCTTCTTCTCGTAGACGAGCAAGGAAGGGGCGTCTCGGAGGAGATGTTCTGTGCCCTCATGTCCCTCCTCATCCTCAAGTCCAGGGAAGGGGCTACTGTGGCGGTGCCGGTGACGGCCCCCAGGATCATCGAGGAACTGGCGAGAACCTACCGTGGCCGCGTCATCCGCACCCGCGCCAATCCGAGGTCGGTGATGGAGAAGGTGATCGAGGAGAAGATCCTCATCGGCGTGAGAGAGCTTCCTGGGTTCCAGCCGGCCTTCGATGCGCTGCTATCCCTGGCAAAGATACTCGAGGTCATGGCCACGGAGAACGTGCGCCTTTCGTCGCTGCTCTCGATGGTGCCGCAGTTCTACATGAGCAAACGCACGGTGGAGTGCCCGTGGGAAGACAAGGGGAGAGTCATGCGCACGCTCATCGAGGAAACACGCAGCGAGAAGGTGGAGCTCATCGACGGGATCAAGGTATACCACGACACGGGATGGGCGCTCATCCTGCCGGACTCGGAGGAGCCGCTCTTCCACGTGTACAGCGAGGCCTCCACGCCCGCCGACGCAGAGGCCCTGCGCGAGATGTACATGACCAGGATCAGTGAGATCAGGGCCACATAGGCCCATCTTGGGTCACCCGTCTGACGCTGCTATCGCTGCCGCTGTTGATGCCGTCGCCGCCGCTGGTGCGGCGCCCGCGGTGCCCGGGGCATGCACCTCGCCAGCGTAAACCCGGTAGTCGATGTCTGGGAAGATGTTGTCCCGGTGCTCGACGTCCGTGAGCCACCCTTCGTCGATGGCGCCGCTCCGTATTTCGTGATAGAGCCTGGTGAACCGCCACACGTGCTCCTTCGTCCGCCGCACCGCGTACGACACCATCGTCCCGGTCTTCATGATGAACGCCCAGTCGCTGCTCTGGGCGAGGATGAGTTCCCGTGCGGCCTGGTTCAGGGCGCGCCGCAAGAGGCCGTCTGCCTCCGGATAGGTGCGCGCCAGCTCCACCATCCTCTCCGCGGCCGTGTGAAGGTGCCGGTAAATCCAGTCGTTGGACCCCTCGAGCCACACCTCGCTGTAGCCCTTGTATCCCCAGCTCGAAAGAGACGGGGTCGACACCTGGTTGCGCTTGTACATGTCCAGGTAATCGCCGGGCGTGATGAGGGTGATGGTCTTCTGATCGTATGCGATCTTCCTTATGAGAAAGTCCAGCCATTCAGGTCCCTCGAACCACCAGTGGCCGAAGAGCTCTGCGTCGTACGGGGCCACGACGATGGGCTTGCGGTCCATGACGGAGGCAAGGTACTCGACCTGCTTCTCCCTGTTGAACATGAAATTCCCGGCGTGGAGGGCGGCCTTCTCCACGGCCCGCTGTCTACTGTAAGGCTGCTTGTCGTGGGTTTTGCCGGTGATCCTGTAGTACTTTATCCCCGTGTTGATGCGCGTTCCGCCCGGGTGTATGTACGGGCGGATGTATTCGTAGTCCAGGTCGTAGCCTATGTCCCTGTAAAACTCCCGGTAGTCGTAGTCCCCCGGATATCCCTCGCGCGCGCTCCATACCTGTTTCGACGACTCCATGTCCCGCCCGAAGGCGGCTACCCCCGACCTGCAGTATATCGGAGCGAACACTCCATACTTGGGCCTTGGTGACGCGAAGAGCACGCCATGGGCATCGGTTATGAAGTACCTGATGCCCTCCTCCCTCAGGAGCCAGTCATCGCCCGGGTTGTACCCACACTCTGGAAGCCAAAAGCCGATCGGCTTCCTCCCCATGACCCGCCTGTGGAAGTCCGTCGCGACCCTGATCTGGGCGCACACGGCCTCCCGGCAGATCTCCATTAGCGGCAGGTACCCGTGGGTCGCCGCCGAAGTGATGATCTCGAGCCTCCCCTGGGCTTCGAACTCCTCGAACGCGCTCGGGATGTTGCGTCCGTACACGTCCTCGAAGATGTGGCGCGCCTCGTGAAACCGGTCCCTGTACATCCGGGCGTTTTCGTTGAACTCCGGGAGCCACCTCGTGCGCTCCACTTCCTTCTCCGCAAGCTCGATGAGCTTTCGGATGTGCCGCAGGTACCTCTCCTGCAGGAGCGGGTCGAGGAGCATGGATGCAAGCGGCGGCGTGATGGACATGGTGATCCGGAAGCCCACGCCGTCACGCACGAGGCCCGAGAACACCTTGATGAGCGGGATGTATGTCTCCGTTATGGCCTCGAAGAGCCACGTCTCCTCGAGGAAGTCGGGGTACTCCGGGTGCCTTACGTATGGCAGGTGTGCGTGAAGCACAAGCGCGAGATAACCCTTTTCACAACCCATGTTCCGTTCTCATCTCCCTGCCTCACGAACTTACCAGGTTTGCCGGATCAGGCTGACGGTGACGGACCGTCTCATGCCGCCGTCTCTGGATATGGCCTCGATGGGCACGACCTGCTGGCCGTCGGGCAGGTGGCACCTGGTGGAGAAAGTGCCGTCTGCGTGCAGGTTTACGGGGGACCCCTGTACCAGCACGGCGGATCCTGGCTCGGTGGCGCCGTGGATGATGACGTCCACCGATGCGTTCAGCCAGAACGCCTTCCGTTCGGGGGCCACTGCCCCAGCCCCCGCCCCTGCCCCCGGGCTCGAGATGGCTGCCACGAACCCTGACCCCATCTCCACTGCCATGTGTTCAAGCCCGCGCGATACCATCTCCGGCGACGACGGAGTCCGTCCCGGGTGAGGGTAGTACCGTTCTATGGCGGAGATGGACATCCATTCCTCGTCGATGACCTCCGACGGGCCGGCCCGGGGCGTTCTGACGACGTTGGACCTGGAGAGCAGGACGAACCGCCCGTCGGGCCCGACCAGGCCCAGTTCAGCGCAGTAGGATCGGTTGGGGCGCTCCACGTTGACATACCAGTTGTTGGCGCCGCTGCTGATGTCGATGTCGAGGGTGCGATGGGCGTTGGTGCCGTCGAAGTCGACACCGGTCACATCGTGCACGCGGAGGGTCTTCCGGCCGACGTGCCAGCCATCAGGGCCAAGCGCCGCGGTCACGGTCTCCGACACGTCCTGTGCGATCTCCCAGTAGGCATGGACCCAGAACGGGTCACGCACCATGAGGACCACCCTCGTGGTGCCGTACCCCTGCGGAAGCTCATAGCCTGTCTCGGGCTGTCCTATATATGTGGGATAAGCCGCTCCGTGGACCACATCCTCGGCGAGGTTGATCTCCCTCGTCTCCACGATGCGAAGCTCCGATACGCTTTCAGGGAGGCGGATCTCCTCTACTTCCCCGGATGAAGTGGTCTCTTCCGTTCCCTGGCCCAGCGAAGGCCCGCCTCCGGTTTCCATCGCTTCCCCCAATTGCCCCACTCCTTCTGCCATCTCCGGCGCTCCCATCCCTTTCGTTGCGCTCGTCTCGTTCATGATTGCCACACCGGCTACCCCCCGGCCATCATTACATCCAACGCCATCGTCAAGTGCGGGTCCAGAAACCACCACCACTTTTCCAGGGGTTGCCGGTGTTGCACCCCGGGGACGGCGCGTGCGGTGAGCCTCGTTGGGTTTGGTATTCAGGCTCGCCAAATCGAGAGCGCCCCGTCGTGCAAGCACCGGCGACCCAGAAGCTCCTCCCAAACCGGCATGGATTTCTGGACTCACGCTTAGCAACAACTACCAGACGTGCTCGAGCGCGTCCCCCGGCACGTCTCTGTAATAATATCCCTTGCGCCCTGCGCGTTTATTCGAGGGCCATTGCGTGGATTTACCAGAAACGGTAACGGATTTTCGGGCCGGCTGCGCGTGCCTGGGAGTGACCCTGCGTGTCACCGAATAGCGGACCTGTGCGCAGCTCATACTAAACAGAGCCTCAGCGAGGAGGATCTGTCGTGTCCACAGGGTCGTTCGTGTTCGTGCTCCACAGCCACCTGCCGTACTGCCGAAAGGCCGGGGTGTGGCCGTTCGGCGAGGAGTGGGTGTTTGAGGCCATGGCCGAGACGTATATCCCGCTCCTCGACATCGTCTCGGACCTCGTGGCCCGCGGCGTCCCGGCGAGGCTGACCGTCGGGCTCACGCCGGTGCTTCTTGACCAGCTTCAGGATCCCTACATGCTGTTTCGCTTCGACGAGTACGTAGAAACGAAGATCGCCGCCGCCGAGGGGGACATCGCGAGATTCGAGGCCGAGAGCGAGGGACGCCTCCGCGACCTCGCCCGGTTCTACCGTGATCGGTACGAGAAGGTGCGAACGAGCTTCCACGAAAGGTACAGGCGCGACCTTGTCTCGGCCTTCCGACGGCTTCAGGACGAGGGCCACATCGAGCTGGTGGCGGGCGCGGCGACCCATGCCTACCTGCCCCTCCTTGCAAGGGAGTCCTCGGTATGCGCCCAGGTGAAGGTGGGGTGTGACACCTACGAACGGTGCTTCGGGAGGAAGCCGATGGGGATATGGCTGCCCGAGTGCGGCTATCGTCCCCGGGACTCGTCGCGCAGCGAGCCCGGCTCGGCCTTCGGACGCGCCGGTATGGATGGTGTCCTCGGGGCGATGGGGATCAGGCACTTCTTCGTGGACGCCCACGCCATCCAGGGCGGGACGCCGGTGGGCATGTATGGGGCAGGGTTCCCGCAGCGACAGCCTCCGCCGAGGTACGTCCCCTCGCGGCCGGGCTTCACGACGTACCTGCCGTACTCGCTGCCCGGGAGCGGCATCGCCGTCCTCGGACGAAACGAGCGAACGGCTCTCCAGGTATGGTCGTCGGAGTGGGGCTACCCCGGGGACGGGAATTACCGGGAGTTCCATAAGCGTGACTCGATTTCGGGGTTTCGTTACTGGAAGGTCACGAGCAGGCTGGTGGACCTCGGCTCCAAGGAGGTATACCAGCACGAGGCGGCCCTCGCCCGCGCGAGAGAGCACGCGGACCATTTCGTCGGCCTCGTGGAGAGGCTGCTCGGCGATTTCCACAGGGACACGGGAAAGCACGGCATCATCGTTGCGCCTTTCGACGTGGAGCTTTTCGGGCACTGGTGGATGGAGGGGCTGGACTGGCTTCGCTGGGCGATCGAGGGGCTCGCCCGCAGTGAGAACGTGGATCTCACAACGGCTGCCGGGTATCTCGAGAACCATCCCCCGTCCGGCCGCATAGACCTGGTGGAGAGTTCTTGGGGTATGGGAGGAGGCCACTACATCTGGGACAACGAGGCTACCGGCTGGATGTGGGACGAGGTCCACGCCAGCGAGGGCGAAATGGAGAGGATAGCGGCGATGGTGGCGTGTGCGGATGACGGCCCGGTCCGGCCGCCGCGTCCTGACGGCGACTTCTCCGCGTGGACGCCGGATGGCGCGCCACGGAGCTTCAGGGAGCGGATCCTGAGGCAGGCGGCCCGCGAAGCCCTGCTCCTCCAGAGCAGCGACTGGCCGTTCCTCGTCACGACCGATCAGGCCGCGGATTATGCCTCGAGGCGGTTTCTCGAGCACAGACACAGGTTCACGAGGCTTCTCGACGCCCTCCAGCAGGGGGATGCCACACCTGAGGCCATGAGGTATCTCGAGGAGATCGAGGCCATAGATGCCCTGTTCCCCGATATCGATCCGGCCGCGTTCTCTGTGAAGCAGGGATCAGCCTCCCGACGTTGAATTGCTCCTTGTAGCGCACGAGCATGCGGCGCCGTGATACAGGCACCGAGATCGCCCGGGAGGACTTGAGAATGCGGCTTGTTGCAGATCTTCACACTCACTCAGTCGCAAGCGGACACGCATACAACACCATCGACGAGATGGCCCGCGCCGCCCGTGACGCCGGGCTCGAGATGATCGCCATCACCGATCATGGCCCGAACATCCCGGGCGGCCCGCATCGCTACTACTTCGGTAACCTGAGGGTTGTCCCGGCCACCATCGCCGGGGTGGAGGTCCTCAAGGGGGTTGAGGCGAACATAACGAGTCCCTCCGGCGATCTGGACCTCCCCGAGCGTTCCCTGAAGAAGCTGGAGTTCGTGCTCGCCGGATTTCACGCCGGCACTGGTTACGACGGTGGGACGGTCGAGGAGAACACCAGGGCCATGATAGGCGCCATGGAGAACCCCCACGTGGACGCCATCGCTCACCCGGGGAACCCCGCCTTTCAAGTGGACATCGAGGAGGTTGTGCGGGCGGCGAAGCGCCTGGGCAAGCTCCTCGAGATCAACAATTCGTCGCTCACCGTGGTCAGGCTGGAGAGCCGCGACAACTGCCTTCGCTTTGCCGAGCTTGCTGCCGAGTACGGCGTCGCCGTGGTCATCGGGAGCGATGCCCACCATGCGTCGCGGGTGGGGGTGTTCGACGCAGCGATAGAGCTTGCGGAGCGTGCGGGTCTACCGGAGGACCTCGTGCTCAACACCAGCGTCGGGCGGGTCATGGACTTCCTCAGGTCCCGCGGAAAGGTCCGGATGGAGCTCGATAGGCCCGAGGTCTAGGTAGATCGCCACAGGCTCGCGCTACTTCTCAGCGGGTGAGTCCTGTCCAGGGTTGCCGGTGTTGCCCTCCGGGGACGGCACGCTCGCGGCGCGCCTCGTTCGAATTTGGCGCTCAAGGCTAGCCAAATTCCAGGCGCCCCGTCCTAGCAAGCACCGCCAACCCCAACACCGTCAGGGAAGATGGCGCAAACTCATGGCGCCATACTTGGCTACATGCCTGTCCGCGAGCGGACGGGCATACGGTATACGGCCGATGGGCGGCGGGTCGGGTTTCGCTGATGCACCCCGCTTCGGGCGCCGTCCCGGAGTCCGACACCGGTAACCCGGCGGCCGCCGGAAAGCGGGCAGGAATCTGCGAGCCCTGCGTTAACTGACACGTGAGACCTTGAGGAGGCAAGTGAGCCGTGGGAGAGGGTATGCCAACCGGGGGTCGGCCCGCGCGTCTTCTCCAGGTAGGCCGGGGCGTCCTGGATGCCTTTTCCGCTTTTCTCGCACTTGCAGGGAAGCTTTTCGCAACGCTCGCAGAAGCAGGCCCGGAGCACCGTCGGGCCTGCCTTGCTGTTGCCATCTTCGTCATGGGAGGGGCGGTGTGCGTTCTCATGAGACCTCGGGCGGATGCGGTGTGGGTTGCGGAACACGAGATGCGGGGCCTCTGGGTGGTTCGCACGAGTATGACCACCCGGGAGTCGGTGGAGAGGATGGTGGACCTCGCGTCGAGGAACAACTTCAACGCCCTTTTCGTGCAGGTGAACGGGCGTGGCGAGGCGTATTACACGAGCAGCGTGGTGCCACGGATGCCCGATGTCGCGGAGGGCCTCGATCCACTGGAGTTCTGCATCGAGCGGGCCCACGCGGCAGGCCTTCAGGTACACGCATGGATCAATGCGTTTACCGTGGGGAAGCTGGGCTGCCGGGAGTACCAGCCGGAGCACGTGCTCAGCCGGCACCCTGAGTGGGCGCTCGTCGATGAGCGGGGTATCTCGACCCTCGACTATACGCTGGAGATGGCCCGGGGCGAGATCGTCTCGCCCATGCTCGATCCCGCGATAGAAGGTGTGAAGACTTATGTCCATGACGTCTTCATGGAGGTCGTGAGCAACTACGACGTGGACGGGGTCCATTTCGATTACATAAGATACCCGTCGCCGAGGTTTGGATACGGCGAGGTGGCAAGGGACGCGTTTCGAGATCTCACGGGGTATGATCCTCTGGACATCGCGAAACGCCCCGAGGCGTTCGAGGGTCCGGGCGGAGAGACGCTGCGTCGGGAGTTGTCGGCGAAGTGGGACGCATTCCGGCGTGACCATGTTACAGAGGTCGTCCACCGGGTATACGAGGATGTCAAGCAGGTGAAGCCGGGGGTGGCGGTGTCATGCGCCGTGTTCCCCGATGCGGCGGACGCCGCCGAGCACAGGCTGCAGGACTGGAAAGGCTGGCTTGCTCGTGGTATCGTTGACTTCGTGGTTCCGATGGCGTACACGCCCGATACCGGGCGCTTCGCTGCGCACGTCGGCGACGCGGTGGAGGCCGCCCCTGCATGGGGACGCGTGCTGGCGGGCGTGGGCGCCTACAACATGCTGGAGGACCCGGCAGGCTGTATCGAGAAGATCTCTGCGGCCAGGCGCCTCGGAGTTGCGGGCGTGGTGCTGTTCTCATACGATGCCATCTGGGATCGGCCCGAGTACTGGGAAGCCCTCGTCGAAGGGCCGTTTAGGGCGTGCGCGTCGGCGCCGGCCCTTGCCCGCGGAGGTGGAGGCGGGAGCGGCCGCGGCCAGGCGGCGGAAGAGGGGGCAGAGCGGTAATGAAGTGCGTGTTGGGAGTCGATGCGGGCGGCACGAAGACCCTGGCGCTTGTGAGCGCTCTCGACGGGCGCGTGGTCGGAGCGGGGAAGGCCGGCCCGGGGAACTTTCAGGCCGTCGGCGTCGATCTTGCGAAGGGCCAGGTCAAGAGGGCGATCGACCTTGCCATCGAGTCGGCCGGTGTCACGCCGGCGGACCTCGAGGCTGCCTTCTACGGGATGGCCGGGGCCGACCGTCCTGCCGACTTCGCCATTATAGAGAAGTTCCTGACCGAGGTGAACCCGGCGCCCCGGGTGGGCCTGGAGAACGACGCCACGATAGCGCTCAGGGCCGCCACCGGCGACGGTGTGGGCGTGGTGGCCGTCTGCGGCACCGGCACAAACGTGATCGGGTTCAACCGCGAAGGCAAGCGGGTGCAGGTGGGTGGGCTGGGCTACATGTTCGGGGACGGCGCCGGGGCGAACCACATCGGCATGCTTGCCGTTCGCATGGCAACCCGCGGCCACGACGGCCGCGGCAAGCCCACCATGCTCTATGACATGCTATGCAGGAAGCTTCACCTCGAGAACCTGGACGACCTCGTGGAACGGTTCTACCCTGGCTCCGAGTCCCACGTCCACGTGGCGTTCCTGGCCCCTCTCGTGTTCGAGGCGGCACAGCGTGGCGACGAGGTGGCGTGCGACATCCTCCGTGAGGTGGGGGAAGAGCTTGCCACAGCGATTCTCGCCGCCCTGCGGAAGCTGTTCTCGCCAGGCGACAGCGTAAAGATCGTGCTCTCCGGCGGGGTCTTTGCAAACGCCGACGACCCCGTGATGACTGACACGCTCGAATCACATGTCTTGAGGGAGTTCCCTGGGGCCGAGTTCATTCTGCTCAGGGATCCGCCCGTGCTGGGCGCGGTGCTCTCCGCCCTCGACCTTGCAGGCGTGGAGGCGGCGTCGAGCGTTCGGGAAGCACTCTGGAGCACGTGGAAGGCGTACATTTGAGTGAGGATGCACAGATGCTCCCGACTTTGGGAGGGGCGGCGGTGATCGCGCGAGGGTGCCAAGATCTGGGTACTTGCTGGACAGGCCGGGTTTTGGCCAGGCGCGCCTCGCGTGGGGCGCGGCCCCGAGTGCAACGCCGCGGGCCCAACGGCCGCCGGCAAACGGGGAGGAACTGACGAACCCTCACTTTATGTCAACGGCGGGGGTTCCACTGGAGGATGCCCGTGGACATGTACAGGGACAACGACAGAGATCTCGAAGGCCTGCTGACGGAGGAGTCAAACCCCAGGAGCGCGGATATCGATCTCCTGTCCACGCGGGACATCGTGAAGCTCATCAACGACGAGGACAAGAAGGTCGCCTCCGCCGTCGAGGACGAACTCGGCCACATTGCGGAGGCGGTGGACCTTATCGTCCTTCGCCTGAGGCAGGGCGGGCGGCTCATATACATGGGCGCCGGCTCCAGCGGGCGGCTGGGGATGCTCGATGCATCAGAGTGCCCACCCACCTACGGGACGGACCCCCACACTGTGCAGGCCATCATCGCGGGGGGACCCGATGCGGCCTGGAGCGCCGTGGAGGGAGCCGAGGACGATGCGGACCTCGGCGCGAGGGATGTGGCGGAAAACGCAGTCGGAGAGCGCGACGTCGTGGTCGGGATATCCGCAAGCGGGCGCACGCCCTACGTGCTTGGTGCCATCAAGGAGGCGCGGGCGCGCGGCGCGGCTACCGTTGCCCTCGTGTGCGCGAGTGGATCGCCGATAGCGGCGGTCGCAGACGTGGCCATCGAGCCTGTCCCCGGTCCCGAGGTGATCACCGGGTCTACGCGCATGAAGGCTGGCACGGCCCAGAAGATGGTGCTCAACATGCTCACCACTGCCAGCATGGTGAGGCTCGGCAAGGTATACGGGAATCTCATGGTTGACCTGCGACCCGGCAACAGGAAGCTCGTTGACAGAGCGACTAGGATCATCATGGCCGCCACGGGCGTCGGCCGCGACGAGGCCGGGCGGCTTCTCGCAGCATCGGGCGGGAACGCGAAGGTGGCCATCGTGATGGAACGGGCAGGCGTAGATAGAGGGCGCGCCGAGAGGCTTCTCGAGGCCTCAGACGGCCATGTTCGAAGGGCGCTCGAGCTTGCGGCGGAAGGAGGGGCGGCATGGGGCTCGTCATCGCAATAGACGCAGGCGGCACGAAGACGGATTGCCTGGTAGGGACGGTGCACGGTGAGGTGCTCGCCCGCACATGGGCAGGCCCGGCCAACTACCAGGTCTCGGGCCCTGAGGGCATGAAGGCCGAGATCCTCGCCGCAGCAGGCAAAGCCCGACACCTGCTGCCCGCCGGCGATGAGGCTCTTGACGTCGCTTTCATCGGCGCCGCCGGGGTGCACAGGCAGGGCGACCGTGAGGCGGTGTCCGGCCTCCTGCAGAGCGCCGGCATCGCGTCGAAGGTTGTGGTGGAGAACGACGCCGTGATAGCTCTCGCCGGGGGCACCCTGGGCCAGCCGGGCGTGGTCGTGATCGCCGGCACCGGGTCGGTGGCCTTCGGAATGAACGCCAGGGGTGAGAGAAAGAGGGCGGGCGGCTGGGGATACATTCTCGGCGACGAAGGCAGCGCCTACGATATCGGACGCGAGGCCCTTGCGTCGGTGGTCCGGGCGAGCGACGGCCGGGGCGGGCCCACGGCGCTCTCCGAGGCCGTGCTGCAGCATTTCAGGATAGACTCAGCGGACGACCTGGTTGACCTGACGTACCGAAAGGGTCTCGGAAGGACGGGTATAGCCGCGCTGGCCGTGCTTGTGGCGGATGCGGCCCGCAAAGGGGATACCGTTGCACGCCGCATACTGCGCCGCGCAGGGACCGAGCTTGGCCTCGCCGCGGCGAGCGTCGCGAAGGCCCTGGGCATGCAGAACGACGGCGTGCTCTGCGTCACCGCGGGCGGCGTGTTCGCCGCAGGCGACACCGTCAAACGAGCCCTCGCAAAGGAGCTGGCCAAGGTGGCTCCTGCATGCGAGGTCGTGGAGGCGCGATTCCCCCCTGTCGTAGGGGCTTACCTCCTGGGCATCCAGGAGGCGGGCGGCCGGCTCACAGGCAAGGTCATTGCGAACATCGAGGACTCGCTCCCTTGATAAGTCTGCGCTACTTCTTCTGACGGTGTTGGGGCTCGCGGTGCTGCCAGGGCGGGGCGCCTGGAGTTCGGCTGGCTTCAAGTGCCGAATTCGAACGCATCTCACCGCACGCGCCGTCCCCGGAGGGCAATACCGGCAACCCGGCAGGCGCTGGAAAGCAGGGAGGGATTAATGAACCCTCACTCTGCGCGATTGGAGCGATTGGATGAGGACACTGCAGGTGATCATCAAGAACGCTGACATCTTGACGCCACAAGGTATAATGGTCTCGGGGTTCCTCGTAGTCTCCGGGGGCAGGATCGCGAAGGTTGGGTCACACGGTGAGTTCAGGGAGTATTCCACCGCCGGCCACGAAGTCCTCGACGCATCGGGCCTCCTGGTAGCGCCCGGGTTCGTCGACATCCACGTGCACGGGGGAGGCGGCCACGACGTCCTGGAAGGCACGTACGAGGCTGTGTCCGCCATGTGCCGGGCACATGCGCGTCACGGCACCACCTCCATGGTCCCCACGACGATGGCCGCGCGCCACGAGGATCTTGCGGGTGCTGTGCGGGCCGTGGCGGACGCGGCGAAGCGTGGAACAGGTGGAGCCGAGGTTCTCGGTGTACACCTGGAGGGCCCCTGGGTCAATCCGGATAGCCGCGGCGCCCAGCCGCTCGACGTGATTCGCCCTCCGAGCATCCATGAGCTGGACAGGCTCATCGAGGAGTCAGGCGGCCTCGTGAGGGTCACCACCGTTGCGCCCGAGCTCGAGGGCGCCCGGGAGTTCATCGAGGCGGCGGTCGCGCGAGGGGTGAGGGTGTCGCTCGGCCACTCCATGGCATCGTTCGAGGATGTCGCGCGCGCGGTCGAGGCGGGCGCGACCCATGTGACACACGCGTTCAACGCCATGCGCGGGCTGCATCACAGAAACCCCGGCATGGCTGGTGCGATGCTTGCATGTGACGACCTTACCACAGAGGCCATCCTGGACGGCTTCCACCTGCATCCCGCTGTGGCGACCGTCCTATACAGGTGCAAGGGAAGGGACAGGCTCGCCCTCATCACTGACGCCACAATGGCTGCCGGCATGCCCGAGGGCGAGTACGCGCTCGGCGGGCAGCGGGTCATCTATGAGGGCGGGGCGGTCAGGCTCCCGGACGGAAACCTTGCCGGGAGCGTTCTCACGCTTGACAGGGCGGTCCGGCGGGCGATGGATGATCTGGGCGTTCCGCTTGCCCAGGCGGTCGCAATGGCGTCGCAGGTTCCCGCGAGGGTGGTGGGGGTCCACGACCGCAAAGGCAGCATAGAGGAGGGCAAGGACGCCGACCTGGTCCTCATGGACAAGCTGGGGGAGGTGCGCGCGACAGTCGTCGGCGGGGTTGTCGTGCACCGGGCCTGAAGTGCCCGCGCCAGGGCGTTACCGGCCGTGATTTCGATGCCCAGGGATATGGGGGTGCGTGGTTTATGGTTGTTGTGGTTGCGCAGGACTACGATACGATGAGCCGTGAAGCCGCGAAGGTCGTGGCCGAGCAGGTGCGGCGGAAACCCACGAGCGTGCTCAGCCTCGCGACCGGCGCGACTCAGTTTGGGCTGTATGCTGAGCTGGTCAGAATGCATCGTGAAGAGGGGCTGGATTTCTCGCAGGTTACCACGTTCAACCTCGACGAGTACCTCGGGCTGGGCCCGGACCACCCGGCAAGCTTTCATTACTACATGCGTACCCGGTTCTTCGACCACGTGAACGTGCGCCCGGATCGTATTTACATACCTGACGGTCTCGCCCCGGATGTCCGCGAGGAATGCCGCAGCTACGAACGGGCAATAAGAAATGCGGGAGGAATCGATCTCGCCATCCTCGGCGTCGGGAGAAACGGCCATATCGGCTTCAATGAACCGAGGACCGAGTTCGGGTCCCGCACCCGTGCGCTGTTCCTCGCAAAGCGTACAATCGAGGCAAATGCGAGGTTCTTCGGCGGCGACGAGAACGCCGTGCCCCGACAGGCGATATCGGTGGGTATACGGACCATCATGAACTCAAGGTCCATCGTTCTCCTTGCCAGCGGCAAGGCCAAGGCACAGGTAATCGCGCAGACGGTGCACGGTCCCGTAACGGAGATGGTTCCAGGTTCCGTGCTGCAGCTTCATCCCGACGCCACGCTCATCGTGGACGAGGAGGCTGCAGCGCAGCTCGAGCCGTCGCCGGAAGGGTTCGTACCCGGCACGGGAACACGGACCATGATATACTGATGAGGGTGTTCGCTGACTACCATACCCACACGAGATTCAGCCATGGCAAAGGCACGGTCATGGACAACGTGCGGGCGGCGGCCCGAAAGGGGCTCGAGGCCGTGGCCATCACCGACCACGGTCCAGCCAATCTCTTCGGTGTGGGCGTCGAGAGCCTTGCGACCTTCGGCGAAATCGCCGAGGAGATCGAGAGGAGCAGGGAGGCCTTCCCGGGAGTCAGGGTGCTCATGGGAGTCGAGGCGAACATCGTCGACACCGATGGCGGCCTCGATGTTCCCGCCGAGGTCCAGAAGCGCCTTGACATCGTGCTCGCAGGCCATCATCTCATTGTGCGCGGGCGCACCCTCGCGGACTGGTGGAAGCTTTCGGGTCGCAACTTCGCGGCGCGGTGGAGTAGACATCTTGCGGAGCGCGCGAGGGTTGACAACACGAAGTCGCTGGTAGAAGCTATAAGGAGGAACCGGGTGGATGTCGTGACACATCCCGGCCTCCATGTGTCCATAGACACCGCGGAGCTTGCCCGCGAGTGCGCCAGGGTCGGGACGGCCCTGGAGATAAACGCGAAGCACGCCCACCTCGACGTGGCGTTCCTGAAGGTTGCGGCACGCCAGGGGGTCAGCTTCTGCATAAACAGCGATGCCCATGGCCCCGATGAGGTCGGCGAGTTCGGACGCGCCCTCGAGGTGGCGATGCGGGCGGGAATCGAGCCTGAGAGGATCATCAACGTGCGTGCGTGAAGAGAACAGGGGAACCGGGGGATGGGACTTGAGCGAGGGTCGGTTCGTGATTATCACCGGGCTCTCGGGCGCCGGCAAGAGCGAGGCGGTTCGGGCCTTTGAGGACATGGGCTTTTTCTGCGTGGACAATCTTCCGCCCACTCTCATTCCGAAGTTCGCCGAGCTGGTGGCACAGTCCGAGGGCAAGATAAATAAGATAGCTCTGGTGGTTGACATAAGGAGCCGGGAGTTCTTCGACAGGCTCTCCGGGACGCTTGACGCTCTCGAGGAGATGGGCGTGACGTACGAGATCCTGTTCCTCGAGGCGTCCGATGAGGTGCTCGTTCGCAGGTTCAAGGAGACCCGTCGCCGTCACCCGCTTTCAGCAGAGGGCGGGGTCCTGGATGGCATAGAGGAGGAGCGCCGCAGGCTCGAGGAGATCCGGGGCAGGGCCACGCGGATCATCGACACGACGGCCCTTCCCCCGAAGCAACTGCGGGAGCGCATAATGAACGCTTTCGCGCGGGCGCCTCAGAAAGAGCGGCTCGACGTGGTCGTGGTGGCGTTTGGGTTCAAGCACGGCGTCCCGATGGACGCTGACCTCGTTTTCGACGTGAGGTTCCTGCCCAATCCGCACTATGTGGAGTCGCTCAGGCCGCTCACCGGCGATATGGAGCCTGTCCGCGAGTATGTGTTCCAATCTCCGGTGACGCGAAGGTTCCTTCAGAAACTCTTCGACTTCATGGCATTTCTGTTGCCACACTACGTCAAGGAAGGCAAGACCCAGCTTGTGGTGGGCATAGGGTGCACCGGCGGCAGGCACCGGTCTATAGCTATCGCAGACAGGCTTGCCGGTTTCCTGAAGGAACGGGGGTACAGCGTGTCGGTGGAGTACCGCGACAGGGAGGTCCAGGACAGGCTCGCGGAATAGGGGCGGAGCGAAACTCAGACGGAAGACGTGATCGAGACGTGAAGACCCTCCGGTGGCTGTATCCGGGGATGAGAGTCAAAAGATGGCTCCTTTCGTTCGCGGTCGGGGTCGCGCTCGTGGTGCTCGGCAGCGTGACTCTTCTCGACGGCAGGGCCATCGACGTTTTGCAGCGCTGGTTCGCGTGGCTCGCAGGCCCACACCCCGGGCCGTTTCCGCAGGGCCTTGTGACTGTCGCAGGCACGGCTGCGGCGGTCAGCGGGGTCCTCATAATGGTGCTGTCGGCCGGAGCGGTCATCCGGTCGATCGTGGCAGCTCTCGTACCGGGCGCCGAGACGCGCATCGCAGAGCTTGTGCAGCGTGAGCGACAGCTCGGCCGGGGCCCCAGGATCGTCGTGGTCGGCGGCGGGACGGGCCTCTCCACTCTTCTCCGTGGCGTCAAGGAGTTCACGAGCAACGTCACTGCCATCGTCACGGTTGCAGACGACGGGGGGAGTTCCGGAAGGCTGCGCAAGGAAATGCGAGTGCTGCCGCCGGGAGACATCCGGAACTGCCTGGTGGCCCTGGCTGACTCGGAGCCTCTCATGGCGCGCCTCTTCCAGTACAGATTTCCCGAAGGCGATCCCACGGGCCTCGGGGGGCACACGTTCGGCAACCTTTTCATAGCCACCATGTCCGCCATCACTGGTGATTTCGAGCAGGCGGTGAAGGAGTCCAGCCGGGTGCTTGCTGTGAGGGGCCGGGTCCTGCCGTCCACGCTCGAGGATGTCATCCTCGCCGCCGAGTGCGAGGGTGGGGCAGTGGTGGAGGGAGAATCAGCGCTTGCGACGTGTGGCGCCCCGATAAAGCGGGTATTCCTGAGGCCCAGGGACCCCGTGGCTCTTCCCGAGGCCGTGGAGGCCATAGCCGGGGCGGAGCTGATACTGCTCGGGCCCGGGAGCCTGTTCACGAGCGTGCTCCCCAACCTCCTGGTGCCCGGGATTACCGAGGCCGTCCGCCGGAGCAGGGCGCTCAAAGTGTACGTATGCAACGTCATGACCGAGCCTGGTGAAACCGACGGGTTTGCTGCATCGGACCACCTGAAAGCCATCTTCGAGCATGTGGGCCGGGGCATCGTGGATGTTGTCCTGGTGAACACCGGCCTAGTGCCGGCGAAACTCGCCGAGAGGTACCGTCAGGAGGGCGCGTACCCTGTCATTCCAGACAGCGACACGCTGAGGGCGCTCGGGGTGTCGGTCGTGGAGGAGGATCTGATGTCGGCGAGCGATTATGCCAGGCATGATCCGGAGAGGCTCGCCGGCGCCATCGTCAGTCTGGTGGTCGAGGCGAGAGCCTCGGCAAGGGGCTCGCACTACAACAGGGGGCGCGTGCTGGACCTCGCAAGCGCCCGGGCCGGGCGTCGGCGCGATGGTGCGACGGCCGCCGGACGGGTGGCCTCAAGGCGCAAGGCCCAGGATCAGCCGCCATATGGCAACTGACGAGAGAAATGCGATGAAGTCTGCGAAGAGGCCCGCCGCAAGCGTGTGGCGGGTCCTCTTGATCCCCACCGCCCCGAAGTACACCGTGATCACGTAGAGCGTCGTCTCCGAGCTTGCTTGCATCGTCGAGGCCATCCTGCCTACGAGCGAATCCGGGCCGAAGGTCCTGACGAGGTTTGTGGTCACCTCTAGCGCGCCGCTGCCCGAGAGCGGACGGATGAGGGCGAGCGGCAGGAGTTCCTCGGGCATGCCGAGGAAATGCGCGACGGGGAAGAGGGCTGAGGTTACCACCTTGAGCGCGCCCGATGCCCTGAACATGCCGATGGCGACGAACATGGCCACAAGGAACGGGATGAGCCGGACTGCCGTGGCAAAGCCCTCTTTCGCCCCCTCGACGAACGCTTCGTACACTCTCACACCCTTCAGGCGCCCGATGAGGCATACCGCGAGGATTATGAGAGGTATCACCACGTTCGATGCGGCGGTTATCGCCCTTATCAGCATCATATCGCCCCCTGTTGCCTTCCCGTTGTCATGCGCTGGTTCGCAGGAGTCGCAGGAGTGCGGCCGGAGGCCGGGTCCCGGGGGCCCTATCCTGGCGGTTCGCCCTTGCGCCCTGCCGTGACGCCGTGACCCTGCGTCGTGCCCCGGCGCTCTGCTCAGGTCCGCCTGGAGCGCGAGACGGGCCTCAAGAACCTGTCAGCCATGAGCGCAACCGCTGTGGCAAGGACGTTCACCAGGATGATGGGCGCCACGATCTCAGCAGGGCTGCGCGACCCGAACTGGGTTCTTATGGCGATTATCGTCGTCGGCACGAGGGTGATGCCGGCAGTGCATATGGCTACGAAGGTGCACATGGCGTCGCTCGCCTCGTCCCCATCGTCCGAAAGCGTGGCAAGTTCCTCCATGGCCTTGATCCCCAGGGGAGTGGCGGCGTTGCCCATGCCCAGCAGATTGGCGGCGATGCTCATGGTCACGGCAGCGATCGCCGGGTGGCTTGCCGGAACCGACGGGAAGAGCATCCGGGCGACGGGCGCGACCGCGCGGGCGAGCCAGCGCGCGATCCCGGCCTCCTCGGCGATTTTCATGACACCACACCACAGGGCCATCACTCCAATGAGGCCGAGGCAGAGGGTGACAGCGGAGCCGGCCGATTCCAGCGCTGCGCGCGTCACAGCTTCACTCGTCCCGGTTGCTAGACCTGTGACAGCCCCTGCCGCTATCAACACTAACCAAACGGTGTTTGCCATCACATCCACCTCCGGTGATGGGGTAAGCCTCGAGGCAAATCTCAAGGTAAAGCTATTCTGACGCGTATATCGTTTATGCCGCGGCACGTCCAGGAGACGTGTGATACAATAAGGACGGGTGGTGCGTGTCGCATGTTCTCCGTGACGACCAGGGATGAGCTTGCCCGGTTCGAGCCCGGGAGCAGGTGCTGCATGCTGGCGGAATCCGCGGCCATCGCGCGCATGACCGGGCGTTTCGCGGGCGGCCGGTGGCCGGGGTGCTTGGGTCGTTTCGAGATGGCGACGGAAAGCGCTGCGCTGGCCCGGAGGATAGTGTCGTTCATGCGTGATCTCTTCGATCTGAGGCCGTCGGTGAAGGCCGCCCGGCGCAAGGGGGGCGCTCTGGGCAACCTGTACGTGGTTTCGGTGCCGTATGATGAGAAGGCCAGGGCGGCTCTGGGTGAGATGGGTGTGGTCTCGAAAAGGCAGGGGCACGATGGGCGAGGCGCCATGAGGCCTGGGGTCCCGTGGGGGCTATTGTCGAAGCAGTGCTGCCGAAGGGCTTACCTGCGGGGGGCTTTCCTCGCCCGGGGGTATGTGCAGAATCCCGGGAAAGCCTATCACCTGGAGATAGTGACCGACGTGGAGCCACACGCGCGCGGCATCGTGCGAATCGCCGAATCCTTCGGGGTGGCGGCCAGGATGTCGAGGCGCCGGAGGGGCTACATGGTGTACGTCAAGGGCGGAGACGACGTCGCCCAACTCCTGCGTGTCACGGGAGCGCACGCATCTGTCATCGCCCTCGAGAGCGTGCGTGTGATGCGTGGCGTCCGCGGCGACGTCAACCGGGCGGTCAACTGCGATACGGCCAACGTGGCAAAGGCCATCGATGCCGGGATTGCGCAGGTGGAATCGATCAGGGAGCTCATGGCCCACATCGGCATGGCATCTCTCACCCCGGGCTTGCAGGAGATAGCCCGGCTTCGACTCGAGCACCCGGAGGCCAGCCTGAAGGAGCTTGGCGAGATGTTGGCGCCGCCAATAACGAAATCCGCGGCCAATCACCGCATGAGGCGGCTGGTGGATCTCGCGCGGCGCGCGGGGCGCAACTGACATGACGGGTGCGGCGGGCGCGGCCGGACCACGAAGGAAATCCTGTCGTGAGCGCGAATATTCCTAAGTATGGCGCCAGAAGTTTTCGGTGTTTTTCTTGAGGGTGTCAGGGTTGCCGGTGCTTGCACGACGGGGCGTCGAGAATTTGGCTGGCCCGCGCGCCAAATTCGAACGAGGCGCGCTCGCGGCACGCTTCGTTGAACCCGGCGGTCGAGCGTGGCGGATCGGAGGCGCCTCTTCCCGTAGTCACGGGCAACCCGAGGGCCTCAGGTGAACCTGCGCGGATTTGCCAGCGCATGCCAGGTAGCGGGAGGTGAAGGGGCAATGAGGATGGGTTATGAGATGAGCCTCAAGCAGGTTCAGAAGCTCGTCATAACCCCTGAGCTTCGCCAGGCCATAACCGTCCTGCAGTTGCCCTGGATGGAGCTTCAGGAATACATCGAAACCCAGATGCTGGAGAACCCCGTGCTGGAGCTCAAGGATGGCCCTGACTCCGACTCCGATTCTGATTCCGACGCCGATTCCAATCCCGACGTCGATTCCGACCCTGACTCCGACCCTGGCTCTGGCTCTGATACCATAGCCGGCACCGGCGAGGTACAGACCTCGGACGCGCCGTCCCGGGAGGCCGAGGCGAAACACGCCGACGCCGATATGGGCGAGGCGGTCGACGGCGGGCCTGCCGAAGGTGGCGAGGCGGACAGGGACGGGCCGGATATCGACTGGCAGAGTTACTTCGATGATGCGAGCGACCTCGGGTACATCGGGCCACAGGAGAGGCGCGGTGAGCCCGAGTTCTCCTATGAGTCGTACGTCGGGCAGCAGGAGTCCTTCCAGGACTACCTCATGTTCCAGTTGCGCCTATCGCCTTTGGCCGGGGAAGATGTAAGGATCGGAAGCCTGATCATTGGGGGAATCGATGACGACGGCTACCTCCGGATGGAAGTCCCCGAAATAGCGGCCATGGCTGGCGTGGACTGCGACCGGGTCGAGCGGGTGCTCAAGGTCATACAGGGGTTCGAGCCTGTCGGAGTGGGCGCGCGAAGTCTCAAGGAGTGCCTCCTCATCCAGCTCGATACGCTCGAGATCCCGGAGCGTGACCGCGAGCTTGCGTCCGTGCTCATTAAGGACCACCTAGACGACGTGGCCGCCGGGCGTCTTGCCAGGATCGCCGAGCGGCTCCAGAGGTCGGTGGCCGACATCCAGAGTGCATGCGACGTAATCAAGACGCTCGATCCAAAGCCGGGGCGGGAGTACGCCGGCGCACGCTCGGCAGGGTATATAGAACCAGACGTGACCGTGGAGAAGGCGGGCGATGACTATGTGATTGTCGTGAACGATGTGTCAGCCCCGCGCCTGACCATAAACCCGGCCTACCGCGCCATGCTGAGGAACCCGGGGCACGAGACGAGCGCGGTCGAGTTCGTGAAGTCCAAGCTGAATTCGGCCATGTGGCTCATACGCAGCATCGAGCAGCGGCGTCAGACGCTCTACAAGGTCACTGAGTGCATCGTCAGGTTCCAGCGGGACTTCTTCGACAAGGGCATCAAGTACTTGAGACCGCTCACGCTGAAGGAGGTCGCCGACGAGATCGGAATGCACGAGTCCACTGTCAGCAGGGCGACCTCGGGCAAGTACGTCCAGACTCCCAGGGGCGTGTACGAGCTGCGGTTCTTCTTCACGAGCGGAGTCGCGACAACCGCCGGAGAGGCGGCCTCGAGCGAGAGCATCAAGAGGATGATCCGCGAGATCGTCGAAGCCGAAGACCCGAAGAAGCCCCTGAGCGACCAGGCCATCGCCGACGTCTTGAGGGCCCAGGGCATCCTGATATGCCGTCGCACGGTCGCGAAGTACCGTGAGGAGGACATGATACCCGCTTCCAGGCAGCGGAGGAGGTTCTAGCGAAGGCCCCCGGCTTTGGCTGCGGGGGGCTTAGCTGCCTCGCGCCGGTCCCGCCTTTCGAGATTTGGTATGCGGGGCGGGAAGGAATTTTCCTTGTCGCAGAGAATAGACTAATGAGGAAGATGAGACCTTTTATTTTTGCCGTGGTGGGACAGCAATGGCTCCGCCGGGACGCACGCCGTCCCATACCTCTGCCATAATATGCTACGTCAGCCTGGCACGCTCAGGGTCACGGCGGGGGTGGCGAGGAGAGCGATCGGGACGCACGACGTGGATAGGTTCGTGAGCCTTCAACGGAAGATCGCCCCGGAGATCGGGGAACTCATAGATACTCGCTATTCCATCCTCCGTCATATCCACTTCTCCCAGCCGGTGGGCAGACGCACACTTGCTTCCCGGCTGGCGGAGAAGGAGCGCACGGTGAGGGGCGAGCTCGAGTTCCTGAGGCAGCAGGGCCTCCTTTCGGTGGGCCCTTCCGGGGTGATACTCACCCCGGAAGGGGAGAGCACCTTCGCGGCACTCGGCGAGTACGTGCGCGAGCTTCGGGGTTTCGCCAGGCTCGAGCACGGGCTCGAGGAGCGGTTGCCCGTGGCGAGGGTCGTGGTGGTGGCGGGCGACTCTGGGCGCGATCCCACCGTCAAGAAGGAGATGGGCAGGGCCGTGGTGCGGATCCTCCGCGACATCGTGCAGGAGGGGGACATCATCGCGGCAGGCGGCGGCACCACCATGGCCGAGGTCGCTGGGGCTATAGTCCCATCAGGGTGGCCGAAGGGTATAACGGTGGTCCCGGCCAGGGGCAGTCTGGGAGAGGAGGTCGAGACACAGGCCGATACCATAGCGGTTACCATGGCAAAGCGCATGGGGGGCACGTACAGGGTTCTCAACGTGCCGGATGATCTCCACCCGGAGACCATATCGCGGATCGTGGACGAACCCCGCATCAGAGAGGTCCTCGACCTCATCAGGAGGGCCAGGATCGTCGTCCATGGGGTGGGCACTCTCGAGGAGATGGCGAAGAGACGGGGTATCGCCGGCGAAGCCCTGGAGATCCTAACCTCGCGCGGCGCCGTGGCGGAGATGTTCGGGTACTACTTCGACAGCGACGGGAAGATGGTTTACTACACGCCGAGCATGGGCATCCGACCCGAAGACCTCGCTGGCAAGCGGCTTGTGGCGGTGGCCGGCGGGGCACGGAAATCCCGGGCGGTGCTGGCCGTCATAAGGCAGCAGAGCCGTGAGGCGCTGGTGACGGACGAGGCGGCGGCCAGAAGGATGCTCGAGCTGGAATCATAGGGGAACAGACGCGAAAGGACAGGGAGGAGAAGACAATGGCAGTGAGAGTCGGGATCAACGGTTTCGGCAGGATCGGGCGGATCGTGTACCGGGCGGCGACGGAGAACCCCGCCATCGACGTGGTGGCCGTCAACGACCTGGCGGACGCGAAGACCAATGCGCATCTCCTGAAGTATGATTCGGTGCATGGCACCTTCCGTGGCAGCGTGGAGGCGAAGGACGGCGAGATCGTGGTCAACGGGAAGCCCGTGAAGGTGCTGTCAGAGAAGGACCCGGCCGCGATACCCTGGAAGGACCATGGGGTGGACATAGTCATCGAGTCCACCGGTGTGTTCACCAGCGGCGACAAGGCCGCGGGCCACCTCAAGGGTGGGGCGAAGAAGGTCATCATCACCGCCCCCGCCAAGGGCGAGGACATCACCATCGTGATGGGCGTCAACGAGAAGAGCTATGACCCTGCGAAGCACAACGTCATCTCGAACGCGTCCTGCACCACCAACTGCCTGGCCCCCGTGGCTAAGGTGGTCCACGAGAACTTCACCATCACAAGGGGTCTCATGACCACGGTTCACTCGTACACCAACGACCAGAGAACCCTCGACCTCATGCACAAGGACCTCAGGCGCGCAAGGGCGGCGGGCCTCTCCATCATCCCCACCACCACCGGGGCGGCCAAGGCCGTGGGCAAGGTGCTGCCTGATCTCAACGGCAAGCTGAACGGCTTTGCCATGCGCGTACCCACGCCCAACGTGTCCGTGGTTGACCTGGTGGCAGACGTCACAAAGCCCACCAGCGTCGAGGAAGTGAACGCTGCGCTCAAGGCGGCGGCGGAGGGCCCGCTGGCAGGCATCCTCGCGTATACTGATGAGCCGCTCGTGTCGAAGGACTTCAACGGAGACCCTCACTCATCGATAGTCGACGGGCTCTCGACGATGGTGATGGACGGGACCATGGTCAAGGTCATCGCCTGGTACGACAACGAGTGGGCGTACTCGGTCAGAGTCGTGGACCTCGCCGCGTACATCGCCGGGCGGGGGCTGTAAAACCACGGCAGCGGACCGGTCGGCCAAAGCGGCGGCGAAGGTTGCATCTGCGCGTAAGTATGGCGCTATAAGTTTGCGCCACTTCTCCTGAGGGTGTTGGGGTTGCCGG
>JASEJE010000010.1 GCA_030024085.1 Bacillota bacterium | reverse complement strand
GCAACCCCAACACCGTCAGGAGAAGTGGCGCAAACTTATGGCGCCATACTCAGTCGAAGAGCATTGACACTGAAAGCTCCTCGTATATCCGCCGGATTGCCTCGGCGAGAAGAGGCGCAACAGAGAGCACCTCCGTTCTCTCGGGACGCCTGCTCTCGTCGATCGGTATCGTATCCGTCACGATGATCTTCTTGATGCCCGAGTCCGTCAGGATATCCCTGGCCGGTCCAGACAGAAGGGCATGAGTGCAGGCTGCGTACACCTCGCGCGCCCCCGCATCATAGAGGGCGTCCGCCGCCTGCACTATCGTGCCGCCGGTATCTATTATATCATCAACGAGGATGACGGATCTTCCGCCCACATCGCCGATGATGTTCATGACCTCGGAGACGTTCGGCTCAGGCCGCCTCTTGTCAATGACCACGAGGTCCGCATGGAGTTTTCCGGCCATGGCCCGCGCCCGCGCCACGCCCCCGATGTCCGGCGAGGCGACGACGCAGTCGCCAAGCCCGGTATCCTCGATGTACTTGGCCAGGATGGGCATGGCAAGAAGCGGGTCCACCGGTATATCGAAGAACCCCTGCACCTGTCCGGCATGCAGGTCAACCGTGACCATCCTGTCGCACCCTGCAGTCACCAGCAGGTTCGCAACCAGCTTCGCGGTAATCGGGTCACGGGCCTTCGTTTTCCTGTCCTGCCTGGCATAGCCGTAGTAGGGAATCACGGCGGTCACCGTCTTGGCCGAGGCACGCCGCATGGCATCGACGATTATGAGCAGCTCCATGAGGTTTTCGTTGACGGGCGGGCAGGTCGGCTGGACCACAAACACATCTGCGCCGCGGACGCTCTCCTCTATCGCGACCCTTATCTCGCCATCGCGGAACCTGTCCACTTTCATGGCTGCAATGCCCACTCCGAGGTGGGTGGCAATCGCCTCCGCAAGGGCCGGATGAGCGCGCCCTGCGAAGACCTTCATCTTTTTGTAGGACGGCAGCATCATGTGGATTCCCGCTGCGTCACTCATCACGCTGCTTACCTCCTGACTCGTTGCTGGAGTGGCCACCATGGCCCTCCGCCTTCTGGCGCCGCTCAAGACGCCTCTTCACCCAGTCCGGGATCTCCCTCTGAAGGCCGCGGGCGATGCCCAGCGCACCTTCAGGCACATCCCGTGTGATGGTGGACCCCGCCGCAACGTAAGCGCCCCTCCCGATCTTAACGGGGGCTACAAGGTTCGAGTTGCTGCCGATGAACACGTCGTTCTCGATGACCGTGGGGTTCTTCTGCCACCCGTCGTAGTTGCACGTAATGGTCCCGGCGCCGATGTTGACCCCCTCGCCGACCGTGGCGTCCCCCAGGTATGTCTGGTGAGGCACCTTGCTGCCCTTCCCTATGATGGACTTCTTGACCTCCACGAATGTGCCGACCTTGGCCCTTTCCTCGAGGACGGTGCCCGGGCGGAGGAAACTGTACGGGCCGACGGTTGCGCCCGGTCCTATCGTGGACTGCATAACCACGGCGTTCGACACGGATGCCCCGTCCGCCACCGTCGTGTCCACCATCCGCACGAACGGCCCGATGGTGCATCCCTCGCCTATGATCGTCTTGCCCTGCAGGAATGTGAACGGAAGGATAACGGTATCCCGCCCTACCGCCACGTTTGCATCTATGAAGGTGGACGGCGGGTCCACGAGCGTCACGCCCGAGAGCATGAGCCGCTCGCGCACCCTGTCGCGGAAGATGCGCTCCGCCTCCGCAAGCTGCACCCGCGTGTTGATACCGCGTGCGGACAAGGGATCGGAGGCCCTTACGACCCTTACAGGAAGGCCTCTCTGTATCATGATGCCGATGACATCAGTAAGGTAGTATTCTCCCTGGGTGTTGTCAGGGGCGATGTGGTGCAGCGCCTCGAAAAGGCGCGGCGCGGAAAAGCAGTATATGGAGCTGTTGACCTCGTTCACGGCCGCTTCCGTGGGGGACGCGTCCTTCTCCTCGACGATCCTCACAATCTCACCCTGTGCGCCCCGGATGATGCGGCCGTAACCTGTGGGGTCGTCCAGTGCCGCCGAGAGCACGGTGGCAGCCGCCCCGCTCTCCTGGTGGCCTGCGACGAGTACGGTGAGGTCATCGCCTGCCAGGAAGGCCGCGTCGCCCGCGATCACCGCAACCGTGCCGCCATAATCGCCGAGGGCGCCCTCCACCTGCATCACAGCGTGCCCCGTGCCGAGCTGCTCCGCCTGAAGGACGCACTCCCCGCGCGCCCCGACGGCTTGCTTTACGAGGTCTGCCCCGTGTCCGACGACGACGATGATGCGCTTTGCCCCCGCGGCCTCGACGGCGTCGAGTACATACGATACCATGGGCCTTCCGCATATCTCGTGCATCACCTTGGGGATCCGGGATTTCATCCGGGTCCCGAGCCCGGCGGCGAGCACGATCGCGACAAAACCTGCCATATCCATTCCTCCGAGCTTGCTCTGCGCCATGCGCCAGAAAGCAGGGCCCGCGTGCGGCGTGCGGCACGCCGTATGCGGCGCGCTGCACGCCGCATGCGGCACGCGGCAACCGGCGGCCCCGAGGGGCCCGAGGGGCGCGAGGGGCGCGAGGGGCCCAACATCGAGGTTCGCAGCGTCCCGCATGGCCTAAGTAAATCGCCACAAATTCGCGCTACTTTTCAGCGCGCAAGTCCGGTCCAGGGTTGCCGGTACTGCCCTCCGGGGACGGCGCGTGCGGTGAGATGCGTTCGAATTTGGCGCTCAAGGCTAGCCAAATTCCAGGCGCCCCGCCCTAGCAAGCACCTGCAGCCCCAACACCGTCAGGAGAAGTGGCGCAAACTTATGGCGCCATTCTTAGTCCGCAGACATATTCAACGCTGATCCGGGCTTTCCTCCCACACCAGCGGATAAAACGCGACGAGAGGAGCCTGCTCCGTACCCCCCTCGCCCCGCGACCACAACCCATGACATCCTATTGGGAATGACTAACACCTAACACAAGACCCGTGCAGGTGTCGTGGCTTATCTCGCAAGCCGACCCCGTGCCTCAATCCTCCCCACCATACTGCGCGCAGGTTTCCTTGACCTTTGCTGCGACGATCATCCCGTTTTCCAGACTGAAGGCCAGATCATCGAAGGGCTGGAGCCCAAGACGCCTTCGCACCTCCTCCGGCAGGGTGATAGTGCCATCCGGCGAGACACTCGTGACCACCCGTAACCCACCACGGCCCAACTCCCGTCCCCCCTTCCCTAACCAGGTATGGCATGTATTGCCATTCCCATTCTATAACAGCCGCTGGCTGAATTCAAGAGTATCTGGCAAAAAACCTCGAACAAGCTCGATTTCGGGCCGACTACGCTGCGTGAACGCATGCAGGCGCATGCATCATGCTAATCGCATGCGTTTGCAGTCTCTTACTGGTTATCATACTTATGCGTAAACTCCTCCTCGCTGACTCCTCGAAGCGCGGCTTTCGCCTCGCGGGGCGGAAGAGACGCCGCGATAGGCGTTTGCCCTATTCGAACAGGAAGAGCCCAAGCGCGTCGTAGGTATCGGGGGTCACCACCCCGGTAACACGCAGGCCTCTTGCCGCCTGGAATGCTTTCATAGCATCGACGGTAGGCTGCTCATACATGCCGTTCTCCGGGCCGGGGTCGAATCCCAGCATCCGAAGGCGCCTTTGCACCGCGAGGACGTCAGTCCCGCGCTCCCCTGGACCCAGCTCCCGCCGGGGGTTGCGGAGTGGTCCGAAGGGGCCACCGCATATCACGACCGGCGTGCCGATCTGCACCCAGTCGAAGATGACCTCCACGTCGTGGTTGAACATCCTGATGCACCCGCCGCTCACCTCGTCCCCGATGTACCAGGGCTTGTTGGTGCCATGGATGCCGTACTTTCCCCACGGCACGTCAAGCCCCATCCACCTTGTGCCGAACCCCCCGCTCCACGCGCCTTTCGACGCCACTTTCCACTGCCCCTGCGGCGACGGAGTCGAGGGCTTGCCCACCGCGACGGGGAACCGCTTGTAGGGTTTTCCGTCCGAAAGTATGGTGAGCGTGCGGTCGGCCGTGTCTATAACAATCTCCACCCGTCCCGGAGGAGGAGGGCTGGGCCCGTGCGCCACAGGCGACGAGCGGGCTCTGCCCAGGGCCACCCAGGTGCGTGGGCCCAGGATGCCGTCGGCCTCGAGCCCTCTGCTTCTCTGAAAAGCCCCGATTGCGGCGGCCGTCCGCGGGCCGTACACACCGTCCACGGGACCGGCGTCGAAGCCAAAGAGCGCGAGGTAAGCCTGGAGACCTGCGATATCTGCGCCGGCCGGATAGGGACGCTCCGCCCGAAACACCGGATCATAATCGCAGTCGCACGAATACAAGGCAGCGCCGGGCGAAGCCGCCAAGGACGGCACCTGGCCACCTGCAAGCAGCGACGGCGCCCGCTCACCAGGCTGCGAGGACGGCGGTCCGCTGTCCGACTGGGTGGGCGGCGCGACCCCGGCCGGTCGGCGGGCACCACCTCTTTCGATGCTGGTAGAGAACGGTGCTGAGGGCCGGTCCCCCTCGGGCGACCGGTCTATGCCGGTGCCGACGAAAAACCCGCAGGCCAGCATCAAAAGGACCACCAGCATCAGCACCAGCCCCCGCCGGTGTGCCATCATCGTCCCTCCTTTGTACAACTTGGGCCTTTGCAGGGGCAGGGGCGTTGGCCTGTCTGGCGGGTTCGGGCAGGGTCCACTCGCCCCATAGCCATCCAGCCACTATTATTCCCAGCCTCACCGTGTGGCTGTCACTTGCCTCGCGCAGCGCAGATGCAGGCACATGCGCAGGCGTAGGTACAGGCCCCGGCATAGGCATAGGCATAGGCATAGCAGTACTCTGTCAGATATGAAACGTCATCCGGTTTGGCGGGCGTGGTGGGCTTCTCTGGCAGGGCGGCTCCTGGCCCTGCTGGCCCTTGACCGCGCGGTTCCCAGGAAACCCGTGATGTCCGGAACGGGTACCGCTATAGACTTGCAGCCTCGAGGCCATAAGCTGCATGTGCCGTCGATAACGTGGCCAAGGGGCACGCGCACTGTGCGTGCGCCATCATTTCGATTCTGGAGTTGGTCGTCCATAGGACGAACGTGAGGATGATCGGGAGACAGCCACCCACGGTGTAATGGGTGGCAGGATTCCCGCCACCTACCTCCGGCCAAGAGCACGGCACAACCCGCGGCCCCTCCCCGCTCTCGTCGACAGAGCCTCCGCCCAGACGCCGCCCCTGCGCCCGCCCCCGCACCTCCCTTCAATTGACGCTCACGGTAACCCTCGGATATACTTTCAGTAAAGCTATCCCGTTTTTGTGCCGCCCCGTCCTGGGGAGGAACTAACGAACCCTGTTTCAGGACGTGCTTGCAGCTTACAGAAGAGCGGCACGGCCACGCGAGGACCATGGACCTGAACTTCGAGCGTATCGTCAACATGAATATCGAAGTGCCGAGGCACGTCGCCCGTATCGCGCGGGAACTGGAGGCGCGGGGACACCACGCGTACGTGGTGGGCGGCGCCGTGCGGGACTCGCTCCTCGGCAGGACGCCGAAGGACTGGGACATCTGCACATCAGCGACCCCGGATGAGGTCGAGGACATCTTCCGCGGAAGCGCGGTGCCCACGGGAAAGCGCTATGGCACGGTCACGGTTCTGTCAGCGGACCGCGACGCCGTGGAAGTTACGACCTTCCGAAAGGACGGAACGTACAGCGACGGACGCAGGCCCGACGTGGTCGTCTTCTCTTCCGACGTCAGGGACGACCTCGCCCGCCGGGACTTTACCATCAACGCCCTGGCATACGATGTGCTCCAAGGGGCAGTGCTCGATTGTTACAACGGCCTGGGTGACCTGAAGGCGCAGGTCATCCGCGCCGTCGGCGATCCCTGTGCTCGCTTTCGGGAGGACTCGCTGAGGATGCTGCGGGCGGTCCGCCTCGGCGCTGAGCTTGGATTTGCCATCGCGTCCGGGACCCTGGCAGCCATCGAAAGCAACCACGAGGCCATCACAAGGATCTCGTGGGAGAGGATTCGCGAGGAGCTTTCCGCGATGCTCATATCGCCCCGTGCCGGCGACTCGATACGCATTGCGGAAGAGACCGGGCTCCTCCAGCACATCATCCCCGAACTCCAGGCGTGCATCGCGGCCCCGGCAGGTCCCCCGGGAGCCGGGACCGTCTTCGACCACAGCCTGAAGGTGACCGACATCGTCGAGCCTGTGCTCCACCTTCGCCTCGCCGCGCTCCTCCATGACATCGGGAAACCCGCGACGCTGGGGCGCGACGCGAGCGGCGCAACGAGGTTCTTCGGCCATGAGAAGGTCGGGGCCGCGCTTGCGCGTCAGGCGCTCGAAAGGCTTCGGTACGCGGGCGAACTCGTTCGAAGGGTTACGCTGCTCATCGAGCGGCACATGTTCACGTGCGACCCGGCGACGAAGGACAAGGGCATTCGCCGCATCGTCGCGACCCTTGGGATCGACGTAATCCGCGATCTCGCGAAGCTGCGCGAGGCTGACAGAACGGCCCTCGGCGCCGGGCCGGGGCCTGACAGCAACATGGCGGCTTTCCTCGCCAGGGTTGAAGACGTGATGTCGAGAGGCCCGGTGCTTTCGGTGCGCGACCTTGCCGTGAACGGCAACGACGTCATGGAGGCGCTCGGAGTGCCTGAGGGGCCACAGGTGGGAAAGGCGCTTTCGAGGCTCCTCGATGCCGTGCTCGAGGACCCTGAGCTCAACTCTCGGGAAAGGCTCCTGCCGCTCCTGCAGGACATGAAGGGTACATGATTTGGCTGGGGCGGGAGGATTCGAACCTCCGCATGCAGGATCCAAAGTCCCGTGCCTTACCGCTTGGCTACGCCCCAGCACAGAGCCATGAATTGTCTCATCTTCAGCATCACGAGTATAGCAGAGAGGCCGGGGCACGTCAAGAGACGCCGGGGCATCGCTGTCGTCGGGGCATTGCCTGCCGCCGGGGTCGCACCACAGTGCCGCGGGGTGCCTCCCGCCTCGATACATGCCCCCCGCTGCTCGCAGCCGGCACTCCCCTTGCGCGGCGTTGCGAAACGGGTACTAGGTAGATCACCACAAATCCGCGCTACGTTTCAGCGCGCAGGTCCTCGCCAGGGTTGCCGGTGTTGCCCTCCGGGGACAGCGCGTGCGGTGAGATGCGTTCGAATCTGGCGCTTAAGGCTAGCCAAATTCCAGGCGCCCCGCCCTAGCAAGCACCGGCAACCCCAACACGGTCAGGAGAAGTGGCGCAAACTTATGGCGGAGACCGTTGATTTTCCCCAGTAGTTGCCAGTTTGGCCGTGCACGGCGACCGTTTTCCGGGATTCCACCGAGCTGCGTTGCCATAAAGTGGAGGAAATCAACAGCCTCATGGCGCCATACTCAGTTGGCCGCGGACTGCCCGTTTGCCTGGGTTTCGTACGCCGACATGACCGCCTTGTGGATCTCCGCCCGCGCCTGTGCTGTGATCGGGTGAGCGATGTCCCTGTATCCGTTGGCCCCCACCTTACGGCTGGGCATCGACACGAAGAGCCCGGTGGGGCCCTCCACCACCTTGAGTTCCTTGACGACGAACGCATTGTCGAAGGTTATCGACGCTATCGCCTTCGTCTTCCCGTCGCTCTTCACCGGCCTGACCCGCACTTCAGTGATGTTCAATTTCGGTCACCGCCTTCCATAAGGGGTACTTATGTGGGTTGCGTAGAGTACATTCCACGCTCACCCATATATTCCTGCTTATGGCAGACGGAAATCGCGGATTCCTTCGTCCGGATGGCTCCAGCACGGCTAAGTGCGGGTTCGGAATTCATCGCCACTTTTCCAGGGGCTGCCGGTACTGCAATCCGGGGACGGCGCGCCTGCGGCGCACCTTGTCAGACTTGGCATTCAGGCTTGCCGAATCGAGAGTGCCTCGTCGTGCGAGCACCGGCAGCCCGGGAGCTTCTCCCAAACCGGCATGGATTCGTGAACTCACGCTTAGTACTACTTTGTTAGATACGTAATGACATCCGGTTCAACGGCGCTGGTTGCACCGCCAGGCCGGGAAATCGGCGCCGTCAGCGGCCCCGAACCTGTGATTCCGGCAAAGAACGCATACGTAACAGGGCAGTATTAGGCCGGGGAAGCGACCAGCTTCCGGACGAGTTCCAGGTCGCTTGGCTTATCCACGTCCACCGCGATCTCCGGGAACTCCGAGATGATGGCCACGCCTCGTACCCCTGCGATCTCTTGTAGACGCCTCTCCACATCGTGTATGGAAAGGCGTCCAAGGATGAACTTGACCGTACATCCCAGCCCGAGGAATGCCGCCATCATCCAGGGCTTCTTCCGTGTCGCCACTGCCTGCTCGAGGAGCCTGCCGCACGCCTCCAGCCCCAGGGGCGACGCCAGGATCACATTGCCGCCGGTGAATGTCCCCTCGGCCACAGTGAGGTAAGTGCGTTTCATCCCCGGGAACCTCGCTTCGTTCGTTTCCTTGCGAAGCAGCGGGTAATGGATCTCCGCGGGGCTCGTGTCCGCCTTCTGAAAGAGGTCCTCCAGGGCTTCGGCCGTCAGGAGGGGCAGGTCCGCAGTGACGATGAGCACCTTTCCCTGCGGGTCGAGGGATCTGATCCCTGCCTTGAGGTTGTCGACGATGGAACCGACCCTCTCCACCATGATGGCATTCCCCGGCGGGATGGCTTCCTCGAGCGCCTTCTTCGGCCCCACCACGGCCACACGTCCGATCCTGGAACACGTCTTCACGGCGCGCAACACATAGTGGATCATGGGTTTCCCGGCTATATCGATGAGCGCCTCGTAGCGCGCGGCGTCGTAGCCCGCAAGCCTCCCGTCGTTGTCCGCCCCTGCCAGGATCACGGCATCGACCATGCGCACCGTCTCCTCTCCAAGTAGATCGCCACGAATTCCCACTACTTTTCAGCGCGCAAATCCTGTTCGGGGTTGCCGGTGTTGCCCTCCGGGGACGGCGCGTGCGGTGAGATGCGTTCGAATTTGGCGCTTAAGGCTAGCCAAATTCCAGGCGCCCCGTCGTGCAAGCACCGGCAACCCCAACACCGTCAGGAGAAGCGGCGCAAACTTATGCCGCCATACTCAGTTGTAGCGCCTCGACTGCCGCACCGGGATGCGCTCGAGTCCACCCGGGGCCGAACAGCACACGAACGTCGTATCGTATGTCTCCCGCACAATGCGCCTCATCCGCCTTGCAGCCTTCTCATCCTCGGCTATCCCGAACACCGCGGGCCCACTACCGGACATCCCCACTCCCGTGGCACCCGCATCGAGCAGCGCCTGCTTCGCCTCCTGAATCTCAGGAACCATGCCTGTCGCCGCCCGCTCGAGGTCATTGGCGAGCCCTGCCGCCATCCGCCCCACGTCGCGTGCGGCTATGGCTGCCAGCATCTCCGGGGTGGCACGACCCGCCCGGCCGGGCTCGCGAGTCTCCCCGGCCTCTGAGACTCCGCTGGCACCAACAGCACCACCGACCTCCACGGCCCCACCAGCCTCGCTGGCCTCGTCAACCTCGCCGGCCTTGCCGACACCGGCGGCATTCCCTCCGGGCTCGTCCCCTGCAAGCCTATCATATGCCGCGTACGCCTCAGCCGTACTTATCCTGTCTTCGGGGACCACCACCACAAACCACAGATTCTGGAGCGCAGGAAGCGCTTCGACCTGCTCCCCCTTGCCCCGGATGACCGCGGTGCCGCCTGTCAAGCAGAAGGGCACATCGGCCCCGACGGTCTCGCCGATCCTCGCAAGCTCAGTCGCGTCAAGCCCAAGCCCCCATAGTTCATTCAGACCGACGAGCACCGCAGCCGCATCCGCGCTCCCCCCGCCGAGCCCCGCTCCGACCGGGATCCGCTTTCTTATGTCGACCCATACAGCGGCCCCGAGGCCGGTGAAACGCGACAGAGCGAGCGCGGCCTTGAAGGCGAGGTTCTCGTGGCCCAGCGGGACGCGGGGGTCCTGGCAGGCCAGAGTGACGCCGAGTTCCCTGCCACGCCCGGACACGGGACGCGCCGGCGTGGACCCGAGCGCGACACCGTCGTACATGTCGATGGACTGCACCACGGACTCGAGCTCGTGGTACCCGTCGGGCCGCCGACCGAGGATGTCGAGGGTGAGGTTCAGCTTCGCCCGCGCAACGATGAGAAGTCTTCTACCTTCCGTTCTGGCCATTGCGCTTAATAGATTATGCGCAACATCGGGAATTCCTGCTTCACCCGGGGCCTGCCCGGAAAACCCGCTGACCGCGGTTTAGCGGCAACCCTCTCCAAAGCCAGGAGCATTTCTGCACCCTCACTTGGCGGCCCTACTAACGCATCCTGTTTTGCGAACGCCGCTAAGGGTGGCGGTATTGACGCCGTCCTACCTGCCCCGTCCGAAAAGCCCCCTGAAGAAGTCGCGGACCGCGCGTATGATGACGGTGAAGATGTTCGCCCTGGGCACATCCTCCGTGGCGACGACGTCCATGCGGGCCACCTCGCGGCCATCAAGGGACGCCACTATGGCTCCGAGCTTCTCTCCCTTCCGGATGGGGGCGCGGCGCTCCTCAGACTCGATCGATGTGTTCACCAGGTCCTTCTTGCCCTTCTCAACGAACGCCACGAAATCCGCGCTCGTCGCGGCGGGAACATCCTCGCGCCGCCCGTTGGGCACCCGTACCTTACCCACCACCTCGCCTTTCTTCGCCACGGCCACGCGATCGAACTCGCGGAAGCCGTAGTTTAGAAGCTTTATCGTGTCCTCGAGGCGATCATCGTTCGTGGGAAGCCCCATGACCACCGAGATGAGCCTCACGTCGTCCCGCTTCGCCGTGCCGGAAAGGCAATAACCTGCCTCGTCGGTCATCCCGGTCTTCAGGCCGTCAGCCCCAGGGTAACGGAGTATCAGCTCGTTTGTATTCCTGAGAAAGGACTCCTCCTGCCGCACCCTCGGACCCTTCCGCTCGAGCGTGTCTGTCCAGACGCTCGTCCACTCGAGCACCTTCGGATGCTTCGTGACCAGCTCGCGGGACATGATGGCGATGTCGCGGGCTGTGCTGTAGTGGTCCGGGGCCGGGAGTCCGTCGGGGTTCTCGAAGTGCGTGTTGTTCATCCCCAGCTCCCTGGCCTTCTCGTTCATCTGGTTCACGAAGTCCTCGGCGCTCCCGGCGACGAACTCGGAAACCGCGTATGCCGCGTCGTTCGCCGAGACGATGGCAATGGCCTTCATCATGTCGCCGAGCTTCATTTGCTCGCCCTCCGCAAGCCAGATCTGTGAACCGCCGATCTGGCTCGCCTCGGTGCTCGTTGTCACCGTGTCATCAAGGCTGACTTTCTTCGAGTCCACAGCCTCCATGGCGAGGAGCATCGTCATGACCTTGGTTATGCTCGCAGGCGCCACGCGCATGTCAGGCTCTTTCTCATACAGGACCTGACCCGTCTCGGCACTCATGAGCACGGCCGAACGCGCCTTCATCTCGGGCGCGGCCGCCTGTAGAGATCCCGGCAGCCCGATCATCGCCGCCAGCGCCGCCACGAGGCCCGCCATGAAAAGCACACGTGCACGGTGCGCTCGCAACCGTGGACTCCTCGAAAACAACATCTCGCCAACCACCTCCGAATGCTCGCGCGGGGGCCTGCCCCACACAAAAGCGCCCCCTCGCAGGTCGAATGCCTCCCCAGGAAGGCGCGTAGTGTCGTCACTTCGTCACATGTGTCGTGGTTCCTCCCGGGCCGCACGCAGTTTTCTCTGCCATAATATGCCCGTTTTGGACAGAGTATACACACACTAGAAGAGATGCCGCCTGCCCCACAAGAGAGGGCAGGCCGCCGACCGCGGTCCCTCAGGACAGGATGTGTCCAGGAGCGTCACAGTGGGTGCCGGTATGCTCGCTGGGGAGCAAGGCCTGGCAGTTGACGGGGTCGCCGAGGCGCTGGTCGAGGAAAAACCATTCTGTGTGTCCCCGGTCCACCAGCCGTGCGACAAGAGTACGGGCCCCCGGCCCCGGGAGCCGGGCCCCGGGAGGGCCGGGAGCCAGGAGCCGGGAGCCGGGCATTCAGCGTACCTGCGGACTCCAGCTAACGGAGGCCGACCGCACCCGCTTGTGCGTTCACAGCCCTGGAATCCAACAGCAGTGGAGGAAAAACTCAAATGATAGCGTATATTTGGTATCAGGGGATGGAAGGAGGTGATGTCTTGAACTACCCGAAAGCTGACCTTGGAAAGCGATTTGTGGCCGCGCTTATCGACGGCGTCATTGCAGGGATCCTTACGATTCTGATTCCAATCCTTGGCGGTTTGCTGGGGGCTGCGTATACCCTCACGAAAGATGCGCTCATGTTTCAGTTGACAAAGGACGCGCAATGGAAGAACAGGAGCATCGGTAAGAAGCTGATGAGCCTGCAGGTGGTCAACCTGGGGGGCGGAGACGTTGACATGACCGTTTCGATAAAGCGCAACGCCACCCTCTCCATCGGCTCTCTTCTGGCTGCGATACCCCTTGCGGGATGGGTGCTGAGCCCGATAGTCGGGGGCATAATCGGCATCATCGAAGTCGTACTGGTGTTCACCGACCCCGCCGGCCGCCGACTCGGCGACAAGTGGGCCAACACCCAGGTGGTGGGGGCTCCGGAACCCCAACCTTCGGCCGGCTCGTAGCGGCGGGCCGCGGTCGCACGCAGGCAGATGTGAAACGACCGGAGCCGAAACAGGTGGCGGGGACCCAGCCACTCCCGCATGCGGGCTGGCTGCGAACCGACGGCCCTGGGCTCTGGCGGTGCCGGGGTGATCATGGTGATCATGAACTAAGTGAAAGTCCGTGAGACCGTTGATTTTCCCCAGTAGCTACCAGTTTGGCCGTGGGCAGCGACCGTTTTCCGGGATTCCACCGAGCTGCGTTGCCATAAAGTGGAGTAAATCAACAGTCTCGTCCGTTAGTTCCTGCCAGTTTTCCAGCGGCTGTTGGGTTGCCGGTGTTGCCACTCGGGGACGGCGCCCCAGGCGGGGCGCGCTTCGCCAGAATCCGGCCCGTCGGGCAAGTACGCGGATTTTGACACCCCTCGTGCAATCACCGGCAACCCCAACACCATCAGGAAAAGTGGCGCAGACTTACGCCGCCATACTCAGGATCAGAAGACGTTCAAGTACTGCTCGATCTCCCACGCGTGGACCTGCGTCCTGTAGATGTCCCACTCGATCTCCTTCGCCTCCACGAACCTGTTCACGATATGCGGTCCCAGGGTGCCCGCGATAACCTCGTCGGCCTTGAGGCGCTCGATGGCCTCCACGATGCTGCCCGGCAGGCTCCTTATGCCCATCTCCTCGCGCTCGGCCCCTGACAGCCCGTAGACATTCAGATTCACCGGGTCTGGCGGGACAATCTCGTTCCTGATCCCGTCGAGGCCGGCCTTCAATGTCACCGCCAGGGCTAGATAGGGGTTGCACGACGGGTCGGGGCTCCGAAGTTCGATTCTGGTATGTTTTCCGCGCGCCGCCGGAACCCGGATGAGCGGGCTCCTGTTCCTCTCCGACCAGGCGATGTATACCGGAGCCTCGTACCCCGGCACCAGCCTCTTATAGGAGTTTATGAGGGGGTTCGTAATGGCGGTAAAGCCTGGGGCGTGCTTCATGAGGCCCCCGATATAGTGCAGCGCGACTTCCGAGAGCCCGTTCGGCGCGTCAGGATCGTAGAACGCGTTATCATCGCCCTTGAACAACGACTGATGCGTGTGCATGCCCGAGCCGTTGATGCCGAACACCGGCTTCGGCATGAATGTCGCGTGGAGGTTGTGAGCGAGAGCCACTGTGCGCACCACGAAGCGGAACGTGGCGACGTTATCGGCCGTTGTGAGGCCGTACGTATACTTGAAGTCTATCTCGTGCTGCCCCGGCGCGACCTCATGATGCGACGCCTCGATCTCGAACCCCATTTTCTGAAGCATGACCACCATGTCCTGGCGCGCGCGCTCGCCCCGGTCGAGTGGAGCGAGGTCGAAGTAGCTGGCCTGGTCGTGAGTCCTGGTCGTCGGCTTGCCGGCGTCGTCCCTGGTGAACAGGAAGAACTCAGGCTCGGGGCCTGCAACGAACGTGAAGCCCATGCTCTCCGCCTCGGCCAGGACCTTCTTCAGCGTATGCCTGGGACAGCCCTCGAACGGCGTCCCGTCGGGGTTGTAGATGTCACAGATGAGCCGGGCGGTCACCGCATCGTCGCCGTTCCACGGGAAGATCGCAAACGTCGCCGGATCCGGATGCAGGTACATGTCGGACTCCTCGATTCGCACGAACCCCTCGATGGACGACCCATCGAACATGATCTCGTTGTCGAGCGCCCTTTCGAGCTGCTCCACAGGGATGGCCACGTTCTTGATGACGCCGAGGATGTCAGTGAACTGCAGTTGGACGAATCTGACCCTGAGTTCTTCCGCCTTTTTCAGCACGTCTTCTTTCGTGAGACTCGGCATTTCGCTTCCTCCTCATTTCTCATTTCTTGTCCCGGGGGTGTGATTTCTGCGGGTGTCTATGGCCCGCAGGAGCTCGGGACGGTTTGCCAGCGGGTAGATGGATCTGAGCGCGGCCGCCTCGCCAAAGCGCATCCCGGCATCGCTAGATTTCATGAGGTCCTCGCGGCTCGCCGCTCGCGCTCGACTCCGAAGAGCCAGTATGGCCCTCACCTCGTCGATCCGCCGCCCTTCCGCCAGAAGGTGCTTGATCTCTCTCAAAGCGCCCACATCAGCCTCTGAATACAGGCGCTGGTTGCCGGGGGTGCGCGCCGGCACAACGAGACCCGTTTCGTCGTAGTAGCGGATCTGACGATCTGTCAGGCCGGTGAGGCGCCGCACCGCGCCAATGGTATAGACCGGCGCGTCCCGTGGGACGTCCATTTCTCATCACCCCTTCGCCGCGTCACTGGGCACACCGCTCTCCGCACTGCTCGCAGCTGGCAGCTGGCAGCTGGCAGCTGGCGGCGCCGCCTGGCCAGGCTGCGCGCCCGTTCACGCAATCGCCGTTCGCTCAAACCGCTCATCCGCTCAAATCGCTCATCCGCTCAAATCGCTCATCCGCCCGCGCGTCTGTCGCTCGTGGGGTCATGTGAGGTTTCCTAACATAGCTCGTATTTGGAGTTATTCTATAGCCCGCCGGGTTCTCTGTCAAGTCTGCCGCCGGACTTTTTCGAGAACATCCTCCGGACTGCCGGTCCGGCTTTCAGGACGGCAACTCCGGCGCCAGGCATTGTCCCGGCACCCCGTGCATATGTTATGAAGAGCCTGCCTATACTGGTAATGGCAACTATCGTAGGAAGGTGGTGGTATTATGACTCCCCTGCTGAAGCTACGCGAAAAGGCGGGGATAAGCGCGAAGGAGCTTTCCCTCAGGACGGGCATACCTGTGGACACCATCGTGAAAGCGGAGCTCGGCCTCATCAAGCTACGCCCACAACAGCAGAAACGGGTCGTCATAGCTCTGCGCTGATCGCGATAGCCCTGCGCTGATCACGCGTTCGACCCCCACCGCCGCGCTCAAGCCGGCCGCGCAACACAGGAAACCCGTGATGTACGGAACGGGTACCGCAGAAAGAGTGATGTACGTCAGCAGTCAGTTTCGATGCGTGATGCAGGGAACGGGTAAGGCCGGGACCGGTGATGTACATCACTGGATGGCTCTCAATGATGACGTAGGGAACGGCTCAGGAGGAACCCGTGATGTACGTCACCCGTCCCGCTTCGACGAGTGACGTATGGAACGATTCATGGAGAACCCGTGACGCAGGGAACGGGTGAGGCGGCAACGATGATGTACGTCACCGATCGGCCGCGGATGCGTGACGTATGGAACGAGAAGAGCCTGACGAGTGACGTGCGTCATCCTTCCCCTTGCATGTGTGACGCACGGAACGGGTAAGCACCGGACCGGTGATGTACATCACGCGACGGTTCTCCGGCGTGACGTGGGGAACGGTTCCGGAGGGACCCGTGACGTATGTCACCCGTCAGCTCAAGTGACGGCACTACCATGCGCTCCATATGTGGCAGAGCAGTACTAAGTAGATCGCCACAAATTCGCGCTACTTTTCAGCGCGCAAGTCCTCTCCAGCGTTGCCGGTGTTGCCCTCCGGGGACGGCGCGCTTGCGGCGCGCCTCGTTCGAATTTGGCGCTTAAGGCTAGCCAGATTCTAGACGCCCCGCCCTAGCAAGCACCGGCAACCCCAACGCCGTCAGAAAAAGTGTCGCAAACTTATGGCGCCACACCTAGACCTGCGGGCCGAGGCTCACAAGGAATAGCCCACACACGATGAGCACGGCGCCGATCACCTGCGCCCACGTGGTGACCTCACGAAGATACACCACAGCTATTATCAGCGTGAAAAGGGGGGCGGTGGACATCACGAGTGTGACCTGCGCTGCCCCTCCACACTTCAGCGCCGCGTAATAAGCAAGGTCCCCCACGAGCGTCGCCAGGATGGCCTCGAGGGCGATGAAGAGCCATGCCCTGCTTGACACCGTTTCCATCGCCCGCAGTTCCCCGCTGACGAGGAGCCAGCCTGTGACTATGCCGGAGGCAATGAGGGTGCGCAGACACAGCCCGGCAAGAGGGTCCACCCGTGCAAGGCCGATCTTCCCGAATATCGGCGCTATCCCCCAGCACAACGCGCCGAATAGCGCCACGAGCACAGTCCACATGTCACTTCCGTCCCCCGTCAATCTCTTATTCGCAGTCCGTGGGGCATATACATCAGGGAGAGAGCGAAACGATGGGCCTTGCCGGGAAGAAGGGTGTGGCGCATGAGGCTGTATGTCCTGAGCCGCAGGAGGTTTATGGTGTGTCTTCTCGCGTTCGCGGCATGCGCATCTGTGGCCGCGTCCATGCTGGTCCAGACCGTCGGCAGCCCTTCCATAGTACTGGACAGGGAACTCATAACGAGGCTCAATATGATCTTCTCCGACCGCGCCCAGTCGGTCATCCAGGGCGACGCCGAGGCCCTGGCGTCCCATTACGACCTGGAGTCCAGGTACGGGCGCTGGGCTTTCGACCGCGAGCAGCGGCGGATCAGGTATGTTGAGGCCTGGAGCCGAGCCCGGGCGGTGCGGTTTGTCGGCACGACAGTGGAGATCAGCGTGGACTCCGCGGAGGTCAAGGGGGACGCGGCATGGCTCAGGCTCAGGCAGAGCGCCGAGTATGCATACATCTACGACGCCGATCCGACGGCCCCGCCCGACCGCTTCGGCATCGGCACCCGCCATTTCACGGAACTCGTGCGGCGGGACGGCGCGTGGGTCATAAGGCGCGACTGGTACACCGACCCCCTTGACGAGGACTCTGTCGTAGGCAACGTGAGGCCGGCCATCGTGTCAGACGGAATCCTCCCTGCAACGGTGGTCCACAGGGACGGGCAAGACAGCAAACTCCAGGGCCTGACCGTTCAGGCAGGCGTCAGTGCATCACCCGGAGAGCCGGAGAGCACAGGCCCCCCGGGTCTCCCCTCAACGCCCCGCTACGACAGGGATCGAGCGGTGGCGTACGCCGACGAATACTGCGGGTCCGCCTGGGGCTGTGGGAACAACCGCGAGTATAACCCCATGTACAAGGACTTCACGGGCCTCGGCGGGGACTGCAGTAACTTCGTGTCCCAGGTGCTCGGCGACCCGGAGGCCGGACGCCTTCCCATGGACTGGACCTGGCGTTACACCTTCAGAGGCTCCGGGGCAGGGGCAAGCCGCGCCTGGGCTCAGGCCGAGGCGCTCGCCGGATTCCTTATCAACAGCGGCCGTGCCGTCAGGGTCGCCCGCGGCACATACCCCGATGTGGTCTCACCATCGGAAAAGCTCCCGTACGGTCCCATCGGCGCCCTCCACCCAGGCGATGTCATAGCCTATGAGGAACGCGGACGCATTGAGCACATGGCAGTGGTAACCGGCACCGACTCCCACGGCTACGTGGTAGTCAACTCCCACACCGCCGACCGCTATCACGTGCCGTGGGACCTCGGCTGGGACCGCGGCACCGTATTCTGGCTGCTGAAGATCGTCTGGTAGTCAGAGACAGGTGCGAGCACACGCATGAAAAAAACCACTCACGGATCTCCCCCGCAAGGCAGGATTCAGGGACCGCACGGCGAATTATCATAACGCACATAGTGCAACCGGTTGCATCACCATGGTTGGCGAGCCCGTTGACATCGTTCTATATTACGGCGCCGTGCATTGGCAGGTTTCGTGCAACCGCTTGCACGCCTCCAGCAGGGGCCTGGGGGAGTAGTTTGTGAGCCGACCTTCTTGACCGGAGTGTAGCCGCCGTGGGCCCCGCCGTTCAGAGCTGGGGCAAGGTCGGTCCCGGGGCACTGGCCCGATACGCCAGCCTTGAGGTCGGGGGCTACGGAGCCGCTCCTGCAGGCGGCATCGGGCGTCAATAAGTCACAAGGGCCTTGTAGCTGCCCCACTGGGGCTAGAGCGACTCGGCTGCAACCGGAAACGAATGCCGCCAGGACCCGGGATGGCCCAGGTGTGACTTCACAAATCCATGCCTCTTTGGGGGAGTCTTCCAGGTTGTCGCTGCTTGCACAACGGGACGCTCTCGATTTGGCAGACCTGAATGCCAAAGGCAACGAGGCGCGCCGCAGGCGCGCCGTCTCCCGAGTGCAATACCGGCAACCCCTGGAAAAGTGGCGGCGGTTTCCCAACTCTCGCCTGGCCCATCGCAAGGGACGGCGAGAGCCCGGGGGAGGCGGCAGGGTGCCGGGATCGACGAGGCCGGAGGCCCCACCCCACGGCTTTGGGTGTGGGGAGACTCAGAGAGCACGGAAGCGCCGGATGGCTTCCGGCCGGGGAGGTGACAGCGGGAGAAACTGCGTGTACCATGTGCCCGATGGAGCTAAGTGTGAGTTCAAAAATCCATGCCGGTTCGGGAGAAGACTCCGGGTTGCCGGTGCTTGCTAGGGCGGGGCGTCGAGAATCTGGCTAGCCTTAAGCGCCAAATTCGAACGCATCTCACCGCACGCGCCGTCCCCGGAGGGCAGTACCGGCAACCCTGGAAAAGTGGCGGTGATTTCTGAACCCACACTTAGGCGAGCCGGAGTTGATGGTCGGGGAGACTTGCGACATTTTACAACGAAAAGGGAGGGCGAAAAACCGTGTTTAAGAGGATTCTGCTCGTGGCGTGCGCGCTGTTTCTCGTAGCCACGTGCGCGGCACTTGCTGCTGACGCGAAGACCCTGACGTGCATAGGTCCGTGGTCCGGAGCGGAGATGGAGGCATTCGTGCCGGTCCTTCAGGCATTCGAGAAGGAGACGGGGATAAAGGTCGACTACCGCATCTACCGTGCTGAAGACCTCTCGGCCCAGTTGCCGGCACAGTTCTCCGCGAAGACCGCGCCCGGCGACGTCATCTTCATGTGGTCATGGTTCGTCGCCAAGCAGGGCGAGGCCGGACACGCGATGGATCTCACAGGTCTCATCAAGGACAGCGACTACCTGCCAGGCTCGCTCGACGGCCTCAAGGTACGAGGCAAGCTCTACGGCATAGCGTACACGGGCAAGGTGAAGCCCGGCTTCTGGTACCGGAAGTCTTTCTTCCAGAAGCACGGCCTGACTCCGCCCACCACCTGGGATGAGTTCACCGCGCTTCTCGACAAGATAGCGAAGATCCCCGGCATCAAGGCTCCCATCGCGAGCGGTAACGGCGTTGGCTGGCCGCTCTCCGACGTGACTGAGCACTTCATCGCGACGTTCGGCGGCCCGCAGCTGCACAAGGAGCTGACCGCCGGCACCATCGCATGGACCGACCCGGTAGTCAAGGGAATCTTCGAGGGCAGGCTCGTGCCGCTCCTCAAGGCCAAGCGCTTCGGCGAGCCCGTCGAGTGGACCCAGGCTCTGGAGCTGTGGTGGCAGGGCGACTACGGCCTCTATTTCATGGGAAGCTGGATAACGGGAATGGTGAAGGACCCGAGCGACCTCGGCGTGTTCTCGCTGCCTGGAGCGCGGGGCATAGTCTTCGGCGCCGACTACGCCTTCGTGCCGGCGTACACCAAGCACCCCGAGGAAGCGAAGAAGCTCATCCAGTTCCTCGCCACCAAGGGGCAGGAGGTCCAGGTGACGAAGGGCGGACACATAGCCACATACACGAAGGTCCCACTGGATGCCTATCCGCCTGTTGACAGGGGCGTGGCGGAGCTTCTTACTGGCCGCGTGGCTCTCGCCGACATGGACGACACCATCGGTGGAGAGTTCCAGGCTGCCTTCTGGGATCAGCTAAAGCTCCTCTGGGTGAAGCCCGACAGGTACGGCGAGGTCCTCGAGACACTGGAAAAGAAGGCGCCGTAACCATAGCGAGTTACCCGCACTCGGACCATGTAGCAGGCGATGCGGGCGCGGCCTTTCGCCCGGCCGCGCCCGCGCCTGCTGCTGGACCCGGCCGGCCCGGCAGCAGGGAGGATTGCCTTATCCGCCGCGGGCGAGGAGAGGAGCTCCGACCATGAAAGAAAGGTTTTTTCGACCGCTTTTCTTTGTGCCGGCCCTGGTGTTACTGGCCGCCTTCGTGATCTACCCTGTGGTGAACACCGTGTGGCTAAGCTTCCTCTCGCCGAAGGGCGATTTCGTTGCTCTCGACAACTACGCGAAGGTCCTCAGCCAGCCTGAGATGGTGGACCCGAGGGGTTTCGAGAGAGGGTTTCCGTACGGCGCGCTCATCCACAACTTCATGTGGCTCGTCATTCACCTTCCACTGACGGTGCTCCTGGGCCTCGCCCTGGCGGTCGCCTTGAGACGCGTCAGGGGTGGATCGATAATCAAGTCTACAGTTTTCCTCGGCATGGTCACTCCCATGATCGTCGGCGGTATCATACTGCGCTTCATGTTTGACGGGAGCATAGGTATAGTGCCCAGCATCGTCCGGCTCTTCGGCGGGACTCCCCACACGCTCACAGCATATCCGGAGACCGCCCTTCTCTCGCTCATCCTTGGCTCTTTGTGGCTGTGGGTCCCCTTCGGCATGGTGCTGTACTCCGCAGGGCTGGAGACCATCCCCTCAGAAGTGTATGAAGCGGCGATGATAGATGGGGCATCGCCCCTTTCCATGTTCTTCAATATAACCTTCCCCCTGCTCAAGCCGATCACCGAGGTCGTCGTGACCATGACCTTCCTGTGGGATCTGAAGATATTCGACGTGGTGTACGCCGCCACCATGGGGGGGCCTGGCGGCGCATCCAACGTGCTCGCACTCCAGATGTACTTCTATGCATTCCGCGAGTTCAACGCGAATAACGCCGCGGTTGTCGCGTGCGTGCTCATGGCGTTGACGACCCTTGTGGCAGCCCCAATGATGATAAGGTCTGCACGGGAAGCGAGGTGAGGCGCGAGATGCAGAGGAGAGTCCTGACGTCGCTATCAAGAGACACAACCGCATGGATCATCGGGCTCATATGGATCGTCCCGTTCCTCGGCATCTTCATGGCGTCCATAAGGCCGCTTGGCGAGATCATCCACGGCTGGTGGAGGTTTGAATCGTTCACCCCCACCCTGCGCAACTTCGCCGGCGCGTGGAACCACCCGGCCGCCCCGCTTTCCCAGGGAGTAGTGAACTCGCTGAAGATTGCGGTCCCAGGCACGGTCGTGCCGCTACTTGTCGCGGCCATCGCAGCGTATGGGTTCGCCAGGTTCAGGTTCACCATGAGGACTTACCTCTTCCTCACCATTGTGATGCTGATGACGGTCCCGCAACAGATGATCGCGGTCCCCATATTCCGGATCATGAAGAACCTGGGCCTCGTCGACACGCCTCTTGGACTCGTGCTCGTCCACTCCGCCTGGGGAATTCCGTGGATCCTTTTCTTCATGAGGAACTTCCTCTCCACGCTCCCCATCGAAGTGGAGGAGGCAGCACGGGTCGATGGGGCGTCGGACCTCCGCGTTTTCTTCCAGATAGTGCTCCCGATGTGCATCCCTGCTCTGGTATCGTCAGCGGTGCTGCAGTTCATGTGGGTCTGGAACGACTTCTTCCTGGCGCTCATCCTCATCTACTCGCCTGAGAAGCTCCTTGCCACCCAGCGTATCCCGCTCCTGCGGGGGATGTACCACATCGACTGGGGCGTCCTGACCGCAGGGACCATAATCGTGATGCTCGCCCCGATCCTCGTGTTCGCTTTCCTGCAGCGCTACTACGTCAGGGGAATGGTCGGATGGGTATCCAAGTAGTGCGCCGCGCGGCCGGCCTCTAACCGACGCCTTCGGGCTGCAACCGGCGCCGTCGGCCGCAGGCAGATGAGCGGTGACGCCGGGCTCGCCCGGAAAATGTGAAAGGATACGGAGACGATGGAGAATGGCAAAGACGATCAAGACCACAGCAAGATCACTCAATGATTACGGGAGAGTCGCGGGAGATCACACGATCGAGGAGATAAGAGCGCTCGCGGCCCCCTTCAGGGGCGCAGAGGTCCTCCACATCAACTCCACCGCCTATGGCGGAGGGGTGTCCGAGATCCTCTATACGCTCGTCCCCTTGATGAAGGACGTCGGCCTCGCAGCCACGTGGACGGTGATCGAGGCTCCGCCGGCGTTCTTCGATTTCACGAAGGCGCTTCACAACGCGCTCCAGGGCATGGCGGGCCAGGATCTCACAACAGGACTCGACAGATACCTCGCCACGAACGAACATGAGGCCGCCCACTTCTCGGGAACCCCGGACTTCGTGGTGGTCCACGACCCCCAGCCCGCCCCGCTCGCAAGCCACCTCCGGGAGAGGTTCGGGTCAAAGACGAAATGGATCTGGCGGTGCCACATCGACCTCTCGAGCCCTGCCGAGGAGGCCTGGGATCTCGTGAGGCCTTTCGTGGAGCGCTACGACGCGGCGATATTCACGATGTCGGCGTACGCCAAGGAGGGCCTCCGCGTGCCGCGCCTTGCCATGATCCCGCCGTCCATCGACCCCTTGAGCCCGAAGAACGTGGGGATGCCGGTGGGAACGGCAAGGGAGATCGTGGCCGGCTATGGCGTGGATCCCTCGCGGCCTCTCTTGGTGCAGGTGTCCAGGTTCGATCCATGGAAGGACCCGCTCGGGGTCGTCGATGCTTACCGCATGGTGAAGCGCGAGATCCCCGGCGTGCAGCTTGCCCTAATCGGGTCCATGGCCGCTGACGACCCCGAGGGGATCGCGTACTACCGGATGTCGGCGGAGCATGCGGCAGGAGATCCGGACGTACACATTCTCTCGAACCTGAACGGCGTCGGAAACGCGGACGTGAACGCCTTCCAGACCGCGGCCGACGTCGTGGTGCAGAAGTCCATCCGCGAAGGCTTCGGACTCACCGTGTCGGAGGGGCTCTGGAAAGGCAGGCCGGTGGTCGCGGGCGACGTCGGCGGAATTCCTCTGCAGGTCGAAGAGGGCAAGTCAGGGTTCCTCGTGAAGTCCGTGGAGGAGTGCGCAGAGAAGATCCTCTACCTTCTCAGCAATCCGGAAAAGGCCCGGCAGATGGGGCTCGCCGGGAAAGAGCACGTGAGGCGGCGCTTCCTCTCCACGCGGCACCTCGCGGACTACCTCAGGCTGTTCTCAGCCCTCGCGCAGGATAGAGTCGCCGGCGCCGGTGAGGTTGCCGTCTGAGATAGAGGGGCGCAACACCGGCGCTCGTCGCTGGTATCGCGGGTGTCGAGGTTCCGGACGGATACGGCCTTGCGCGACCTGTCAATGGCCGTGACCTCATGGCGAGTCCGCACGTCCACGTTGAACCTCGCCGCAAGCCTTCGCGGGCTTACCACGAATAACTCCTCGCGTCTTTGGATGACGCCCCCCATGTAATAGGGCAGGCCGCAGTTGGCCCACGAGACGTAAGGCGTGCGCTCGAAGACGACTATTTCCGCGTCCTCGGACGTCCTTCGGGCCTTAACCGCTGCGCCTGCCCCTCCTGCCACACCGCCCACTACGAGAATGCGCTTCCCCACAGCTCTCGACCTCCTGTCGATGCAGGTGGTGTCGACCTGGCGTGTGCGCGCCCTCTCAGTAGTCCTCGTTTGAGGCCCTCGTGCGGACCGAGTCGGCCACGCTCATGGACGCCCCGCAGACAGGGCACGACACCATCTCTTCCGTCGACGCGCCGCCCACCGCGAACATGTTCCCACACTGCTTGCACTTGATGCTCTCCTCGGTATTGTCGGGCATCCTCGGGCACTCTCGCTTGTCATCTTTCTTCATGCATGCTCACCTTCCTTCCCACAGGGCCGCGTGCAGCCCCACTTTTGAACCGTGTGCCTGCGCCGTGCTGGCAGACTCACAGCAAGTCTCAGTATTCCCCACGAGCGCGCGACTTACCCTATCCTGCGGCCACGCGACGGCGGGTCGCTGGCATGCCGTACCATAAAGGCACGCCGATCCCCGGCCACATCTTCAAGGTCCAAGTATGGCGCCATAAGTTTGCGGCACTTTTCCTGACGGTGTTGGGGTTGCCGGTGCTTGCACGACAATGAAAACGCCCCTCCGTGAGGGAGGGGCTCTGTGAATACCAACACTACACCTTTGGCTTACATGGGCTGGTTGTAGCCGGTCTGCGTCTGGCCGGCGCCATATCCAGGCTGAGTGAACTGCTGGCCGGTGGCCTGAGCGAGCCCGGTCTGGAACCCAGCCTTCACGTTTGCCGCGGTGCCCTCCACGAGGGACCGCTCGGCGGCCTCGATCATCCTGCGCACCATGTGTCCGCCAACAGCCCCGCACTGAGCAGAGGGCAGACTACCCCAGTAACCTGAGTTGATGATGTTGCTGGGCAGGTTCAGCTCATTGGCTATCTCGTACTTGAACCTGTCGAGCCCCGCGAGGGCGTTGGGGACAACCGGACGATTCCTTCTGCCCGCGCCTCGTGCCACTCCTCTTCACCACCCTTCGCGTTTTCTGCCTATAGTTTCACACTTCGAACGAAAGATATGCCAGGGAACGTATGGGGCGGGCGCGATTGGGTTAGCCTATTGTGATACGTTCACCAGCCCGGGGAAACCACCCCACAATGCCGAGTGCTGCGTGCGGAAGGTAGGACATGATGGCGGTCCCGCGGCAGCGGCAAAGGAAGGACCGGGTGCAATGAAGGCTCTTGCACCGGGCCCTTCCGGCGGTCCACGGCCCCCCCCGAAGCTGGTCGTGCGCGGCACTACGCGCGACCCGGGTATTTCTCCAGGGCCGGGACCGCAGCTACCTGTGATGGTCCGTCGCAGCGTCGTAACGTCACAGTCCGGATGGCGCTACGACTCGGGTGGCGCTCCCGCTTCATTTTCCTTCCCCACAGGTAGCCCCAGGCCGGACCGGAATCCGGCCACTGCCTCGGCTGCCACTTGCTCAGCGATGGCTTTCTCGGCGGCCTCGATCATTCTCTTGACCATGTGTCCTCCGACGGCACCGCATTCCCTGGACGAAAGATTGCCCCAGTAGCCATGCTGATATACCTCTTCCGGGAGGTTCATCTCCCTGGCGACCTCATACTTGAGCGCGTCGAGCGGGCGCCCCGCGCGTTTCGTAGCAGGCCGATTCTTTCTGGCCGGCACCGCAAGCCCCCCTTTCACCTGGTACGCATATGATTCCCGGCTCGCACACGGCCTATGTGAGGGTCGTGCTGGTGGATGCCCGCCGGCGCCCAATCCTGCTGTCAGCGTCCTATCTTGCTACCAGCGTCCTCCCCTGCTACTGGTGCCCTACCTTTGCCTACCTTACTGCAAGCGCCATACCCTGCCGCCAGACTCCTCACGCTCCGACGATTTCGCGCCCTACATCAGGCGCTGCGCCTGCTCGCCGGCCCGATAGAAGATCTGAGGCTGGTTTCCTGACGCGGCGCGGAAACTCTCCCCTGCCACAGTTGACCTGGGCTGGCCGCATCAGGCGATGTTGACAAATTCTGGCTTTCTATTGCGGAATACCGTGACATTCCGGAACCCGAGAGATCTCGCAAGCTCGATCGCTTGCGGTATGGCAAATCCCATGTCCCGGGTGCGATGAGCGTCTGACCCGAGCGTTATGAGCTCCCCGCCGAGCCTCCGGTACAGCCTGAGCGTCTCGACGCCGGGCAGAGTCTCGCGCACTGGGTGCCTGAGCCCGGACGTGTTTATCTCGAGCGCGGTCCCTCGCTCGATGATCGCCCTCAGGATCGTCTCGATCTCGTCGGAAAACGCCTCGAGGGGCAAGGCGCCGCATCTTTCGAAGGCATAGCGTTTTATGAAATCGAGGTGCGCAAGCGAATCGTACAGGCCCGACCGCGCGAGCCCGAGCACATTCTCGAAGTAGCGACGACAAGCCTCCTCGAGGCCATAGCGGTCAAAGATCTCGCCGGTCGTGGAGAGGCTGTCCACCCAGTGGACGGACCCGAGAACGAAGTCCAGGCGCCGGCCTGCGAGGAATTCCCGTACCTGGCCTGTGTACCAGGTCTGGTAGTCTGCTTCAACCCCTACCCTGACCTCCAGGACCCCTTGCCATTTCGTTGCCGCTTGCTCCACCGCGGCCTGATAGGCGTCAAAACGCAGGTATCCGTGGCTTTCGTCCCGGGGCTCGAAGTCGACGTGGTCTGTGAAGCAGATTTCCCTGAGGCCGGCCCTTGCAGCGGCCTCACACATTGCATCTATCGTGTCGTCCGCGTCGGGAGAGAAGGTGGAATGAACATGGAAGTCCACAAGTGGGGACACGAAATGGTTGCTACTGCCACAAGACATCTGACGATGCTCCTTCATAAGCGGTCTGCTTCTAACTCGTGTATGTGTAGCCCAGGGAAAACGCCTTCCAGTTCACGTCGGCAGTCCCGCGGGGCGCCACGTCGCTCACGGCCGCCCGCCAGCGCTCCTCGGCGATCTCCAGGCCCAGGCGTCGGGCGAACACCCCCATGATGGCGGTGTTCGCGCACCTGGCGTTTCCTGCCGCCCGCGCCATTGCCTCGGCGTCCACCACGGCGACGGACCGTCCTCCGGTGGCGAGCTTGCCGGTTATGTCCATCGGGTACCGCTCAGCGCCGAGGATAACGGGAAGCGGCGGAATCTCTACGTCGTTCACGATGACCGTCGCCCCCGGCCTCGCATATGGAAGCCACCTCAAGGCCTCCAGCCTCTCGAACGCCACCATCAGATCGGCCGTGCCCATCTCGACCAGGGGCGAGTGCACCCGGGCGCCCAGCCTTACATGTGTCACCACGCTCCCTCCGCGTTGCGCCATTCCGTGGACCTCCGAGATCTTGACGTCGAACCCCGCCCCGATGGCCGCGCTCGCCAGCAGCCTGCTGGCGAGCAGAATCCCCTGCCCGCCCACGCCGACTATGAGGACGTTTCTCGTCGGTTCACTCATGATCCCCACCTGCCTTCTGCAACCCGATCGCGTCAAATCTGCACACCTGGGCGCAAACCCCGCAGCCCGCGCACGAGCCTGAGACTATGACCGGCCGCCCATCGCGGACTTCGATGGCCGGGCAGCCGAGCCCGAGGCAGAGCTTGCACGCCGTGCAGCGGTCGTCGCGGATTGTATACCTGTCCGACCGTCTTGCACTGGGAAGAAGGACGCACTCCCTTCGCGCGACGACCACCGCCGGGCCGGGTGCGTCCATGGCCTGCCGGAGCACCCGGTCGATAGCGGCGAGGTCATACGGGTCCACAACGGCCACGTGCTCGACGCCGCACGCCCGGGCAAGGCCTTCCAGGCTGAGCCTGTGCGTGGGCGTGCCGCGCAGCGTGACGCCGGTCGCCGGGTGGTTCTGATGACCTGTCATGGCCGTAGTCCCATTGTCCAGGATGAGAATGACGATTGACGCCCGGTTGTACACGGCGTCGATAAGACCTGTGATCCCTGAGTGGACGAACGTGGAATCGCCGATAACGGCGACGGGTTTTCGTGGAATGGCGGCGCCACCCGCCGTATCAGCCGCTCCCGTGGTCGCCTTCGCATCGAAGCCGGTGGCCTTCCCATCGGCGGCATTCCTGTCGGCGCCATTGGTAGGAGACGCGGTCATCACGGTCGGATCTGCGGCTACATCTGTGGCTACAGCAGTGGCCGCAGCTGCCGGCGCACCAGTGGCTCTCGCCGCCGCTGTGGCAGTGGATGTCGGTGCATCGGCAGCCATAGCGGCCGCAGCGGCAGCGAATCCTATGGCGTTGCCTATGCTGGCACCCATGCATATGGTCGTGTCAAGGGCTGAGAGAGGCGGAGCGACGCCCAGGGTATAGCAGCCGATGTCGCCGGTGGCGACAGTCTTGAGCTTCCTCAGGACGTAGAACGTGCCCCTGTGCGGACAACCCGCGCACATGACCGGGGGCCGAGCGGGCACGAAGGTGCTTTCGACAGCATCTCGCCCGTCGCAGCCTGCGCCCGGGCTTTCCACGCCAGCGCTTTCGTTCGTGACGAGCGCCGCCGGTCTGCTCTCACCCCCGCCCGTCGCAGGCGCACCGGTCTCGCTGCGGTCCCTGTCCGCGCTGCCCTCTCGGCCACCCAGCGCGTAGATCCCCGCGCCAGCGCGATCGAGAACGCCTTCACCTGCCATCGCCCGCCTGATCATCTCCGGCGTAAGCTCGCCAGTAGAGGGGCGCAGCGATTTTCCGGTAACGCCTATACCAAGCGCGCGGATATGGTCCTCGAGGAAGGGGTCAAGATCTTCCACGACGTAGAGCCGGTCGACCCGCGCAGCGAACCTCCGTATAACCCCTTCCGGGATCGGGTTCGTGAGCGCCAACTTGAGGTAGGATGCGTTTTCCCCCAGAACCTCCCTGGCGTACTGGTAACTTATCCCGCTGGCGATGATCCCCACGCGGGGGCTGTTCCATTCAATGGTGTTGTGTGCGAAATCCTCGGCGAAGTCCGCAAGGGCCTTCAGCCGGGCCTCCACCTCGATGCGGCGCAACCTGGCGTGCCCAGGCACCATCACGTACTTCGGAGGATTCTTCTTATACGGAAGTCGCCGCGGAGCCTGGGGCGCGCCCAGCGCCACGACCCCTGACGAATGCGATACGCGTGTGGTGGTCCGGAGCATGACGGGCGTGTCGAACCTCTCGCTGATGTCGAGGGCAAGCCCGACGAAGTCCTTCGCCTCCTGCGAGTCGGACGGCTCGAGCATGGGGATCTTCGCGAACCTCGCGTAATGCCTGTTATCCTGCTCGTTCTGGGAGCTATGCATGCCGGGATCGTCCGCGGACACGATTACGAGGCCCGCGTTCACCCCTGTGTATGCCGCCGTGAAGAGCGGGTCCGCCGCAACGTTGAGGCCCACGTGCTTCATGGCGGCAAGCGCCCTCACACCTGCTATGGCGGCGCCCAGCGCGACTTCGAGCGCCACCTTCTCGTTGGGGGACCATTCGACGTAGATGCCTTCGAAGGCCCGCATGTGCTCCAGGATCTCGGTGCTGGGAGTGCCGGGGTATGCACATGCGACGCCCACGCCTGCCTCGTAGGCGCCCCGCGCGATGGCCTGGTTTCCAGACATGAGGACCCTCGCGGCGTTCCCGGCGTTCCCGGCATTCGTAGCTTCCAGGGTATTCGTGGTATCCATGGTATTCGTGGTATCACCGGCGCTGCCAACCCCACCGGCTTCGACCGTTTCAGCGATACGCTGCCCCTGGTGTTTCAATCGCCATTCCTCCCTCACCTGACATCTGAGCTAACGTAGATCACGCCCTGGGGCCGAGGTTGTGCCATGTCATGCGTCCGTACTCGCCTGTTCCCTGCATCATTCATGAGCCGTGCTGAGTAGACCGCCATGAATCCGCGCTACTTTTCATCGCGGAAGTCCTGTCCAGGGTCGCCGGTGTTGCAGGGTTGTCGGTGTTGCACTCCGGGGACGGCGCGTGCGGTGAGCCTCGCTAGATCTGGCATTCAGGCTTGCCAAATCCAGGCGCCCCGCCCTGGCAAGCACCGGCAGTCCCAGCACCGTCAGGAGAAGTGGCACAAACTCGTGGCGCCGTACTTAGTAAAGCACCACTCCCACCACGGCCGCCAGCACGATCGCGAGAATGGGGTGCAGATCGAACCTGAGCATGCCCACAAGCACAGCGATGGCGACGATGGGTCCCGCGATGTCCACGAAAGAAGCCTTCACGAGCGAAATGGCTGCGGCAGCTATGAGCGCCGTCACCGCCGGGCGGAGACCCCTGAACACGGCTTTCACGGCGGGGGCGTCCTTATGCCTCAGAAAGAGCGTGGCGAAGGCCACGACTATCACAAACGACGGGAATATGACCCCGATGGTGGCCGCAGCGGCCCCCGGCACCCCTGCCAGCTTATAGCCGACAAACGTGGCCGAGTTGATGGCGACCGGGCCCGGTGTCATCTCTGCGATGGCGATTATGTCCACGAACTCCTTCATCGTCAGCCAGCCTTTGACAACGATGATATCCTTCTGGATGAGCGGTATCATGGCGTAGCCGCCGCCGAACGTGAACAGCCCGAGTTTGGCAAACGTCAGGAAAAGCTTGAGGAGCATCATTCCGCGCTCGCCACCTTTCCGTCGCCGGCGGCGTCCGGCGGGTCCGCTGCACCTGGCGCTGCGTGGGCGATCCCGTCTGTGTCGCCAGAGACCTGGTCTGACGGCCCCGAACCGCCCACCTCAGTTCGCGGTCCGGCCGTTCGCGCTCTCACGGCCTGCGGTTCTGCCTGGATGTCCTTCCGGTAGAGGAGATAGCCCACGATCGCCGACCCCACGATCACCGGTATGGGATGGACGTCGAAGACCGCGATGGCGACGAGAGCGACCGCCCCGATGACGATCCCGCGGACGTCACGGATGGCCGTCCTGCCGATCTTGTACGCGGCGCCCGCGACCAGTGCGACGACCGCCGGCCGCACACCGGAAAAGGCAGCCTCAGCCGCGGGAAGATGCCTGATCTCGGCGAAGAGCGCGGCCACCGCCAGGATAACGAGGAACGAGGGGAGGGTCGCACCGATGACCGCCGCGATCGCTCCCACATACCGTGCTTTCTTGTATCCCACGAATACCGAGGTGTTCACTGCGACGGGCCCTGGAGCCGTCTGGGCGAGGCCCAGCATATCGATGAACTCCTCATCTGTCACCCATCTCCTGGCATCCACGACCTCCTTCTGGATGAGAGGGACCATGGCGTAGCCGCCGCCGAACGTAAATGCGCCGATTTTGAAGAACGACCAGAACATCTGGAAAAGAAACCGCACTGTGGTTGAGTTGCCTCCTCCTGCTTGAATTGCTGCGGCTGTCGCGAGGTACGAGTCCGGGATCGACTGCCGAAACGGGCTGCCCGAGTTACTTCTCCACACACTCCGGCGTTCCTTCCTGGACAAGATATCCTGAAGAAACCTCCTTACCAGGAGTCAGGCACGACGCGCAAGACGCGCAAGACGCGCAAGTCATGGAGTCTGGTTCGGCGCCCGGAATGGAACTTCATGTGCAACCCTGCCACACATTCGCTAACATACAGTCTTTCCTTAAGGCAACACTAGCAGCAGAAAAGGAAAGCGAGGTGAAATAGCAATGGCACGCGGACAGAAGAGGAACCGCGCTCTCGTGGTCGAGGCGGGCAACGCCCTGGACCAGTGGAAGTACGAAATCGCGAACGAGATCAACTTCCCCACCAACCAGATCGTCGGTGGCTACTGGGGTAACATCCCGTCCGCCCAGTGCGGCGCGGTCGGCGGCCACATGGTCAAGAGGATGATCGAGGCAGCCGAGAGATCGCTCGTCGAGCAGAGCGCAGTCAACGTGAAGGCGGGCTTCAGGGCCGGGCTTGGCGCCAACCTCGGCACGACCGGCACGTATAACCTGCCTGGCAGCCTTCCGGCGCAGAACGTCGGGCAGCAGGCCGGGTTCACTGCCACTGGCCTTCAGCAGTAACACGGAGCGATAGGTGCCCATATCCCTGGGCAAGTCTCGTAACCGCTTGCGATAGAGAGCAGGGGGGAGCGCCTCCTCCCCTGCTCTTGCCACGGGCTTGCATTCCGCTCCTGCGACTGTCTCGCCTGTTGGTGTCTGCACTTGAGGTCTGAGCTTCAGGCTACACCGTTCAACCTCGAAATCGGCTGTCCTTTGACGACCCGTCCTGCAACAGTGACATGCGCGCCGAGTGAGGGTGTATTGCGTCGGTCCCTGCCCCGTCTGCGGCGCTCGCCCGGCTGCCAGTGCTGCCCCGGGGAACGGCTCCTTGAGCAGGGCACGCTTCACCAAGACCCCGACCGCCAAGCAGGCGGCAGCGTTCTGATGTCTATCGCGCAATCACCGGGGCGCACGCTGCCAACAGCCGAAAGCATTTCCGCAACGGCACTCAGCGTGCCAGAAGCTCCTGGACCTCCCGACGGCTAGGCATGGCCGGGGCCGTACCCACTTTCGTGACACACAGGGCCCCCGCTGCATTAGCAAACCTCACGGCATCGAGCAGGGACTGGCCCTCGGCAAGGGCTACAGCCAGAGCTCCGTTGAATGCGTCGCCTGCGCCCGTGGTGTCCACGGTCTTCACGTTGAAGCCGGATACCAGATGCACTCCATCCCCGTTTGCTGCGAGCGCCCCTGCTGCGCCGAGGGTGATCACGACATTTCGACATCCGCGTGCCAGCAGTTCCCGTGCCGCCCTCCCCGCCGTGTTGACGTCGACCACTGGCTGTCCCGTGATGGCGGAAGCCTCGCTCTCATTCGGGGTCAGCACGTCGACTTTCTGGAACAACTCATCGGGCAGGGGTCTCCCGGGCGCGGGATTGAGTATGACGCCGACATTGTTGTCGTGCGCGAGCCCGATGGCATACTCCACAGTGCTTAGAGGGATCTCCAGCTGCACCAACATGCAGTGTGAGCCCAGGATCAACCCCTTGGCCCTGTCAACATCCTCCGGGCCTAACTCGTTGTTCGATCCAGGAGCCACCACTATCATGTTCTCGCCCTTTTTCTCGTCCACCATTATCAGCGCGGCACCGGTGGAAACATTGTCAACTCTCTTGACGCACCCGACGTCCACGCCCTCTTGCACCAGGTTGTTGTACGCGACGTCACCGAAGTAATCCCTTCCCAATGAAACCACCATGGAAACGTCAGCGCCCAGCCTTGCTGCGGCCACAGCTTGGTTCGACCCTTTCCCGCCGGGGCCCATTTGGAAAGGCCCCCCCATGACCGTCTCGCCCGGGACAGGAAGCCTCGGTGTCCTGGACATGAGGTCCATCATGAAACTGCCGACGACGACGATTCTGGGTTGTGTCCTCATTGTCACACTCTCCTGACTCGTTAGGAATGATGCCGCGCGACCCCCGCGCGAACGTTGACCGCACCGGGGGGTCATCTCTGAACACTCAACCCCTCATTGCACCCAGCGTCAGTCCACGCACCAAGTATCTCTGCAGCAACAACGCCAGGGCAGCTACGGGAAGCGAGGTCAAGACTGAAAGGGCCGATATCTCCCCCCACATGATCTCGTGCCCGCCGACCATCCCAGATATGATCACGGGCAGAGTGGTCACCCGAGACCTGGTGAGGACGAGAGCAAACAAGAACTCATTCCAGGAAAAGATGAAACAGAACAGGCCGGTTACTATGAGCGCAGGCACAGCCAGGGGAAGCGCGATTCTCCAGAACACCTGAAGTCGATTGAAGCCATCGACGAGGGCTGCGCCTTCCATGTCGGCGGGGATGTCTTCGAAGAAACCTTTTATGAGCCATACGGCAAAGGGCAGGTTGAACAAGCAATAGGCCAGCACGAGCGCGGAGTAAGTATCAAGCAGGCGGGCATACCGCATCAACATGAATATCGGGATCACCCCGGCAACGGGCGGAGCCATCCTAATTGACAGAATCCAAAATGAGAGGTTGTCTCCTCCGGTTCCGTATCTAGCGATGCTGTAAGCTGCCAGGGATCCGAGCACGATTGCCAACAGCGAACTCAAGCCAGCCACGACCAGGCTGTCCTTGATGCCCTTCGCGCCGCCTCGCTCCAAAGCCCTGCCGAAATTCTCCCACTCCAGTTGCTTCGGCACGAACACCGGAGGTGATGTGTAGAATTCCCCGCGCTGCTTGACCGAGCCTATGAACATCCAGTACACGGGGAACAGACTGATGAGAAGCAGAACCCCTATTGAAGCGTAGATCAACGTGAGCTGCCACGACTTTCTCGAACGTACCGCCTGATCCTTCACGTTACGCACGCCTCACTTTCATCATCTTGACCAGGTTCATGCAGATGATGGTCACGATCAGGAGTTGGATCACAGCCAGTGCTGTGGCGTAGCCCATGCTGAAATACCGGAATCCGTTGATATAGGTATACAAGCTCACGCTCTCTGATGCAGTCCCAGGTCCTCCTCCGGTGAGAAGGAAAACAAGGTCAAAGATCTTAAAGACGTCCATGACCCGGAAGAGCGCAACAATTATTATGGTGGGCTTCAGCAATGGGAGAGTCACCCGCCGGAAGACTTGCCAAGGGGTGGCGCCGTCTACGTTTGCAGCCTCGTACACGCGAGGGGAAATCGACTGGAGCCCCGCAAGGAGGACAATGGTGACGAAAGGTGTCCATTGCCACACCTCTGCCACGAGGATGGAGAACAGAGCCGTACGCGTGTCGGCCAGCCACGCGAAGCCGTTGCCAAGACGGAGCATGCGGATGATGTAGTTGAGCGGGCCAAAGGACTCGTGGTATATCACGCGCCATTGAAAGCCGACCACAACTGGGGCAATCGTGATAGGGATCAGGAAGAGCGAGGTGACTACTCTTTTCAACTTGAATTCCCTGTTCAACAGGAGCGCGGTAATGAGGCCGAGGACTAGCTGGAGCCCCACTCCTCCGACGAGGAGGATCAGCGTGTTCTTCATTGCGTTCCAGAATCTAGAGTCCAGGACAATGTTGAGATAGTTTCTGAACCAGATGAACTGCGGCGCCGCCGCAGAAACCAGCTCCCATGACATGAAACTCGTAATGAAGATGAAGAGCAGAGGCCCGATGGCGAGAGTCAACAAGATGCCAACAACCGGCGCGACGAACAGCACAGGTAACCTCTTGTCTATCCATGAGTTGAAGTCGCGTCCCTTTACGGGTGCGGCGGTCACACGATTCATCCGTCGGCATCTCCTTTCCGCAGTCGACCACCACATACTCTTGGGCTGTTGGTGGGGCCACTCAAACGAGAGCGGCCCCACCAAGGTCTCTCGTTACTGCCAGATCCCGAGCGCCTTCCAGGTCTCAACAGCTTTCAGGTATATCTCCTTCTGCCTTGCCGCCCCAAGTTTCTTCGTGATCTGATCCCATTCCTTGGCCACGGCATCAAGGGCAGCCTTTGGAGTCATCTCGCCGCTCAGGGCGCGGTTGATATACAAGTCGAGCACGTCCTGGTAGTTACCTGCGCCTGGGATGTTGAGTTCGGGATAGGCATTCTCGAGGTTCACGGCGACAATGTCCAGGTACTCTTTCGCCGCCTCCTCGTTGCCCAAGAGCGCTGCGAAGCTCTTCGGGTTCGCGTAGTGGGACTTCCGGTACGGGTCCAAGCCAGTCTCAGACGAAGACACGTCATGCAAGCTGGTTTCAACAGAGAGATACCTGGCCACCCAATATGCAGCCTCAGGATGTCTCGCCGTTCTGGGTATCGCGAGGACCCGGCCCACAGGCATCGGCGCCGAACGGACTATCTTGTCCCCCACCCTGCTGCCCGGGACAGCCGCGATGCCGGAACGATTCTCTATCTTGGAGATCCTGGGGTCTTGGGCTTTCTTCTGAATGTCTGACCACTGGATGACCATCGCGACCTTGCCTTCCAGGTAGGCGTTCTTCAGTTCCTCGTAACCGTACGCCATGACGTCAGGCGGAGAGTACTTCAGGCTTTCCTTGAACAGCTCAAGGGCCTTTACTCCCTTCTCGCTGTTTATGAGGGGTTTCATGTCCTCATCGAAGTACACCCCTCCCAGGCTCCCAAACCTGGCAAGCCACCATGCGTATGAGAAACCCCGGGCCGCCAGTTCGGCTGAGCCATAGAAGTCTTCCTTCAGTGTCTCCCCTGCCAGCTTGTCGCCTTTCTTACGGGTGAAGAACTTGGCTATGTCGAGGAACTCCTCCCACGTTTCCGGAACCTTCAAGTCTCGGCCGAACTGTTTCTTGAAGTTGGCTTTCTCGGTAGCGTTGTTGAACAGATCCTTGCGGTAGTATAGGTTGAGAACGTCTCCGTCATATGGGAGTGCATAAAGTTTGCCTCCGTACTTGCAGTTCAGCTCCCTCACGCCGGTCGACACATCATCGAGCTTGGGATCGTACTTCTTCGCGAAATCATCGAGCGGCATCAGATACCCGAGACCCGCAAATTCACCGAGGTAAGCCGGGTAGAAAACGACTACGTCGTAGGCTCCCGTCTGAGCCACGAATTCGGTCTTGAGCTTCTCGTATACGCTTGTGAACGGCACACCCACCACTTGATCGATGACAATTCCCGATTCTTCCTTTATCTTGTCCTTGTACCATTCAAACGGCTTGAGGTTCTGCCCGGCGTCGCCGAAGACCACGATCTTGATACCCTCGAAAGGCTTACGGGACTGCCCTGCAGCGATTCCACCGAGAGATAGGAGGGAAATGGCAAGCATCGTCACGACAACAAGCGCAAATCTTCGGGATATCCTCAGCATTCTTCTCACCCTCCCAGATGAAAGTCTCAGGTAGTTCTTGCCACCAGTCACAGACACCTCGTTCTCGCGGTACCTCCGCTTCTGTCCTCGCGCCCCTCTGTCACCTCCCCTGCTGAAGCCGCTTGACGACTGAGAGCCTGCTTCCCGGTGCTTTACGGGTGACGATGTGCGACACAAGGTTGGTACCATGAAACACCAGGTCCATCCGGCTAATGGAGGAGATTCTCCCCCGTATCCTGGTCAAACAAGTGCACGTGCGCAGCGCTGAACTGGAGGAACACTCTCTCTCCGATGCTGACGGATACGTCGGGGGATGTCTCGACGCGCACAGCGTTCCCGCCCACCTGAACGGTGACTACTGCGGTGTCCCCCAGTCCTTCATACAAAGTGACATTCCCCGGGATTGAATGTGGTGACACACTCTCGCGATGCAGCGCGATGTGCATGGGGCGTATACCGAGGACGCCCTTTGACGTTGACAGCTTCGCCGCTGCTGCGGCAAGCCTTCCGTCACGCATTGCAATCATGAAACCGTCCCCAGTGAACAAGATGTCTTGCCCCTCCTGTCGGACCGTGACGGATAGCAGATTGATCGGCGGCTCGCCAACGAAATTCGCAACAAACAGGTTCTTGGGATGGTTGAACACTTCCAGCGGGGTTCCGACCTGCTGCAGGACACCCAGGTTCATCACAGCGATCCTGTCAGCCATGGCCATAGCCTCGATCTGGTCATGGGTCACAAACACTATGGTGAGCCCCTTGAAACGATGGAGGCGTTTCAGTTCGCTCCTCAGTTGGCTTCTCTGTTTCGCGTCCAGGTGCGAAAGCGGCTCATCCATCAGGTACACGCGGGCGGGGCGAACCATGGCTCGAGCGAACGAAATCCGCTGTTGCTGGCCCCCGCTCAGGTGCCTCGGAAGGCGATCCAAGATGTTGCCTATGTCCAACGTATCAGCGATCTCTCTGACTCGCCTGTCCACTTCTTGCTCTCTCATCCCTCTCACGCGCAAGGGAAAGGCGATGTTCTCGTAAGCGGTCAAGTGCGGGTACAGAGCGTACGCTTCAAATGCCATGGCGATGTCTCTCTGCCGGGGTTCCAAGGCGTTGACTTCCCGTCCGTCGATGAAGATCGACCCTAGTGTGATCCTTTCGAGGCCTGCTATCATTCTCAAGGTCGAACTCTTTCCACATCCTGACGGGCCGAGGAGCGCTAGGAACTCGCCCTCCTTGCACTCGAGGTTGAGGTTCTTCACCGCCTCAACGTCCCCGTACTTCTTCCACACATTCTGCAGGACGACAACTCCCATTGCCATCTCTCCCTCACGACAATCCGCGCAAGTCGGCCCCCTCAGCACCCATGTTCACACGAGCCGGTGTCCGGATTCCGCATCGAAAACGCGGATCTTTTCCTCCGCAAACCTCAGCCACACCTGATCCCCAATCTCGGCACTGAAGTCCTCGGGCACCCGGATTTTCACGAGGTCGGCTCCGAGCTTCACAGTGAGTATGCTCAGTGCGCCAAGCGGCTCAAGAACGTAGACCTCTGCTCTCACCGAGTCTTCCCCGGCAGGGCGAAGCTCCACGGTTATGTGCGTCGGCCGGATTCCGATCCGCACCTGCCTCGGAAGAGTCATTCCCCGAACGCAGTCCACTGCATGCGACGGCACTCGCAGGGAAAAGGCGTCTGATGCGAAACACAGCGATCCGTCAAGCTGCGTGGCCACGCAGCCGATCAGATTCATGGGCGGCTCTCCGATGAGATCCGCAACAAAGTCATTGGCAGGTTGGTCGTATACCTCGGCTGGGGTTCCTATTTGCTGGATCGATCCCTTATCCAGGACGACCACCCGGTCGGCCAGGGCCAGCGCCTCTCGAAAGTCGTGCGTTACGTAGATCGTGGACGTTCCGAGCTCGCCGTGGAGTCTCTTCAACTCCCCTCTCGTCTCATGCCTCAGTTTCGCATCCAAGTGCGAGAGGGGTTCATCCATCAGGTACACGTCCGCCTCTTTGGCCAACGCCCTGCCGAAGGATACTCTCTGTTGCTGCCCTCCACTCAGGTGAGCTGGTCTGCGGTCCAACAACTGCTCTATCTGCAGCATCTTGGCCACATGCTTTACCCGGGCTTCGATGTCTCCAGGAGCCACACCGGCAGCTTTGAGAGGTGAGGCGATATTGTCGAATACGGATAGATGGGGATACAAGGCATAGTTCTCAAACACCATGGCGACACGTCGCTGGCGGGGTTCCAGGCCATTGACCTCTCGCCCTCCGATGAAAACCTGGCCCGAGGTGATCTTCTCAAGACCCGCAATCATCTTCAGTGTTGAGGTCTTGCCCGCGCCGGACGGCCCGAGCAATACGAGGAACTCCCCATTCCTGCATTCGAATGACACGTTCGAGACGGCCTCGAGCTCCCCGTACCTCTTGACGACGTTCTTAAGGACAACCTCAGCCATTGTCCCAACTCCTATCCAGAGTGGATTCACCACCCCAAGCCTGTTACAACGCGAGTTTGAACGTGACACCAAGCTCTTTCGTGAAATCGCGCAGGTCTATGTCTTCTTCAACAGTTCCCCTGCGCAGGGCCAGAACAAAGCTGATGCTGTCCGAAAGGGGGAATGGAGCCCAATGCCACACTCCGGCGTTCAGGTTCGCACCGAACGAGCCGTCGAGAATGAACGCGGTCACCTGAGAAGGATCTGGTAGTTGCTGAGGACTTGACCGGGCTGAAGCAGGCGCGAGAGCGAATATGCAGGCTTTGCCTTCAAGAGGAATGAAAGCCTCATCGCTCTTGACGTGCCTTTCCATGGTGTTGAACTCGAAGGGACGCCGCTTCGTCACGAGAAATCCCAATTCTGCCTGGCCACCGTCAAGCTCAAGGTTTGCGACTTGATCCCAGTAATCCAACACTCCACTGGCGGACACGGAAGGTGATGCGCTCGGCAGCTTGATGAGTCTGCCAAACGCCTTGAAGTTGTGCTCGGTGGGATAGAGAACCCTCACGCTAACCTCTCTCACATTCACGTCTGCAAGCCTCCAATCATGGTACCGATTCGTTACCCATTCCCAAGCCTTCAAGCATCGCAACAGGAAACGTTTCCCGATGGAGACAACGCGTACGGAATCCATGCGCTCAAGAGGATTACCGGGTTCTACCGAACTGCGGTCTGCTCTCCGGAAGACACCTCCTCCCTCGATCTCGTGGTGCTGCTACGATTGAGGCTCTCTACATGACTGCCTTATCCTCAAAGCTGTCGGCAAGACAACCTTGCGGACTGCGGTTTGGTCGCGATTCTCTATCCGGGAGATGAGCAATTCGGCGGCTATCCGCCCCATATCAGACATCGGACGGTCCACCACTGTGAGCGGTGGACTGAGGTATGCTCCCAAGAGGAAGTCATCGAATCCGACGAGAGATACCTGGTCAGGAACGGCGATCCCCATGTCGCGAAGGGCTTCAAAGATGCCCATGGTCATCAAGTTGTTCCCGCCGAAGATGGCCGTCGGCGGAACAGGCAGAGACATGAGGTGCTTGGCCAGTTCGTAACCTGACTTTGTTCGGAAGTCGCCTTCTCTTACGTACTCTGCCACTACCTCGACTCCCCATGCACGCATCGCCTCAAGGTACCCCCTCAAACGGCCGCCGCCGGGCGTCATGGTCACAGGGCCGTGTATCATGGCGATTCTTCTGTGACCCAGTCGCAGGAGGTAGTCGGTGGCTTGGAATGCACCGCCCTCATTGTCGATTACCACTGAGTCGTACTGGAAGCCTTTGATGTGCCGGTCGATGAATACGATGGGAAACCGCCCTTCCGCTCCCCTCAGCCCCCAACGAAGCGTTTCTCCCCGCTCATCGACCAGGATCATGAGTAGTCCGTCAACTCTCTGCTGACGCAGGTTTCGGACGACCGACCTCTCCGTCTCCACGTCCTCGTTCGTATTCCCGAGGATAATGTTGTACCCGTGCTGCACGCACACCGATTCGACACCCTTGAGGACCTCGGGGAAGAACGGGTTGCCGATGTCGGGGATGACAAAGCCGATCGTCTTCGTCTGCCGCACCCTTAGGCTTTTCGCTATGGTGTTGGGCACGTATCCCTGTTCTTCGATGACCTTCAGGACCTTTGCGTACGTGTCACGATCGACGTTGCCCTTTTGGTTGATCACTCTCGACACCGTTGCCGTGGAGACTCCTGCGATGCGCGCGATATCTCGCTGATTCAATGCACATTTCCCCCGTCAATTGTATACGCTTACATGGCTTCCGAAGCCGCCAAGTGCCTCCAGCTCCATGCGCGCAGCGTGCTGACCACGGCACACCACCGTTCGAAGACCCATACGGGCCCACATGCGCCTGAGGTCTTCACGCAGCGTTCATGGGCTTTTCGCTTGTCCGCATTCGCGCCCCACCCATAGCTCGGGTGACGATCCCGTCAACAAGCGCGTCCGCTGGATGCTCCAGCTACTCGTGCGGGGCGGGCGCACCTTGATCCAAATCGACCAATGCGTGTATACGTCTACATGATACAACCATATATGGATGCTGTCAAGCAGGAGACGGACGATTTTCCATTGGCTCCTGCGGTAGGCGCGTGTACGCCGTGGCACCCGGCTAACGCCTCTAGCTGCGCCAACCGCACGCAACCGCACGAAGGTCCGCTCTGTCGCCCAGCCGGGCTTGCCATCTGCCCCGGGTCCTCAAGGCTGCGGAAGCACCCCGAAGCCACCTGGCGGCCTCATGTTGGTGCATACGATTACACACGACAGCCACACGAGGCCTTCATACGGCCTCGAACAGGCGTTACGCAAATTGGGAGGCATGATCCAGCAGGAGCGCGGGTTTCCGAAACCGGTGAGCGGATATCCTATGAGCTGTAAACGCTAACATGGGGGTTGGCCGTCGGGCGCATTGGAGGTTTCGCTCCCTGACAAGCGTCGGCGCTCAGAGACGCCCCGGGTAATTCACCTGCCGACGAGCACTGGTTGAGTCGCACCAGACCATCTCGGTGCTCGGCCAAACTGGCAGCCTCTGGGGAAGTTCAACAGTCTGGTGTAGAGGTGCTGCAGCTCCCTCGGAGTGCCCGCCGGTGATTGCACGACTGGTGCCAACACCCGGCCGCTGGCCTGATGGGCAGGGTCTTGGCGAAGCGCGGCCCGCTTGGGCCGCTCTCCCCGAGTGCAACACCGGCAACACGGCAACTGTCGAAAACGAGGCAAGGACTGAGTCACCCTCAGATGGGTTCGAATGGGTTGGGGCAATCGCGGCCCCCAAGTCCGTTTCGTGTGGCTCTACTCAGGACTCATGCCGGTCCCGAGTGGTGCCGGGTTTCGAGTCCGTCTCGCAGTCGCGGCCACCCGGGTCGAACGCGACCGCGGTTGAGCCGGCGCGGACGCCCTTCACTATTGTCCCTTGACAATCGCGACGCTGGCGCTCGCGCCTATGCGCGAAGCTCCCGCCTCAATCATCTTGCGTGCGGACTCGAGGTTCCTGATGCCACCGGACGCCTTCACTCCCATGTCGCTGCCGACGACTTTGCGCATGAGCCTGATGTCTTCGACTGTCGCGCCGCCGGGGCCGAAGCCGGTCGAAGTCTTCACAAAGTCCGCGCCGGCGATTTTCGCGAGCAGACACGCCTTCACCTTTTCCTCATCGGTCAAGAGCGCCGTCTCAAGGATGACCTTGACGATGGCCTTGCCGCGAGCCGCGTCCACCACAGCTTCGATATCGCGCTTGACAAGGTCATAGTCGCCTGACTTGAGCGCCCCGACGTTGATGACCATGTCCACTTCGGTCGCGCCGTTCGCTATGGCATCGCGTGTCTCCATCGCCTTCGCGGTCGGAGTCGTCGCCCCCAGCGGGAAGCCGATGACAGTGCACACCTTGACAGGTGTGCCTTTGAGGAGGCTGGCGGCGAGGCTCACGTTGGCGGGGTTCACACACACCGACGCGAAGCTGTATTGCTTCGCCTCTTCGCACAGCTTGACGATCTGGTCTCTCGTGGCGTCAGGCTTCAACAACGTATGATCTATCATGGCGGCCACATCGGTGGCGATTGCGCCGACGCCGGGCGCGGCGCCGATCCGGGATGCGCCCGCCTCGACTATCCTGGCCGTGCCATCAGGGTTCTCCTGGACGCACTTCCCACATGCGGAGCACTCGCCGAAGAATCTCGAGCACTTTGAGTCCGCGCTGCCGGTCCCGGTCCCTGACCGAACCTCGGCCACGGTTGCGGCGCCAGAAAGGACTCTGGGTTGCAGGCTTTCGGCACGGGCAAGCGCAGGCCCACCGCTTTCAACACGATGCGGCGCGGCCGCCTCCGCACCACGGGACACCTGGGGCGCGGCGGTCGAACCCGTCGAGGGACCCGCGTTCCCAAACCCGACTATGCGAAGCCCACGCTCCAGTTCACGCCCGAGGTCCTTGGAGTCGACCACAATCATGCCGTATTCGCGCAGCCTCTTGAGGTACTCGTCCACCTGCCTGCGGAGGGCGAAGTTGTGCCCACCCCGCCCAGTGCTTCCTCCGTCGGCTTGGCCGGCCGACTGCAAGACATCGGCGGCGGCATAGACTCGCTTGCCTTGCGCAAGCACTGCGATGACAGCCTTTGTGACTGCGTCGCCCCCAGTGAGCAACGCCGCCCGCGCCGCCACGTGGAGGGGAAGCACCGGGACCACCGCGACGTCGGTACACGAGGCCGCAGCCACGGCATCGCGCCCATCCACGAAAGACACATGACCCAGCGCCCCGGTTATGGTGCTCTCACCACACGACTCCCTGGTTTCCTCTGATACGAGGCATGCGACAGACAGCCCGCGGTCGCCGATTCGTCCCAATTGGACCAGCGCGTTCTCGAGTGGCGCCCTGTCGCCCGCCAGGATCACCAACACTCTCGGGCCACCCGCGGACCCCGGAGCGGACGAAACCGCACGGCCCGGCGACGCCACCGGCTGACTTGCTGTCACCTCTGGGATCTCGCCTCGCCTTTTCATCTCAGCTATCACATCGTCGGTGACTCTCTCGATCAACTCGTCAATTCCCATTCGACCATGCCATATCGCGCTCAGCCAAAGCTGTGTGTCCGAGCGAGATACGGCCTACCTCCCTTCGAAGCGCCGAGATATGCGAACGATGTCAACGACCCCGATGATGACCGAGTCCACAGGCGCGTCGCTCTTCCCCATGGCCTGTCGTGCGGAATTGCCTTCGCTCACGACCAGAACGATGTCGCCGGGCCCCGCGTCCTGTGTGTCGATAGCCAGGATTTCCTGGCCGTAATCATTCCCGTCGAGATCCAGAGGCTGCACGAGGAGCATCTTGGACCCGACAAAACTTTGGTTCTTCTGGGTCGCCACAACCGACCCGACTACCCTGCCGATTACCACAGCCCCACCTCAAGCGTGTCAGCCACCCGGCCACACCGGGTCAACCGGGAAGCCACATCATGACGCCTCGCCCCGCGCCGGGCGCCCCCTGCCTAGCAACAGGACCTGGGTTCACCAGCATCCGGGCGGTCCACTATCCCCACGATCGCCACATCAACCGGAGCGCCCGCCCTTGGAAGAGGAAGCGACGCTTCTCTCCCTTTCACCGCATGCACTATCTCACCTGCGCCCGCACCCACGCTGTCCACGGCAACCAGCGGCTTGCCACAGGGGGTGCCGTCCCGTTTCAGCGGCTCGATGATGAGCAGCTTTATGCCTTCCAGTTTCTCGTCCTTGCGAGTAGCGACTACCTTCCCAACCACTCTCGCTATGAACAGGGCAATCACCTCACACCAGCCCCCGGTCTACGCCGCCCGCCGGCGGCGTCCCGCCCGGGCATCGTCCCGCTGGTCTCGGTCCGGGACAGCGCCTCACCCGTCTACACTCACTCGCCTGCCCGCCTCCCGGTCCGTCCGTTCGCTTGCCTGCTTCCCCTTCGGCCGCCCGTCTCGTTGCCCGCTCAGCCGCTCACGCTTGCCTGGCTTTAGTCGCCTCTCGAAAGGAACCTCCGCTCGATCTCCATGATCTTGTCCACGCGGCGCAGGTGTCTTCCCCCTGCGAACTCAGTGGCAAGCCACACCTTCACGATCTCCCTCGCCACGCCCTTGCCTATGACCCTGTCGCCCAAGGCGAGAACGTTGGCGTCGTTGTGTTCACGGCTGTTCCTGGCCGTGTATATGTCCTGGCAAGGAGCGCATCTCACGCCCGGCACCTTGTTCGCCGCAATGGCGGAACCGACGCCCGCGCCATCAACGATGATGCCTCGCTCGAAAAGCCCCCTCGCCACCGCTTCAGCCACCAGAAAGGCGAAGTCGGGGTAGTCCACAGGCCCCTTGCTGTGTGTGCCGTAATCCACGCACTCGTGGCCAAGCTCGGCCAGGTAGGCCTTGATATCCTCTTTCAGGTCGAAACCTCCGTGGTCGCTGCCTATCACTATCCTCATCGTCTGCGCCTCCCGGCCACGATCGTTATAGCATCGCCGACATCGGTGACTGTCCCGGAAATGCTCGCATGGATTCTCGCCCCCAGTTTCCCCGCGGGGATCTCGGCGATGGGTTCCCCCTCGTGCACCTCATCCCCGGCCTTGACGCACGGCACCGCGGGAGCGCCCACGTGCTGAAGCAGGGGGATGCTTACCCTGTCGGGCTGGAACACCGCGGACAAGCACTCTGTATGTGAACTGTGACGGGCAGTCTCACCGGCTTCGGCAAAACCGTCTCCCGGGCGTGTCATGTAAGAAGCAATCCCCGCCCTCGTCACCATCCGCGACGAGGGAACCCGCCTAGCCGTTCGCAGCGGGTGTGAAGAGATGTCCTTCTCATGGTATGGATTCTTCATGCCTTTCCTGGCCATGGACTGCTTGAGGGCCTGGTTCACCCTGACCGGCGAAAGACCCGATGGGCAGCCGACCGTGGCACACACCGCACACTCGGAGCACAACCAAGCGCCGGCGACGGTGTCGGGCGGCGGCCCCGGCGACATGCTTACAGCGCGCATGATGAGATGAGGCGCTATCCTGTGCCCCAGGAGATGCCGGGGGCAGGTCTCGGTGCAGCTCATGCACTGGCAGCACGCGGCCCTCGCCTGCCTGATGATGACCCCGATATCGCTCTCGCGCGTCCTTACCAGGGGATGGTCCGCGGGAAGCACGATGATGCCGCCTGTCACCTTCGTCACCACGGCGGACGTGTCAGGCGCCAGCTTGCCCATGATTGGCCCGCCCAGAATGACCCTGTACCGTTCAGTGAGCGGTCCGCCCGCGAAGGCGATCGCGTCAGCCACCGAGGTGCCTATCGGGAACCTCGCGGTCACAGGCCGGGCGACCGCCCCGGCAACTGTCACGTAGCGCGAGGTCACCGGGCGGCCCTCAACTGCGTCAGCCACGCTCGCGAGAGTGGCCACGTTGCTCACGACGACACCCGCCTCGAGAGGTAAGCCGCCTTCGGGGACGTGCCTGCCCGTCACTTCGTGAACGAGCACGTGCTCATCGCCGATGGGGTACACATCGTCGAGGGCGAACACGCTGATTCCCTCTTCCCTCTGGATGAGCTCGGTCATCACACGCAGCGCGGTCCCGCGCTTCTCCTTGACAGCCACATAACCCCGGGTAGCGCCGGTCGCGGTCATGGCGATCTTGAGACCGGCCAACACTCTCGCAGGCTCGAGCACCATCACCGCGTGGTCCGCCTCAAGCAAGGGCTCGCACTCGGCACCGTTCGCGATCACGGTGTCCACGGTCGCGGACAACTTGACGTGCGTCGGGAACCCCGCTCCGCCGGCCCCCACGACGCCTGCAGCTCCTATGGCATGTACGATGTCCGTCACCGCCGCGGATGCCATCCTTCCACCACCTGAAGGATCCAACACTCAACCGACCAACCGACGCCCGCCGCGCTCGCCGCGTCTTTCGCGCCCGCCCGGTCATCCGACTCCCCGAGCCGCACCCGCGGAACGAGGGAACAAGCTTGCGGGCGTGTCAGCGCTTGTCAGCTCTTTCGGTACACCAACTTGCCGCTCATCTCGATGGAGTCCACGATCGCCATTATGACCGCGTCCACTGGCGTATTCTGAGTCCTCGACGTCTGGCGGGCCGAACTTCCGCTCACGACGAGCACGATTTCCCCCTCGCCCGCTCCAACCGTATCTATCGCCACCAGGGGTTTTCCATCGGGAGACTGGTCAACCAGGGATATAGGCTCCACGATCTGGAGCTTCGAACCTACGAGTTTCTCGTCCTTTCTCGTGCAAACCACGGTGCCCACCACTCTGCACGCGATCAAGGAGATCCCCCCTCTTCGCTCAACCGGGGTACACTCATGTGGGTGTGGGCTCGTATGCCCTCACCGTCACCGGGCGCGACCGCACAGTCGCAGTCCTGTCGTAGAACCGGCGGCCGTCGCCGCGCCCGGTCCGGGGGTGAGCAGTGCGCTACTGGCCCTTCTCCTTCTTCGTCTCCGGCAGGGAAATGGGCAGCTTGCCCTCAAGGTCGAAGTGCGGTCTCGGAATGACGTGCACCGACACAACCTCGCCGATCTTCGCAGCCGCAGCCGCACCGGCCTCGCAGGCCGACTTGCACGCCGCCACTTCTCCTCTCACCAGGACAGTCACATACCCGCCGCCGATCTTCTCCCAGCCCACGAGCCTCACGTTGGCCGCCTTAACCATGGCGTCAGCAGCCTCTATCATCGCGACGAGCCCTCTGGTCTCAATCATTCCCAGCGCTTCCATGGCCACTTGGGTTCACCCCCTTTCACCGGTCCTGCGACGTAATGCCTGACACTCCAACCGCGTAACCCAGGCGGATCAATACGGTAATCAATACCTTGACAAGAGTCTCTCTGGTGGCATGTGGTCCCAGATTCGCGATGGCAGCCCGGACTATTCGCTCCATGACCTCCTGAACGCCCATGTCCGGCTGCAAGCGCGCCCCGGCGTTCGTTTCGGCGCTTGGGTGCGCACCACACACTAGGAAACGGCCTTCCGCACCGGGAGGACACCTGCCGGCACGGGACAGCGTGCCTGGCAGCGTGCCTGCGACCGCGGCGAAGACGAAGGCACGCGCATCTTCTTCGTTCCCGCCGCGCGAGACCCCGAAGACGCCCTCGCCGGCTATCTCGATGAGCGCGATTCCATTATCCCTGGCGTAGTCTCTGGCTGCGGGAGTTACAATCGCGCCACGCGGCACCAGGACCCTCGAGGCTGGCGCAAGCCTTTTCAGTTCAGCCTCGGTGATCACCGCACGCACTCGAGCACCCCCATCTCACAAGAGAGCCGCGACAAGCTCCTTCGCCGGTGACGGGATCACTACGCGGGAGACCAGAAGCCCCCTCGCGCTTGCGTCGGCGCTACCCGCGCTCACTGCCGCCTGCACTGCGCCCACGTCTCCTGTAAGAGTGACGAAGCACTTGCCGCCGAGCCCGATGGCGAGCCTCAGCTCGATGGCCTCGACCGCCGCGGCCTTGAGAGCGGCGTCAGCCGCAACTATGGCGGACGCGACCGTAAAGGTCTCGATCACGCCGAGCGCCTTCACCTCCCGCACGTCGGACGTCGCGGTTATCGCTGGAAACACCCCTGGATGCACGTTGGGCAAGACGAACTCGTCCACCACGGCGTCGGCGCCTACCACGGTCCCTGCGGCAATCGAGCTTTTCACGGCGCCCACGTCTCCGGACACGAGGGTCGTGAACTTTCCCGGACAGGTGGGTCGCGCCAGCAGAAGCTCAACATCGGCCGCTTTGACCATGGCGTCAGTTCCCTCTATACCTTTGGTCACGTTTGCAAACTCCACGAGACCTATCGCCAGACCCACAGGGCTTACCCCTCCAGAGCCGTTTCGAGGCTCCAATCGTCTCGTCTCTCTCACGGCGGCCCTGCCTGCCACCGTCTTGCGGTTACCTCGACGCCGAGCTCCTGCCGACGACTCTCACCATGTCGCCGTTTCGCAAGAGCGCCGCGTTGGCTTCGTCGGTATCGACGTGCATCTCGAGCTGAAAGTCTTCCCTCACCCTCACGAGCACGCCGCGGAACACCAGGCCCCGCGCCCCCGCAGCCTCCACCTCCACGCGGTCGCCGTCCCGAAGGCCCCAAGAAGACGCCTCCTGCGGCCTCATATGGATGTGGCGGGTCGCGATGATGGCGCCCTCCTTCAGGTTTACGGCACCAGCCGGCCCCACGAGAGTGATGGGGGCGGAACCGTCGAGGTCGCCCGAATCACGAACCGGCGGAGAGATGCCCAGCGCAAATCCATCCGTGCGGCTTATCTCGACCTGGGTTCTCGACCGCAGCGGCCCCAGCACTCTGACGCCAGGTATGTCCCCTTTGGGGCCGACGAGGGCGACCATCTCTTTCGCAACGAACTGCCCGGGCTGCGAAAGGTCCCGCAGCCTCGCCAGACCGCTCTTGGCGCTTTCGGCCCCGAACAGCGCCTCGAAATCCCGCGCGCACAGGTGCACGTGGCGATTGGAGACGCCCACCGGCACCATCGGCCCGCCCGCCCGCCATTCCGGGCTGCCGCCTTCTTGGGCCGAAAGCCGGCCGCCGCTCGGGTCAGGAGCCGGAACAGAAGGCGGCGGCTTGACCCCCGGGACCGCAAGGCCCCTCGCTTCGAGCTCTCTCACACACTTTGCTATGAGATCCTCAATAGAGCTGTAGTCCATCTCCACCTGCCTCCGCCGCGCGATAGCGGCGCCGGGCCCGTCTCTCGGCCGGCGATGGGTCGGGCCTTACGCTTTCGGCAGGATTCCATCGACATCTGTATGGGGTCTCGGGATGACGTGCACGCTCACGAGCTCCCCGACCCTCGCAGCGGCGGCCGCCCCCGCGTCTGTCGCGGCTTTCACCGCCCCCACGTCGCCCCGGACCATGACCGTCACATAGCCGCCGCCGATGTACTCCTTGCCGATGAGCACGACGTTCGCCGCCTTGACCATCGCGTCGGCCGCCTCGATGGCCCCCACGAGTCCTTTGGTCTCAACCATCCCCAGTGCATCCTGAACCACCGGTCCTGCCTCCCTGTCACAATGTGCGTTTTCGCGTGCGGTCCCGCCCCAACCCCGCCCATCCCGGATGCCAGCCCACGTACGCCTCATGCCACCTTGTGGTCGTTACCTCGTGGTCGTTACCTACGCTACTTCAGCCGCCCTTCGCACGATTCAACTCAGAAAGGAACCTGTCGACGACCGCCCGGATGTCCTCATCCGTGACAAGCCTGGTCTGATGGGGTTGCCTGCTGGAAGCCAAGTCCTTGGCGGCCTGTCCTCCCCCGTCTGCCGCTCGCGCCATGGTTGCCATGCTTGCTGTGCTAACTGCGCCTGTCGCGCCCGGCTTCCCGCCGGACTCGGCCCCTCCCGCGCGGCCCCGGCCTGCGCTCCCGCCCCTCGCGGGGATAGGGAAGGGAGTTGTGACCGGCTTGTCAACGGCGGCCGCCGGACCGATGATGGCAGGAACCGACCTGCGCTGGCCGGAACCGGGTGGAGCCCCGGGTCCGTCCGACTTGGGCCCTCCCGCGCCCGCCCAACGCAACGCATCGGCGGGGCGAGCGGATGCGCCGGGAAGCCTGCAGGTCACGTCCGCCCCTGCGGCTCCTTCCAACATCTCCTCATACAGCCGTTCGGCACCGTCGAAATCCAGACCGTACGCCACACGTTTCACGTTGACGAGGTGCAACGGTCCGACATTATCTGCGGTGATGCTGCCGCCCCATGTTCCGCAACCGAGCGTCAACGCCGGATCCAGGCCGGTCGTCGCGCCGATGGCCCCTTGCGAGGAGGGGGTGTTGACCAGTATCCTGAAGACCGGCTTCTTCATGGCAAACTCCCTGATGACAACGGGATTTCGCGAGTGAATGACCAAGGTGTGGCCGATGCCGCCGAACTCCAAGATCTCGATGCACCGTTCGCAGGCCGCCTGCCAGTCGGGCTCGACGTAGAAAGCCAGTATGGGACTGAGCTTTTCCTTGGAAAGCGGGTGCTGGGGCCCGACTCCCGAAAGGCGGGCCACAAGAACGCACGTCCCGTCCGGCACAGAGAGCCCGGCCATTTTGGCTATGGTCACCGCGCTTCTTCCCACGATGGACGGGTTGATGTTGCCTCCGGACGTCACCACGGTCTTCGAAAGCGCGGCGGCCTCCGCGTCGGTCAAGAAGTGTCCCCCTTGGGCTTTGACCTCCTCCACGACTTTGTCCTCGATGACCGACTCTGTCACTATCGCTTGCTCGGACGCGCAAATCGTGCCGTTGTCAAAGGTCTTGCTCGAGAAGATGTCTGATACGGCCCTCTTTATGTCGGCCGTGCGCTCGATGAACGCCGGCACGTTGCCCGGGCCCACCCCGTAGGCGGGCTTACCCGCGCTGTACGCCGCCCTCACCATGGCCGATCCGCCGGTGGCGAGTATGAGGGCTGTATCGGGATGGCGCATGAGTTCGTCCGTGGCTTGCTTGGTCGGATGAACGAGACACTGGATCGCCCCCCTGGGCGCTCCAGCGGCGGCGGCCGCGTCGGCCATCACCTGCGCCGCCTGGCAACTACACCTGCATGCAGAAGGATGCGGGCTGAACACGATGGGATTCCGGGCTTTGAGGCTTATCATGCTCTTGTATATGACCGTGGACGTCGGGTTCGTGGACGGAACGAGGGCGACGACCACGCCCACCGGCTCGGCTATCTCGGCGACCCTGCGCGACCGGTCGCACCGGATGACGCCTACCGTCCTGAGATCGCGAATGGCCTCGTACACGCGTTCGGACGCGAAGAGGTTCTTCGTGATCTTGTCTTCATATACCCCAAAACCCGTCTCTTCGACCGCCATTTTCGCGAGGGCGCGCGCGTGTGCGCGCCCCGCATCCGCCATCTTCGCGACGATGCGATCGACCTGCTCCTGAGAGAAAGACGCCAGCTTCACGCGGGCCTCGGCAGCGCGACGCACCGCGTCTCTCGCCTCTTGAATCGACTCAAGGTCCGTGTCAAGCGCCATTCCCGTCTCACCTCGCCCTTCAAGCAAGTGAGTCTCCGCCTCGCGAGCACTATACGTCCAGCAACTGCTTTGCCGTTGCCTCGTCAGTGACGAGCACGTTGGCGAACCGGCCGCGCAGGGCCCCTCTTACTCCTGCGACTTTCTGTGGGCCGCCCGCCACTGCCACTGCGAAATCCTTCTGCATGAAGTCCTGGAGTTCCAATCCGATCGTTCTCCTGTTCAGCGACTCGTCGCAAACGGACCCGTCCTCTGCGAAGAACCGGGAGCAGAGGTCCCCGACGGCCCCCGCGGCCACGAGCGAATCCATCTCCTCGGGCGAGAAATAGCCTGCCTGAACGAGCAGGGAGGATCTGTCGGGGCGCCCGATGGAGAAGACCGCGACGGAGGCCGACTTGCCCATGTCGAGGACCCTGGCGACATTGCGGTCGCTCAGGAGCGCCTCTCTCACCTGTTCGTGGGCGACAATCGCCGGCACGCTCAGGAAGAAAGGCGTGGCCGCGAACGCTCTCGCGAACAGAAGGGCTATCTCGTTACCGTGGATGAGCGCTTCGCCTTTCCCGGACAGCGTCCCTTCGAGCTGGACAACGCTCACGTCCTTTCGTTTCAGCGGCCGGAGCGCCCGCGCCACTTCCAGCATCGTCGTCCCGCCACACACGCCGATCACGGAGCCGTCCCGGACCAGCTCTCTCAGCAGCCTCGCCGCAGCTTGCGCCAGGTGCCACGCCAGGGGCGCCCGGCTCGACCGGGGAACGGGGCAGACAACGACCCTCTTCAACCCGTACCTCGCCTGGAGCTCCTGGGCAAGCAAGGATTCCTCTCTGAACGGGTCAGCAATGGTGACCTGTACAATGCCCGCCTCTCTCGCCCTTGTCAGCATCCTGGAGATGCGGCTGCGCGACAAGCCCACCCTCTCGGCGATCTCTTGCTGGTCGAGGCCGTATTCGTAGTACATGCGCGCGATCTCCACAAGGAGCTCGACATCTTTTCGGTCCGCAGTAGCGTGCATACCCTCACTTCCGGGCGTTGCCTTCAGTGCCGCGCGCCCGGAGCGCGCTTGATCTTGATGGTGATGGGATCCCGCTTGACCGCCGGCTCGCAGGCCGCGCTCGACACGCCGCGCAACGCTGGCGAAGATGACCCGGCCCAGCGCTCACGAGTGCCCGGTGAGCCGCAACCCACTACATGACCCCACGGCCTTGCGCTCGCGCACATGCGTGCCCATATGCGCACATCTGTGCTCGATGTCGTATATTCTTCGCTCTGCCCCGAAATCCTTCAACGAGACCGTACTTCCCTGAGACTTTTTTCGGAGGTGTCCCCGGCGGGTCGCGGGGGCTCTGAACCCAACCGCACCCGCTCTGAACCCAACCACGCCCCTTGGAGGGTCACCTCTGCGATGTCGTAGGATTGTCCCCAGACCAGAGCGGCACCAAGGACTCTTGGAAGCAGAGCTCAAGAGGCTCTCAGACGAGGCGCATCATCTCGAGGGCCGCGAGTTCGTCTATGATGAGCGTGTTCACATACCCGCCCCTGGCAGCACCCACAATCCCTCGCGCCTTGTGGGCGCCGGCAGCGACCCCGATGGAGTGTTCCTTGTTCCGGAGATCGTCGAGGCCGATCCCTATCGTCCGCGCGTCGAGGTCGGGATCGATGACTTCCCCGTTCATGCCGAAGTACCTCGAGCAGACGTCGCCCACCGCCCCGTGGGCAACGAGCTCCGCTATTTCCTGGACAGTGACGTACCCGGCTTCCACCAAGATCGAGCGCGCGTCGGGGAAGCCAATGCTGAAGATGGCAATGTCCGCCTGTCTCGCCAGGTCGATGGTAAAGCTGATGGTCGGGTCGGCGAGCAGCTGAGCGGACAAGGCCCTGCTGCGGGTGACGGCGGGAACCGGCAGCGAATACGACTCCGCGGAGTAGGCCTGGGCGAAGTTCATCAATATGGTCGCGGCGTTTTCGTGAGTCCGGCTTGCTCTAGCGTTCCCGTTCAATTGAACGACCCTGACCCCGGAGAGGCGTCGCGGGACGAGGCGCTTGGCCACCTCGTACATGGTCGTGCCCCAGGAAACCGCTATCACGCTGCCATCGCGGACTATGCCATCGAGATATGCCGTCGCTGCATCGCTCAGGGCCTGTTTCGCTTCTTGATCGTCGTCGTCCTCGGAGTTCGGTACGACTATCACCTTCCGTAGCCCGAATAGCTGTCTGATGATCTCAGCCCGCTCCCTGCAGACCTCCTCAGGGTCAAGCACCTCGATTTGAACGAGGCGCCTCGCCAGAGCTCTAGAGAGACATCTGGAGACCACGGACCGAGAAACCCCCAGCAGCTGAGCGATCTCTGCCTGAGTCAGTTCGTCCCCGTAGTATAGCCTGGCCACTCTCCCGCACAGCTCGTCGTTATCCACTATGCCCATGTTCAAGCCCCTTCGTTGCGGAGCAACCCGCCATCACAACCAACACTCGGCCTGGCGCTCTCCGCACCGGACAGTTCGCCTTCAGCCAGGTCTCTTAGGCCCGAAGCCGTCGTCTCGTCCGTTATCAAGACATCGGCATACCCAGCACGAAGAGCCGCTAGTATGCCCGCGATCTTATGTCTTCCGCCCGCGACGAGTATCTTGAGGGGGATCGCCGCAAGGTCTGAAAGGCACAGACCAAGAGTGCGCCTGTCGAGCTCTGCATCACAAATCCTGCCTTGGCTGTCGAAGAACCGCGAACAGATGTCCCCTACCGCTCCGCGCTCCTGGAGCCGCCTTATGTCATTCGCCGTCAGATAACCCGCCGCCACGAGTACACACCCGGGATCCACAACACCCACTGTGAAGATAGCCACGTCGCATCCCCTTGCGGCTTCCAGCGTCTCGGTGATGGACACATCGTTCATGAGCGCCTCACTCAAGGATGGGTCCCCAACAATGGCCGGCGCGGGGAACAGGACCGCCTTCGCACCGAGTTTCGCCGCGATCATTTGGAGCACTTGTGCTCCCAAATAGGAAGCCCCGCCTTTACCCACACTGCCGTTGAGTTGCACCACTGACAACCCGGGTATCCTGCGAGCCCGCAACTTCAGAGCCACTTCGAGCAGCGTGGTTCCCCAGGATACCCCTACCATCTGTCCTGGCCGGATTATCTCAGACACGTAAGCCGCGGCGGCGGCGCCAAGTCTCTCTTTTAGCCTCACATCGGAGCCGCCACCGATCTTGGGAACGAGAACGACCTCTTTGAGCCCGTACGTGAATCGCAGTTCCTTGGCCTCAGTGGTACCCTGCCGGTTCCAGCCAGTGAACGATATGGTGACGATTCCTCTGCGCTTCGCTTCCGCAAGCATGCGGGACACGCTCGATCGTGACACACCGCAAGACGACGCGATTTCTTGCTCAGACATGTTGGCCTCATAGTACAGTTTTGCCACACGGACGAGGTCACGAAGACGTCTGAGATCGCTCAACGCTGATGCACCGCCAACGACGGATGTCTAGGATTCGATAGAAGAGGCCTATCTTTGACCACCAGTTCTGGCCAGTACGAATTTACCACAATCCGCGAATGCAGCAAACCCGGCTGGATCCGTCTTGTAGCCTCTATCGGAGATCCCCGGACTGCAACCCCTGAGAAAGCTACGCTTTCTGAACCCATTCTCTGGCTCTGCTCACAGCGCGTTGCCAGCCGGCGTACAGCTCCTCGCGCTGCGCCTCCGCCATCGAGGGGGTGAAAACCTTATCGCACTTCCAAAGCTTCGAGATCGTGTCCTTCGACCCCCATACCCCGGCGGCCAGCCCCGCCAGGTAAGCTGCCCCTTGCGCCGCCATTTCCATGTTGGCCGCTCTCTCCACCGGGATCCCCAATATGTCAGCCTGGAACTGCATCAGGAACTCGTTCTTCGTGGCTCCGCCGTCCACCCTCAGCGAACGAACCGGCCGTCCCAGATCTCTTGCCATGGCGTCTACGCAGTCCCGGGTCTGATAAGCGATTGCCTCGAGTGTTGCGCGGGCAAGGTGGTGGGCCGTGGTGCCTCTTGTTAGGCCGACTATCGTTCCCCGTGCGTACATGTCCCAGTATGGTGCGCAGAGTCCCACGAAAGCCGGTACGAAATATACCCCGCCGGTATCCCCAACGGCTCGCGCGAGCGCTTCCGTTTCAGACGCGTCCCTGATTATCTTCAATCCGTCTCTCAGCCATTGAACGGCCGCGCCGCCGATGAAGACAACTCCCTCAAGCGAGTACTCGGTCCTTCCGTCAATCGACCACGCTAGATCGGTCGTCAGCCCGCTCCTGGATTTCACCAAGTCGGCACCGGTGCTCATCATGACGGCGAGTGCCGTGCCGTACGTGTTCTTGACCATTCCAGGTTCGAAGCAGGTCTGGCCGAAAAGCGCAGCCTGTTGGTCCCCCGCAACTCCGCATATGGGAATGCCCGCTAAATGCCCCCATTCTCTTGAAACCTCACCGAAAACGTGGCTTGAGCTGTACACGGCCGGGAGTATCTCCTCCGGTATATCCATAAGGTGAAGGAGGTCTTTGTCCCATTGAAGCGTGTGAATGTTAAACAGCATCGTTCTTGACGCGTTTGATACGTCGGTTGCGTGTATCTTCCCTCCGCTGAGATTCCACATGAGCCAGGAGTCCACGTTGCCGACCGCGAGGCGCCCCTGGGCGATCAGGTTCCGGGCATCGGGCACGTTGTCCAGAATCCACCGGATTTTCGTCGCAGAGAAGTATGCATCAATGGGCAAGCCTGTCTTCTCCAGCACAGTCTCGGTGGCGCCTTGCGCAATCAAGCGCTCGCAATATGGGGCAGTTCGTCTGCATTGCCATACTATTGCATTGCAGATCGGTTCCCCGGTCCGCTTATCCCACGCGATAGTCGTCTCCCGCTGGTTGGTGATACCTACCCCTTCAATACGCAAATCCGTGCCGCAGCTGTCAAGCACAGCGAGCACGCACTCTCTTGCCGAAGAGATGTACTCCTCCGGGTCGTGCTCCACCCATCCCGGATGCGGGAAGATCTGGTTTATCTCCTTATACGCCTTTGCCCTTACCTTGCCTTCTTCGTCAAAGACGACCGCCCTACTTCCCGTCGTCCCCTGGTCGATGGCCAGGATGGCCTTCTGTGGCATAGTCCTTCCCTCCGCTCGAGACTCATCCTCAACCTAGCTCACTCGTACCGCGATCTTCATCTCTGTGGCCGCAACCGCCGCGTCAAACGCCTCGTTTATCCGGTCAAGGGGTTCAACGTGCGTGAGCAGCCTTTCCGCGGGGATTACCTTCGACGCAAGAAGCTCTACCGACAGCCGGTTCTGTAGCGGCGTCGACGCATGAGAACCCGTCACTCTTATCTGTTTGTAGTGGATCAAATTGGTGTCTATGGAAGCTATTCTTCCAGGAGGGAGCCCCCCGAATAGAAGCACACGCCCGCGCCGCCCGCACATTTGCAAGGCTTGGGCTTGGGCCTCAGAGGATGCGCAGGCCACTATGACTACGTCTGCTCCCGCTTGGCCCGTGAGCTTGAGAACGGCGCCCACAGGTTCGTCGTCTGCCGAACACACTACTTCGGTGGCCCCCAGCTCACTGGCGACGGCAAGGCGTTCTGGCACTTTGTCGACAACGATTGTCTTGAGTGCTCCTTGAAGCTTGGCAAGCAGCACGTGCACGCACCCGATCGGCCCCGCCCCTATCACAACGACCGCGTCGCCCAACGCAACGCCAACTTGTTCCTGCCCGTTTATGCAGCATGCAAGCGGCTCCGCCAAAGTCGCGTACTCACTAGACAGTCCATCCGGGACCTTGACCAGGTTGAACCGTGCCTGGGCCGGAACAACCATGAATTCCTCGAATCCGCCATCATAGTCCAACCCGAGCGTTCGCAGGTTCGCGCACATGTTCGGCGCTCCCGACTGACACTCCCTGCAACAACCGCAACCAATCGCCGGAGCGATAGTGACTCTATCGCCGACGCTCAGACCGTCGCTTCCTCCAGACGGGATACTACGAAGCACTCCGCACACCTCGTGCCCTAGGACCCGAGGAGGGGTCACCGTAGTGCTACCGTTGAGAAACGTTCGGACGTCCGTCCCGCAGATCGCGCACGCCTCCACCTGTAGCAAGATGCCGTCCCCGCCAACCCGTGGCACGGGCCGTTCTTCTATACGAATGTCGCGTACTCCACGGTACACAGCTGCTTTCACGTGGTACGCCTCCTCGCAACCATCCCGCACAGCAAGTCGCGTTCTTGAGGATTCCAAGATCAGCCTCCGCGTACTCAGCTAGTGGGCCAGAGAGTTACCTTAATGGAATCCTGAGCTCGGTGAACCAGGTCGAATCCCTGTTCGAACTGCTCAAGAGGCAACTTGTGCGTCACCAACGGTTCTGCCTTGACAACACCAGATGCTAGATAGTCGATCGCCAACTGAAAAGTGTATGGGCTTAAGTGGGCTCCGTGAATATCCAGCTCCTTTCGGTCGCCGATGATGCTCCAATCCACGGTAGTTGGTACCTCAAAGACACTGAACTCAACCATCACGCCTAGCTTCCTTATCATTTTCAGCCCTTGTACGACACCAGCGGGGGCCCCCGTTGCCTCAATGTACCTATCGCAACCGTAGCCGCCCGTCAGGCTCATCACCTCGGCTACGACGTCCTGTTCCCGTGGGTTCAACACGACTTGTGCACCCAGTGCCTGTGCTCTGTGCAGCCGGAAAGGGTTTGTGTCGATCCCGATCAGGAGCGCGGGTGTCTTCAGGCGAGCGACCTGAATCATACACAGCCCGAGAGCACCCAACCCTGCTATGACCACTACTTGCCCCAGCTCAATATCCGCTCGCTCCACCGCATGAATCGCACACGCTAACGGCTCGACCATTACCCCTGATACAGTCGGGAAATCCCTCGGAACCTTGTACGTAAGAGCCTTCTCGGGCACCCTCACGAACTCAGCCATTCCGCCGTCAAGATGAGACTTGAACCCGTATATGTCATGCACCTGACACATCCAGTACTGGCCCCGTCTGCAATACCTACACTCCCCACATGGGACTATCTGTTCAACGACGACTCTGTCACCCTCCGTGAGCTGCCGCCGACTTCGGGCTTCGGCGCCGATTTCCACTACGCGACCAATAAACTCGTGCCCCGGGATCACAGGAGCTGTCATCCACGCGGGTTGGACATCGTCACCCCAGAACATGGCCGCCCCGTCTCGCGCCTTGACATCCCCGGCACAGATGCCGCACGCTTCTACAGCAAGGAGCACGTCGCCCTTGCCCACGCTCGGAACCTGACGGTCTTCAAGGACGTAGTCTCTAGGTCCTCTACATACTACTGCCCTCATAGTTCTAGGCACTTCAATCCCTCCAGTCAAGAGCAACCGCTATATCGTACTACTTGCGTCAGAGCCCGCGTAGACCACCTTCCAGCAGTTTAAGGTAGTCAATGCACTCCCTCGCGTAGCCCTCTATGGTCGCTTCCGGAACTAGAACGCTAGCTGCTGAATACACATCTGCGACTGGTGGCAGCGGTTCCATGACAAGGTACCCTGAGTAGCCTATCCCGTCTAGGGACCTCACTAGCCCCTGAAAATCCGTATGACCGCGCCCAGTCGACTGGCGGTTGCTGTCAGCCACATGCACATGCACGAGCCTTTTCCCTGCTTTTCGGACAGCTTCCGCGAGGTCCCTTTCCTCTATGTTCATGTGAAATGTGTCAAGCATCACCTTAACGCATGGTGACCCGACCTCATCCGCGTACCGAAGCGCCTGCTCGCAGTTGTTCACCAGGTACGTCTCATACCTATTGATCGGCTCGACTGCAATAACTACACCAGCCTGGCAGGCAAACTCAGCAGCTTGTCGCACCGACTCAACCGACCGCTTCCAGTCCTCACTCACATTGATTGAAGGATTGGTCTTCCCTACAGGGGTAGGAACTAGGATCAGGGTGCGAGCCCTAAGTTTGTGTGCGAACTCGATGCATGACTTTACGTAGTCCACCGCGGCCTGGTGTGCCCTCGGTTCGGGGTTCGTCAAGTCTCTTTCCTTGGTGTAAATTCCGCATACAGATGATACCTCTAGACCATGGTCCGCAAGCAATCTGGCAGTCTCCCGCACGCTGTACCTCGATGGCTCACCGGTCAGCTCGACCCCGTCATAGCCGAGCTTCGCAAGTCTCGCCGCCGTAATATGCAACGGTTCTTCTCCGTAAATCCAGTTGCTCACCGCGTACTTCATTTTCAAACCCCCTTGGGTTAGTTGTTATGCTCCTGCCGAGGAGCTAGCCGCCGGGCCCGCGCCACCGTGGCCAGCTCCTCGGCTACGTTCGCTCACAGCTGGGTGTTTCTGTTTCTCCTGAAGGCTGCGCTTTCCTGGAGCCGTGCCGGGGTACCTGGCGTAGTAGCTCTGCGGCACCACCCACGAACGCCACTTGTAAAGCCTCTAGAGGTCCCGTACCTTAGCCCCCAGCCGCGGTCGGTGACGCGTTGTCGTTTCCCATTCTTCAGGAAGTGCCAGTGCAACCACCGATGTCAGCGCCTTCCCCACGAGTCCTGACCTATAGGTCCGACTGTGTGACCAACTTGATTGGCGTATGTATCACTTTCGGAAGCGACCCGCCTTCGAGAGCTATAATCGCCGCCTCAACGGCTGCATACCCCATCAAGTAGGGTTTCTGCGCAATAGTCCCGGTTAGTTCCCCCGCCTTGACTTTCTCAAGCGCCTCTGGTATTCCGTCATTTCCGATGATGATAAGTGTCTTGGCCTGCCCTGCATACTTGTGCGCATCAGCGCCGGTCAACACCCTATATCCGAGGTTCTTCGCCGCCTGGAGTCCCCCCAGGACCATCGTGTCGTTGTTGTAGTAGATGCCAACGATATCGGGGTTCGCGCGCAACATATTCGTCGTTACATCTAGCGCTTGCATCCGGTCCCACATGCCCGATTGATCGCCCACGAGTTGTAGGTTATTGTACCTGCGAACTGTGTCGATGAACCCGGATGACCTATCTATCGCACACGTGTCGCCCGGCCGGCCGCGCACAACTGCTACCTTGCCCGGCTTTCCTCCCAAACACCCAGCAATGAAGTTTGCTGCCTCTACGCCTGCGTCATAGTTGTCTGACCCAATGAAAGTGCCGATCTTAATGCCCTTTTCCTTTGCATCCGCTTCCAGGATGGCTGCAGTGTCGACGTTGATTATCACGATACCCTTCTTGGTAGCTTCGGCAAGACCAGGGAGTAGGTTCTTCTCACTAATTGGTGATACTACCACCGCATCGTACCCTTTGCGTACCACTGTATCGAGGATGTTGGCCTGCTCTATGACGTCTTGTTCGGATTGGACCGCGAACACCTGCCCATCAAGACCGTAATGTTCAAGCGCAGCCATAAACCCTTCTTTGTTCATGACCCAGTGTTCATTCAGCAAGGTACGTGATATGTTTGCTATTCTGTATTGCCGGCTCGGTTTCGGCACGTTTTCGAGAAAAGCCCCGTTCTTGAGGAACGCCTCTTTCGAAAGGAAGGGTACACCCTGCGAAGAAGTCGGAACACTTCCAGCCACAAGTGCAAGCACCGCAGCTATGAGACACACGGCATACAACTTCGTTCTCATGATTTGGTAGACCTCCTTTTCCTCCGTTCTCTGATTAGTCCGCCATTTGTCCTCTCCCACTGTCTCCCATAAGAGGGTTTATCTCCTCAGCTCCTCGCACACCCCCTTCCGCAAACCCGGATTACTGTCTGGAACGGCCTGCCCTTTCCGCTAGTACAGCCGCGATTATGATCAGGCCGACTGTGGCTATCTGGTAGAAAGTCGGGACATTCATGAGTGTTAGCCCGTTCCTGACTGTACCAATCACAAGCGCCCCGACGAGAGTGCCTACGATGTTCGCCTCGCCACCCGAGAGAGATGTGCCCCCCATGACGACCGCAGCAATAGCATCAAGCTCAGCCCCATTGCCTGCAATTGGCTCTGCAGCATCAAGACGGGCAGTCGCAATTATCCCGCCCACCGTGGCCAATACTGCGCCAACTACATATGCCCCCATAACGCACTTGTTCACGTTAATGCCACACAGCCTAGCTGCTTCCTTGTTGCCCCCTATAGCTACTACGTGCCGCCCAAAGGCACAGCGACTGAACAAGAACCGCGTAATAAGAAACGCTATAGCTAACACGATTGCAGGCATTGGTATCATCAACACCTTACCAGACCCAATGAACTGGAGGCCTCGAGGGAAGCCGTATATCGTATAGCCCTGGCTGATAATCAACGCTAGGCCCCTGTAGATACTCATCGTCCCGAGAGTCGCTATGAAGGGAGGTACTCCGCCCTTGGTGACGAGCAGCCCTGTAACTGACCCGCAGACTACCCCTGCTGCGAGACCAAATACAATCGCTAGTGTCCACGGCAACCCGTGCTTGACAAGAAGCCCCACTGCTATGCTAGTTAGTGCCCATATTGACCCGACCGAGAGATCAATGCCGCCGGTTGCAATCACAAACGTCATTCCTAGGGCTATCGAGCCGTTGACAGACGACTGCACAACAATGTCGAGCAGGTTCGCCGGGGTAGGGAATACAGGGGACAAGATTGATAGGATTCCCCCAAGCACCAACAGCCCCAAAAGTAGCCCGTAGCCTCTTATATTGCCCACGAGCGAGACACCGCTTACCCTTAGTCTCCGACGAGATACCAAGTCTCCGGCAAGAAAACGTCCGTTGTGTGCCATGACAACCAGCCTCACATTCCTTTTCTCTCTAGCCTGCAGCGTAATGCATGATTACTTCTGTCTCCGCCTGATCTCTGGGCAGTACAGCTGAGACTGTCCCGGCTCTCATGACTACAATGGTATCACTGACAGCAAGGATCTCCTCTATCTCTGAGGAAATCACTATAACAGCGAGTCCCCGACGGGCAAGCTCATCTATTAACAGATACACCTCCCGTTTGGCTCCTACATCGATACCCTTCGTCGGTTCGTCAAGTATCAGAACGTGGCTTCCTCGGAATACCCACCTAGCCAGCAGGACTTTCTGTTGATTCCCACCGCTGAGGTACTTCACCCTTTGGAATATCGACGGAGCCTTTATGCCCAGCCGGCGGATGTACTCATGGGCCACCCCTGCCTCACGTCTCTCATTAATGATGCCTGCCTGCGAACAGACGCAGCTGAGGTTGGCGATCGTTATGTTGTCCTTGACAGAGAGGTTTAGGAACAGGCCTTGTGATTTCCTGTCTTCGGTAAGAAATCCCAGACCTCGGTTTGCTGCATCAACAGGAGAGTGCAACCTAACTTCCTGTCCGCGCACCAACACACGTCCTGTGTCGATTGAGTCAGCGCCGAAGATGGCACGAGCAACCTCAGTTCTGCCTGAACCTTTCAGTCCAAATAGACCCAATACCTCCCCATCTTGGACAGCAAAGGAGATATCACGGAACTTGCCCTTCCTGCTGATCCCCTCCACCCTGAGGGCGTCCGCACCTCGGCCCAACCGCGAAGGCGTTCGCACCTGTTCTGTAATGCTCCTGCCCACCATCATGGAAATGAGATCCTGTCGCGTTGTTTGCTCGGTCTGAAGAGTTCCAACAGTCTGGCCGTCCCTCAGGACCATCACCCTGTCAGACAGACGAAGAATTTCCTCTAGTTTGTGAGAGATGAACACCACGCTGACTCCACTTCGTCGTAGGTTCTTCAGCACCAGAAATAGCTTCTCAATCTCAGGAGCACTGAGCGCAGCCGTCGGTTCGTCCATTATGAGAACCTTCGGGCTTCGAGCGAGGTTTCTCGCGATTTCCACCATCTGTTGTGTTGCCACATCAAGGCCTCGGACACGAGTTTGCAGATCAATGTCTAGGCCAAGCAACTCAAGAGCAGCTATGGCTTGCTGGCTGTTCCGCCGAGCGTCAAGAATGCCGCCTGGACCCACTCTTGCCTCGCGCCCGAGAACAATGTTTTCCATGACTGACATAGATGGTACCAAGCTGAGTTCCTGTTGAACCATGAATATGCCAAGTTCTTGCGCCTGCCTCGGACTGCGGACGTTCACGAGTTTGCCATCGACAGCTATTTCTCCCTTGTCCGGTGTGTCTGCCCCGCACAGGATCCTCATTAGGGTAGTCTTCCCTGCCCCATTCTCACCAACGATAGCCAAGATCTCACCCTTGCGGATCTCCAGATTCACACCGCGTAACGCAGAGACTCCAGGGAAACTCTTGTAGATGCCCCTCATTTCAACGTAGCTCAAGCCCATCCCCCCGTGGCGAGAAGGCTCACGCCGTATAGCGCGTTCTCGTCTGACATGGGTTCCTCTCGTTGGTACACATCTGATAGAGACTATCGGACTACCACTCTAGGCCTCCTCCCGACCCCCATTGAGGCATACTAGCTATCTCTGCTGTGGCAGGAACAAGACCTTTCCATGCACGAGATGTCGGTTCCAGATGTCGGCAAACACCTTGGGCACTTCAGACAGTGGATGTCGATGCGTTATGAAAGGTTTCGCGACGAGCTTGCCTTGACCCATGAAGCACAACGTCGTTCTCCAGTCATCTTCGTGCGGTACCGTAACGTCGCCTGAATTCCACGAACCGACGACTGAGATCTCCCGGCGCATCACCCTGTCAACTGCGACTTCTGAAAGGTCGAGGCCAGCGTGGGAGATGCCGCAAAACACTACCGAGCCCAGCTTCGACGCAATCAGACACGCCTGGTGCTGCGTCTGGGAGGCCCCGGCGGTCTCGATTACTCGGTTGATGCCTTTCCCGAAGGTTACTTGGTTAATGGCCTCGACAGGGTCGTCTCTGGAAGCGTTGATACACAGGTCAGCCCCCAACTCCCTGGCGACTCGCAGCTTCTCGTCATACACGTCAACCGCGGCTACCATGACCGCGCCGACTATCTTTGCCCACTGAACCGCAAACAGTCCGATGGGACCCGTTCCCAAGACCGCCACGGTATCTCCTACCGCTATTCGCGCCTTTCTGATGGAGTGAAGGGCCACCGCAGCAGGATCGGTGGTAGCTGCGGTCTCGAAATCGACGCCATCGGGAATCCGGAGCACGTTCTCAGCCCGAGTCTTCATGTACTGCGCGAACGCCCCATCGGTTCTGGAGCCGATGTAGTCGTAATGATCGCACAGGTTGTACTGCCCAGCCTTGCAGTACACACATGCACCGCATGGGATCAGCGGAATCGCAGTGACCCGGTCTCCAGGAGCCAAGTCCCATACCGCTCCTCCTATGGCCGCGATTTCTCCAGCGAACTCGTGCCCGATAGTGAGGGGGTAGGAGTAGGTTCCGGTGGACATGGCGCGTGGGGGATCAGACCCACATATGCCTGCAGCCATGACCTTAATTAGTACTTCACTCTCCCCGACTTCCGGGATAGGAACCTCCTCCACGCGAATGTCCCCAGGAGCATACAAGCGTGCTGCTAACATGGTCTTTGGAATCACTGTCGTGCCCCCTCTGAATCCGTCGACTTGGCAATGTGTTGTAGCAGAGTGTTATCCCCAGCTCGAAGCAGGAACCGTGCCGTCCTCTATGAGAAGCGCCGCACAGTTGTCAGCACATATGTGCACGTCACATGAGCATCTGTTCTGTGATCACTATTCGCGCCCCCCACGGAAAATCCTCCTGATTGTGGAGGAAAATGATCAGAGTTCACCCTCAAACCGTCTGCCAGCTCAAGAGCCTATCTCGCCGTCACCTGCCGTCCATGCGAGTATCTGCAGTCTGACAAAGCCAAGACCACAGTATCAACGGGCGTCCGGGTCCTTCCTGCCGCGCACGCGCAGGGCGGCAGTTGAACACAAGGCTCGCGGCGGTATACGTCACCCGAACAGGACGCGTGAGGCCGGCCGCGGGCAAGCGTGACATCTGGAGCCCACAAGTATAGAATGTGGACAGGCAGGCTTGTGCGCACTAGAATGCTCTTGGATGGCAGAATGACGGCAGCACGGCACGACTCGACGCGACTGACTCGGCGCGCCGTGTCCCGTCCTGCGACGGCGCCTCCTGCGCCTGAAAGGTGGTGCTTGCAGGATGCAGGCATCGGACGCGCATTGTGAGAGACCGAGCGCCGCAGCGGCGAGGGCGGCGGTACAGATGGCGATGTCCACATCGCGCGACCACGAGCGCGAGCTGAAGCGCGCGTTCACCGAAGCTGGGATCAAGACCGCGGCGGTGGACATCGGCGGGCCTTTCGTGCAGTCAATCGCGCGTGCTGTGGAGAACATCCTCGTGGCGGCGAAGCGCGAGGGCGTCATCGCGCCGTCGCATCCTCACGAAGGGGCCGTAACAGGCGCGGCACGCGAAGCCCTTGCGCAGCTCATGCCGAGGGCGGCGGGCTTCAATGTCGGCGGCAAGGTGGGCGTCGCCCGCTGCGGAGAACACTTGTCGGTGGCGGTGTTCCTGCAGGTCGGACTCCTGCACCTGGACGACGTGGGCCTCGCGGTGGCACATAGGGCCGTCCCGGCGGACTGACGCCAAGGGCGCGCAGGCGGCCGGCGTGCGGGTGGCTGGCATGCGTGTGGCCGGCGTGCGCGCGGCCCATGGCGGCCAGCCCGTGGTTGCCCGTGCCTGAACGGGCGCGCGCAACGGGCGCGCGCACAGGCACAGGAGTGTCCCGGCGCGTGTGGGCAGGTATGGATGAGCTGAGGAAGACTACGGATGAGCCGAGGTATGGATGAGCCGAGGAAGGCGGCGGTCACGAGTGGTGTCGGTGCCGCAAGCGTCATCCGCCCATCCGCCTCCTCAAGCAGTCTCACGGTACGGCAAGTCGGGGTCTTGCGCAGGTAACCGGGAGATGCTATACTTCGTGGTAATAGGCAGGCAGGCAGAACGGTAGGTCCGGGCGGGCAGTCGGAAACCCGCGTAGGTCCAAGCCCGCTCAGGTGGAAGCCCGCGGCGCCTGCTTTGCACCAAGGCAAGATCGCGAGACGCGCGTGTGACAACAAGTAGAAGCCTTTGAGCAGGACGGTAGTACGGTAGGGGAGATCATCGCATGTAAGTTGGCACCGGCGGCGCATGTGCCGCGACCGTGTCGTACCTGTCGCGGCCGCAGGTCGCCTCCGGAAAGCGGGTCCTGCAGCTCCTCGGGACCGGGGTTTTCGGGACCGGACTCATTCGGTTCGGGCGGACGCCGCTTGGGCACCGGTGCCAAAAGCCGCGAACCGGCCCGGCCCGGATCGACCGGTGACACCCGGGGACTCGGCATGCTGGGGGCCAGGGCTTGGTCAGCCGGATAGGTGCGAGGGCTACCCCTCACGGGGTAGCCCTTTTCGCATCCTTCATCATTCATCGCTCTACCATCGCTCGACTTCGTTCCACCGCTCTGCGATGGGCGTCCCCTGTCTGCTCCTGATTCTCTCTCTCCCGCTTGCGTCGCGCGCCGGAATCGCAGTCGTGTCCGCTCGTACAGGGGGGATGGCATCGTGGACGGCGACATTTTCGCAATACGAGGCGCGATCGCCCCGGTCGTAAACACCAGGGATGGCGTGTTCAAAGCCACGAGCGAACTGCTCACCGCCATCCTCAGCCGGAATCGTCTCGATGTCGAAAGCGTCGTGCTTGCATTCTTCACGGTGACCGCGGACCTCAACGCCGCCTTTCCCGCCGCAGCTGCGAGGGCTGCAGGTTGGAATTCGGTGCCCATGATGTGCGCCCTCGAGATCCCCGTGGAGGGAGCGCTTCCAGCTTGCGTAAGAGTGCTCCTGCTGTGCCGGCGGCCGGAGACGGACCGGGCGGCCCTATGCCCTCAGCGCCCTCAGCGCCGGCATTGCCTGGCGGGAAGGCTTGCAGCCGCGCGCCGGCGCCGTCTTCATCACCAAAGGCCGTCGCGGCACAGTGCGGCGCCGGCCCGGCCCGTTCACGTCTACCTGGGAGAGGCCGCCGTCCTTCGCCCGGACCTTGCGTGCGCGGACACGAACGTGGAGGAGGCAGACGAGGCGGGTGGCTCCGCCGAGTGAGGCGCCCCGCCGGAGCGTATCGCGGACGGGCCATGCCGGCTCGTTCGGCCACGCGAGTCGAGTGGAGCTCCAGGTCCAGAGGGCGGACCCGCGGTCTGGGGGCAAGGTGCAGGAGAGACGGCTTTCAAGAGCTTTTGCTGACCCGAGCAGCTGGGGGGAAAGACACATGATTGTCATCATGAGACAAAAGGCAACAGACGACGAAATCCGTGGCGTAATGCGAGTAGCCGAGAATGCGCACCTAAACGTTCACGTATCCAGGGGCGAGGAGCGCACAGTCGTGGGTCTCATCGGAGACGTGCGCCGCCTCGATCCGGACACAATCGCCTTCCTACCTGGCGTGGAGCGGGTGGTGCGCATCCTGCAGCCTTTCAAGCTCGCGAGCAGGGAGTTCATGCCGAGCCGCAGCCCCGTCTCCGTCGGAGGCGTCCCCTTCGGTGGCGACAGTGACGAAGTCCCGGTGATCGCGGGCCCTTGCGCCGTTGAAAGCGAGGACTCGATGATGCGCATCGCGCGCCTCGTCTCCGGCGCAGGTGCCTCCGTTCTCCGGGGCGGGGCGTTCAAGCCGCGCACCTCCCCCTATTCCTTTCAGGGTCTCGGCGAGCCGGGTCTTTGCATCCTCGCGAAAGCGCGCGAGGCAACCGGCATGCCCGTCGTCACCGAGGTGGTGTCGCCGCAGGACGTTGAGCTCGTCTGCACCTATGCGGACGCCCTTCAGATAGGGTCCAGGAACATGCACAACTACGCCCTCCTTCACGAAGTCGGCCTCCAGCCGAAGCCCGTGATACTCAAGAGAGGGATGATGTCCTCCATCGACGAGTGGCTCATGGCGGCCGAGTACGTCCTGTCCGCGGGGAACGACAACGTGATCCTCTGTGAGCGCGGCATAAGGACTTTCGAAACGTCCACCCGGAACACGCTGGACCTGTCAGCCGTTGCAGTCGTCAAGAAACTGAGCCATCTTCCGGTCATAGTGGACCCGAGCCACGGCACGGGACGCGCGGACATGGTGGTCCCGATGGCGCTCGCGGCCGTGGCGTGCGGCGCGGACGGGCTGATGGTCGAGGTGCACGACGATCCGGCCTCCGCCTTGTCGGACGGCCCGCAGTCGGTGCGGCCTGAGATATTCGCAGACATGATGCGCAGGCTCCAGCCGGTTGCGGAGGCGGTCGGGCGGAGAATCGCCGCACCGCTCCGGCGCGAAGCCGCAGGCGCTTACAAGCGGGAGAACCGGCATGAAGAAGGGCTTTCCGGACGGTCCCGGCTCGACTGCTCGGAGTGAGGTCGCGCATCTCTGCCGGTTCGGTGGTGCGCGGTCCTTGGGTGCGGCGCGGGTGACGCCGACAGAGTCGTGGCGGGTCTATGCGGCGGACATGTTGAGATGGGTATGGCGGTTGTCGGCGGGGGACGTGGATGAGGAGCACAAATCGAGGGCTGGTGGGAGGAGTGGTATCCGTGAGCCAGTCACGTTCGACGGCTTCAGCGGATTCTCGTGGAGTGGACCCGGCGCGCCTCCCGAGCAACGCAAGAAAGAGAGTGTTCGTGGCCGGTCTCGGTCTCATCGGCGGGTCGCTCGCAATGGCGCTCCGGGCCTCGGGGCGTTACGTCGTGGAGGGCTTCGACATCGACGGACGGTCTCTCGACCGCGCGGTCGCGCTCGGAGCTTTGGACCGCGCGGCGAGATCGCTCGACGAGGCAGTGGATGCGGATCTGGTCGTGGTCGCGACGCCGCTCCTCGCAATGCCGTCTGTCTTCGCCGAACTGGGGCGTTGCTTGAAAGGCGCCTGCAGAGCGGGCGGGCCGGTTGTGACTGATGTCGGAAGCGCCAAGGGTTACGTACTCGCGCTCGCGCGAGAGCACCTTGCTCCGGAGGTCCCGTTCGTGGGCGGCCATCCCATGGCCGGGAGCGAGCAAAGCGGCGTGGAGCACGCTTCATCGGGTTTGCTGAGAGGGTGCCGCTACGTGCTAACCCCGGCCAAGTGGGCGCGGGACGCCGATATCAGGGTGGTCATCAAAGTGTGTGAAGCGGCCGGGGCCGTCCCGCAGGTCGTGGCATCCGGCGACCATGACGCGATGGTGGCCGCCACGAGCCACCTCCCGCTCGTCGTGGCGGCGTGCCTGGCCAGGGTCGTGGGAGAACGTTCCACAGTCCACCCGTCCATCTGGGATCTCGCGGCCGGCGGCTTCCGGGACACGACGCGCGTATCATCCGGTGACCCGGACATGGGCGCCGGCATGCTCGCGGCGAACGCGAGCCGGGTGCTCGAGGCGCTGGACGAATTCCAACGCGAACTCGACGATGCGCGCGCGCTCCTCGCTGCGGCCGAGGCCGCCTCCGCCCAGCCGGAGGCGGGTCCAGCAGGGGCTGAACGGGTGAGGCAATTCCTCGCGGAGGCGCAGGCGAGCCGGCAGGCTTGGATCGACCGGACGTACGCTCCGGGCAGCGCGAACGCACAGAATGAAGGCGGGGCTCCAGAGACAGGGGAAGCCGGGCAGCGGGACACACGTGTCCGTGGACGAGCCCGATACACTGATAGAACCGGTGCGGCACCGGAGAGAAGGAGCCGGTCAAAGTCTGAGGGCTGAAGGCCGAAGATCGCGACACGAGGACATGAAAGGGCTCCGACACGGGCAGGGGCAAGAGCAGGGAAAGAAGCGTGGGCAGGAGGAGAAGCGGGAGTGGAAACAGGAGCAGGACAGGAGAAAGTGACGCGGACGCAACCGGAGGGAGCGGTGGTCGCAGGAACTGAGCAGTGCGGCGGGCCGCCCGCCGGCCCGGATACCCGGCCATCGCCGCGGTGGCTTCGTGTCTCAGGAGGAGGCGTTGTCCTGCGCGGCTCCTTCGAGCCTCCCGGCGACAAGTCAATCGCCCATCGCGCCGCCATGTTGGCCGCCATTTGCGTCGGCGATTCGCAGGTGCGCAACTACCCTTCCGGCCAAGATTGCGCCTCCACGCTAAAGTGCCTGCAATCACTAGGTGTAAGCGTGCGCCGGGACGGCGACTCGCTCATCGTGTCCGGGCGCGGCCTCCGGGGTTTGGAAGAACCTGGGGAAGTCCTCGACGCCGGCAACTCCGGCACCACCATGAGACTTCTCGCAGGTATCCTTGCGGGCCAGGATGGCCTCTTCGCTCTGACCGGCGATGAGTCTCTCAGGCGGCGACCCATGGCAAGGATCGCAGGCCCGCTTCGCGCCATGGGCGCGTGGGTGGATGGGCGCGCGGGAGGCACTCTGGCGCCGCTCGTCATAAGGGGTGCGGGAGGCGCCGACCTGCGCGCGCTCAGGCACGTCTTGCCGGTCGCAAGCGCGCAGGTGAAATCGTGCATACTGCTCGCGGGCCTTTACGCCGACGGTGAGACCACCGTGGTCGAGCCCGCCGGGTCGCGCGACCACACCGAGCGGCTCTTGCGGTTTGCGGGCGTCCCTGTCAAGGAGTGGGAAAGGTCGGCCGGTGCTGGCGGCGGCCGCCGCGGCCGCCGCGGCCGCGGCGGTGACGGAAGTGGTGGCGGTCGTGGGGCCGGAGAGGTCTCCGTGTGCGGCGGACAGCCTCCCCACCCGTTCGAGCTGACCATCCCCGGCGACCCGTCGTCTGCGGCGTTTCTCCTAGCCGCTGCAGCGGCGCTCCCGGGGTCGAGCGTTACGGCAATGAGCGTCTGCGCAAACCCGACCCGCCTCGGGTTCATCCGGGTTCTGGCCGACATGGGCGCGTCAGTGAGCGTCGAACCACTGCGCTTCGACGGACCTGAACCTCGTGCGGACATCCGGGTCAAGCACAGCGGCCGCCTCGTGGGAGTGGACATTCCGCATTTCACCGTACCGAGCATGATCGACGAGGTCCCGATCTTTGCCGTTCTGGCTTGCGCAGCCAGCACCCCATCTTCTATCAGCGGCATCGCCGAGCTGAAGGTCAAAGAAACGGACAGGGTCGCCGCCGTGGTCGAGGAGCTTTCGAAAATGGGCGCTCACATCAGCGAAGGTGAGGACTCGCTCCGCATCTACCCCTCGCGCCTCCACGGGGCGCGCGTGTCGGCTCGCGGCGACCACCGAATGGCGCTGGCGCTCGCCGTGGCGGGGCTCATCGCCAGCGGCACGACGGTCGTGGAGGGTTGGGACTCGGCGTCCGTTTCGTACCCTGGTTTTCTCACCGCCCTCCACGCCCTCAACGCGAGGAGCGCGGCGTCGGAAGAACCAGCCGGGGGCTGCATGGCGCCATCGGGTGCTCGCGAGCCGCGCGGCGCGGGTTCCAGCGCAGGTCCATATTGATCCCTGAGCGGGCCGCGGTCAAACGTCCGAGGCTGAACCCCGAACGCGCGGCGATGCGGCGGCCCGCGTGGGGCGCAGCCCCCCGAGTCCCCGAGCGCAACACAGGCAGCCTGGCAACCGCTGGTAATGAGGCAAGGACTTACGCACCCTCACACAGTGTTCGGGCAAGGAGGTCTGGTTCCTTTGAGGGAAGTGGAAGAGGCGGGAGCAACTAAGGCGAAGGTCGTACTCCTTCTGGGCTGGCCCGCGCGGTCCAGCCTCTCTCCTCCCATGCACGAAGCGGGTTTCAGAGCTGTGGGGCTTGATTGGCGTTACGTTCCACTGGACATCCCTCCAGGCAGCCTCGACGCTGTGCAGACCTTGCTCAGATCGCCTTCTGTTGCCGGTGCGAACGTCACCATACCACACAAAGAGAACGCCATCGCCCTGGTCGACGCTCTGACCCCCAGAGCGCGCGCGGCCGGGGCACTCAATACCATTATCAAGACCGGCGGCGGCCTCCTCGGCGACAACACAGACGGTGTGGGCCTCGTCCGCGCCCTTGCCGCGAAAGGACAAACTCCCGAGGGCCGCAAAGTGGTGCTGTTCGGGGCCGGAGGGGCAGCGAGGGGCGCCGCCGCCGCGCTGGCTCAGGCCGGAGCGAAGGAACTCTTGATCCTCAACCGCAGCCGCGACCGGGCCGTCCGCTTGGCGGACGTTGCGCTCGCGGCAAGCGGCGGACGGATTCGGACGGAAGCGCGCCCATGGTTTCAGGAAGACGATGACCCGTGCATCCTTGCGGATGCCATGAACGGCGCCAGTATTGTGGTGAACGCCACCCCTGTGACGCGCGATCCCGCGTCCAGCCCGATCCCCGACGAGGTCCTTGAAATGCTCTGCCCCTCCCGGGACTGCGCTGTCTGCGACATGGTGTACAGACCAGCCGCGACCAGGCTCCTTCTGCAGGGGCAGGCCCTGGGTCTTCGCGTTGTGTCAGGGCTCGAGATACTGTTTCACCAGGCGATCCCAGCCTTCGAAGCGTGGACGGGTCGGGGTGCGCCGTCCGAGGCGATGGAGCTTGCGCTCCGCGCCGCGGCGGCCGCGACGGACCAGCTAGGAGGTGAACGGCTTGAGCGCGCTCCGGTTCATGACGGGCGGTGAGTCGCACGGCCCTGCGCTCACCGTGGTGCTGGACGGCATCCCTGCAGGTCTTCACGTCAGACCCGAGGACATCGAGCGCGACCTCGCCCGGCGGCAAACCGGCTACGGGCGCGGGCGCCGCATGGAAATCGAGCGCGACCGCGCACGCGTCGCCGCCGGGATCAGGGGCGGGCTAACCATTGGTTCGCCCATTGTGATGGAGATCCCGAACCTGGATCACCCAAACTGGGTCGAGGTGATGAGCCCATGGGGCGACGTGCGGCGCGATCCTGTCACGATGCCGAGGCCGGGACATGCGGACTTGGCAGGCGCCCTCAAGTTCGGGCATGACGATATGAGAAACGTCCTCGAGCGGGCGAGTGCGAGAGAGACCGCCGCCAGGGTGGCGGCCGGCGCGATTGCAAGACGCCTGCTTGCGGAGTTCGGGATCGCCGTCGCTTCGCACGTCCTCTGCATCGGGGGCGAGTGGGCTCCCACCCAGGAGTCCCTCCTGATGGGCCCGCCGAGCCCGGGACTCTTGGAAGCCATAGAGTCGTCCCCGGTGCGATGCGCGGATGACGAGGCGGCTGCAAGGATGATGCGGCGCATCGACGAGGCGGCATCCACTGGGCAGAGCGTCGGAGGCGTGTTCCAGGTCATCGCGTGGGGGCTTCCTCCCGGTCTCGGCACTTACACCCAATGGGACCTGCGTCTCGACGGGCGGCTCGCTCAAGCGGTCATGAGCATTCCAGGGGTCAAAGGCGTCGGTATCGGCGACGGTTTCCGGCTGGCGGAGCTAACGGGCGGCGCCGCCGCGGACGAGATGACGGCCTCGGGGCCGGGGATCCGGCGACTCTCAAACCACGGCGGCGGCCTCGAAGGCGGCATGACGAACGGAATGCCTCTGTGGCTGGACGCGGCTATGAAGCCGATAAACACGATGAGAGCGCCGCTACGCTCAGTTGAGCTGGGCACCGGGCGTGAAGGCGTCGCCCACTATGAACGTACCGACACCTGCGCCGTCCCGGCCTGCGCCGTGGTGGCCGAGGCCATGGTGGCCCTTGTGCTGGCCGACGCTTTCCTGGCCAAGTTCGGGGGCGATAGTGTAGGCGAGATGGCGGCTCGCCTGCGCGTGTACCTCGACGAAGTGGCACAAAGATGCGGGGCCCCCCGGACCTGAGGGCGGCTCCCGGCCCTGGTGACCCTGAGAGAGTACAACACCGCGAGCCGCGCAGCCGCTGGAAAGGCGAAAGGAGCCGAGGAACCCCCACCCACCCACCCACGCAGCCATTGGAGGGACTCGAGGGAGAGCATACATGACGGCCGTACCGACTACAGCTACCAACATCATACTGACGGGCTTCATGGGGGCGGGCAAGTCCTCCGTCGGCGGGTGCCTTGCCGCGCTGCTCGGGATGGCGTTTCTCGATACCGACGCCCTCATCGAATCAGAGGCAGGCGCCACTATCAGCGAGATCTTCCGGACGCGCGGGGAAGCCTGGTTCAGACGCCTGGAAGCCCGCGCGGTGAGGCAGGCCTCGAGGCTCAACAGCACCGTCATCTCCGTGGGCGGCGGAGCGCTCATGGACCAGCGAAACGTCAAGGCCCTGAAGCGCGCGGGCCTTCTCGTATGGCTGCGCGCGTCCCCTGAGAGCGTCCTCGCCCGCCTGCGGCCGCGGCCGGACAGCTCCGAAGACGGCTCCTCCGAACACGCGCCTGGGATGGATTCAAGGCCGGTGCTCCAAGGAAAGGCCGACATAGAGCAGGTACGTTCCCTGATGAGCGCGCGGGAGCAAGGATACCGGCAAGCGCACGTCGCCATCGATACCGACGGCAAACGCCCCGAGGACATCGCCCGCGAGATAGTCCGCAAGATCGCGTGGACGGCGGCGTGCCCGCCCCTCGCGGACGGTTCGGAAACCTGTGGTACGGCCGGAGAGCAGGCTGTCCCGGTTCGGAGTTCACGCGGTGTGTGCGAGCATCGGGACGAAGCGCAGCCGGATCGCGGTGAACCGTACCTGCTCGAGATCACCGCGGGAACCGCAGTGTACCCGTACCTCGCTGGCTGCGGCCTCCTCCCCCGTCCAGGCACGTACGACACGGCCCTTGGCCATCGAAGCCCCGACGGCGGGCGGCCTCCCGGCAGGATCATCGTGGTCACCACCCCCCTGCTCCGGTCGCTCTTCGGCGGGCGACTCGAAGAAGGCCTTCGCAGCTGGCTTGGCTGCGCCCCGCCCATCGCGTGGGCCATGGTCGCCGAGGGCGAGAGAGCGAAAAGCCTTGCGACCCTGGCGAAGCTGTACGACCTCGCCGCGGCCTCCGGCGCCGGCCGCGACTCGCTGGTGATCGCCCTTGGAGGCGGCACCGTCGGCGACGTGGCGGGGTTCTTCGCCGCCACATACATGCGCGGGGTCAGGCTGGTCCACGTGCCCACCACGCTGCTGGCAATGGTGGACAGCGCCGTCGGCGGGAAGACCGCGATCAACCTCCGGGCCGCCAAGAACCTCGCCGGCACGTTCTGGCAGCCCGCGGCCGTGATAGCAGACATCACCACTCTGGGGACGTTGCCACTGCGCGATCTCACGAGCGGGCTCGCAGAAGTAGTCAAGGCCGCGGTCATCGGGGACCCAGATCTCTTCGAAACCCTGGAGCACGTGGCCCGGGTAGCGGGCGGCGCCGACACCCGTTCGACCGATGGGTGCCGCACCGCCGGCCTCCGGCGTCCGCGCGCCGCCAGGTTCGCCGCAGCCCGGACCCTCCAGCAGGAACCTGCCTTGTGGCAGGACATCGTCCGCAGGGCGGTCATGGTTAAGGCCAAGATCGTGGCCACGGACGAGCGCGACACGGGAGACCGCCTGCTCCTCAACCTCGGCCACACGCTCGGCCACGCCATCGAGCGGGCTGGCGGCTTTCGGCGCTGGACCCACGGAGAAGCCGTGGCGATAGGTCTTGCCGCAGCTTGTCGCGCATCCGCGCGCCTGGGCTACCTTCAGGAGGACGCCTCGGCGCGGGTGATCCGACTGCTCGCAGGCCTTGGGTTGCCAACGTCGGTCCCACTCACGGACGGTGACGCCCTCCGCAAATCCATCCTGGCCGCTATGGCCCTTGACAAGAAAGCCCGTGGGGGCAAGCTTCGCGTCGTGCTGCCGCTCTCCATAGGAAGATGCTCCGTCTGCGAGGATCCGGCCGCGGAAGCACTGGCGGAGGAGATAGTCATGCCTGGCCAGATCGCGCGGGCTGGTCCCAGCGGGATCGCCCTCGCTGGCCCTCAGGGCGATCTGGCCACTAACTAATGCCACTTTCCCAGACACGAAGTGCCGCGGCGCGGCCTCGTGGGCCTGGCGGGCTTGTCTAGGAGGGCGACCCCCGGCCCCGATGGCCCTAGAGTTGACCTCGCGGTTCCCGGAAAACCGTTCCCGGAAGACCCGTGATGTACGGAACGGGTGGGGCGGAAAGAGTGACGCGTAGCACCGGTCCCCTTGCATGCGTGACACGGGGAACGGGTCAGGACCGGACCGGTGATGTACGTCAGTGGACGGCTCTCAAGCGGGATGTGCGGAACGGTTGCGGAAGGACCCGTGACGTCCGTCCCCTGTCCAGTTTCGACGAGTGACGTATGGAACACTTCGTGGGGGATCCGTGACGCAGGGAACGAATACGGCGGCAGTAATGACGCTCGTCACGGATCAGGCGCGAATGGGTGACGTATGGAACTCTTCATGAGGAACGTGCGACGGAGGGAACGGGTAAGGCGGGAACGATGACGTACCTCACGGATCGGGTCCTGATCCGTGACGTACTGAACGGGAAGAGCCTAACGAGTGACGCACGTCACGCGTCCCCTGGCACATGTGACGTTGGGAACGGGTAGGGCCGTGACCAGTGATGTGCGTCGCCCGATAGCCGCTAATAGTGACGTGGCGAACGCTTCCGGCAACTGCTGGCAAACAGACAAGAACTAACGCACCCTGGCTTAGACGACCGCGATGTGTGCAAGCGTGATACCGAGATGAGCACCTTTGGAAGATGCCCACGAGACAGGAGGGGAAAACATGGCGGACACTACTATCATGGTAATTCATGGCCCGAACCTGGACCGGTTGGGCGTGCGGGAGCCAGGTATCTATGGGTCTCAAACCCTTGACAGCATCAACGCTCTCATCGAACAGGAAGCCCGGGCCCTCGGCGTGACGGTCGAGATCCACCAGACGAACCACGAGGGCGAGATCGTGAGCCTCATATGGGACGCCGCGGACCGCTGCGACGGCCTCGTCATCAATCCTGCAGCGTACACCCATTACAGCATCGCCATCCGCGACGCCGTCGGCGGCAGCGGGCTCCCAACCATCGAAGTCCATCTCTCAAACATCTACGCCCGCGAGGAGTTCCGCCGCCACTCGGTGATCGCCCCCGTGGCGCGCGGACAGATCTCGGGCCTCGGCCCTCTCGGTTACGCCCTGGCGCTTCGAGCCCTCGCCGCTCTACCAAGGCAGGAACCGGCTTCCTGCCTTTAGGACCTGACGGAAGGCGTAACGGATGGCGCGATATCGCGATTTGCGGCCGCTCAGGAGATCGCAGGAACCATGATACCAGCGTCCGCTGACGATCGTTACCAGAGCAGATAACCCGGGAATGCGGCCGGGATCTTCGCTGTGTCCTCAGGAATACCTCAGGCAAGCCACCTGATGGCCCCTGCCGACGTCCTTGAGGACAGGCTGGGTCTTCTTGCAGGCGTCGGTCATCACGGGGCACCTCGTCCAGAACCTGCAGCCCGGAGGCGGGTTCAGGGGGCTTGGCACGTCACCCTGGAGAATCAGCCTCTGCTGCTTGCGCCGCGGGTCTGGTATGGGGATCGCCGATATGAGGGCCTGGGTGTATGGATGCAGCGGCTCCGCGTAGATCTCCTCGCTATCAGCCACCTCGATGAGCTTCCCCAGGTACATCACGCCGACCCTGTCGGAGATGTGCTTCACCACGTGCAGCCCGTGTGCGATGAAGAGATACGTGACCCCGAACTTGGCCTGAAGGTCTTCGAGGAGGTTCAAGATCTGGCTCTGAATCGAGACGTCCAGTGCTGAAACAGGCTCATCACACACGATGAGCTTGGGCGAGGTGGCAAGGGCCCTCGCTATGCCGATCCTCTGCCTCTGTCCGCCGGAGAACTCGTGGGGGTACCGGCGCATGTGCTGCGCGGAAAGCCCCACCATGTCCAGCAGCTCCGCGACCCTCTCTTCGAGGGCCTTCCCCTTTCTTACGATTCCATGGTAAGCGAGAGCCTCCCCCACTATCTCCATGACGGTGTGGCGCGGGTTCAGCGAGCCGTACGGGTCCTGGAAGATCACCTGCATTTGAGGGCGCATGCGGGCAAGTTGCCGCGAATCGAGCTTCATGAGATCTATCCCGTCAAACAAGATCCGGCCTCTCGTGGGCTCTATCAGTCTCAGTATGGCCCGAGCCGTCGTGGTCTTGCCGCAACCGCTTTCGCCGACGAGGCCAAGCGTCTCACCGCGACGTATCGTGAAGCTCACGTCATCCACGGCCTTGATCCAGCCCACGACCGCTCGGAAGACTCCCGCACGGACTGGAAACCACTTGACAAGACCCTCCACCTCGACCAGGTTCGGCGAGGCCTCGAGTGTATCCACCTCTTTCAACGCAACGCTCACTTAGGAGGCCACCTCCTCGGGGGGCGAATCGCGGCGGAAACATCTCACCCTGCGGCCATCGATCACGCTGAGCGCAGGTGTCCTGACCCGGCAGATGTCCTGAGCCTCGGTGCATCTCGGATGAAACCTGCAGCCGGGAGGAAGCTCGAGGAGGTTGGGAACAGACCCCTCGATGACGTGAAGCCGCACTTTGCCCGCTTCGAGCCTTGGTATAGATCTCAGCAGGGCGGCGGTGTACGGGTGTCGCGGGTCGGAGAACAGATCGTCACAGCAAGCTTCCTCCACGATCTGTCCAGCATACATCACCACGACCCTCTGGGCCATCTCCGCTATGACGCCCAGGTCGTGAGTAATGAGGAGCACGCTCATTCCGACCTCGTCTTTCAGGCGCCGTATGAGATCGAGAATCTGGGCCTGGATGGTCACGTCGAGGGCGGTCGTGGGCTCGTCCGCTATGAGAAGCCTGGGGTTGCATGAAAGCGCCATGGCAATCATCGCCCTCTGGCGCATCCCCCCGGACAGCTGGTGCGGAAACTCGTCGAACCGTCTATCCGGAAGGGGAATCCCGACGAGACGCAGCATCTCAATGGTCTTCTCCCTGGCTTCCCGTGCCGAAACCTTCTGGTGCAGGATTATCGCTTCGGAGATCTGCCTGCCGATGGTGAACACCGGGTTCAGCGAGGTCATTGGCTCCTGGAATATCATAGAGATCTTGTTCCCGCGTATGGCCCGCATCTCGTCGTGGGACAGTTTCAGGAGGTCCTGACCCTGAAACCAGATCTCTCCCGAGGTTATCTTACCGGGGGGAGACTGGATGAGTCGCATCATCGAAAGAGAGGTCACCGACTTACCGCAACCGGATTCCCCTACCATGCCCAGGGTTTCCCCTTCACCGATGCAAAAGGACACTCTGTCCGCGGCGGTGACGACTCCGTCATCGGTAAAGAACTTCGTGGTGAGTTCTTTCACTTGAACCAAATCGTTTGGCACCCAGGAGTCACCCCCGGTCTACTGTATTCGTCTCGATCCCTCGCCGGGCCCCGGTACACTTTCGGACCGCCATTCCTCATCTCTTGAGCCTCGGGTCCAGAGCATCTCGTAAACCGTCACCAAAGAGGTTGAAGGCAAGCACCGTCACTATGAGGGCGACGCCGGGCCAGATCCCGAAGAAGGGAGCAACCCGGAGATATGCTCTAGAGTCGTATATCATGTTTCCCCAGCTTGGGGCGGGCGGCTGAATGCCGAGACCGAGGAAAGCGAGCCCCGCCTCGCCCATGATGGTCCCGGGAATGCTCAGGGTAATCGAGACAATCAAGGGCCCGAGGCAGTTGGGAAGGATGTGCCGCGCGATGACCCGGGCATCGGAGAAACCCTGGGCACGCGCGGCTTCCACGTACTCCGACTCCTTCAGCTGCATCACGAGCCCGCGGACGAATCTTGATGTCCCGGCCCAGCCAAAAGCTGAAAACGCCAGTATGAGGACGGGCAGGCTGGAGCCCAGGGCAAACCTTATCCCGATATAGAAGAGGAGATCGGGAAAGGCCATCAGAACCTCGAGCACCCGGGATATGGCCATGTCTATCCAACCGCCGTAGTACCCGGCGCAAGACCCCACGGTGATACCGATGACCCTCGTGATCGCCTCAACCACCACGGCGAGGGTCAGCGAAACCCTTGCCCCATAGATTATCCTTGAAAGGATATCGCGCCCAAACTGGTCGGCTCCGAGGATGTACGTGCCATTTCTCGTTATCTTTGAAGGTGAACCAGGTTTCGCAAACCGCGCCCGCAAATCTTGATCCGTGGGACTTGCCGGCGCAAGGACATCCGCGAAGATGCCGACGAACAGGATCATCAGGACGAAAACAAGGCCCACCACAGCAGGTTTGTTCCGCTTGAGTCTTCTCCAGGAATCCGCCCATAGAGTGCTACCGGCAGGGATTTTGCTTTCGCGTGTGAGTAGCCGCATCTCCTATCTTCTTGCCTCCTTACTACAGGGTTCACTCCAGGCGGATCCTGGGATCAAGGTAGGCGTAAGAGATATCCACGATCAAGATGCCAACGCAGAGCACGACCGCACCGAAGAGAACCGTCCCCTGCATGAGAGGGAAGTCCCTTTGCTGCATCGCCTTTACGGCCAGGCTTCCAAGACCGGGTATGGCAAACACCGTTTCAGTGAAGAACGACCCGGTGAGAAGCCCCGAAATCTGCATGCCGATTATGGTCACAATGGGTATCATCGCGTTCCTCAATGCATGCGAGTAGGTAACCATTCTCTCGGCAAGCCCCTTGGCCCTGGCGGTCCTGATGTAGTCCTGCCTGATGACATCCAGCATCGTAGTGCGCGTAAGACGAGCTATCGACGCCGAGAAGCGCGTCCCTAACACAATTGCCGGCAAAACCATGTGCCACGGGCTGTAATACCCGGAAATCGGAAACCACCTGAGGTAGTACCCGAACACGAGCTGAGCGATCATTGCGACCCAGAAAACCGGCGCCGATATTGCGGTGAGAGTCGCGACCATGGTGGTGTGGTCGAGAAAGGAGTATTGCTTCACCGCTGAGATGATGCCCACGGTGATGCCCAGTGTTATCGCCACCACTGCAGCAGACAGAGCCAGCTTCGCGGTGGTCGGGAACGTCCTCATTATGAGCGCGGTCACCGGCTGCCGGAGCTTGTATGACTTGCCGAGATCCCCCCGGAGGGCACCCGCGACAAACCGCAGGTATTGGATGTGAAGCGGAGCGTCCAGGCCGAGCTCCTTCCTCACCATCGCAACGGTTTCCGGGTCCGTCCGCTTGCCCAGCATTTCAATGACGGGGTCGCCAGGCACCACGTTCATCAGGATGAACGTGACCAGGGTAACTCCGATGAGAACGGGTATCATCATGAGAACCCGCCGTGTGACATACTGCACCAAAGCCCCTCACCCCGCAACGATGCGAATGGGGGTACGCCCGTTTCCGAGCGTACCCCGGTACGTCTTTCTTACTTCCCAGGAGCGTCCTTCCAGGTGTGTTTGTAGCTGTTGACTCCCGTGGGATGCATGATGACTCCATGCACGTTCTTCTGAACCAGAAGCAGGTCGATGGGATGGAGCAGCGGAACGATGGCGCAGTCGTCCCTGATGATGATGGTCTCCGCCTCCTGGTATTTCCGGGCCCTGACCTTGGGATCCGTCTCCACCTTTGCCTCCTCGAGGAGTTTGGTGACCTTGTCGTTCCGATACTGTGTGGACATCATTTCAGTGGGATGGAAGTAGGTGTACAGATAGTTGTCGGGGTCCGGGATGTCAGCCCACCAGTTCCCGTAGTTCGCCGGGACCGTTCCTTTGGACCTTGCCTCACCGAAAGCCGCTCTCTCGGTAAGGACCACGTTCAGCTCTATACCGACTTGCTTCGCCATCTCCTGCATCGCGATGTTCGTATCCGAGAGGCCGGTTCCTCCCCGCTGCCATGCTTCGCATTTTACGGGTTTGCCTCCGGCCTTGAGTTCCTGGACAAGCTTCTTGGCCTTCTCGGGATCATAAGGCAGAGCCGGTCCTTTGCCCATCTCGAAGGCACCGGGAATGCCCGGAGTCACGAAACTCGTGGCCACCACCGCGTCGCCTCCCCAGATGGAGTCGATGATGGCCTGTTTGTCGATGCACATGGCAAACGCCTTGCGCAGCCTTACGTCTTTCCACGCCGGGTCGCTCATGTTGAACGAGAAGTAGTACGTGGCAAGAGGGGTTGACTTCAAAAGCTCGTACTTGCCGGTATTGAGGAGCCTCTGTCGCTCTTCCGCCTCGGACGGCACACCTATGACGTCAAGATTACCCGACTCGAACTCCATGAGCGCAGTGGTGTAGTCCCCGATAACCCGGTAGTTGATGCCATCGAGGTAAGGAAGCCCTTTCTCGAAGTAGTCAGGGTTCTTTGCGAGGACGATCTCGGTGTTGGGGATGTAGCTCTTGAGCTTGAACGGCCCTGTACCGACCGGGCTGTGCGCCCACTTGTCACCTGCCTCGGTCACGAGCTTCTTGGAGTAAATCGAAGCCGAGGGCACCGCGAGGTTGGCGAGGAACGGCGCGTACGGTTTCTCCAGTGTGAGCTTGAAGTGGTACTTGTCGACGATCGTGATACCCGATACAGAGGTGGCCTTTCCGTTTATGAACTCCTTTGCGCCCTTGATGGGGTCAAAGAGCCACTTGCTGAGGCCGACCGGACCGAGCATCCGTTCGATGGTGAACTTCACGTCCTCGGAAGTGAGCTCAGTCTTGCCGTCGTGGAACTTGACTCCCTTTTTCAACTCGAAGGAATACACGAGTCCGTCTTTGGATATCTCGGGCATCTTGGCCAGAAGCTCCGGCTCGAGTTCCAGGGTCGCTTCCTTGTACCTGACGAGGGTATTGAAGATCTCCCTGGCGAGACCATAAACAGCCAGTGTGGTGTCCGCCTGCACGTCGAAAGTCCCCGGGTCCTCGCCAAAGTAGTCGTTGAGGATGCCACCCGTCTTGGCGCTCGCAAGCGTCGCGGAGCCGCCCCACGCGAGCATCAAACTCAGAACCAGCATTGTACCCAGGATCGTGGACACAATCCTTCCGAGTTTCATCTTTGGGATTACCTCCTTTGTAGCGGCCGGCTGACGTCACCGCCTCGTTCGCAAACTACTATCTCCTACTCCTCCACTTATCCTCCTGAGCGTCTTGAGCATCTTGAGCATCTTGAGCATCTTGAGACCTTGAGTTTACCGAGCGCCTACCGTTCACCTCCTCCCCCTGAGCCTTCGCCGGCTCTCATTCCCCGGCCCTTACCTGACTTGACTCAGACTGCGGCAACCCCCAAAAGCTGTTGCCGGAGTTATTCGCTGTGAACCGCCTTGATCCCTGCACGGTTGACGATTGCTTTTCTTTTCCGTTGGACGGCTCTGTGGGACGCCTCTGCCGGATGGTTCTGTTGCACGCCCCCGCCAGCCGGCTCCGCCAGACGGCGGCTTCGATGCATACAGCTGCCAGTGGTTCAATGACTGTTGAGTTTGCCGTGGGTGTGAGCGTGGGTGTGAGCGTGGGTGTGAGCGTGGGTGTGAGAAGGAATTCGCCCCAATTGGCGAGAAACCGATACTCGTCACCAATGCCGGGCGGCGCGGCGGGGCCGGCCACGTTCGGGTCTCAGACCGCCTGGTCGTCAACATGGGCCTTGGCAAACTGGCTATTGTAAAGATCGGCGTAGAGGCTGCCCTTGGCGAGCAATTGCCCGTGGGTGCCGGTCTCGATGATGCTGCCGTTATTCATCACCAGGATCGATTCCGCGTTTCGAATTGTGGAGAGCCGGTGGGCGATGACGAAACTCGTCCGGCCTTTCATCAGTTCTGCCATGGCCTTTTGGATGTAGATCTCAGTCCTCGTGTCGACGCTACTGGTCGCTTCGTCGAGAATGAGAATAGCCGGATCAGCCAGGAATGCCCGCGCGATGGTCAGCAGCTGCCTCTCGCCCTGGGAGATGTTGGAGGCCTCTTCATTCAAAATGGTGTTGTAGCCATCGGGGAGAGCCCTGATGAAGTGGTCGGCCTGCGCAGCCCTGGCGGCCCGCACGATCTCCTCGTCAGTGGCGCCTTCGCGGCCGTAGGCGATATTGTCCCGGATGGTGCCGTTGAAGAGCCAGGTATCCTGCAGCACCATGCCGAAGAGCCTGCGCAGCTCTCCGCGCTTCAAATCCCTGATGTCGACGCCGTCGATGGTGATACTGCCTCCGTCTATCTCGTAGAAACGCATGAGCAGGTTGACGAGGGTGGTCTTGCCGGCGCCGGTCGGGCCCACGATGGCGATTGTCTGTCCCGGCCTAACCTGCATGTTGAGGTTCTCGATCAATGGGACGCCTTTCTTATAGCTGAACCTGACATTCTGGAACTTGACCTCACCTCGCGGTGACGCAATGGTTGCGGCAGCGGCGGTGTCGGGAATCTCCTCCGGTTCGTCCAGCAACTCAAATACACGCTCGGCGGAAGCCACCGTGGACTGGAGGATGTTCACGATATTGGCCGTCTGTGCTATGGGCATGGTGAACATCCTCTGGTACTGGATGAATGCCGTGATGTCGCCGAGTTCAATCCTTCGCTTGGTGACCATGATCCCGCCGATGACGCAGATGAGCACGTACCCGATGTTGTTCATGAAATTCATCAGCGGGAAGATGATACCGGAGATGAATTGTGCCCGCCAGGCCGCGTTATAAAGTCGTTCGTTGATCTGGCTGAATTGATCAATGGCCTTGCCCTCGTGACCAAAGGCCTTGACTATCTTGTGGCCGGTATACATCTCCTCCACGTGGCCGTTGAGTAGACCGAGCTCCATCTGCTGCGCCGCGAAGTTTCTCTGGGAGAGTCTCGCGATCGTGGCCGTCACGAAGAATGAAAGCGGCAATGTCAGAAGGCAGATCAGCGTCAATAGCCAACTGATGGTGAACATCATGATGATGGCGCCGATGATGCCGACAAACGAAGTGATAAGCTGTCCCAGGCTCTGCTGCAATGTCATGCTGATGTTGTCGATGTCGTTGGTCATCCGGCTCATGATCTCGCCGTGCGTGCGTCCGTCAAAGAACCTTAGCGGCAGGCGGGCGAGTTTGTCGTTCATGTCCCGGCGCATGGCGAAGACGGTCTTCTGAGCCACGCCCGCCATGGTGTACTGCATCACATAGTTGAAGAGCGAGCTTGCGATGTAGAGCCCGGCGAGCCACAGGACGATATGCCCGATGTATCGAAAATCCACGCCGGCGGGGAGGCCTATGAGCCTCATCCCGAATGTCCGCCCCAGGTTGGTGATGGCCTTCCCCATGACCTTGGGGCTGATGACGCCGAGCGCAGTGCTGGCGACGGCGGCGAGAACCACGACTGCCAACCGCGGCCACATGGGCTTGAGGTAGATCGCCAGCCTTTTCAGCGTACCCTTGAAATCCCTGGCCTTTTCAACCGGCCGGCCGAATCCGTGCCCGCCGCCGCCGAAGCCTCCCCTGCCGGGTCTGAAGCCGCCAGGCAGCGCCGGGCCGGCCGGCCGTTGCTGTGCCAGAGGGCCCCCGCTCATGCGATCCCTGCTTACGCCATCTCTGCTCACGCTGTCTCTGCTCATAATATCCCTGCTCACGCTATCCCTCGCTATCTCCGCTCATGCTATCTCTGCTCACGCTGTCCTTGCTCATATGATCTCTCCAGCCTGCACGGCCAGGCGGGACCGGACGCGGCCCGAACAGCCGGTGAGGATTGTGTGGCTTGTGCGGCCTGTGTTGCCCTCCCTCATGCGATCTCCTCCTCGGGAAGCTGCGAGGAAACGATCTCACGGTAGACCTCGCAGGTTTTCAGGAGGTCTCTATGAGTGCCGATGCCGACGACCCTGCCTTGATCTAGGACCACTATCCGATCTGCGCTCATGACCGTGCTGACTCTCTGGGCCACGATTAGCACCGTGGCGCCGGCCGTCTCCTTCTTCAACGCTGCGCGCAGCCTGGCGTCGGTCTTGAAGTCAAGGGCGGAGAAACTGTCATCGAAGACGTAAATCTCGGGCCTCCTGACCAGCGCGCGGGCGATGGCAAGGCGCTGCCTCTGCCCGCCCGAGACGTTGGTCCCACCCTGCGCAATCTCAGAGTCGAATCCATCTTTCATCTCGGAGATGAAATCCAGGGCCTGAGCGATCTCCGCGGCACGCCTGATTTCGTCGTCAGTCGCATCTTCCTTGCCGTACCTGATGTTGTCGGCAACCGTGCCGGAGAAGAGCACGGCCTTCTGGGGCACGAAGCCGATCTTCGCCCTCAATTGCTCCTGGGTCATCTCCCGGACGTCCACCCCATCCACCAGGACGCAGCCGTCGCCGACATCGTAGAAGCGCGGGATCAGGCTCACCAGCGTCGACTTACCCGAGCCTGTGCCACCAATTATGGCGACCACCTCGCCCGGACAGGCGCAGAACGACACATCCCTGAGCGCGGGTTCTTCCGCACCATGGTACCTGAAAGTCACATCGCGAAACTCAACATGGCCCTTCTCGCCGTCTGCGCCGAGGCCCGTGCTGATGCTTCTGCCCCCGCTCCCGCTCCCGCTCCTGCTCTCACTCTCGCTCCCGCGCTCGCCATCGCTCTTCGTGTTGATCTTGCCCTCGCTCTCGCTCTCGCTCTCGCTCTCTGCCATCGCCGGATCGGTAGCCGCCGGATCAGATGTCTCGTGACGAGGCATCTCCGGATCGTTGATCTCCGGCTCGACGGCAAGCACCTCGTTAATCCTGTCCGCCGAAGCCTGAGCACGGGGAATCATGACAAACAGCATCGAGGCCATGAGGAGGGACATCATGATCTGCATGGAATACTGGAAGAACGCCATCATGTTGCCGATCTCCAGGGTCCCGCGGTCGATGCGGACGGCTCCGAACCAGATGATGGCGACTGTAGTGGAATTCATGATCAGCATCATCACCGGCATCAGGAGGGCCATCAGCCTGTTGACCCTGACAGAGGTTTCGGTCAGGTCGAGGTTCGCGTCGTGAAAACGCTTCCTCTCGTAGTCGGTGCGGTTGAAGGCCCGGATAACCCTGATTCCCTCGAGGTTCTCGCGGACGATCAGGTTTATCCGGTCGATCTTCTCCTGAATGGTTCTGAAAAGCGGCAGCCCCCTGTTGGCGACGAAGGCGACTATGACCGCAAGGACAGGCAACACAACAGCCAGAACCCAGGCCAGACCCCTATCCTTCGACAGGGCCATGATGATGCCGCCGATGCACATGATGGGCGCACTGATCATCATCCGCATCATGACCATTGTGACCATCTGGACCTGAGTTACATCGTTGGTGTTCCTGGTGATGAGGGAGGGGGTACCGATCTTGTCGAACTCGTGCAACGAGAACTTCTCCACGTGGGCGAAAATCCTGGCGCGCAATGCCTTGCCAAAGCCCATGGCTGTCCTTGCAGACAAGAAGGCCGCCGCGATTGAGCACGTTGTCCCACCCAGGGCGACCAGCAGCATCAGCCGGCCGACCTTCCAGATGTAGTCCACGTCGCTCCTCATAATCCCGGTATTGACGATATCCGACATCAATGTCGGGAGGTATAGCTCAGAGAGCGTTTGAAGGAATACGAGACCTACGACGAACGCGATCTGGACTCGATACGGTTTAAGGAATCTGAACAACTTGACCATAGTCCACCGTGCCTCTCCCCGGCGTCATTTTCCATGCCTCGCCGCCGACCCTCCCACCGGCCGTGCCGCAGACCCCGCTCGGCGACCCCGCTGCCAATCTGTTGTCGATGCCGCTGTCCACTGTCCATGCTGATGCTGATGCTGATCTTGATCCTGATGCTGATGCTGATGCTGACGCTGACGCCAATGCCGACGCTGGCGCCATTGCTGATGGCAACGCTAACGTCAGGGCTGGCGCTGACCCCGGCGCTGACGGCGAGACCGAGGCTCACTCATGTTGCCCCGGCTCCCGGCCCCGGCCCTGCCCCTGCTACCTGCCCTGGCCCCGGTCCTGGTCCCCGTCCCCATCAGGGTCCCGTTTCTGCTCCTGCTCCTTGTGCTCCGCAGACATTCGAAACACCTTCTCGAGCGCACTCACGCGCTCGCTCAGCCTCGCCAGCAGACCGCTGACCGCCTCGGCCTTGATCATCACCAGGCCATGGCCGCCAAAGCCTCCGCCCAGCACCAACATCTTGTCGCCGGGCTTGATCCCCTGAGCTTCCCTGGCCTGTTGGGGGATGACCACCTGACCGCGCTCGCCTACCGTTACAGCCCCATAGAAAATCGGTTCATGTCCGGTCATGATCTACCGCCTTCCCTCGCGCTTTCCCTCGCGCTTTCCCTCGCGCTTTCCCTCGCGCTTTCCCTCGCACACGGTGGAGTCGTCAGCAGCGCTATCATGTATACATGATTAGTATGATAACACATACCTGAGAGCGAGGCAAGAGCCGGTCCCAGAGCCGGAGCCTGTCGTCGGTTCCCGAACTCCCCGAAGTCCCGTTCGTCACGCATTCGTGGCTGATCGGTGACGTACGTCATCACCACCGCTTCATCCGTTCCCTCCGTCGCGAAGCCTCCACGGACCGTCCCGTAGGTCGCGTTTTCGCCCCCGACCGGTGATGTACGTCACCATTGCCGCTTGACCCGTTCCCCACGTCACGGGTCCTCCGTGAAGTGCTCTGTACGTCGCCCGTCGAAGCGGGAGCAGTGATGTACATCAGTGGACCGCTCTCAATGATGACTCAGGGAACGGCTCAGGAGGAACCCGTGATGTACGTCAAGCCGAGAGGAGTCAGACCAACCGACGTCGAACGTGGACTCGGGGTCGTGTCCGAAGAGTCGGGTGCAGTGCGATAATCATGCTCGGCATCAAACGTCGTGCAGGAGGCAGTCACTCAGGATGTTTTCGCGTCAGCGCTGACGATCAACTGGCCCGCTGTATCAATTGGTATGAAGGAGGTAGTTAACCGAAATGAAGGCTTTGGTCGTATACGATTCCGTATTCGGCAACACAGAGAAAATCGCCCTGGCAGTTGGCAATTCGCTTGGTCCCAAGGAGAATATCGCTACGCTCCGTGTAGGTGACGTAAAGCCGGACCACCTGAATGCATTGGAGTTATTGATCGTTGGCTCCCCTACCCGGGCATTTAGGCCAACAAAGGCAGTTGACGACTTCTTGAACGGCATCCCTTCAAACGGCCTGAAAGGCGTCAAGGTGGCGGCCTTTGACACCAGGATTTCCACGGCCGACGTGCGTTCGAGCTTCTTGAGGGCAGTCCTGAGCGTAATGGTGAGACTGTTTGGATATGCTGCCAAACCCATAGCCGACAAACTCGGGAAAAAGGGAGGATCGCTGATAGCTCCGCCTGAAGGGTTTTTCGTAAAGGATTCCGAGGGCCCACTGAAAGAGGGTGAGCTCGAACGGGCCGCAAAGTGGGCAAGGCAGGTTACGGGGGCACTGTGACCCTCGTACGAGGCGGACTCCTCACAGCTGAAGGGAGGCGGATTGCATGAGAAGGAAACGTGTCGTGATCCTGACTATCCTGGCGGCGGTCGTGATTGGAGCCTACATCGCAGTGTCAGGCGTTAAGTCATACATAAGAACGCTTGATGCAAATCTGAAACGCCTGGCGGAGCTGCCTGTATCCGACGTCGATATTTCCGCAATAGCGGACGGCACCTACAGTGGTAGTTACCAAGTATTTCCGGTAGCTGCCGAGGTGAGGGTGACTTTAAGGAATCATAGGATAGCGGAGATCGAGCTGGTAAAACACAGAAATGGCCAGGGGGCCCCCGCTGAGGCAATTCCAGGCAGAGTCGTAGAAGCTCAGACGCTGGACGTAGACACGATCTCCGGCGCTACATACAGTAGTAAAGTCATCTTGAAAGCAATCGAGAATGCGCTGGCCAGCGCCGGCAAATAGACGGTGATGAAAGCGGCGCCGATAGCCTTCTCTAAAGCAGCGATATCTACTCTAGCGAGGTCAGGCAAAGGTATCAGCCACTCCTACAACACAGTCTCACCCGAACACGTTCCTTCTTGGCACCTAAGCTCGTTTTCCGCAGTAGAAACGTCTTCCCAGCTAAAGGGCGCAATGGTCGCGTGCCGCAAGACAGTTGGAGGATCCCGGCAATCGGCCTTTTAGCAGGCCATTTCTCAATCGGGCCGCGCTCCTACTGCGGAAAATGGGCTAAGTAGGTCGCCACAAGTTCGCGCTACTTTTCAGCGGGTGAGTCCTGTCCAGGGTTGCCGGTACTGCCCTCCGGGGACGGCGCGTGCGGTGAGCCTCGTTCGAATTTGGCGCGCGGGCTAGCCAAATTCCAGGCGCCCCGCCCTAGCAAGCACCGGCAACCCCAACACCGTCAGGGAAGATGGCGCAAACTTATGGCGCCATACTTAGATCACACCGGAAAGTGGCCTCTCCTTCAACCAATGGCTCAGTCCCTTAATCCCTGCCGGACTTGTGACAAGAGTTCCTCCGTCGGAATCCATGCGATGTCAGCCTGATCCAGAATCAGAGGACAAGATATGGGCCTGCCCCGCGATTCGGCATCCCGCGGGGCAGGCGTCCGTGTAGCTATGCGGTCCCCGACGGTTTCGCCGGCGCCGCCGCGCTGGCGCCTGCCGGGAAGATCTCGAAAACAAGGTTCAGGATGATCCCGAAGATGGCGGCGGTCGCTATTGCGGGCAGCTTCATCCCGAACGCGGGGATCATCCCGTTCGGGAAGGCGAAGCTGCCGCCTATGCCGATCACCAGGATAGTCGAGGCGATGGCAAGGTTTTTCGCGGAGAAGAGGTCCACCTTCTCCGAGATCATGAGGGCCACTCCCTGCACGCCTATGACTCCAAATAGGTAGATGGACGCGCCGCCGATGACGGCCCCGGGGACGCTGCTCACCGCAGCGGCGAGTTTCCCGAGGAAGGACAGGCCTATGGCTATGACCGCTGCGAGCGCCAGGACGGACACGGAGAAGTTGCGGGTAATCGCCATCAAGCTGTTGTTCTCACCGTAGTTGGTTCCCGCCGGCCCACCGATCATCCCGGCGATCATGTCGCCGATGCCGTCGCCGATGAGGTTGGTGCCGAGCAAGCTGGCGATTGGGTAGGTCTTCTTGCGCCCGAGCCGCCTCGCAAGGTTGTTGACGTAGAGGTCGATCTGGTACAGGTGCGCCGTGGACTCAGGGATGGTGGCGATAGCAATGGGCATGATCGCCAGGAGGGCCATAGGGCTCCACGAGGGGAAGGTAAAGTGCGGCGCGGTGAGCGCGGCGGCCGCGCCGATCCTGGCGAAATCGACAAGGCCCATCGGTACGCTTGCGAGGTACCCTACCGCCACCCCGAGGAGAACCGGAAGCTGCCCGAGCGTTCCGCGGAGATAGACCGAAAAGAGGATGGTCGCAAGGAGTGTGATTAGCCCGGCCGTCCAGTTGCTCGAGGCGCTGCCCATGGCTGCGCCGGCGAGGGCTATCCCGATGACAATCGCCACGCTGCCCGTGACCACTGGTGGCAGCACCCTCTCCACCTTGTCCCTGCCGAACCGGTTTATAATGACGCCCGCCAGGATGGAGACGAGGCCTGAGGCCACGATGCCGCATTGCGCCTGGGAGATGAGGGAATCGGGAGCAACGGTCCCGAGCGCCTTGACGCCAGTGATAGCAGCCACCGCGGCGATATACGAGAAGCTCGAACCGTAGTAGAGCGGGATCCGGCCACGGGTGATCAGGATGAAACCGAGGGTTGCAAGACCGCTCGCGAATAGCGTGGTGGAAACATGGAACCCGGTCAGCAGCGCTACCATCACGGTAGCCGGAAACATGACGACCACCTGTTGCAAGGCGAAGAACACCAGTTTCCACGCTGGTGGTGTGTCGTCGGGAAGATAACCGACTGGTTGCGCGTTTGTCTGGACGGATTGGGCGGACATGTTGCTCGACCTCCTCCATGTAATTTGACCGGTTACCCCCGGAGCACGACACGCAAAAAGGCACTCCTGTCCGCCGGACAGGAAGTGCCTCACAATCAAGCGTATCAGCTTATACTCCCTTGCCGGCCTCTCTGGACCGTCTTAAAGGGTAACCCTTGCCTTATTGAGCAGTATAGTGCCGTGTCCCAGCGCCTGTCAAGGGCGATTACAGACAGGATAGCTGCGGATTTCCGAGGATTCCTTGGGCTTTCGATGTAGTCCTCAGGATCGCTACTCGCCAGCCGCTGGCTATACCCCTTGTACGGTCTTTGTATCACATGCGCCCGTCGTCTGGAATCCAGGTACGCATGGCATACCCGTTTTCCCTGCCGGTATCGGGCAGCGTCAACTGCCCCGCCCCAGGGCCAGGGCCAGGGCCAGGGACCAGGGTCTTCGCGCCGATGAGACCTCATGAACCAGGGCGCGCCGGGCAAACCTAATGGGTGAGATGGTATGGCTTCGAGCCCGGTTACCCGTAACCCGTAGGATGGAGGGTTCTTGATGGCAAACAAGATCCCATTGACCACATGTCTCCCACATGCTACAATAAGTTAGCTAAAGTATTAGCCAACGGGGTGGGAACATGATAGTAAAGGCCACTGACATCAAGAACAACTTTGGGAAATACCTTAAGCTGCTCGATGAAGAAGATATCATCGTGACAAGAAACGGAACGCCAATAGCCAAGATAACCAGGCACAAGGATTGGGACGACACGGGCATGGTGCATGAGCAGGCCGCCAAGTATGGTTATAACGAGAAAAAGATGAGCTATGAAGATTTTACTGTGATGTCTGAAGAGGCTAACGAAAGGTATGAGTATATTGACGGGACAGCATATCTGCTTGCCTCACCAGGAATGACGCACCAGAAGGTCATTGGTAACCTTTATGCTTCATTTCGTCTATGGTTCGACGCCAAGAAATGTGCGCCCTATCTTTCCCCCTTTGATGTTACGCTGAAACGAGGAGAGCATGATGTGAATGTGGTGCAGCCCGATCTCGTGGTGATATGTGACCCAGAGAACAGAAATGAGAAGGACAGATATACCGGGATTCCCCCCCTCGTTGTTGAAGTGCTTTCCAGTGAATCAGCGCGCATGGACCTTATCAAGAAACTTGACCTCTACATGCAGACCGGTATCCAGGAATACTGGGTTGTAAATCACCTCAACCAGGAGGTAATTGTATACCGATTTGAAAACAGAGACATTGCAGACATGAAGCTCTTCGTAAGAGAAGATAGAGTGGAGTCGCTCGTTTTTCAGGGGTTGAGTATTGAGCTCAAGGAGGTTTTTGCCTGACCCGAGGCTGCCGCCGCAAGGTTATCGACTATTGGTCCAGGCTTCCAGAGTCTTGCGGCTTTAGTTGGAAATGCTGAGTTTAGAATGTCACCCATGGACTTCACCGTCACTGGCGCGATACCGGCATACGACAGGGCAAAAGACATTGTGGCGGATATCAAAGATGCACGTCCCCGAGGAATTAGCTATCAGTACCGATTGGCACTGCTCGCGATATGACAGTATTGCCGATGCACCTGGGGCAGTCCGTTCTATCTCTTCGAACGCTGTTTCAACGCATCCGCGTCTTTCCTCTCACATGCCAAACGCTGGCAGAAATCCTTAAAGAAATCACTCAGATCCCACCAAGCGTGAAGAACGAGAATACCAGCGCCTTGTGCTCAAGCTGGGATCTCCATTCCTCGACGGTGAATTCGAGAAACGGTTTGAGCAGCGCATAGGCCGCGTTGTTCGCATAGGCCGCGTTCTTCACGAGGATGTATACATCCCCTAAGGTGGAGGGCACTGTGGCCATCATGCGTTCCACGTCCTCCGGCACCCGCGTATCCCCGGTTACAAGGACGGCTCGCCTCCCCAGACGCTCCACTTCTGCGCATACCGTTTGCGCTTGCTCCAAGGAGGTCCGGCAGTTTATCGCTACGTCCGCCCCTCGCCTTGCCAGTTCAAGAGCAATGGCACGCCCGATCCCCCTGCTTGAGCCCGTTACAAACGCAACCTCCCCGTGCACTCTTCTCCCTCCTTGCATAGCTGCAGACGCGCCGGGTCTGCGCAGATTGTCATGAATCGCGAACCACCCCCTCCACTCCGCAGAATCCCCGTAGCCGCTCGATCTCATCCTCCACCTCCCCCCGCAATGCTTGCGTCACCCTGATCCCCGGCTCGTAGCGAAGCCCGTCGATCACCAGCATGGAGGCGGCCCGGTCCAGGTGGGCGTCGAGCCGGCCCACCAAGTCCGCCCCGCGGAGGATGGGCATGGTGTAGGGCCCGCCCTTGCGTTTCGCTGCCGGGGTGTAGATCTCCCACTTGTAATCAAAGTCGAAGAGGTCGACCAGGCGCTCCCGCCGCCAAAGCAGGTTGTCCAGAGGCGGCAGGAAACGCACCCCGTCAGGTGCGGCCGTTCCCCGGCACGCAGCCAGCGTCTCTCCCATGCCCGCTACGGTCCAGTAGGCTCGTTCCACGCCCTCAATCGGCAGCCGTTCGACCACGCCGCGCCGCTCGTCCTCTGCCAGCGCCGCGACTCGTTCCCGCGCGGTCAGGTGCTGCCAGCCGAAGAAGACGTGCCCGGCATCGAACACACCCATGGCGCGGTAGTACTTCTCTCGCAGCAGGCGGCGGGCTTCCGCAAGTGGCGTTTCCTGTCCCTGCGCCAGGAGATCGGCCGGCAGGGCGCGCTCGGTCAGATCGTACATACTCTCTCCCCCGCTACGACCGACGACGGTCACCAGCCCGCTTTCCCAGAGCAGTTGTAGGGCCAGGGTGGTCGCCTTGGTCTGCGGAGTCGCCGCGGGATCCCAGTAGCCGGAAACCTTCTCAGCGCAGACGATCTGGCGGGAAGTGAGGGGACCCGCCCGCTCGATCTCCTCGCGCACCTGCCGGACCGGGCCGGCCAGGCGACGAAGGGTTTCCCGGTGGGCTTCCTCGCGGAGACGCATGAACGGGACGAAGAGCGGAAAGTCGGCCAGGGGTAGAAGGACGCGGTTCCCTGCGATGTATTCAAAGAGGCCATCCGGCCCCTGGTAGTAGTCGGCCCGGCCGGCGCGGCGCCCGCTCAGGCGGCAGTGGAAGACTAACTCGTGATTCCTGGCCAGCAGGTTGACCGGGTCGACCTGGACTGCCTCCAAACGTCGGACCAATGCCTGGGGCGGCTGGTCGGAACGGACATCCAGGCCCAGACGCTGGACGAGATAACGCCGCACAGTAGCAATGCCAACGATGCCCGCAACTGACGTCAACATCGTCCCGCGCTGGTTGACCACGCCAACGCTTGCCGCGCCCGGTCTTCCGAGGTCGTCCCGATCATTCATGGTGGAATTCCACGTAGCGCACCCCGCTTGTTTTTCCATCTGTCTGCTCCCCCGCTCATGGCGGTGCCGAGAACTTCGCCCTCAAGGCGCATGCGCAAGATCCGAAGGTCAGGAATTACGACACCGGCCCTGCCGTGGTCGGCTTTCAAAACAACACCTTCAGGTCCAGCTTCAGGTCTGCCGCAGCCTCGGTGACCGTTTCCCTGAGCCGCCCGAGGTAGCCGAGCGGCCCGGCAACGTATCCGCGCAGCGCCTGGGCTGCCTCAGCGGGAGCGGCTTTCAGAAACCGGCTCACAGAAGCAGGATACGGATTGAAGCGGTCCACCATCACTCGGGCAACCCCGGCGTCCCGGACTGCTACCAAGATCGATCGCACGGCCCGCTCGGAGTCAGAATGATAAGGCAAGAGCGGGCTGAGAAAGGCCCAGGTGCGGATGCCCGCGTCCGACAATCGCTTGAGGGCTGACAGCCTCTTCGTCGCGGGTGGCGCCGCCGGCTCATAGAGCCTGCTCACCGTGTCATCTACGGTTGTGATGGTCATGCCAGCCTCGAGACTGGGGATATCCTGTAGCACGTCCAGGTCCCGCACGACGAGATCGGACTTCGTCAGGATGGAGACCCTGAGCCAAGTCTCAGGCCCAGGCCGCGAGGGGGAAAGACCCAGCGAAGGATCCACAGGAAGACCCAAGAGCGGGCGTTCTAGCGAGCCCTGGCTGACTGACTCAGCGATAGCCTCTAGACAGGCCCGGGTCAACCGGTAACCACGTTCCAGCGGCTGGTAGGCATCGGTGACGCTGGAGATGACCACTTCCACCGGGCCACCGCGCGCCTCCCGCTGCAGGCGCTGCAAGCGCCGCAGGTCCCGGGCCAGCACGGCCGCGATGTTGATCTTCGCGTCCACCCACTGGCCCCACGGCCGGTCGTGCCGGGAGAACCTCGCCATGAACGAGGCGTAGCAGTAGGCGCAACTATGGGCGCAGCCGGTGTACGGGTTCAGGGCATAGTCGGCAATGCCCGACTTGACCAGAGCGGACTTGCAGACGGTCTCGCGAACGGTCACCCCACATCGCTCACCCTTCTATAGAATACATGTTCGTCATCGGGATGTAAAGGCATCCCGGGCATTCGCCTCGGTAAGCCACTGATCCTGCGGTGGCGACCGACGTGCGCATCCTCAGTCCTCGGCAGGAGTGGCCCGACAAAGCTTCTCGCTGTGCCGAGTGTGGAAGAGGCCTTCCAGCGCCGAACTCGTGGCCGCGGCGCACGAGCCGTCGCTGGCAAGATTGGGGAGGGACTATGCCGAGTCAGTTGTACCATTCCCCGCCGGACAACTAAATGCCCGTAGCCACCGGCGAAATCCGTCACCGAAGAGACAACAGCAGAGAGTCCCCGACGGCATAAACCTGCGGCCCCAGGGAGAAATACTTCATCGGAGCGTAGATCGCCGGGCTGAGGGATGAAACGTCGACCTTGCCGCGGGTGGCATCGGGAATCCCATCGTCGACCAGGATGTTCTTGATTTCACCGAAGTAGACGGTTCCATTGCCGATATCCAGCGTCTTGACCACTGCGCACTCGTAAACCCACGGCGAATCATCGAGAACAGGCACATCGAGAACGGCTCCCCTGCTCCATGCCATGCCTGTATCAGCGCATTTGTCCGTTTGATAGCCTGACGTGATGCCGCAGTAATCGGCAAGTTCAATCATGGATATAGTCGCGAGACTGGCCGAAAACACTCCGGTTTCGAGAACGCGCTTGGCCGTCTTTTTCGTGCCTTGATGAGCATCCCCGGCCGTGAACATGATGATCGGGGGCTTCGTCGAGGCACAGGTGATCCAGGTCTTCAAGGTGAAGTTTGGCCTGCCGTCCTCCTTGAAGCAGCCGATCAAGTATACAGGCTGGGGGAAAAAGCCACGCTGCGGCGCAATCGATCTCTTCGTCATAGGGTACCTCCTCTCTGGAACGTAAGACGTCCCTACCACAACCCCGGGAAAAGGCGTTAACGCACCCGTCATGCATGGTCAGGATAACCATCAAGCTCTCGTTGCAGTGTCTCATCCTCCTAAGTGTGGGTTCAGAAATCACCGCCACTTTTCCAGGGTTGCCGGTGTTGCCCTCCGGGGACGGCGCGTGCGGTGAGCCTCGTTCGAATTTGGCGCTTAAGGCTAGCCGAATTCTCGACGCCCCGCCCTAGCAAGCACCGGCAATCCGGAATCTTCTCCCAAACCGGCATGGATTTCTGAACTCACACTTGGGGCCGTACGCAGGATAATGGCGCCCATCGTCAACATTGCGGGGACGAGAGCCCAAAGCGAGTCCAGCTCAACCGGCGTAGCGGCATTGAAAAGGATCCACCCCAGGTAACCGGGATGACGCACCAGATGACAGGGACCTGTGGCGACAACCGCACGGCCACGATCCTTCTGAACGCGCACAACGCTGGAGAAGGACCTGTTTGCGACCATCGCTTCTGTTGTTGTACCCGACAACGTACGCCATTGTGGAGGTTATATGGATGCACGAGGCTTCCCGAGGATCTAGGCCTGGCTGTGCGGGCGCTCGACGCGGCAGGGGCAGGGGTGGGAGTCGGGGCCACCTCTCGGCCTGGCTGTGCGGGGACTCGACCCTCGCCGTTACTGGGAAGCCATGGCCGCAGTCGAAGAGCTGACGGGCCTCCCATTTGATCTGGTCGATCTGCGGACCGCCGGCGGATCCATGCTTGAGAAGGTGCAAAGGGAAGGGCTGATGCTGTATGACCGCAGGTGAGTGAGTCCTTCTCGGCTGGGCCGGGTCGTCGGTGTTGCCGGGGCTGCGGAGGTAGCTTTCGCGGACCGGGCCGGCGATACGGTAACCGTTGGGCTCCCACCACGCCATGATGGCGTTGTACGCCTCGCCGATCCCTTCATAAGGGCGCTGGTACACGACACAGGCCATCTCGCCGCCCGGCAATTCCCTGGCCTGGCCTGGGCCGGGGCGCCGGCCGACAGCGGGAAATCGGAGGATGGACGCAAGGACGGACGCAGCCACCTCGACAAGCCGCCCGTGGCTATTCCGGATACCGCACGTCGGCGTACGCGAACCCGGCCGCTTCCCGAGCCTCCTGCTCCGCGACCCACTTCTCGAGACCGAGCTGCCGCATCCTCTTGCCGTCAGCCACGAGAAGCGGGTAGTGATTCAACATCGCCAGTCTGTCGCAGGGGAAATCGGGACAGAGGGGACAAGCGGTCACCTCCCGTTCCTGCGCGCACGCCCGGACGCTACACCCGGGAAACCCCGCGCCCGCCCGGCATCCCGGGCAGGGCACGTCGGCCAGGAGCCCGAGCCCCTCCCAGAACGCGGAGAATACCTTCTCGAGACCGGGGACGTCGAAGTAACCGCGATCGTATCCCTCCTTGCGCAGCGTCTCGCGCAGCGTGGCAGCCTGCCTTGGAATGCGCCGCCGACTCGCGCATAGGCCGCAATACAACCCGCAATACGCGACCTCCTCCAGATTCACATTGACTCCCCCCATCTGCCGCCTCTCCCGGCTCCTCCGTCACTGGCAGAACCCATTCGCAAGCCGCCCATTCGCAAGCCGCTTCTTCATGAGACGGCCCGGCCAAGCCGATATGCCCAGAGAGCGGACTTTTTCGTCAACCAATGCTGAGCAACAATGAGAGCTGGACCGCCGGTGACGATTAGCGCAATAACCATATGGTCAGTCCGTGTGAATGGCAGGCCCAGCATCCCCTGGAGATTCCGCGCCGTATCTGTGAGATCCCTTGTTGCGAAGTAGGCGG